>NZ_JBICUB010000008.1:0-337907 GCF_043197935.1 Micromonospora sp. NPDC048930
GCGCCCCGCCTCCCCCCCCCCCGGCTCCCCTACCCCCCCCGCGGGGGCGGGGGCGCGGCCCGCCCCCCGCCCCCCGCGCCCCCGGGCGCCCGCCCCCCCCCCCCCGCCGGGCCCCGTGCGGGAAGGCTGGTCAGGCGGTCTCGGTGATGGGCCGGTCGACCCAGCTCATCATCGCCCGCAGCTTCTGCCCGGTCTCCTCGATCGGGTGCGCCGCGCCCTCCGCCCGCCACTTGGCGAAGTTCGGCCGGCCGGCCTCGTCCTCGGCGACCCACTCGCGGGCGAACTCGCCGGACTGGATCTCACCGAGGATCTTGCGCATCTCCTCCTTGACCCGGGAGTCGATGATCCGGGGGCCGCGGGACAGGTCGCCGTACTCGGCGGTGTCCGAGATGCTGTAGCGCATCCGGGCGATGCCGCCCTCGTACATCAGGTCGACGATCAGCTTCAGCTCGTGCAGGCACTCGAAGTAGGCCACCTCGGGGGCGTAGCCGGCCTCGGTGAGCACCTCGAAGCCGGTCTGCACCAGCGCCGCCGCGCCGCCGCAGAGCACCGCCTGCTCGCCGAAGAGGTCGGTCTCGGTCTCCTCGGTGAAGGTGGTCTTGATCGCGCCGGCCCGGGTGCCGCCGATCGCCTTCGCGTACGCCAGGGCCAGGCCGAAGGCGTTGCCGCTGGCGTCCTGCTCGACGGCGACCAGGCAGGGCACGCCCTTGCCGTCGACGTACTGGCGGCGCACCAGGTGACCCGGGCCCTTCGGGGCGACCATCGCCACGTCCACGTCGGCCGGGGGCTTGATCAGGCCGTACCGGATGTTGAAGCCGTGCCCGAAGAAGAGCGCCTTGCCGGGGGCCAGGTTGGGGGCGATCGCGTCGGCGTACAGGGCCCGCTGCGCGGTGTCCGGCGCCAGGATCATGATCACGTCGGCCTCGGCCGCCGCCTCGGCCGGGGTGAGCACCCGCAGGCCCTGCTCCTCGGCCTTCGGCCGGCTCTTCGAGCCGGCGGGCAGGCCGATCACCACGTCGACGCCGGAGTCGCGCAGCGACAGGGCGTGGGCGTGGCCCTGGCTGCCGTACCCGATCACCGCGACCTTGCGGCCCTGGATCACACCCAGGTCGGCGTCGTCGTCGTAGTACACCTCAACGCTCATTGACTTCCCTTTCCTACGGCGGTCCGCTTCGGCCCGTCGTGAATCTGTGCGGTGCGGGTCCGGTCGGCGCGGCGGCGCGCCGATCGGGTCGTGCTCAGGCGGCGCGCAGTGCCGGGCCGGCGGTGATGGAGCGCGAGCCGCGCCCGATCGCCACCGTGCCGGACTGGACCATCTCCTTGATGCCGAAGGGCTCCAGGTCCCGCAGCAGCGCGTCGAGCTTGTCGGGGGTGCCGGTGGCCTCGATGGTCAGCGTGTCCGGGGCGACGTCGACCACCCGGGCGCGGAACAGGTTCACCGTCTCCAGCACCTGCCCGCGGGCGTTGCGGTCCGCCCGGACCTTGACCAGCAGCAGCTCCCGGGCCACCGAGACCTGCGGGTCCAGCTCCACGATCTTCAGTACGTTGACCAGCTTGTTGAGCTGCTTGGTGACCTGCTCCAGCGGAGACGACTCGGCGTTCACCACAATGGTGATCCGGGAGACGTCCGGGTTCTCGGTCTCCCCGACGGCGAGGCTGTCGATGTTGAAGCCGCGCCGGGAGAACAGCCCGGACACCCGCGCCAGGACACCGGGCTTGTTCTCGACAAGCACGGACAAAGTGTGCATCGTCATTACAGCTCGTCCTCGTCGAAGTCGGGGCGGACACCCCGGGCGAACATGATCTCGTCGTTGCTGGTGCCGGCGGCCACCATCGGCCAGACCATGGCGTCCTTGCCGACCACGAAGTCGATGACCACGGGCGCGTCGTTGATCTCCATGGCGGCGGCGATGGTCTTGTCCACGTCGGCGGCGTTCTCACACCGCAGGCCGACGCAGCCGAGCGCCTCGGCGAGCTTGACGAAGTCCGGGATGCGGTGCTTGTGGGTGCCCAGCTCGGTGTTGGAGTAGCGCTCCCCGTAGAAGAGGGTCTGCCACTGCCGGACCATGCCCAGGTTGCCGTTGTTGATCACGGCGACCTTGATCGGGATGCCCTCCAGGGCGCAGGTGGCCAGCTCCTGGTTGGTCATCTGGAAGCAGCCGTCGCCGTCCACCGCCCAGACCGTGGTGTCCGGCTTGCCGACCTTGGCGCCCATCGCCGCCGGGACGGCGTACCCCATGGTGCCGAGGCCGCCGGAGTTCAACCAGGTGTACGGCTTCTCGTACGAGATGAACTGGCTGGCCCACATCTGGTGCTGGCCGACGCCCGCCACGTAGATGGTGTCCGGGCCGGCGATCTCGCCCAGCCGCTTGATCACGTACTGCGGCGAGAGCGTGCCGTCGGCCGGCTCCTCGTACCCCAGCGGGTAGCGCTTGCGCAGGTCGTCGAGCTGGGTCCACCAGTCGCCGAGGTCGACGACCGGCCGGGCCGCCCGCTCGGTGGTGACCGCGGCGATCAGTTCGTCGATCACGTGCCGCGCGTCGCCGACGATCGGCACGTCCGCGTGCCGGTTCTTGCCGATCTCGGCGGGGTCGATGTCGGCGTGCACCACGGTGGCGTCCGGGGCGAACGAGTCCAGCCGGCCGGTGACCCGGTCGTCGAAGCGGGCCCCGAGCGCGACGATCAGGTCGGCCTTCTGCAGGCCGTAGACCGCGGCGACGGTGCCGTGCATGCCGGGCATGCCCAGGTGCTGCCGGTGCGAGTCGGGGAACGCGCCGAGCGCCATCAGGGTGGTGACCACCGGGATGCCGGTCAGCTCCGCCAGCCGGCGCAGCCCGTCGGTGGCGCCGGCCTTCAGCACGCCGCCGCCGACGTAGAGCACCGGGCGGCGGGCGGTGGTCATCAGCCGGGCCGCCTCGCGGATCTGCTTGCCGTGCGGGTGCAGGGTCGGCCGGTAGCCGGGCAGGTCCAGGGTGGGCGGCCAGGCGAAGGTGGTCTGCGCCTGGAGGACGTCCTTGGGGATGTCCACCAGGACCGGACCGGGCCGGCCGGTCGAGGCCAGGTGGAACGCCTCCGCGAGGACCTGCGGGATCTCGTCGGCGGTCTGCACCAGGAAGTTGTGCTTGGTGATCGGCAGGGTGATGCCCTGGATGTCCGCCTCCTGGAAGGCGTCCGTGCCGATCGAGGGGCGGGCGACCTGGCCGGTGATCGCCACCAGCGGCACCGAGTCCATGTACGCGTCGGCGATCGGGGTGACCAGGTTGGTCGCGCCCGGGCCGGAGGTGGCCATGCAGACACCCACCTTGCCGGTGGCCTGCGCGTACCCGGTGGCGGCGTGCCCGGCGCCCTGCTCGTGGCGGACCAGGATGTGCCGGACGGTGGAGTCGTAGAGCGGGTCGTACGCCGGCAGGATCGCGCCGCCCGGGATGCCGAAGACGACGTCGACGCCGAGCGCCTCGAGCGACCGCACCAGCGAGCCGGCGCCGGAGACCTGGGCCGTGGCGGGCTGCCGTACGGCCGGCGCGGCCGGGACGGAGCCGTTGCGGGGGGTGGGGGCGTGGTCGGTGTCACCCGCCGGCTCGGTGGTCGCGCGGGCGCGCCGGGCGGAGTGGGCGAGGGTCTCTGGCGTGGGTCTCGTCATGGCGGTTCAAGCCTTCGGCTGGAGTGGGTGATGCGCTTCTCAGGATGGGACGGCGGGCGTCCCGGCGATGGTCCGACGGCAACAAAAAAGCCCACGTGCAGATGCACGGGGCCAGCGCACTCTCGAGGAGGGAGAGTGCGCTCAGGTAAGTACTCGCAGCGACCGGTTCGACGACATGGGGCTAAGCCTGACGCATCTCACGCGATGAGTCAACTGATCCCACATTCTGGTTCACGGACGTGGGCGTGTCGGGCCGTGACACGCTCTCCGCGACCGGTGCCACCTGCGAAGATCCCTCATTCGAGGTACGCGGGGCGGGCACCGACGGGGGTGGATTCGACCGCAGCCGGGGCAGCAGCGGCGACGGGCCGGGACGCACCGGCGGGGCCGGCGGGGGCGGCGGCAGCGTGGCCGGCCGCGCCCCGGGCGAGCTGGCCGCCTCCAGCATCGCCTCCAGGTGCTCGGCGGGCACCCCCCAGCCGAAGAGCGCGCCCTGCCCGAACCGGCAGCCGGCGGCGACCACCGCAGCCAGTTCGGTCGGGTTGGTCACCCCCTCGGCGATCACCTCCAGGCCGAAGTGGTGCCCGAGGCGCATCACGATGTCCACCATCGGGGCGAAGGCCGGGCCGTCCCGGCCCACCGGGCGGACCGGCTCGTGCTCGGCGACCAGGCTGTGGTCGATCTTCAGAATGTCGATCGGCAGCCGGCGCAGCTGCCCCAGCGAGGAGTAGCCCGCGCCGAAGTCGTCCAGCGCGATCCGCACCCCGGTGAGGCGCAACGCGCTGAGCCGGCGGATCAGCTCGTCCAGGTCGGTGGCGACCGCCTGCTCGGTGACCTCCAGCACCAGCCGCTGGGGCGGGACGTGGTGGGCGCGCAGCGCGTCGGCGACCTGGACCACGTACTCCGGGGCGTGCAGCTCGCGCGGCGAGACGTTCACCGAGACCCAGACGTCGTGCCCGTCGGCCAGCCAGCGGGAGAGCTGGTAGCAGGCCTGGTGCAGCACCCAGGCGCCCAGCTTCGAGATCATCCCGCACTCCTCGGCGAGCGGGATGAACTCGTCCGGCCGGACGTTGCCCAGCTCCGGGTGGTGCCAGCGGAGCAGCGCCTCCGCGCCCACCGGGCGTACCGACGGCAGCGAGGCCACCGGCTGGAAGGCCAGCCGCAGCTCGTCCCGCTCGATCGCCCCGCGCAGCTCGTGCTCCAGCACGGTCCGCCGGCGCAGCAACTGGTCGTACGCGGCGTCGTAGCGCTCGATCCGGTTCTTGCCCCGCTGCTTGGCGTAGCGCAGCGCCAGATCGGCGTTGCGCAGCAGCAGCTCGACATCGGTCTCCTCGGCGTTGGCGGCCACCCCGATGCTGACCGAGAGGAAGACCGGCCCGTCCGCCTCCTCGTACGGGCGGCCGAGCACCCCGAGCAGCCGCTGGGCGACCGGGCCGGGGTCGCTCCCGCCGTGCATCAGCACCGCGAACTCGTCGCCGCCGAGCCGGGCGGCCAGGTCCCCCGGGCGCAGGTTGCCGCGCAGCCGCCGGCCCACCTCGGCCAGCACCGCGTCGCCGACGTCGTGGCCGCGCATGTCGTTGACGTTCTTGAAGCCGTCCAGGTCCATCCCGAGCAGCACGCAGGGCACGCCCGCCTCGGCGCACCGGTGCAGCGCCCGCAGCAGCCCACGCCGGTTGGCCAGCCCGGTGAGCGGGTCGGTGTGCGCCAGCTCACGGAAGTGCGCCTCCCGCTCGGCCAGCCGGCCGGCGTAGCCGCGGACGTCGTTGAGGGCCAGGTACTGCCGGGCCACCAGGGCGAAGCCCTCGACACTGCCGGCCACGATGCCGAACACGTCGAACCGGCCGCCCTGGACGAGGTGGTACATCGCCGAGGCGGCCATCGCGAACATCGGCACGAAGGCGTACTCGCCGTCGCGGCGGATCAGGTCGACGTCGACCTGCCCGGGCAGGTCGACCCGGTGCACCGCCAGGGCGACGGCGAGCAGCCCGGCGGCGAGCAGCGCCCCGCCGGTGGCCGCCATGCCCGGGCCGGCCTGACAGAGCCCGGCGGCCAGGCCCAGGCCGCCGCAGGTCACCCCGGTCACCCCGGCCCCGAGCAGGGCGAGCCGGCCGCGCGGCGGCACGGCGCGGAGCACCATGATCAGAGTGAGCCCGCCGGCGAGCGCGGCGGTCACCGTGGCCAGCACGATCGGTACGCAGGCCACCGGGGTGACCGCGCCGAGCAGCCGGGTCGGCTCGGTGAAGACCACCCAGCCGACGAACCAGAGCGCGCTCGCCATGATCAGGCCGTCGAGCATCAGCCGGGCGGTGGCGGACCGGGTGACCGTGGCGCCGAGCAGCCGGAGCAGGGCGACGCCGACCGCGGACCCGCTGATCGTGGTGCCCACCGAGACCAGGGTCGCCCAGCCGGTGCGCTGCCCCTGCTGGTGCGCCCAGTGGTCACTGGCGGCGAGCGCGCCGGTGAGCCCGGCCAGGAGGGTGAGCAGCGCGCCACCGCCGGCCGCGGCGAGCAGCGCGTACGCCCGCCGGTGCGGCCCACCCCGACGGCGGGCCGAGGCGGCCAGCAGCGCGGTGGCGCCGGCGGCGACGAGCCCGCTCAGCACCGCCACGGCGAGCATGCCCGGAGGGAAGCGCACGACCCCAACTGTGCCGGATCCGCGCACCGCGTGGGGCACCGGGTGCGCAACTGTTGGGACACGGTCCGCGTGCCGCGGGGTCCCCGCGCCGGCGGTGTCAGACTGGTGTGCATGCCTGAGCTGCGGTCGAGGACCTCCACCCACGGTCGGACGATGGCCGGCGCCCGGGCCCTGTGGCGGGCCACCGGGATGACCGACGACGACTTCGGCAAGCCGATCGTCGCCATCGCCAACAGTTTCACCCAGTTCGTACCCGGTCACGTACACCTCAAGGACCTCGGCGGCCTGGTCGCCGACGCGGTGGCCGAGGCCGGCGGGGTGGGCCGGGAGTTCAACACCATCGCCGTGGACGACGGCATCGCCATGGGCCACGGCGGCATGCTCTACTCGCTGCCCAGCCGGGAGCTGATCGCCGACGCGGTGGAGTACATGGTCAACGCGCACTGCGCGGACGCCCTGGTCTGCATCTCCAACTGCGACAAGATCACGCCGGGCATGCTGCTGGCCGCGCTGCGGCTCAACATCCCGACGGTGTTCGTCTCCGGCGGGCCGATGGAGGCCGGCAAGACGGTGGCCATCGAGGGCGTGGTGCACTCCAAGATCGACCTGATCGACGCCATGATTGCCGCGTCGAACGAGTCGGTCACCGAGGACCAGCTCGGCCAGATCGAGCGCTCCGCCTGCCCGACCTGCGGCTCCTGCTCCGGCATGTTCACCGCCAACTCGATGAACTGCCTCACCGAGGCGATCGGCCTGGCGCTGCCCGGCAACGGGTCGACGCTGGCCACCCACGCCGCGCGCCGCTCGCTCTTCGTCGAGGCCGGCCGCACCGCCGTCGAGATCGCCAAGCGCTGGTACGACGAGGACGACGCCTCGGTGCTGCCCCGCGCGATCGCCAACCGGGCCGCCTTCGAGAACGCCGTCGCCCTGGACGTGGCGATGGGCGGCTCGACCAACACCGTGCTGCACCTGCTCGCCGCCGCCCGCGAGGCGGAGCTGGACTTCGGGGTGGCGGACATCGACGCGATCTCCCGCCGGGTGCCCTGCCTGGCCAAGGTCGCGCCGAACTCGCCGCAGTACCACATGGAGGACGTGCACCGGGCGGGCGGCATCCCGGCCATCCTCGGCGAGCTGGACCGCGCCGGCCTGCTCAACCGGGACGTGCACGCGGTGCACTCGCCCGACCTGACGCAGTGGCTGGCCGACTGGGACGTGCGCGGCGGCTCGGCCACCCCCGAGGCGGTGGAGCTGTTCCACGCCGCCCCGGGCGGGGTGCGCACCACCGAGCCGTTCTCCACCACCAACCGCTGGTCGTCGCTGGACACCGACGCGGCCGGCGGCTGCGTGCGGGACCGGGAGCACGCGTACAGCGCGGACGGCGGACTGGCCATCCTGCACGGCAACCTGGCGCCGGACGGCTGCGTGGTGAAGACGGCCGGGGTGCCCGAGGAGTGCCTGACCTTCCGCGGGCCGGCCAAGGTCTACGAATCGCAGGACGACGCGGTGTCGGCGATCCTGGCCAAGCAGGTCGTCCCCGGGGACGTGGTGGTCATCCGGTACGAGGGGCCGAAGGGCGGCCCGGGCATGCAGGAGATGCTCTACCCCACCTCGTTCCTGAAGGGCCGGGGGCTGGGCCGGTCCTGCGCGTTGCTCACCGACGGCCGCTTCTCCGGCGGCACCTCCGGGCTGTCCATCGGGCACGTCTCGCCCGAGGCGGCCTCGGGCGGCCTGATCGCGCTGGTGCGGGAGGGCGACGAGATCGTCATCGACATCCCGGCCCGGTCGATCCAGCTGAACGTGCCGGACGACGTGCTCCAGGCGCGCCGGGTGGCGGAGGAGAAGCGGGACCGCCCGTACACCCCGGCCGACCGGCAGCGGCCGGTCTCCGCCGCGCTGCGGGCGTACGCCTCGATGGCCACCTCGGCCAGCGACGGCGCGTACCGGCGGGTGCCGGAGTAGGACCAGGGGGCCGTGACGCGCGGCGGCGAGACACGGGTGTCATGACGCTTTCGAGCTGATGTCACTGACGACTCGCCGTCGCCTGCCTCGCCCTCCTGCCGGGCTGGGCGCCCTGCCGGGCTAGGCGGGAACGTCGGCGAGGGCGATGGTCCGGGCGTGCCGGATGGCGGCCGGCGTGTCCGGGAAGACCAGGCCCTCGCGGCGTAGCTCGTCGGCGACGCCGAGGGCGCTGAGCACCTCATCGTGGCCGGGGGTGATGCCGGAGAGCAGCACGGTGATCCCCCGGCCGCGCAGCCGGTCGATCGCGTCGCCGAGCACTTGGGCGCCGGTGGCGTCGACGGTGGACACCCGGGACATCCGCAGGATCACCACCCGGACGTCGGCCACCTCGGCCAGTTCCAGCAGGAAGGTGTGCGCGGCGGCGAAGAAGAGCGGCCCGTCCAGCCGGTACGCGACGATGTGCTCGGCGAGCAGGGCGTGCTCCTCGGCGCTGTGCTCGCCCTGGTCGAGGGGCACCTGCTCCAGCCGGGCGCTGCGGGCCACCGCGCGCAGGGCGAGCACGACCGCCACGGCGAGCCCGACCGCCACGGCGGTGACCAGATCCCAGATCACCGTGACCGCGAAGGTCAGCACCAGCACCACCGCGTCGGCCCGGGTGGCCCGCAGCAGCGCCCGGAGCGAGCCGGCCTCCACCATCCGGACGGTGGTGGCGAGCAGCACCCCGGCCAGGGCGGCGAGCGGGATGCGGCCGACCAGCGGGGCGGCAGCGAGCACGATCGCGGCGAGGGCGACGGCGTGGGTGAGCGCGGCGAGCTTCGAGGACGCCCCGGCGCGCACGTTCACCGCGGTACGGGCGATGGCGGCGGTGGCGGGGATGCCGCCGAAGAGCGGGGAGGCCAGGTTGGCCAGGCCCTGGCCGAAGAGTTCCTGGTCCGGGTCGTGCCGCTGGCCGACGGTCATGCCGTCCGCCACGGTGGCGGAGAGCAGGCTCTCCAGCGCGGCGAGCGCGGCGACCGCAACGGCGCTGGGCAGCAGCGTCCCGACCGCGCCGAGGTCGAGGAAGGCCAGCGAGGGCGCGGGCAGCCCCTGCGGCAGGGTGCCGATCCGGACCAGGTCGACCGGGGCCAGCTCGGCGAGGACGGTGGCGGCGGCCACCCCGAGCAGGGAGAACGGCACGCCGGGTCGCCACCGGGCGCCGAGCAGCATGAGGGCCGCCACGCCGAGCGCCACCGCGACGGCGGCGGGCCGGGGGTGTACGGCGAACCGGGCGACCGCGTCGGCGGCCACCGCCCAGACCTTCTCGCCCCGGGCGTCGGTGACGCCGAGCGCCGCCGGCACCTGTTGCAGGGCGATGACCACGGCGATGCCGGCGGTGAAGCCCTCGATCACCGGGGTCGGCAGGTAGCGGACGTACCGGCCGAGGCGGGCCAGGGCGAGGGCGATCAGCAGCAGCCCGGCCAGCGCGCCGACCATCAGTACGCCGCCGGCCCCGAAGCGCTGCACCACCGGCACCAGCACCACGGTCATCGCCCCGGTCGGGCCGGAGACCTGGAGGTTGGACCCCCCGAAGATCGCCGCGACCGCCCCGGCGACCACTGCGGTGACCAGGCCGGCCTCGGCGCCGAGCCCGGAGGTGACGCCGAACGCGAGCGCGAGGGGCAGCGCCACCACGGCGACGGTGAGGCCGGCGAGCAGGTCGCGCCGGGGTGACCGGCGCACCGCCGCCCAGTCGGCCCGCCCGGGCAGCAGCCCGCGGATCCGCTCCCCGACCGCGGCCAGCGCGGTCCCCCCGGCCCGCGGCGCGCGCTCGGCCGTCCCGGCGCTCACCGGTCGGTCCCGGAGGCGCGCAGCTCGTCGAGGAGGGCGTCCCGGTCGGTGAGCACCGCGCCGAGGATGCGCCGGCCCGCGGCGAGCAGGTCGGCCACGTCGGGCGTGCTCAGCGAGTACATGACCAGCGGGCCCTCCCGGTAGGAGGTGACCATGCCGGCACGGCGCAGCACGGCGAGCTGCTGCGAGAGGTTGGACGCCTCGACGTCGATGGCGGCCAGCAGATCGCGGACCGGCTTCGGTCCGTCCCGAAGCAGTTCGAGCACCCGGATCCGGACGGGATGGCCAAGCGTGCGGAACAGCTCCGCCTTCGCCTGGTACAGCGGCACCGACATGAACACCCCTCTCGAACCGCTGAAGACTTTAGCACTTGCAAAAACCTTCAAGTCACGGCCGCTCGGCGTCGGACGGCCGGAGAGCGGATCGGCGGGTTCGCAGCACCCGCGGCTCGGGACGACATGGCCCAGGTGGCGCAGGCTTCGGCCGCGCCAGCTTCGGCGGCGGGGAAAGAGGGGGCCGCTTCCCGGCAGGGGCACACATGCCTGAAGAGCGATATGCCTCAGAGACATAAATATGCCTCCGAGACATATCGCTCTCAGGAGGGTGCCCGGGATCGCGGCCATGTCGGCGGGGCGCCGGCGCCGAGGACGCGGGCCCCGGCATCACTGGTCGCCGCGTGGCACTCCGCCCGAGTCGGCGGCCGGGTTCTCGTCGGACGGCGAGGCGCCGTCGAGGCTCACGGCACCCTCCCCCCAGCGTCATGCCGGCCATCCCGACCGGCGGCTGGAACGGCTCGTCGGGCTTGCCCCAGGTCGTCGGGACCGGGATCTTGGACAGTTGCCGTTGGCCAGGAACAGCAATTGTCCAAGATCCGCAAATGGCGCTACTCAGCGAGGCCCGCGCTCGGGTTCCGACCCGGCCCGGCCAGTGCCCGCAGCACCCCGGCCGGTCGCCGCCTCACGCCCTGCACGCGGTGATGTCGTTGACGCAGCGCAGCACCGGGCGGCGGGTGAGGGCGCCCGGGTCGAGCGGGGCGTCCGCGCGGACGGTGAACGTCGCCGACTCCCCGGGCAGCAGGGTGACGAGCGCCTGGTCCACCTCCGCCGACGGGTGCAGCCGGTCCGGGAACAGCGTCAGGTCGCGCAGCACCGTCCGGGCGGTCACCCGGACCAGTTGGCCGCCGTCGACCGGTTCGACCGTGGCATCCCACTCCGCCGCCGGCCACTCGATCTCCCGGTCCTCGGCGAAGAACCACAGCGCCCGCTCCGCGCTGTCGCCGGCCTCCGCGACCAGCAGCTCCCGCCGGGCCTCGTCCGGCCGCGCCGGCTCCGCGGGCAGCGCCAGCACGACCGAGGCGTACGCCGGGACGTCGAGGTCGACCGAGGTCTTCGCCCTCGGCTCCCCGGCCAGGGTGAGCCGGGTGACGGTGGCCGCCGCCTGCCACGCCTCGCCGGTCTCGTTGACCGCCACCAGCGCCAGCCCGCCGTCCCGCGGCTGCACGGTGAGCAGCCGGTCGGCGTACGCCCGGCGCAGCGCGTACCAGAGCGGCTTGCGGCGGCCGTCGCCGTCGACCGCCGACCAGGAGGTGACCGGCCAGCAGTCGTTGAGCTGCCAGACGATGGTGCCCGTGCAGACCGGCCGGTGCGAGCGGAAGTGCTCGACACCGAGCTGGATGGCCCGGGCCTGGTTGAGCTGGGTGAGGTAGTGCCAGTCGTCGAAGTCGGCGGGCGCCGGCAGGTGGGCGTCCAGCCCGCGCCGGAGCTTCCGGTCGCCGTCGGCGGCCTTCTGGTGGTGGGCCATGCCCGGCGAGTCGGGCGCGAGCGGCTCGTCCGAGATGGCCCGGCGCAGGGTCGCGTACGCCGGGGGCGCCTGGTAGCCGAACTCGGCGACGAAGCGCGGCACGTACTCCCGGTACTTCAGGTAGTCGTCGGTGTTCCAGACGTCCCAGATGTGCATGGTGCCGTGCGCCGGGTCGTTGGGGTGGATCTCCTCGCTGCCCGACCAGGGGCTGCCCGGCCAGTACGGCCGGGTCGGGTCCAGCTCCCCGAGGATCGCGGGCAGCAGCTCCAGGTAGTAGCCCCGCCCCCAGGTGCGCCCGGCGAGCGGCGCCTGCCAGTCCCAGTCGTGCCAGCCCCAGATGTTCTCGTTGTTGCCGGTCCAGAGCACCAGCGAGGGGTGGGCGGCCAGCCGGGTGACCTGCTCCCGCGCCTCCGCCTCGACCTCGGTGCGGAACGGCTCCTCCTCCGGGTACGCGGCGCAGGCGAAGAGGAAGTCCTGCTGCACCAGCAGGCCGAGGGAGTCGGCCAGCTCGTAGAAATCCTCCGACTCGTACCGGCCGCCGCCCCAGACCCGGAGCAGGTTGACGTTCGCACCGACCGCTTGGGCGAACCGCTCGGCCAGCCGCGGCCGGGTTACCCGGTTGGGGAACGCGTCGTCGGGGATCCAGTTGACGCCCTTGACGAACACCGGCACGTCGTTGACGTGCAGGGTGAACGCGGAGCCGTGCGCGTCGGGGGCGGTGTCCAGGCGTACCGAGCGGAAGCCGATCCGGCGGGACCAGCGGTCCAGCGCCCGGCCGTCCTCGGCGCGGAGGGTCACCTCGAGGTCGTAGCGGGGCTGGTCGCCGTGCCCGACGGGCCACCACAGCTCGGGGTCGCGGACGGTGAGCGCCGCGACGGCGGCGCCGCGCTCCCCGGCCGGGACGGTGACCTCGACGGCCGCGCCGGCCACCGTGGCGTGCACGGTGAGCGGCGCCTCGGCCACCCGCTCCACCTCGACGTGCACCGCCACCCGGCCGGTGCCGCCCTCGACGGTGACCAGCGGGCGGACGGTCGCCAGCCGGGCGGTCGACCAGGCGTGCAGCCCGATCTCCTGCCAGATACCGGCGGTGACCAGGGTGGGGCCCCAGTCCCAGCCGAAGTTGCAGGCGGTCTTGCGGATGAAGTGGAAGGGCTCCGGGTACGCGTTGGGCCGGTCGCCGAGCCGGTCCCGGTGCGCCTCGGCGTAGCGGTACGGCGAGTCGAAGCGGACGGTGAGCGTGTTCGCGCCGCGCCGCAGCAGCGACCCGACGCCGAACCGGTACCCGCGGTGCTGGTTCTCGGTGCGGCCGACCTCGACGCCGTTGAGGGTCACCGTGGCGACCGTGTCCAGACCGGCGCAGACCAGGTCCACCCGGTCGTCGTCGCCCGGCTGCCAGGGGAAGGTGGTCTCGTAGACCCAGTCGGTCCGCGCGATCCAGCCGAGCCGGTTCTCGTTGTCGTCCAGGTACGGGTCGGGGATGAGCCCGGCGGCCAGCAGGTCGGTGTGCACGCAGCCGGGCACGGTGGCCGGGACTGCCTGGTCGGCGACCTCCGGCGGCACCTGCGGACCGGGTACGGCCCGTAGCACCCAACCCTCGTGCAGCGCTTGACGGCTCAAGACTTCACCGCGCCTTCCATGATTCCGCGGACGATCTGGCGTCCACCGATGAACAGCATGACCAGCAGGGGGACGGTGGCGATGAACGCGCCCGCGAGCACCCGCCGGTAGATCACGTAGTTTCCGCTGGCCAGGTCGGAGACCGCCACCATCGAGGTCGGGAAGTCGGTGCCGCTCAGCGTGATCAACGGCCACTGGAAGTCGTTCCAGGTGGCCACGAAGGTGAGCAGGCCGAGCACCGCCAGGGCCGGCCGGATCGCCGGCAGCACGATGCTGGTGTACACCCGCATGGTGGTGGCCCCGTCCACCCGGGCCGACTCGATCAGCTCGTCCGGGACGGTGTTGACGATGAACTGCCGCATGTAGAACACGCCGAACGCGGTGACCAGGCCGGGGGCGATGACCGCGAGCAGGGTGCCGTTCCAGCCGAGCTTGCCCATCACGATGTAGAGCGCCACGATGCCGAGCTGGTTGGGCACGGTCAGGGTGAGCACCACGAAGAGCATCAGCGCGTTGCTGCCCGCGAAGCGCAGCTTGGCGAAGGCGAAGCCGGCCAGCGAGCAGAAGAAGAGCACCGAGGCGGTCACCACGGTCGAGACGATGACGCTGTTGACCAGCGAGGCGGCGAAGTAGACGTCCTGGAGGGAGAAGACCTCGCGGACGTTGGTCAGGAACCGGTCGCCCGGGACGACCGCCGGCGGCAGCTTGGCGAGCGCCTCGTCGTTGCTGGTCGCGATGACGAACATCCAGTAGAGCGGGAACGCGGCGAACATCAGGGTCACCGCGAGGAAGAGGTAGGTCCAGAACCCGGCCGGGGTGTCCTGCGGGGCCCGGGCCATCAGCCGCGGCCTGCGGCGCGCCGGGGTGGCGGCGGTCATTTCCGGCCTCCGGACAGTCGGTTCGTCACCAGGTAGTTGACGCCGGCGACGATCAGGATGATCAGGAAGAGGGCCCAGGACATCGCCGCGGCGTAGCCGAGGTTGAGGTCCTTCCAGCCGACCTTGTAGATGAGCTGGGCGATGGTCTGCCACTCGCCATTCGGCCCACCGGTCGCGGCCTGCGCGTTCGGATCGAAGAGCATCGGCTCGGTGAAGAGCTGGAGCCCGCCGATGGTGGAGAGGATCACCGTGAACAGCACCACCGGCTGGATCATCGGCACCGTGATCCGCCAGAGTTGCTTCCACGGGCCGGCGCCGTCGATCGCCGCCGCCTCGTAGACGTCGCGCGGGATGGACTGCATCGCGGCCAGGTACAGCAGGGCGTTGTAGCCGATCCACTTCCAGTTGACCATCGTGGCGACGGCGATCCAGGCGTGCAGCTTGTCGGCCCGCCAGTCGATCGGGTCGTCCGGCCCGCCGAGGCCGAACAGGCCGAGCGCCCAGTTGGCCATGCCGAAGTCGCGGGAGAAGAAGACGCTGAACACCATCGTCGAGGCGACGATCGGCGTGACGTACGGCAGCAGCATGCCCACCCGCCACCAGGTCTGCGCCCGCAGCTTGCGGTTGAGCAGCGAGGCGACCACGAGCGCGAGCAGCAGTTGCGGCACCGAGGAGAGCAGGAAGATGCCGAAGGTGTTGTAGAGGGCGTTCCAGAAGTCCTCGTCGCCGACGAGCTTGCTGAAGTTCTCGAAGCCGGCCCAGTACGGCAGCGTCGGGTCGTCGAGCCGGTAGTTGCGCAGCGCGACGACGGCGTTGAAGAGCAGCGGGAAGAGCCCGAACACGAGGAAGAGCAGGAAGAACGGGGCGATCATCAGGTACGGCAGGTAGCGCATGTCGAAGCGGTACAGCCGGTTGCGCCAGGTCAGCCGCCGGTCGTCCCCGGAGCGGCCGCGCTCCGGCGCGGCTCGGCGGCTCGACGGCGCGGGCGCGGCACGGGTGGTGGACATCGGATCACTCCAGGGCCGAGGTGGGTGACGGGTCAGGCGGTGACGGAGCGGGCAGCACCCGCTCCGTCACCGGCCTCTGATCAGGAGTTGGCGACCTTCTCGGCCTCCTTGACCGCCTCGCCCCAGGCGGCGTCCGGCTTCAGGCTCTTGTTCTGCACCCGGTTGATGACGTTCTCGACGGCGACCCGGGTGGGGCCGTTCTTCTTGCCCAGGTACTGCGGGGTGAGGCCCTGGGCCATCTTCGGGAAGATCTGCCCGACCGGGGCGTTGTTGAAGAACGGGTTCTTGAAGTCGGCGATCGCCGGGTCGGCGTAGAGCGCGGGCTGCGAGGGCAGGTTGCCGACCTTCTTGAAGATCTCGATCTGCTGCTCCGGCTGGACCAGCCACTCCAGCAGCTTGTACGCCTCATCGACGTGCTTGCCCTGCTTGGGGATGGTCAGGAACGAGCCGCCCCAGTTGCCGCCGCCGCCGGGCACCGCGGCGATGTCCCACTTGCCCTGGGTGCCGGGCGCGGTGTCCTTGATGTGGCCGAGCATCCACGCCGGGCAGGCGAGCGCGGCGAAGGAGCCACTGGTGAAGCCCTTGTCCCAGTCGGCCTGGAAGCTGGCCAGGTTGGCCGAGAGCCCGGCCTGGATGGCCTTGACGGTGTAGTCGAAGGCGACCTTCGGGCCGCCGTCCATCTGGAGCTGCTCCTGCTCGTTGAAGAAGCCGACCGGCTGCTGGCCGAGGATCGGGTTGAACAGGTTGGTGCCCGAGTCGATGAACTTCTTCCTGGTCTTGGCGGTGTACTGCTGGCCGACCTCGATGAACTTGTCCCAGGTGGGCCAGAGCGCGGAAACCTGGTCGCGCTCGGTGGGCAGGCCGGCGGCCTTGAACAGGTCGGTCCGGTAGCACATGGCCAGGCCACCGACGTCGGTGCCGAGGCCGATCTGGGTCTTGCCGTCGGCCGACAGGGACTGCTTCCACTTCCAGGGCAGGTACTTGCTCTCGTACGAGCCGGCGCCCTTGTCGAGCAGGTTGACGAACTTGTCCGACTGGCTGCGGAACTGGACCATGAAGCCCTCGTCGATCGCCGCGATGTCCGGCGCGCCGTTGCCCGCGACGAGCTTCTTCTGCAGGTCCTCGTGCTGGGCGTTGTACTCGCCCGAGTTCAGCTGGATCTTGACGTTCGGGTGCGCGGCCTCGTATTTGGCCTTGAGGTCGGTCAGGCCGAAGTCGCCCCAGAAATTGATCTTCAGGGTGATCTGACCGTCGGCCGCCTCCGAGCCGCCGGTGGTGCTCCTGCCACTGCACGCCGCGACCATGACCAGGCTGACGGCACCGATGGTGGCCGCCCGGGCCCAGTGCGTCCAGGACCGTTTCATGTCATCCTCCGCGCCAAGATGGGAACGCTCCCGAGATCGAGAGACGTTGACTGAACCGGATAAGTGAGCACACCGTACGGGTGACCCAGGACACTGTCAACGGCAGGTCAACAGGTGGCCTTTCCCGTAATCCTTCCGACGCCTTGGGAGCGCGACCATGCGTGGTGAATCGCTCTCCTACGCAAATTCGTGAGCGAAGTTCTGGCGGAGGCTACCTGGTGCCGTCGTACGCTTAACCGCGCAAGTTCACGGACTGCCCCGTTCAGTCCCGGGTCCTGCGTGCCGGTCGGCCGCCGGACCCCTTGCAGTAGCGTGGCAGCCGCCGGTCACCCCGACGGCGGTAGGACTTGCCCCCCGGGGCCGGACGAGTGGAGGAACACGCCGGTGAAGCGGCCGACCATCGCCGATGTCGCCCGGCGGGCCGGGGTCTCCAAGGGCGCGGTGTCGTACGCGCTGAACGGACAGCCCGGCGTGTCCGAGGCGACCCGCCAGCGGATCCTGGCCATCGCCGCCGAGATCGGGTTCAGCCCGAGCAGCGCCGCCCGCGCGCTCTCCGGCGCCACCGCCAAGGCCGTCGGCCTGGCGCTGTGCCGACCGGCCCGGATACTCGGCATCGAGCCGTTCTTCATGGAGCTGATCAGCGGCGTCGAGGCCGAGCTGTCGGCCCGCTCGTACGCGCTGACCCTCCAGGTGGTGGCCGACCAGGACGCGGAGATCGCGGTCTACCGCCGGTGGTGGGCCGAACGGCGCGTGGACGGGGTCTTCGTCTGCGACCTGCGGACCGACGACCGACGGGTGCCGGCGCTGGAGGAGCTGCAACTGCCGGCCGTGGTGATCGGCGGACCGGGGCACACCGGCAGCCTGGCCAGCGTCTGGTCCGACGACGCGGCGGCCCTGGTGGAGACCGTGGAGTACCTGGTCGCGCTCGGGCACCGGCGGATCGCCCGGGTCGGCGGCCTGCCCTCGCTGCTGCACACCGAGATCCGCACCGACGCGTTCACCGAGGTGTGCCAGCGGCTGGGGCTGGACGACGCGACCACGGTCTGGTCCGACTACACCGGCGAGGAGGGGGCCCGGGCCACCCGGCGGCTGCTCAGCTCCGCCAACCGGCCCACGGCGGTCATCTACGACAACGACGTGATGGCGATAGCCGGGCTCTCCGTGGCCCAGGAGATGGGCCTCGCCGTCCCTGGTGACCTGTCCATCGTGGCCTGGGACGACTCCCCGCTCTGCCAGCTGGTGCACCCGCCGCTGACCGCGCTGGGCCGGGACATCCCCGCGTACGGGGCGCACGCCGCGCGCCAGCTGCTCGCGGTCATCGCCGGCGAGCCGGTGACCGGCCTCCAGGACGAGACGGCGCACCTCACCCCGCGCGGCAGCACCGCCCCGCCCCGGGCCCGGTGAACCGGTTCAGCCATCGTCCCTGAACGGCCTGCTCAGCGCGGGGTCGAGGGAAACTCCTCGAACCACGCCTCGACCCGCTCGGCGGTCGCCGGGCGGGCCAGCGCGAACCCCTGCCCGTAGCGGCAGCCCGCGCGGGACGCCCCGGCCACCTGGGCGGCCGACTCCAGCCCCTCGACCACCACCTCCAGGCCGAGCCGGTCGCCCAGGTTGGCCACCACCTCGATCAGCGGCGGCTGGCCGTCGGGGGCGGGCCCGACCAGGTGCGGGCCGACCTTGAGCAGGTCGATCGGGAGCCGGCGGAGCTGGGCCAGGGAGGCGTGCTCGGCGCGGAAGTCGTCCAGCGCGGTGCGGACCCCGAGGGAGCGGAGTCCGGCGAACCGGGCCACCACCGTGGGCAGCTCGGCGGCCACCACCGGCTCGGCCACCTCCACCACCAGGCGCTCCGGCGGCACCTCGTACGCGGCCAGCGCGGTCGCCGTACGGGCCACGAAGTCGGGCGCGGCCAGCTCGCGGGGCGTCACGTTGACCGCCATCCACAGCTCCCGGCCGCTGCCCGACCAGTCGGCGAGCTGCCGGCAGGCGCGGTCCAGCACCCACCGCCCCACCTCGCCGAGCAGGTCCAGGTCCGCCGCGACGGGCAGCAGCTCGTCCGGCAGCACCGTGCCGAGCACCGGGCTGCGCCAGCGCAGCAGCGCCTCGGTGCCCACGGGCAGCCGGTCCGCCAGGGCCAGCACCGGCTGGTAGACCAGGTCCAGCTCGCCCCGGGCCACCGCGCCGGGCAGCTCCCGTTCCAGGTCGAGCCGGCGGACCAGCTGCTCCTCCAGGTACGCGTCGTACCACTCGACCCGGTCCCCGCCGAGCTGCACCGCGCGCCGCCGGGCCAGCTCGGCCTGGCGCAGCACGTCCTCCGGGTCGCCCCCGGTGGTCTCGGCCAGCCCCACCCCCACCCGCAGCCGGGTCGTCCCGCCCGGCCGTGGGCACGGCTCGGTCAGCATGGCCACCAACCGGGTGCCCAGCGCGTACGCGAGCACCGGCCCGACGTCGGTGAGCACCGCGAACGCCGTGCCGGCCAGGCGGGCCACCAGGTCGTCGGGGCTTCCCCCGGCGCGGAGCCGGCGGGTGGCCTCGACCAGCACCGGGTCGGTGACGCCGGTGCCGTCGTCGCCGGGGTGCAGGTCGACGACGAGCAACGCGCCACCGTCCCGGCCGGCCAGCCGGCGCAGCAGCTCGCCCCGGTCGGCCAGCCCGGTGAGCGGATCGGCGACGGGCGCCGGGGTGGCCGGGGCCGGCTGGTCCGTGCCGAGCAGGCGGCGCAGCCTCTCCTCCTGGGCGGCCAGCCGGTCGGCGTGCCGCCGCTGGTCCGCGGCGGCGAGCAGTTCGCGGAGCACCATCGGCGGGATGACCGCCAGGCCGAGCGCCATCGCCGGAGCGGTGAACTCCCCGACCGTCCACAGGTGATGCCCGGCGGCCAGCGCGGCGATGCCGGCCGGCGCGGTCAGCCCGGGCCAGGCGGCCGGGGACCCGTCGGGGCCGGGCCGCTCCCCGGTCGCCGCACGCCGGGCGCCGGCGGCGGTGAGCAGGGCGCCGAGCAGCAGCAGCGGCGCGACGACGAGAGTGGCCCCGTCCGGCGCGCGGTAGGCGTGCAGCACCACCAGGAGGGCGAGACCGGCGAGGGTGGCCGCCGCCCCGCCGAGGCACCGTGCGGCGCCCGGCCGGTCACGGCGATCGGCCAGCGCGGCCACCAGCAGGACCGCGAGCGCGATGCCACCACCGACGGTGGCCACCCGGGCCGCCGGTGGCACGTCGTCCGGCGGCAGCAGCACCCAGCCGGCGAAGACCAGGCTGATCCCGAGACCGACGGTGTCGACCGTGCGGCGCAGGCGCTCGGCCCCGGCGAGCCGGGAGCGGCCGGGGAGGCGGAGCAGGGCCACCGCGTACAGCGGGGCGCTGACGGCGAGGCCGGCGAGGGCGACCCGCAGCCGGTACGGCGGGCCGCTCAGCGGCAGCACGGCCACGGTGAGCCCCGCGGCCAGCACGGCGGCGTCGAGGATCGCCGCGACCCGCCGGGAGAGGGCCGCCCGCCGGGCCTGCCGCCCGGCGCGGCCCACCGGATGGCCAGGGGGCGGTCCGGCGGGCCGGGGCGCAGGCGGCGGGGAAGGTTCCGCCACCGCGGCCACCGGCCGGCCGCCGGACGGGCCGGCGGTGGCGTCGCGGCCCGGACCGGGACGGACGACGGGAGCGGCGGACGGGCCGGGAGCCGGCGGGGCGCCGGCCAGCCAGGCGAGTCGGACGCAGGCCAGGGCGCAGCCGGCGGCGACGGCGAGGGCCAGGGCGGCCCGGGCCGGGACGAGGCCGACGGCGCCGGCCAGGACGAACAGCGCGCCGGCGAGGCAGACGAGGAGCTCGGGCAGTGGCGGTCGGCGACGCTGGTCGCCGGAGGGTCGGGTGACGGGCACGGCGGTCGCCTTCGTGAGGGGGCACGGGGCGGTGCGGTTGCGGAGCGACGTGCGGGGTCAGCGGTCGGGGTCGGGGCGACGGACGGACCGCCCCGGGCGGGGAAGCCGGCGCGGCCACGCCTGACAACGATCCCGGACATGAGGGGTTATGGGACAGCCCAGTGACGCCGGTCACATCTATGCCGCCGGCCACGGTCGTCCCGCCCGCCCGGACCCGGGCCGTCGCGAGGTGCGATCATCGGGGGGTGAGCCGCGCCGACACCGTCCACTTCCGCCACAACCAGGCGATCCTGGTCGCCGCGATCGTCGCGTTCATCGGCGCGCTGCCGCTGGCCACCGCCCGCTGGTGGCTGCTCTGGGTGCTGCTGGTCCCGCTCGCGGTCATCGCCTGGTCCTGGCGGGCCGGCACCGACGCCGACGCCCGTGAGCTGCGACTGCGGGCGCTGGTCGGGCAGCGCCGGGTCCCGTGGGACCGGGTGGCCGAGCTGACCGCGGACGCCCGGGGCCGGGGCGTCGTCCGGCTCGACGACGGCGAACTGCTCGTCCTGCCCGCGGTACGCGCCGCCGACCTGCCCCGGCTGATCGCCGCCACCGGCCAGGAGCTGACCGACAGCGCCGGCTGAGCCGGCCGGGACGGGGCCCGCCGGTCAGTAGCCGTCGACCACCCGGTTCACCAGCGGCTCGCCGGCCACGAACCGGCGCAGCTGCTCCCCCACCAGCCGGTACGCCCGCGGCAGCAGGCCGTGGACCGAGCCGGCCACGTGCGGGGTGAGCAGCACGTTCGGCAGCTCCCAGAGGGGATGGTCGGCGGGCAGCGGCTCGGGGTCGGTCACGTCCAGCGCGGCCCGCAGCCGGCCGGAGGCCAGCTCGGCGACCAGCGCCGAGGTACGGGCCACCGGGCCCCGGGCGGCGTTCACCAGCAGCGCCCCGTCCGGCATCGCGGCGAGGAACTTCTCGTCGACCAGCCCCCGGGTCTGCTCGGTCAACGGCACCAGCAGCACCACCACGTCCGCCTCCGGCAGCAGGGCGGGCAACTCGTCCACCCCGTACACCCCCTCGGCCGGTCGCGGGGTCCGGGCGACCAGCGTGAAGGTGACCTCGAAGGGGGCCAGCCGGGCCTGGACCGCCGACCCGATCGAGCCGGCGCCGACGATCAGCACCCGCTTGCCGGCCAGCTCGTCGGTCGGCGCCACCTGGTGGTACGCCCACTCGCGACGGGCCTGCGCGCGGGCCAGCGGGGCGAAGTCCCGCAGGGCGGACAGGATCGCGGCGACCACCCACTCGGCGGTGGCCGAGTCGTGCACACCCCGGGCGTCGCAGAGCGTCACGCCCTCGGGGATCCGGCCCACCCAGGCGTCCGCGCCGGCGGAGAGGAGCTGCACCACCGCGAGGTCGGGCAGCTCGCCCAGCAGGGCGCCGGCGTCCGGGCCGGCGAGGAAGGGCGGCACCCAGAACCGTACGTCGGCCGGGGACGACGGGAGCCGGGCCGGGTCCTCCAGCAACTCCACCGTGACCCCGGACGGCAGCTCGCCGAGGAGGGTCTGACCGACCGGGTGCGGGATCCATACCTTCACGACCGCCGACGATAGCCGTCCACCCGGGCCGGCCGGCGCGGGACCGGAGACCGGGACCGGCGGCGTCACCCGGTGGGCGGCCGCGCGGGGCTGACCCGGCCGGTTCCGCAGCGCCCGGATCACCGGCCGACCCGGCTAGGCTGGGCCGGGTGAGCGCGCGTCCCCCGTACCCCCGCATCCGCCGCCTCCGGGCGGCGCTGGCGGCGTCCTGCGCGACGCTGCTGCTGGGCACCGTCGGCTGCGCCTTCGGCGAGCCCGACCCCGACCCGGCCGGTGAGCCGCCGAACCTGCCCACGCCCTCGGCCTCGGCCAGCCCGGGCGGCGCCGGCCAACAGGTGGTCGCCACCGTGCTGGCGAAGGGGCTGGCGGTGCCGTGGGGGATCGCCTTCCTCCCCGACGGCGGCGCGCTGGTGACCGAGCGGGACAGCGGCCGGATCCTCCAGGTCGGCCCGGAGTCCGGGCCGGAGGGGATGAAGGTCTCCGTCGTGCAGACCATCCCGGACGTGGCGGCCGGTGGCGAGGCCGGGCTGCTCGGCATCGCGGTCTCCCCGGCGTACGCGAAGGACCGCACGGTCTTCGTCTACTACACCACCGCGCAGGACAACCGGATCGCCAGGCTGGAGCTGGGCGGGCCGCCCACCCCGATCCTCACCGGCATCCCCAGGGCCGCCAACCACGACGGCGGCGGCCTCGGCTTCGGCCCGGACGGCTACCTGTACGCGAGCACCGGCGACGCCGGGAAGCGGGACGCCGCGCAGGACCCGAAGAGCCTCGGCGGCAAGATCCTGCGGCTCACCCGGGACGGCAAGCCGGCGCCGGGCAACCCGACCGCGGGCTCCCCGGTCTGGTCGCTGGGGCACCGCAACGTCCAGGGCTTCGCCTGGACGGCGACCCGACGGATGTACGCGGTCGAGTTCGGCCAGAACACCTGGGACGAGATCAACCAGATCAACAAGGGCGGCAACTACGGCTGGCCGAAGGTCGAGGGGCGCGCCGGCGACAAGCGCTTCGTCGACCCGATCGTGCAGTGGAAGACCGTCGACGCGTCCTGCTCGGGGCTGGCCGCGGTGGAACGCCTGCTGGTCACCGCCTGCCTGCGGGGCCAGCGACTCTGGCTGGTCGAGCTGACCGCGGACGGCGGCGTGTTCGGTCAACCCCGCGAACTGCTCACCAACAAGTACGGTCGACTGCGGGCGGCCGCGGTCGCCCCGGACGGCTCGGTCTGGGTGAGCACCTCCAACCGGGACGGCCGGGGCAGGCCGGCTCCGGAGGACGACCGGATCCTCCGGCTGGTCTTCGCCGACGGCGGGGCCGGACGCAGCTGACCGCCTCGGATCCCTCGGGTTTGCCAAGATCCCTCATCGGGCAGGACAGAATCTCAACATGGACGGCCAGGAGAACGAGCAGCGCGACACCGGGGCGGAGGCCACCCCGGAGACCCGGCGCGCCCGCCGCTGGGCGTTCCGGCCGTGGCGGAGCGAGCGGGCGCGGGGCCGGCTGCGCCGGCTGGGCGCGGTGCTGGCCCTGCTGGTGGTCACCCTGACCGGCATCGTGGCCGGCACGTACGCCGGTGGGCACCTGGGCACCGACATCGGGCCGTTCCGCGCGCAGCTCAACCTGAGCCCGTCGCTGAGCGGCGGGACCACCGTCGACATCCCGCCGCTGGGCGCGCTGCTGCTGGACAGCCACGACGGGCCGGCGTACCTGACCGTGAAGCTGGGGGCACTGGACCAGCGGCGCACCGAGGCGCTGATCGACGACCCGGCGAGCATCAGCCGGGCCAGCCAGTCGGCGGTCGAGGACGTCCGGGACGGGGTGATGCGCCTCGGGCTGAAGACGCTCGCCTCGGCGGTGCTGGCCACCCTGCTCCTGGCGGGACTGGTCTTCCGGGACGTACGCCGGATGGCCTGGGCCGGCGGGCTGGCGCTGGTGATCACCGCCGGCAGCCTCGGACTGGCCGCCGCCACCATCCGCCCGCAGGCGATCGAGGAGCCCCGATACGAGGGGCTGCTGGTCAACGCGCCGGCGATCGTCGGCGACGCGCGACGGATCGCCAACGACTACACCAAGTACGCCGAGCAGCTCCAGCGGCTGGTCGGCAACGTCTCCAAGCTCTACACCACGGTCTCCGCACTGCCCGTGGTCCAGCCGTCGCCCGGCACCACCCGGGTGTTGCACGTCTCCGACATGCACCTCAACCCGACCGGGTGGCAGCTGATCCGGACCATCGTGGAGCAGTTCAACATCGACGTGGTCATCGACACCGGGGACATCACCGACTGGGGCAGCGAGCCGGAGGCGTCCTTCGTCGGCTCGATCGGCCTGCTCAAGAAGCCGTACGTCTACATCCGGGGCAACCACGACTCGGCGCGGACCGCGGCGGCGGTGGCCCAGCAGCCGAACGCGATCGTGCTGAACAATTCCACGGTCACGGTCGCCGGCCTGACCGTCGCCGGCATCGGCGACCCCCGCTTCACCCCGGACAAGGAGACGTCCCCGGCAGGCAGCGGGCTGACCAAGCAGGTCGCCGACCAGGTCATCGGGGCCGGCGAGCAGCTCGCCACCACCGTCGAGAACTCGCCCACGAAGGTGAACATCGCGCTGGTGCACGACCCGGCCTCGTCCGGGCCGCTCTCCGGCACGTGCCCGCTGGTGCTCGCCGGGCACACCCACGCCCGTCAGGTCTCGAAGCTGCCGCAGGTGCCCGGCAAGCAGCCGACCCAGCTGATGGTGGAGGGCTCCACCGGCGGCGCCGGGCTGCGCGGCCTGGAGGGCGAGAAGCCCACCCCGCTGACCATGACGGTGCTCTACTTCGACCAGCAGAAGCTGCTCCAGGCGTACGACGACATCACCGTGGGCGGCACCGGGCAGTCGCAGGTCAACCTGGAACGGCACGTGATCCGGGACCCGACCAAGGGCGACCAGGTGCCGGTGACCCCGACCCCCACCCGGGGCGGCCCGGAGTCCCCGAGCCCGACCAGCAGCGGGAGCCCCAGCCCCACCACGACCGGCTGACCCGGCCGACCGCGCCCCGCCGACCTCGGCGGGTGCCGGGCGGCCGGCGGCCGGGCGGTCGGGCGGGGACCGTGGTCAGCGGAGCGAGAGGGCGGCCAGGGCGGCGTTGACGATGCTGCCGGGCAGCAGGTCGTGCAGCTCGTACAGCTCCTGGACGCTGCCGGACTGGCCGAACTCGTCCACCCCGAGCGGCACGGCCGGGGCGCCGAGCGCCGAACCCAGCCAGGCCATCGCGTGCGAGGCGGCGTCGTGCACGGTCACCACCGGCACCCGGTCGGCGAAGGCCGACCGCAGCGCCCCGGGCACGCTCGGCACGGTCGCGGTCCGCACCCCCTGGCGCAGGGTCCGCTGCCAGGCCCGGTAGAGCCGGTCCAGGCTCGTCACGTCGACCACGTGCGCCGCGACGCCCTCCTCGGCCAGCTCCGCGGCGGCCGCCAGCACCTCGGGCAGCACCGCGCCGGAGGCGGCGAGCTGCACGACCGGGGCGTCCGCGAGATGGGGGTACGCCTCGTGCGCGTCGACCAGCCGGTACGCGCCCGCGACCACCTGCCGGCGCAGCACCGCGTCGCCGATCCGGGCCCGGGCCGCCTCGAACGGCGCCTGGTCGATCGGGCGGGTGCTGAGCCGGAAGTAGTACGCGCCGTCCTCGGCCGGCGCGGCGGTCACGGCCGGCGCCGCTCCCCCGGCGATCTGGCCGAGCGCGTCGCAGAGCAGCCAGTCGAGGCTGCCGGCGTACGCGGGCTCGAGGAAGGTGACGCCGGGCAGCTCCAGCCCGACGGAGGCGGTGATGGTGGACTGGTGCGCGCCGCCCTCGGGGGCGAGGGTGATGCCGGACGGGGTGCCGGCCACCACGAACCGGGAGCCGGAGTAGGTGCCGTAGAGGAAGGCGTCGAGGCCGCGCAGCACGAACGGGTCGTAGACCGTGCCGACCGGCAGCAGCGGCTGGCCGGAGAGGTCCCACGACAGGCCGAGCTGGCCGAGCAGCAGGAACAGGTTCATCTCGGAGATGCCCAGCTCGATGTGCTGCCCGGCCGGGCTCTCCGTCCAGCGCAGCATCCGGTCCTCCGACCAGGAGCGCTGCGCGGTGGGGGCGAAGACGCCGGTCTTGTTGATGAACCCGGCCAGGTTGGTGGAGGTGGCCACGTCCGGCGCGGTGGTGACCAGGTAGGGCGCCACCTGCGGATCGCGGGCCAGGTCGACCAGCACCCGGCCGAAGACCTCCTGGGTGGAGACCGGCTTGTTCGCGCGTACCTTGGTGGTCTCCGGGACGGTGACCCCCAGCGCCCGCTCGCGCGGCGCGCGGGAGAGCGCCTCCCGGCGTTCGCCGGCCCGGATGCCGGCCGGGGACGCCGGGTCGAGCCGGTCCCACTCGGTCTCCCGGGTGAGGCCGTACGCCTCCCGCAGCGCGTCGACCTGCTCGGTGGTGAGCAGCGCCGAGTGGTTGCGCGGGTTGCCGGCGATGGGCAGCCCCCAGCCCTTGACCGTGTACGCGAAGACCACGCTGGGCCGGTCGGTGACCGCGTCGCACTGGGCGTACGCGTCGAGCATCGCCGCCAGGTCGTGCCCGCCCAGGTCGGTGACGAGCGGGCCCAGCTCGTGGTCGGGGATGTCGGCGATGAACTCGGCGATGCCGGCCGGCGCGCCGTCCAGGAACTGCTTGCGCAGGTCCGGCCCGGTCAGCCCGAACAGCGACTGGTACTGCTCGTTCGGCATCAGGTCGATCCAGTCGCGCAGCGCCTCCCCGCCCGGCCGGGCGTACGCCGCGGCGAGCTTGCGGCCGTACTTGACCTCGACGACGTGCCAGCCGGCGGCCTCGAACTGGCCGCGCCACTGGTTGATCCGGATGCCGGGGACCACCCGGTCGAGCGACTGGCGGTTGAAGTCGACCAGCCACATCACGTTGCCCAGGCCGGTGGTGGCCGGGTCGGCGACGGCCTCCCAGATGTTCCCCTCGTCCAGCTCGGCGTCGCCGATCAGGGCGATGAACCGGGAGTGCGGGCGCGGGCCGAAGTGGGCGTCGACGTAGCGGCGGGTGACCGCGGCGAACAGCGGCGCGGCGGCACCGAGGCCGACGGAGCCGGTGGAGAAGTCCACCCCGTCCGGGTCCTTGGTGCGCGACGGGTACGACTGGAGCCCGCCGCGCGCCCGCAGCTTCGGCAGGTACGACCGGTCGAGGTTGCCGAGCAGGTACTGGATGGCGTGGAAGACCGGCGAGGCGTGCGGCTTGACCGCGACCCGGTCCTCGGCGTCCAGGTGGGCGAACCAGAGCGCGGTCATCGCGGTGACCAGCGAGGCGCTGGACGCCTGGTGGCCGCCGACCTTCACCCCGTCGCCGGTGTTCCGGTCGTGGTTGGCCGCGTCCACGATCCGGGTGGCGAGCCAGAGCACCCGGCGCTGGATCTCGTCGAGGACGTCGAGGTCGTGCTGGTTCACGGTGACTCCATCCGGGCATCGCCGTTGACGCCCTGCCGGGGGGTGCGGGGTGGCCGCCCGCGGGAAGAGGTCGGAGGCCGCCGCCGGGTCACGACGGCGGCCTTCCGGACGGTGGGGACTCAGCCCTGGACGCCGAGGCGCTCCAGGATCAGCTCGCGGACGGTCTTGGCGTCCGCCTGGCCGCGGGTGGTCTTCATGACCGCGCCGACCAGCGCGCCGGCCGCCGCGACCTTGCCGCTGCGGACCTTGTCGGCGACGTCCGGGTTGGCGGCGATCGCCTCGTCCACGGCGGCGGTGAGCGCGCCGGTGTCGGAGACGACCTCCAGGCCCCGGTTGGTCATGATCTCGGCCGGGGAGCCCTCGCCACCGATCACGCCCTCCAGCACGATCCGGGCGAGCTTGTCGTTGAGCTTGCCGGCGTCGACCAGGCCCTGCAGCTCGGCGACCTGCGCCGGGGTGGCCCCGACGTCGGCCAGCTCCACGCCGGTCTCGTTGGCCCGGCGGGACAGCTCGCCCAGCCACCACTTGCGGGCGGCGGCCGGGGTGGCCCCGGCGGCCACGGTGGCCTCGATCAGCTCGACCGCGCCGGCGTTGACCACCGACTGCATGTCCAGGTCGGACAGGCCCCACTCCTGCTGGATCCGCTTGCGGCGCAGCCGCGGCAGCTCCGGCAGGGCGGCCTTCAGCTCGGCCACCCAGGCCGGGTCCGGGGCGAGCGGGACCAGGTCCGGCTCCGGGAAGTACCGGTAGTCGGTGGCGGTCTCCTTGGACCGGCCCGAGGTGGTGTCGCCGGTGTCCTCGTGGAAGTGCCGGGTCTCCTGGGTGATGGTGCCGCCGGCGTCGAGCACCGACGCCTGGCGCAGCATCTCCGAGCGGACCGCCCGCTCGACCGAGCGCAGCGAGTTGACGTTCTTGGTCTCGGTACGCGTGCCCCACTCCTCGCCCGGCTTGTTCAGCGAGGTGTTGACGTCGCAGCGCAGCGAGCCCTCCTCCATCCGCACGTCGGAGACGCCCAGCGAGCGGATGACGTCGCGCAGCTCGGTGACGTACGCCCGGGCCACCTCCGGCGCGAGCGCGCCGGTGCCGGGGATCGGCTTGGTGACGATCTCCACGAGGGGGATGCCGGCCCGGTTGTAGTCGACCAGCGACTCGGTGGCGCCGTGGATCCGGCCGGTGGCGCCGCCGACGTGCAGCGTCTTGCCGGTGTCCTCCTCCAGGTGCACCCGCTCGATGCCGATCCGCACCAGCTCGCCGTTGACCTCGACGTCCAGGTAGCCGTCGACGCAGAGCGGCTCGTCGTACTGGCTGATCTGGAAGTTCTTCGGCATGTCCGGGTAGAAGTAGTTCTTCCGGGCGAACCGGCACCACTCGGCGATGGAGCAGTTCAGCGCCAGGCCGATCCGGATCGTCGCCTCGATGGCGGCCTTGTTGGCCACCGGGAGCGAACCGGGCAGGCCCAGGCAGACCGGGCAGACCCGGGTGTTCGGCTCGCCACCGAAGTCGGTCGGGCAGCCGCAGAACATCTTGGTGTTCGTGCCCAGCTCGACGTGGGTCTCCAGGCCGATCACCGGTTCGTAGCGCGCGACGACCTCGTCGTACGCGGGCAGTGTCGTCGTCATCTGAGCTCCAGGCGCGATCCGGACGGAACCGGTCCAGCCTAATGGGGCTGGGTGCGGTCACCTCGCCCGGGTTTCCATCCACGCCGGTACGCGCCCCGACCCGCCCGGGGATCCGTCCCCGGGCGGGCCCGGAGGTCAGCGTTCCTCGACGACGCCGAGGTACATCACCTGCGGGTCGGCCGGGTTGAAGGCGACGCCGCCGATCCCGTCGTGGGGGTTGTGCTGCGAGGTCAGCCGGCCGGTCGACGCGTCGTACCGGTAGAGGTCGGTTCCGTAACCGCCGAACCACGTGCCGAAGGCGAAGTAGAGCACGTCCGGGTCGACCGGGCTCGGCCAGAGCGGGGTGCCGTTGATCAGCGTCGGCCCGGCGCCGTCGAGCACCGAGGCGAAGCTGCGGCCCCCGTCGGTCGAGCGCCAGATGTGCCGGGCGGAGTTGTCGTTCTGGCTGAGGTCGTACCCCTCCAGCCAGACCGTCCGCGGGTCCACCGGGGAGAAGGCCACGGAGAAGCCGTTCGCGTGCGGGGTGGCGCCGACCCCCGCGGACCGGGTCCAGCTGAGGCCGCCGTCGAACGTCACGTAGCTGCCGTTGCCCATGGTGCCCACGATCACGTGGTCCCGGTCGGTGGGATCGACGGCGGCCTTGTAGACGAACTCGTCCTGGCCGGCCGGCGACCCGACGGCGGTCCAGGTGGCGCCGCCGTCGCCGGAGTCGTAGACCTGCCCGGCCTTGCTGACCGCCCGCAACGCCCGCGGGTCGGTCCGGTCCACCGCCAGGGTGGCCACGCCGTCGCCCGCCACCGGGCCGGCGACCTCGCTGACCTGGTCGCCCCGCACCCGGTAGACCGGCTGGTCGTTGATGCCGTACGCGTAGGCGGTGCCGTCCGCTCCGGCGGTCAGGTCGTACGCCGCCAGGTCCAGCCCGGTGCTGCCGATCCGCTGCCAGCCGCAGCCGGCGTCGGTGGACCGCTGGATCGACGTCTTCGAGATGGCCACCAGGGTGTTCGGCGTGCTCAGCGCGATGAGCCGGGAGTACGTCACCGGGGTGACCGGGGTCGTGGTCGGCGCCAGGAAGGCGCCGTCGTTGCGGGTGAAGGTCACCGCACCGTCGCCCTGCACCACGCCGCACTGCGGGCGGTGCCAGCCGTCGGCGGCGGCGGGGGCTGCGGCGGCGAGGTCGACGGCGCCGGCGACCGTGACGGCCAGCGCGAGTACGCCGCTCAATCGGGAGAGGATCATGACGCATGTCTAGACGTGGACGTGCGCCGATCGCCACAGTTTCGGGTGTCCGAGCCCGGCCATGGCCTGGGTCGGACAGCCGCGGGGAGGGGGCGCGGGTGTTCGAGTCGTTGGGTCTGACCCCGGTGGAGGAGTCGGTCTACCTGGCCCTGCTGCGCCGGCGACAGTCGACCGTGCCGGAACTCGCCCAGCAGGTCGGCGAGAGCCTGCGGGTGGTACGCGCGGCGACCGACCGGCTGGAGGAGCTCGGCTTCGTCAGCCGCCTCGTCGGCTCCGGCACCCGGCTGCTGGCGACCCGCCCCGACGTCGCGGTGAACGCCCTGGTGGTACGCCGCACCGAGGAGTTCGCGGCGGCGCGCCGGGCCGCCGAGCGGATCGCCGAGGAGTTCCCGCAGGAGCTGCTGACCAGCCCGGACGAGCTGCTCGAGATCGTCACCGGCCGGGCCGCGGTGGAGGCCCAGTTCGTCCAGCTCACTCACGGGGTCACGAAGGAGCTGCTGGTGCTCGACCGCCCGCCGTACGCACAGGAGGTGGCGTCCGCGAACGTGCCGGAGAACGAACTGCTCGGCCGGGCGGCCAGCGTACGGGGGATCTACGCCCCGGAGGCGTTCGCGCTGCCGGGCGCCTTCGAGCAGGCCATGGCGGCCGTGGCGGCCGGGGAACAGGCCCGGGTGCACACGGACGTGCCGCTGAAGCTGGCGATCGGCGACCGCTCGGTGGCGCTGCTGCCGCTGGCCAGCGAGCGGGCGGTGGACGCGGCGCTGGTGATCCGCGCGCCGATGGTGGTGTCCGCGCTGGTGAAGCTCTTCGAGATGCTGTGGGCGCAGGCCACGCCGCTGCCGGCCTGGGACCCGGAGCAGCCCGCCACCACGGACGAGGAGCTGGACCTGCGGCTGCTGGGGCTGCTCGCCACCGGCCTCAAGGACGAGGCCATCGCCCGGGAACTCGGGGTGAGCGTCCGCACCCTGGGCCGCCGCTCGTCCGCCCTGCTGGCCGCGCTCGGCGCACGTACCCGCTTCCAGGCCGGCCTGCAGGCCGGACGCCGCGGCCTGGCCTGAGCCGCGACGGAGGCCGCCGCGGCGAGGGGTGAGCGTCAGCCGCGGCACGGCTCGGGCCTGCCGGCCGCGGATACGCCACCGGCGCCGGCGGAGACCGCCGGCGCCGGTGAACCGGGTCGCGTGCCCGCGCTACAGCGCCGGCGGGGTGAACGTGCCGACCGTGGACTCCAGCGCGGCGGCGACCCGGTACATCCGGTCGTCGGTCATGGTCGGGGCCATGATCTGGAGACCGACCGGAAGCCCCTCGGAGAGGCCGCACGGGACCGAGATGGCCGGTCCGCCGTACAGGTTGGTCGGGATGGTGAACAGGTCGGCCAGGTACATCTGGTACGGGTCGGAGGTGCGCGCCCCGATCGGGAAGGCCACGAACGGCGTGGTCGGCGAGATCAGCGCGTCCACCTGCTCGAAGGCCGAGGTGAAGTCCCGGGTGATCAGGGTGCGGACCTTCTGCGCCTGGCCGTAGTAGGCGTCGTAGTAGCCCGAGGAGAGCGCGTACGTGCCGATCATGATGCGCCGCTTCACCTCGGGGCCGAAGCCGGCCTCGCGGGTCAGCGACATGACCTCCTCCAGCGACCGGTTGCCGTCGTCGCCGACCCGCAGGCCGAACCGGACGCCGTCGAACCGGGCCAGGTTGGAGGAGCACTCGCTCGGCGCGATCAGGTAGTACGCCGGCAGCGCGTACTTGAAGTGCGGGCAGGACACCTCGACGATCTCGGCGCCCAGCTTGGCCAGCGCCTCGACCGACTCGCGGAAGGCGGCCATCACGCCCGGCTCGGCGCCCTCGCCGGTGAACTCGGCGACCACCCCGAGCTTCACCCCGGTCAGGTCGCCGGTCGCGCCGAGCTTCGCCGCGCCGACCACGTCCGGCACCGGGGCCGGGATGGAGGTGGAGTCGCGCGGGTCGTGGCCGCCGATCACCTGGTGCAGCAGCGCGGCGTCCAGCACCGTACGCGCGCACGGGCCGGGGGTGTCCAGCGACGAGGAGAACGCCACCAGGCCGTACCGGGAGGTGCCGCCGTAGGTGGGCTTCGCGCCGACGGTGCCGGTGACCGCACCGGGCTGGCGGATCGAGCCGCCGGTGTCCGAGCCGATCGACAGCGGGGCCTCGTACGCGGCCAGCGCCGCGGCGCTGCCGCCGCCGGAGCCGCCCGGGATCCGGCTCAGGTCCCACGGGTTGTGCGTGGGGCCGTACGCCGAGTACTCGGTGGAGGAGCCCATGGCGAACTCGTCCATGTTGGTCTTGCCGAGCATCACCGTGCCGGCGGCGCGCAGCCGCTCGACGATCGTCGAGTCGTACGGCGGGCGCCAGCCCTCCAGGATCTTCGACCCGACGGTGGTCGGCACACCCTTGGTGGTGAGCACGTCCTTCACGGCGACCGGCACGCCCGCCAGGGGGCCCAGCTCGTCGCCGGCCGCCCGGCGCTCGTCCACGGTGCGGGCGGCGGCCAGCGCGCCCTCGGAGTCGACGTGCAGGAATGCGTTGACCTGGTCGTCCACGGCGGCGATCCGATCCAGGTGCGCCTGGGTGACCTCGACGGCCGAGGTCTCGCCGCTCGCCACGAGCCCCGCGATCTCGCTCGCGGTCAGTCTGGTCAGGTCGCTCATGAAGCCACATCCTCGTCCAGGATCCGCGGGACGCGGAACCGCTGCTCCTCGGCGTCGGGCGCACCCGACAGCGCCTCCTGCGGGGTCAGGCACGGCGTCACCACGTCCTCCCGGAGGACGTTGGTCAGCGGCACCGAGTGGGACGTCGGCGGGATGTCCGCCGCGGCGACCTCACCGACCTGGGCGACCGACTGGAGGATCACGTCCAGCTGACCGGCGAAGGTGTCCAACTCCTCCTCGGTGACGGCGAGCCGCGACAGTCGCGCGAGGTGCGCGACCTCCTCGCGGGAGATGGCGGCCATCGGGTGCCCCCTTCGTGGCTGTCCTGCTGCGTCTGCGGTGTGCCGGCCGCGCGCTCGACGGCGCCGATGACGCGCGGTGACCGGAGCGAGTCTATTGTCCCGCCGTCGCCCCGACGCCTCCGACTCCCCCGGCACCTCCTCGGTCGGGACGCTCGCTCAGCGGCACCGGCGGCGCGGCCGGCCGACCGCGGCGGTCACCGAGGGCGGACCGGGCGGTACCGGGACAGCCAGGTGGCCAGCTCCTCGGCGGGCATCGGCCGGGCGTGGAACCAGCCCTGGGCCACGTCGCAGCCGGCGGCGTGCAGCAGCCGCCAGGTGCGCTCGTCCTCGACCCCCTCGGCCACCACGCGCAGCCCGAGCGCCCCGGCCAGCTCGATCATCGACCGGACGATCGCCGCGTCGTCCGGATCCTCGGCCATCCCGAGGACGAACGACCGGTCCACCTTCACCTCGGACAGCGGCAGCCGGCGCAGGTGCTGCAACGACGAGTACCCGGTGCCGAAGTCGTCCAGCGCGATGCCGACGCCGATGCGGTGCAGCTGGGAGATGGTGGCCAGCACCCGCCTCGGGTCGGCCATCAGGGCGCCCTCGGTGATCTCCACCTGGAGCCGGTCCGGCCGGACGCCGTACCGGGTGAGCCGGTCGGCGATCTGGTCGGCGATCTCCCCGGTGTGCAGGTCCCGGACGCTGACGTTGAGCGCGGCGCGCAGGTTGATGCCGGCCGCCGACCACTTCGCCACCTGCTCCACCACGTCGTCCACCACCCGCCGGGTGAGCAGCCGCATCACCGCGCTCTGCTCGGCGACCTGGATCAGCTCCCCCGGGTCGACCATGCCCCGGCGGGGGTGCCGCCAGCGCAGCAGCGCCTCCACCCCGACGACCTCGCCGGTCGCGATGGCGATCTGCGGCTGGTAGTACATGGTGATCTCGCCCGGGTCCCCGGCCGGGTCGTCCGCCCCGGCCGTCGGCCGGGCCCCACCGCGCGGCTCCGACGGGCTGCCGCCCGGGCTGATCCTGGTCGACGCCTCGGGGTCGACCGCAGCGGTGGGCGCCTCACGTACAGCCGGTTCCGTCGCCGCGGCCCGGGCCGCCGGCACCTCGGGCGCGAGCGCCCGGGCGGTCCGGTGCCGGACCGGGTCCGCGCCGGTGACGATCTGGTTGATCAGCTCGTCGTCGGAGCGGACCTCGACCCGCTCGCGCCGCCGGCGCAGCCAGCGCCGTCCCGAGCCGGGCCGCACCGCGCCGCCGGCCCGGCCGCGTGGCGCCCCGTCGCCGCGCCCGGCGGGGGCCGGGGCGGCCAGCCCGGGGGCGAGGGCGGCGCCGTCACCGCCGCGTACGCCGGCGGCGGGCGCGTCCGCCGGGCCCGACTCCAGCACGCGGCGCAGGTCGGCCAGGAGGCTGAGCCGCTCGGCGGAGTTGTGGTCGGACTCGGCCGCGTAGACGGCGACCGTGTCGTTGCGGTGCTTGGCGTCGTACATGGCCACGTCGGCGTGGCGCATCAGGGTCGCGAAGTCCTCGCCGTGCTCGGGGAAGACCGCGATGCCGATCGAGCCGCCGACGTCCAGCGGCAGCCCGTCCAGCGGGACCGGCTCGGCGAGCGCCGCGACCACCCGGTCGGCCAGCTCGCGGGCCTCGTCCATCCCGGTGAGCCGGGGTACGACGACGGCGAACTCGTCGCCGCCGAGGCGGGCCAGCAGGTCCCGCTCGCCGACCACGTCGGCCAGCCGGGCGCTCACCTCGACCAGCAGCCGATCCCCCACCGCGTGCCCGAGGGCGTCGTTGACGTGCTTGAACCGGTCCAGGTCGAGCAGCAGCAGGGCCAGGTGGGCGTCCGGCTCGCCCCGGGCGGCCCGCTCGGCGTGCAGGTGCACCTGCTCGGCCACCTCGGTCAGCAGCGCCTTTCGGTTGGGCAGGCCGGTGAGCGGGTCGAGGGCGGCCAACTGCTCCCGCTCGGCGGAGAGCCGGGCCATCCGGTAGACGGCGAAGAGCGGCACCAGCACCAGCGGGATCAGCGCGGCGCTGGCCCGGGCGGCGGCCACCAGCACCGGGGCGAGCAGCAGCAGCGAGCCGGTGGAGAGCAGCTCGTACGCCAGGCCGAGCCGGACGCTGGGCCACCAGCGGCCCCCGAAGCGCAGCCGGATCGCGGCGCTGACCAGCGCGTAGTTGGCCGCGAACCAGGCCGCGGCGGCGGCGAACACCACCGCGACGTCCGACCAGTGCAGCCGCCCGCTGTGGAAGAGGTCGCCGGGCCCGAGCCGGGTCACCCCGTACGCGGCGGCGAGCGCGCAGGCGTACTGGGCGGCGTTGAAGGCGGTACGCCAGAGGGCGTGCCGCATCCGCCAGCCGGACACCGCCACCGCCACCGCCTGCACCGCGACGGCCGGGCCGAGCCCCCAGCCGAGCAGGATCGCGAAGGTGAAGCAGGTCGACGGGAAGACCGCCGAGGTCTCCCGCCGGCCGGGCGGCACGAAGGGCCGGGCGTCGCAGGCGACGGCGAGCGCGGCCATGGTCCAGAAGGCCGCCGGCATGTCGGGCAGCCGGTCGGGCAGCCCGGCCACCGGCCCGGCCGAGACCAGCACGGCCAGCGCCCCGACCGCCACGACGAAACCGAAGAACGGCATCGCCCGCCCGGGCGGGACGGAGTTTCGCGGGTCGGCGGTCTCCATCGCACCTCCGGGGACGGCCGTGGCGTGCGCCGTTCACACGCCGTACGCCAATGAAACGCCCTCGGTGTCGATTTCCCCGACACGACAGTCACGAATCGGTCGTAGTCGTAATTAAGTTGGTATACGCGACCAGCTGCCGTCGAGATGCACCGTGCCCTCGGCTCAGCCCTCGACGCGGGCGACCTCCCGGGCCGCGTCCGGGCCGGACTCCAGCAGCACCCGGAAGCCCTCCTCGTCGAGGACGGGCAGCTTGAGGCTGGCCGCCTTGTCGGCCTTCGAGCCGGGATTGTCCCCGACGACCACGAAGCCGGTCTTCTTGGAGACCGAGCCGGTGACCTTGCCGCCCCGGCTCTGGATCGCCTCGGACGCCTGGTCGCGGCTGAACCCGGCGAGGGTGCCGGTGACGACCACGGTCACCCCTTCCAGGGGCCGCGGCCCCTCCTCGCCAGCCTCCTCGGCCATCCGTACGCCGGCCCGCCGCCACTTCTCCACCACCTCGCGGTGCCAGTCGACGGCGAACCACTCCTTGATGCTGTCGGCGATGGTCGGGCCGACGCCGTCCACCGAGGACAGCTCCTCCGCGCCGGCCGCCTCGATCGCGTCGATCGAGCGGAAGTGCCGGGCGAGGGCCTGCGCCGCGGTCGGGCCGACGTGCCGGATGGAGAGCGCGACGAGCACCCGCCACAGGTCCCGTTCCCTGGCCACGGCCAGGTTGTCCAGCAGCTTGGTGGCGTTGCTGCCGAGGGTGCCGTCCTTGTTGACGAAGAACGGCGAGCGGCTGAGCTGCTCGGCGTCGAGCTGGAACAGGTCGCCCTCGTTGGTGATGATCTGCCCGTCCAGCAGCGCGGCGGCGCTCTTCTCGCCGAGCGCCTCGATGTCGAGCACCTTGCGGCTGGCCAGGTAGAAGACCCGCTCGCGGATCTGACCCGGGCAGGTACGCGCGTTGGGGCAGCGGATGTCGACGTCGCCCTCCTTCGCCGGCGCGAGCGGGGTGCCGCAGGCCGGGCAGGTGGTGGGCATGACGAAGGGGCGGGCGTCGGCCGGACGCAGGTCGACCACCGGGCCGAGCACCTCGGGGATGACGTCGCCGGCCTTGCGCAGCACCACCGTGTCGCCGATCAGCACGCCCTTGCGCTCGACCTCCTGGGCGTTGTGCAGGGTGGCCTGAGCGACCGTGGAGCCGGCCACCCGGACCGGTTCGAGGACGGCGAACGGGGTGATCCGGCCGGTGCGCCCGACGCCGACCTCGATGTCGAGCAGCTTGGTGGTCACCTCCTCCGGCGGGTACTTGAAGGCGATCGCCCAGCGCGGCGCGCGGCTGGTGGAGCCGAGCCGGCCCTGGATGGAGACCGGGTCGACCTTGACCACCACGCCGTCGATCTCGTGCTCGACGTCGTGCCGGTGCTTGCCGTAGTAGGCGATGAACTCCGCCACCCCGGCCAGGTCGGGCACCACCCGCCAGCGGTCGCTGGTGGGCAGCCCCCACGCCTTCAGCGCCGCGTACGACTCGGACTGCGCCGCCGGCTGGAAGCCCCGGCGGGCGCCGATGCCGTGCACCACCAAGCGCAGCGGCCGGGAGGCGGTGACCCGCGGATCCTTCTGGCGGAGGCTGCCGGCGGCGGCGTTGCGCGGGTTGGCGAACGGGGCCTTGCCCTGCTCGACCAGGCCGGCGTTGAGGTCGGCGAAGGCGGCGACCGGGAAGTAGATCTCGCCACGCACCTCGAGGAACTCCGGCACGTCCGGGAAGTCGTCGGACGGGGTGAGCCGGGACGGCACGTCCTTGATGCTGCGCACGTTGGCGGTGACGTCCTCACCGGTGCGCCCGTCGCCCCGGGTGGCGGCCCGGACCAGCCGGCCCTTCTCGTAGGTCAGGTTGATGGCCAGGCCGTCGACCTTCAGCTCGCAGAGGTAGGGCACCGGGCCGCCGGCGTCCCGCTCGACCCGCTCGGCCCAGGCGGCCAGCTCCTCGTCGGCGAAGGCGTTGTCGAGCGAGAGCATCCGCTCGGCGTGGGTGACCGGGGTGAAGTCGGTGGAGAACGTGCCGCCGACCCGCTGGGTCGGCGAGTCGGGGGTACGCAGCGCCGGGTACTCCGCCTCGAGCGCCTCCAGCTCGCGCAGCTGCTTGTCGAACTCGGCGTCCGAGATGATCGGCGCGTCGAGCACGTAGTAGCGGTACTGGTGGTCGGTGAGCTCCTGGCTGAGCGTGGCGTGCCGCTCCCGGGCCGCCGGGGTCGGCTCGGCGCCCGCCGCCGCCTCCTGGGCGGGGCTGACCGCCTGGGGAACCGCTTCTTCAGACACGCCGCCGCCTTCGGACACCGCTGTCGACCTCCCGTGCTCGTGCTACCCCCGAACCGTAGCGGGCGGGGCTGACAATCGTCCCGTCAGTCGTGCGGGGCGGCCAGGCGGGTGAGCTGGTCGGCGTACTCGATGCGGGTGGACCAGTCGGCCGGCCAGGCGGCCATGCCGTGGGCGGCGCCGACGAAGGCGCCGGCGAGGGCCGCGATGGAGTCGGAGTCGCCGGCCGTGGTGGCGCCCCGGGCCAGCGCGCCGACCGGGTCGTCCGGGTGCCGCAGCGCGCACAGCAGCGCGGTCGCCAGGGCCTCCTCGGCGATCCAGCCCTCTCCGGTGAGCCGGCACGGGTCACCGCCGTCGTCCGGGCGGGCCAGCGCGGCGTCGAGTCGACCGAGCACCCGCAGGCACTCGTCCCAGCCCCGGGCGATGAACTCCTCCGGCGTCCGGTCGCCGGGGCGCTGCCACAGGTCGCCCAGCCAGTCGCCCCGGTAGACGGTGCGCTGCTCATGGGCCCGGGCGGTGAGCAGGCCGGGCAGGTCGGCCAGGGCCGCGCCGTCGCGCAGCAGCCGGACCGCGTACGCGGTCAGCTCGCTGGCCGCCAGGCCGGTCGGGTGCCCGTGGGTCAGGCCGGCCTGGAGCTGGGCCAGCCCGGCGAGGGTGTCGAGATCGACGTCGAGCAGCCCGACCGGGGTGACCCGCATGTTGGCCCCGCACCCCTTCGAGCCGACCACCGTGGCCTCCTGCCAGCGGGTGCCCCGGTCCAGCTCGGCGCAGGCCCGTAGGCAGGTCATCCCCGGCGCGCGGTTGTTGTCCGGGCTGACCGCCCAGGCGAGGAACCGCTCCCGCAGCAGCGGCTCCACCACCTCCGGCGTGTAGCCGGACGCCTCGTGCAGCGCCCAGGCCACGGCCAGCGCCATCTGGGTGTCGTCGGTGACCAGCGCGGGGTCACCGGTCAGCTCCCGGGGGCCGGCCGGACCGTACCGCCGGACGATCTCGGCGACGGTGAGGAACTCGGTGGGCTTGCCCAGGGCGTCACCGTAGGCGAGCCCGAAGAGGGAACCGGAGGCGCGGCGCGGCGAGGAGTCGGTCACGGTGGTGATCATGCCGGGCCGGCGCAAGCCGCACCGGTGGCGTCAGTCCCAGCAGAGGCAGAACGGGTGGCCGGCCGGGTCGGCGTAGACCCGGAAGCCCTCCCCCTCGCCGGGCAGCCGCCGGGCGCCCAGGGCCAGCGCCGCCTTCTCCGCCTCCTCGATGTCGTCCACCGTCACGTCCAGGTGGAACTGTTGCGGCCGCGCCGGGTCGGGCCAGTCAGGGGCGCGCAGGTCGAGCGCCTTCTGGAAGGCGATCCGGGGCTGGTGCCCGGGCGGGCCACCCAGCACCACCCAGTCGTCACCGTCGGAGTTGTCCTCGATCAGCGGGAGGCCGAGCAGCTCCGCGTAGAAGCCGGCCAGCGCGCGCGGGTCGGGGCAGTCGATCACCGTGGAACGCAGCTGTCCAATCATGGCGGTCATCCTGCCCCGCCGGTGCGACAGGAAACCTCACTCCTCGTACAGCCGCCGCCCGGCGTCCCGGCACGCGGTCAGGACCGCCCGGGCGTACGCCGGGGTGGCCCCGGCCAGGCCACACGCGGGGGTGACCACGACTTGCTCGGCGAGCTGGCGGCGGGGGAAGCCGAGCTGATCCCAGAGCTGGCGTACCCGGTCGGCGACCTGGGCCGAGGTCGGGGCGCGACCGGCCGGCGGCGGCAGCGCGGGCGCGGCGCCGGCCAGCAGCCCGAGCCCGGCGTCGATCGCCTCGCCGAGCGGGTCCAGGTCGGTGACCAGGCCGAGGTCGAGGGCGACGCCGACGGCTCCGGCGCCGCGGATCAGCTCCAGCGGCACGTCGGGCGCGCAGCAGTGCACCACGGTCGGCACCCCGGCCGCCTCGATCACGCCGCCCAGCAGTGCCCCGGCGACGCCGGACTCGACCGCCCGGTGGGTGCCGAAGCCGCTCTCGGTGGGCACCCGCCCGGCCAGCACCGCCGGCAGGGCGGGCTCGTCGAGCTGGAGCAGCACCGACGCGCGGGGCAGCCGGCGGGCGACCGCCGCGACGTGCCCGCGCAGCCCCTCGGCGAGCGAGCCGGCGAGGTCCCGGACGGCACCCGGGTCGCGGAGCAGCCGGCCGCCGATCGGCAGTTCCAGCGACGCGGCCAGGGTGAACGGGCCGGCCGCCTGCACCTTGACCGGGCCGGCGTACTCCTCGGCCTGCTCGGCGAGCTGGTCCAGATCGCGTTCCATCAGGTCCCGGGCGCGGCGCAGGTCCTTGCCGGGGCGCGGCGCGATCCGCCAGCGGGCCGCGTACAGCTCGACCGGGAGTTCGACGAGGAGGCCACCGGTGCGGCCGATCAGGTCGGCGCCGGGGCCCCGGGCGGGCAGCTCCGCCAGGTGCGGCAGGGCGGGCAGCTCACCGAGCACGATGCGCTGCGCCTCGGCGATGTCGGTGCCGGGCAGCGAACCGATGCCGGTCGCCGCCCCGGCGGGCCAGGGCCACCTCTGATCATTCACCGCCGAAGATTATCCGCTGCCCGCGCCGCTGCTGCCGCGGACGCGGAGTCCGGCAGTGACCGGTGGGCCCGCACCGGCGGGCTGGCGGCGGGTCCGCGGCCCGACGGCCCGGCTGGAGACAAGTCTTCGCGGACGCTTTGGAGCTGATATCACCAACGACTCACCGAGGCGCTTGGCCGCCCTCGGCAACGGTCGGCCGCCCCACCGCGAGGGGCCAGTTGAGTCGTTGACGGCATCAGCTCCACAGGAGGTGAGAGACGCACGGCCCACCGGAGGCGGGCCACCGGCCGACCGGCCGGGAGAGGCCAGCTGAGCCGACGACAGCAGCTCCCCGGGAAGGCGACAGGCAGACCGGACGGGGAGCGGGGAAGGGCGACGGCGAGAACGCGGGCGGAAAGCCGAGGCTCAGCCGGTGATGGTGGCGGAGCCGAGGACGACGTCGCCGGCCGGGTCCGGCCGGTACGCCACGATCGCCTGGCCGGCGGCCACGCCCCGGACCGGGCGGCGCAGCGAGGCGTGCAGCCCGTCGTCGTCCAGCGCCACCGTGGCGGCCACCACGTCGCCGTGGGCGCGCAGCTGCACCTCGCACTCGATCGGCGCGCCGGGCCGCTCGCCGCCGGTCCAGACCGGGCGGGTGGCCCGGACCTGGGCGACCTCCAGCGCCTCGGCCGGGCCGACGGTCACCGTGTTGCTCTTCGGGGTGATGGAGAGCACGTAGCGGGGACGGCCGTCCGGGGCGGGCCGGTCCAGGTGCAGGCCCCGCCGCTGGCCGACGGTGTACTGGTAGGCGCCGGTGTGGCTGCCGACCACCGCGCCGGTGAGCGCGTCGACCACCTCGCCGGGGGCCTCGCCGAGCCGCTGGGCGAGGAAGCCGCGGGTGTCGCCGTCGGCGATGAAGCAGATGTCGTGCGAGTCGGGCTTCTCGGCCACGCCCAGGCCGCGCCGGGCGGCCTCCGCGCGCACCTCGGCCTTGGTGGAGTCACCGAGCGGGAAGATCGACCGGTCGAGCTGCTCGCGGGTCAGCACCGCGAGGACGTACGACTGGTCCTTGGCCAGGTCGACGCTGCGGCGCAGCAGACCGTCGGCGCCCAGCCGGGCGTGGTGGCCGGTCACCACCGCGTCGAAGCCGAGGGCCACCGCGCGGTCCAGCACCGCGGCGAACTTGATCTTCTCGTTGCAGCGCAGGCACGGGTTCGGGGTACGACCGGCCGCGTACTCGGCGACGAAGTCGTCCACCACGTCCTCGTGGAACCGGTCGGCCATGTCCCAGACGTAGAACGGGATGCCGATCACGTCGGCGGCCCGGCGGGCGTCCCGGGAGTCCTCCAGGGTGCAGCAGCCCCGAGCGCCGGTGCGGTAGGTCTGCGGGTTGCGGGCCAGCGCCAGGTGCACGCCGGTCACCTCGTGCCCGGCCTCGACCGCGCGCGCCGCCGCCACGGCGGAGTCCACCCCGCCCGACATCGCCGCCAGAACCCTCACCGACTCACTCCCCTCGTCCTCACCGAGCGTATCCGGGTCAGCGGGGTGCGCGGAGGGCGGCCGCGCGCCGGGCCCGCTCCACGGCGGCCGGCAGCGCGGCGATGAGCGCGTCGACCTCCGCTCTGGTGCTGGTGTGGCCGAGGGTGAACCGCAGCGAGGAGCGGGCCCGGTCGTCGTCGGCGCCCATGGCCAGCAGCACGTGCGACGGCTGGGCGACTCCGGCGGAACAGGCCGAGCCGGTCGAGCAGGCGATGCCCTGCGCGTCCAGCAGGAGCAGCAGCGCGTCCCCCTCGCAGCCGGGGAAGGAGAAGTGCGCGTTGCCGGGGAGCCGGTCGACCGGGTCGCCGTTGAAGATCACCTCGGGGACCGCCTGCCGGACCCGCTCGACCAGCTCGTCGCGGAGCGCGGCGATCCGGGCCGCGTACTCCTGCTGGCCCTTCACCGCGGCCTCGACGGCCACGGCGAAGGCCACGATGCCGGCGGTGTCCAGGGTGCCGGAGCGGACGTCGCGCTCCTGGCCGCCGCCGTGCAGCAGCGGGGTGGCGGCGACGTCCCGGGCCAGCAGCAGCGCGCCGACCCCGGTCGGGCCGCCGAGCTTGTGGCCGGTGACGGTGAGCGCGGAGGCGCCGCTGGCGGCGAAGTCGACCGGCACCTGGCCGACCGCCTGGATCGCGTCGGTGTGGAACGGCACCCCGTGCTCGGCGGCGACCGCCGCCAGCTCGGCCACCGGCTGGACCGTGCCCACCTCGTTGTTCGCCCACATGGCGGTGACCAGGGCCACCCGGTCGCCGTGTGCGGCCAGTTCGGCGCGGAGCCGCTCCGGGTCGAGCCGGCCGGCGTCGTCCACCGGCAGCCAGCCGACCTCGGCGCCCTCGTGCGCGGCCAGCCAGTCCACCGCGTCCAGCACCGCGTGGTGCTCGACGGCGCTGGACACCACCCGGATCCGCTCGGCGCGGGCGGCGCGGCGGGCCCAGAAGACGCCCTTCACCGCGAGGTTGTCGCTCTCGGTGCCGCCCCCGGTGAAGATGACCTCGGAGGGACGGGCGCCGAGCGCGGCGGCCACCCGCTCGCGCGACTCCTCCACCCGCCGTCGGGCACGCCGGCCCGCCGCGTGCAGCGATGACGCGTTGCCCACCTCGCGGGCCGTGGCGACGTACGCCTCGAGTGCCTCGTCGAGCATCGGGGTCGTCGCCGCGTGATCCAGGTATGCCATCACCGTTCAGCCTACTGGCCGGCAACCGGCCGGCCGTCCGCCGGACCGCCGCTGCCCGATCGATCCCGAGGAGTACGTGGGTTTCCCCGCCCGGTACGCTCAGCACGGGCTCACGCCCCTCGAACGGGCTGATCGGCGGGCCGGCTCAGCTCCCCGGCCCGCCGATCAGCTCCCTTCCCACCGCAGGGAGGGGCCGCAACGACGAGAGCCGCCGTCCGGATCACCGGACGGCGGCTCTGTCGTCTGTCAGCCGGGACGGCTCACTTCCGCTTGCGGATCTCCTCGGCGGCCTGCGGGACGACCTTGAACAGGTCGCCGACCACGCCGAAGTCGGCCAGCTCGAAGATCGGCGCCTCGGCGTCCTTGTTCACCGCGACGATGGTCTTCGAGGTCTGCATGCCGGCGCGGTGCTGGATCGCGCCGGAGATGCCGAGCGCGACGTACAGCTGCGGGGAGACCGTCTTGCCGGTCTGGCCGACCTGGAACTGGTGCGGGTAGAAGCCGGAGTCGACCGCCGCGCGGGACGCGCCGACCGCGCCGCCGAGCAGGTCGGCCAGCTCCTCGACCAGCTTGAAGTTGTCGGCGTTGCCGACGCCGCGACCACCGGAGACGACGACCGACGCCTCGGTGAGCTCGGGGCGGGAGCCCTTCTGCTCGGCGACCCGCTCGACGACCTTGGCCAGCTTGTCCGCGTCGGCGACCGACACGGTGAGCTGCTCGACGGCCGGGGTGGCCGCGGCCGGGGTCGGGGTGAGCGAGTTGGGCCGGACGGTGACCAGCGGCAGGCCCTTGGTGACCTTGGACTTGACGATGGTGGAGCCGGCGAAGGCGACCTGGGTGGCGGTGCCGTCGGCGGCGAGGGCGACCACGTCGGTCAGGATGCCGTTGTCCAGCTTGACGGCCAACCGGGCGGCGATCTCCTTGCCCTCCTGGGACGAGGCGAGCAGCACCGCGGCGGGCTGCACCCGCTGGACCAGTTCGGCCAGCACGGTGGCCTTCGGGGCCACCAGGTAGCCGTCGATCTCCTCGCCCTCGGCGGCGTAGATCTTCTCCGCGCCGTACTCGCCCAGCTTGGCGCTCAGCGCCTCGGCGGCGCCGGCGCCGCCGAGCACGACCGCGCTCGGGGTGCCCAGCTCGCGGGCGAGGGTGAGCATCTCGAGGGTGACCTTCTTGACGCCGAATTCCCGGGTGGCTTCGACGACGACGAGAACCTCAGACATGTCCAGACCTCTCACACGAACTTCTCGGTGGCGAGGAACTCGACCAGCTTGGTGCCGCCCTCGCCCTCGTCGGTGATCTTGGTGCCGCCGGAGCGCGGCGGGCGCTTGGTGTGCTCGAGCACGGCGCTGGTCGCGCCGTCGAAGCCCACCTCGGAGGGGGCGACGCCGAGGTCACCCAGGGAGAGCGTCTGCACCGGCTTCTTCTTGGCGGCCATGATGCCCTTGAAGGACGGGTAGCGCGGCTCGTTGATGGTGTCCCAGACGGAGACCACGGCCGGGGTCGAGGCGGTGACCACCTCGTAGCCCTCCTCGGTCTGCCGCTCGACGGTCAGGGTGGCGCCGTCGACGGTGAGCTTGCGCGCGCCGGTCAGCGCGGCCACGCCGAGCCGCTCGGCGATCATGTGCGGCATGACCTGGACCCGGCCGTCGGTGGACTCGGCGCCGCAGATGACCAGGTCCGCGTTGAGCTGACCGAGGGCGGCGGCGAGCACCTTCGAGGTGGCGACGGCGCAGGACCCGTGCAGCGCGTCGTCGACCACGTGCACGGCCTTGTCCGGACCCATGGAGAGCGCCTTGCGGATCGACTCGGTCGCCCGGTCCGGACCCATGGTCAGGATGGTGACCTCGCCGCCGTGCGCCTCCTTGATCTTCAACGCCTCTTCGATGGCGTACTCGTCCATCTCGTTGATGACGTTGTTCGCCGAACCGCGGTCGACGGTGTTGTCGTCAGAACGCAGGTTGCGGTCCGCGCCCGAATCGGGCACCTGCTTGACGAGTACGACGATGTTCATCGCGCTTCGACGACCCTCCTGTTTGGTGTAGCGATCACTCGCCCGGTCACGGGCGCAGCCTCCCGCGTGACTTAACGATCGGTCAACCGCGGGCCACTGTGCAGTTGCCCACGGGGCAATGTTACCCGCAAGTAGCATCACCTCTCCGGAGCCCCAGAGTGACACAGCTCACCGAGCTTCGCCGCGCCGGGTAAGCTCCAAAATAGGGAGGTGACGGATATGTCGGAAAAGCGTAGTGAAGCGCGCCGACGGGAGGTGGCAGAAGGCGCCGCCACCTCCCGCCGTCCCTGCCGTCGGATGATCCCGGACACCTACCGCTGCGCCTGCGGGCGGGTGCGCGACCGCTGCGTCCGGGCCAGCGTCCAGGCGCTCTGGTCGAGCGCACCGGTCAGGCGGGCTCGGCCAGCGCGGCCCTGATCCTGTCGATCACCGTCGACTCGGCCGGCGCCACACCCCGGCTGGCCTGCGCCACCCGGTCCGCCGCCGCGAGGACCACCGACCGGTACGCCTCGACGTCCCCCGGCGCCTTCGCGCGCAGGATCCGCACCGCCCGGCCCAGCGCCGGCAGCGCCGCCGCCTCGATCTCCAGCACGGAGTCCCGGGGCAACTCCGGCAGCGGGCCGGTGGTCAGCGCCTCCTTCACCACCCCGCCGGCGTCGGCGAACGCCGCCGAGGCGGCGAAGCTCTCCCGCACCATGGCCAGCACCCCCGGCTCGGCGTTGGACACCAGGAAGACCGCCCCGTAGGCGCCCGTCTTGAGGGTGAGCCGCTCGTCCGCCGTCAACGGTTCCATGATCACGGAGTGTAGACGTACGGGGTGGTCGTGGTGACCGCAACGAGCCCGAGCCGCTCCAGGATCGGCCGGCTGTCCGGCGAGCAGTCCACCTGCACCAGCGTCTTGCCGCGCTGCTCGGCCAGCCGCGCCCGGTACGCCACCAGCGCCCGGTAGATGCCCTTCTTCCGCCACTCCGGCAGGGTCGACCCGCCCCAGAGCGTGGCAAAGCTGGTGTTGCGCAGGTAGCGCACCCAGCCGGCGCTGACCACGTTGTCCCCCGCCTCAGCCACCACGATGGTGATCGACTGCGGGTCGGCCTCGATCTCCTTGGCCAGCCCCGTCACCAGGTGGCTGCGGTCCTCGTGCCAGACCGCCTCCTCCATCGCCCGGATCCGCTCCAGGTCCTCCCGGCTGGTGACCTCGCGCAGGCGTACCCCCTCGGGCAGGACCGGGACGGCGGCGGCCAGGGCCGCGACCGGACCGACCACGACGGTCTCCAGGTCCTCCGGCACGAACCCGGCGGCGCGCAGCCGGTCCCCCAGGTCGGCCGGCTCGTCGTGGCCGTTGAGCTTCCACTCGACCTCCTCGCCCCGGGCGCGGAAGATCTCCACCTGCCGGGCGATCAGCGCGTCCAGCTCCGCGCCGGCCAGTCCGTCGAGAGTCCGGTAGGTGAGGAAGCCACCGTGGTCCAGGCCGAGGATCCGGACCAGCGGCCCGTCGCGTTCCACGGTCACCCCGGCCGGCACCGGGTCCGGGATCTCCGGGCGGATCTGGTTGTCGTAGGCGTCGCGCAGACTGCGCGCGTCAAGATCGGTCATCCCTTCAGGCTAGGCACCGGACAAAGCGGATAATGGACGACGTGTGGGAGGCGATCAGGCGCTGGTTCGACCCGCGCGAGCTGCGGTCGGTGGGCACCACCCCGGACTACCGCTTCTCGCTGGCCAACGAGCGGACGTTCCTGGCCTGGCTGCGTACGGGTCTGGCGCTGATCGCCGGCGGGCTGGCCGCCGCGCAGTTCCTGCCCCGGCTGCCCCTGGCGCACCTGCGCGAGGTGATCGCCGTCGCGCTGCTGCTGCTCGGCGCCGCGGTCGCGGTCCGGGCGGTGGACCACTGGGCGCGCACGGAGCGGGCCATCCGGCTGGGCGAGGAACTGCCCGCGTCCCGCTTCCCGGCGGTCCTCGCCCTCGTGGTCGCGCTGGGCGCGCTGCTGCTGGTCGTCGCGGTCCTCGCCCGGGCGGTCGGATGACCCGCGACCCGGGGCTGCAGCCCGAACGGACCCGGCTGGCCTGGCGGCGCACGCTGCTGGCGCTCACCGGGGTCGCCGTGCTGGAGATCCGGCTGGGCCTCACCGGCGACGCGTTCGACGCGGTGCTGGCCGGTCTCGCGGTGGCCGTCTGGTTGGCCACCCTGCGGGTCGACTGGCGGCGGGCCACCGGCGCCGGACCCCGCCGCGGGCACCGCTGGTCGTTCCCGCTGACCGCGCTCGCCGCGGCCGCACTGGCGCTGCTCGGCGTGCTGCACGTGCTTCACGGGCTGCGGTGACCGGCAGTGATGGTCCATGATGTCCGGCATGGTTCGCCTGTACGGGCTCTTCTTCCTGGCCGAGGTCGTCCTCGCCGTCTGCGCGCTGATCAGCTGCCTCTCCGCGGAGGAGGGTGAGATCCGGGCGCTGCCCCGGGTCGCCTGGGTCCTGATCATCCTGTTCTTCCCGCTGGTCGGCTCGATCGCCTGGTTCGTCGCCGGCCGGGAGCCGACCGCCCGCCGCCCTCGCACGGCCTGGCCGATGGGGAACGGATTCTCCGAACAGGACCGTCGCCGGCCGGTCGCGCCGGACGACGACCCGGAGTTCCTGTCGTCGCTGGCCGAGCGGCGACGCCGGGACGACCAGGAGCTGCTCCGGCGTTGGGAGGAGGACCTGCGCCGGCGCGAGGATGAGCTGCGCCGCCGGGAGGACGACCGGGACCGACCGGAGGTCTGAGCGCCGCGGCCGAGCATCGGCCGGGCAGAATCGACGCCGTGCGGATCAGCCTGCTCGGACCCCTGGAGCTGCGCGCCGACGCCGGTACGCCGGTCGAGGTCGGCGGCGCCCGCCTGCGCCGGCTGCTGATCCTGCTGGCCCTGGAACCCGGCCGGACGGTCACCGTCGGCCGGCTCGCCGACGGCGTGTGGGACGGCGACCCGCCGGCCGGCGTCGCCAACGCGCTCCAGGCCCTCGTCTCCCGGCTGCGCCGCAGCGCCCCGGGGCTGCCCGTCGAGGCGCAGCCGGGCGGCTACCGGCTCACGCTGTCCCGGGACGACGTGGACCTGCACCGGTTCGAGGCGGCGGTGAACGCCGGCCGCTCCCGCCTCGCCACGGACCCGGCCGGGGCGTGCCGACGGCTGGCCGAGGCGCTGGCGCTGTGGCGCGGGCCGGCCCTGGCGGACGTCGCCGACGCCGACTTCGCCCGCGCGCCGGTGGCCCGCCTCACCGAGCTGCGGCTGGCCGCCACCGAGGACCTGGTCGCGGCGCGGCTGGCCGCCGAGACCCCGGACGCCCTGCTGCCGGAGCTGCGCGAGCTGGTGGCGGCCCACCCGCTGCGGGAGCGGCTGACCGGGCTGCTGATCCGGGCGCTGCACCGGGCCGGCCACCCCGCCGAGGCCCTGGCCGAGTACGAGCGGCTGCGGACCACCCTCGCCGACACCCTGGGCACCGACCCCGGCCCCGAGCTGACCGCCCTGCACCTGGAGATCCTGCGCGGCGGGGACAGCGGCGTTCGACGGGACGGGACGGACAGCCGGCGCGGCGGGCGACCCGCCGAGGCGAACGGCCACGGCCGGCGGGCCGGGCCCACCGACCCGCACCACCGGCCGGAGACCGACCTGACCGCGCCGGTTCCGGGGGCGGCCGGGCGGCGCAGCGGACCGACCGGGGACGGCGGCACCCCGGCAGCCGGGGCCGACCGCACCCCCGGGCCGGTCCGGGGCCACCTCCCGGCCGCGCTGACCAGCTTCGTCGGGCGGGAGGAGGCCATCGCCCGGGTCGACGCGCTGCTCGACCGGTTCCGGCTGGTCACGCTCACCGGGCCGGGCGGGGCCGGCAAGACCCGGCTGGCCGTCGAGTCCGGCCGGGCCGTCGCGGGCCGCTTCCCGGACGGGGTCTGGCTGGTGGAGCTGGCCCCGGTCACCGACCCGGCCGAGGTGCCGCAAGCCGTGCTCGCCGCGCTCGGCCTGCGCGAGCAGGCACTGCTGGCCCGCGCCGGCCGTGGCGCCCCCGAGCCGGTCGAACCGGTCGGCCGGCTGGTCGAGGCGCTCGCCGGCCGGTCCGCGCTGCTGCTGCTGGACAACTGCGAGCACCTGCTCGACGCGGCGGCGGACCTCGCCGGCCGGCTGCTCACCGCCTCCCCCGGCCTGCGGGTCCTGGCCACCAGCCGGGAGCCGCTGGGCGTCACCGGGGAGGCGCTGCGCCCGGTGGAGTCGCTGGCTCTGCCACCGGCCGACGCGGACCCGGCGGCCGCGCTGGCGTACCCGGCGGTGCGGCTCTTCGCCGACCGGGCCGGCGCGGCCCGCCCGGACTTCGCGGTGGACGACACCACGGTCGGCCCGGTGATCCGGATCTGCCGGGCGCTGGACGGGATGCCGCTCGCCATCGAGCTGGCCGCCGCCCGGCTGCGCTCGCTGACCGCGGCCCAGGTGGACAGCCGGCTGGACGACCGGTTCCGGCTGCTCAGCGGCGGCAGCCGGACCGCCCTGCCCCGGCACCAGACGCTGCGCGCGGTGGTCGACTGGAGCTGGGACCTGCTCGACGACGGGGAGCGGGCGCTGTGGCGGCGGCTGGCGGTCTTCGCCGGCGGGGCCACCCTGGACGCGGTCGAGCGGGTCTGCGCCGACCCGGACGACGAACCGCCCCGGCTCGGCGCGCCCGCGGTCGCGGACGTGCTCGACCGGCTCGCCGCCCTGGTGGAGAAGTCGCTGGTGGTCGCCGTCGGCGACACCGAACCGCGCTACCGGATGCTGGAGACCATCCGGGAGTACGGCCTGCACCGGCTGGCCGAAGCGGGCGAGGCGGACCGGATCCGGCGGGCGCACGCCACGGAGTACCTGGCCCTGGCCGAGGCGGCCGAGCCCCGGCTGCGTACCGGGGCGCAGCTCGACTGGCTGCGCCGGCTCGCCGCCGACCACGACAACCTGCACGCCGGGCTGCGGTACGCCATCTCCGCCGGGGACGCCCCGACCGCGGTCCGGTACGCCGCCGCGCTGGGCTGGTACTGGTGGCTGAGCGGCCAGCGGGCCGAGGGCGCCGAGTTGGCCGCGCAGGTGTTCCCGCTGCCCGGAGTGGACGAGCACACCGCCCCGGACCGGCTCGCGGTGGCCCTGACCATGGCGGCGCTCAACCTGGTCTCCACCCGCAACGACCTGACCACCAGCATGGCGTGGCTGGAGCGGGCGGCGGAGCTGGCCGTCGGGCACGAGGGCGCGCACCCGGTGCTGCGGCTGGTCGGGCTCGTCGTCGCGGCGTTCCGCAACGGGATGCCGCCGCAGACCCCGGACGAGCTCGCCGCGCTCTTCGACGACCCGGACCCGTGGGTCGCCGGCACCGCCCGGCTGTTCCAGGCGCACGCGTACCTCAACGCGGGACTGTCCGACGAGACGGCCGAGGCGGACCTGCGCGCCGCGCTGGCGCACTACCGCACGGTCGGGGACCGCTGGGGCATGTCGTTCGGCCTCACCTCCCTGGCCGACCTGCTGGACCGGCGGGGCGAGGCGACCAGGGCCACCCCGTTCCACGAGGAGGCCCTCGCCTACTTCGAGGAGCTGGGGGTGCGGGACGACGTCCCGGAGATGCGGCTGCGCCTGGCGCACAACCTGTGGCGGCGCGGTGACCACGACCGGGCGCTGGCGGCGCTGGCCCGGGCCGAGCGGGAGGCGGAACTCACCGGTTCCGACGAGACCCGGGCGGCGACCGCACACGGCCGGGCCGAGATCCTGCGCGCCCAGGGCGACTGGGCCGGAGCGCGGGCCTGCCTCCAGGAGAGCATCCGGCTGCTCGGTGAGCGCAGCGTCGCGCCGCAGTGGCGCGCGTTGCACGCCACCAACCTGGCCATCCTGGCGGCGGTCGAGGGAGACCTCGACTCCGCCCGGGCCCACCACGCCCGGGCGCTGGAACTGGCGCTCGGCTCCCAGGACGCCCCGGTCGTCGGCGCGGTGCTGGTCGGTTACGCCGACCTGGCGCTGTGCCTCGACCGCCCGGCCGCCGCGGCCCGGCTGCTGGGGGCGGCGAGCGGCGTACGGGGCGGCCCGGACCACGCGATCCTGGACCGCCCCCGGGTGGAGGCCGCCGCCCGCGCCGCGCTCGGCGAGGCGGGTTACGCCGAGGCGTACGCGGGCGGGCTGGGCTACCGGTTGGAGACCGCGGCCGAGGCGGTCCGGCTCACACTCGACGCCTGAGCGCCCGCACGGCGAGCGGGGCGAAGACGGCCAGCAGCACGGCCGCCCAGATCAGTGACCGGGCCACCGGGCCGGCCACCGGGCCGGAGACGAGCAGGCCGCGCAGCGCGTCGGCGAGGGTGGTGACCGGGTTGACGTCGACCCACCGCTGCAGCCACGACGGCATGGTGTCGGTCGGCACGAACGCGTTGCTGGTGAAGGTGAGCGGGAAGATCACCATGAAGCCGAAGATCTGCACCTTGTCCGGCTCGCTGACCAGCACCCCGACCAGCACCGAGATCCACGACGCGGCCAGCGAGAAGGCGAGCAGCAGGGCGAAGGCGCCGAGCAGGCCCACCAGCCCGTTGCCCAGCCGGAAGCCGAGGATCGCGCCGACCCCGATCAGCAGCGCCACCGACCAGGCCTGCTTGACGGTGTCGGCGAGGATCCGGCCGGCCAGCGGGGCCCAGCGGGCGACGGGCAGCGCCCGCAACCGGTCGAACACGCCCTTGGTGAGGTCGTTGTTCAGCCCGAAGCCGGTGGTCATGGTGGCGAAGAAGGCGTTCTGCACGATGATCCCGGGCAGCGCGAACTTCAGGTAGTCGCCGGGACTGCCGGAGATCGCGCCACCGAAGACGTACGTGAAGAGCAGCACGAACATCACCGGCTGGATGCTCAGGTCGAGCAGCTCCATCGGGTTGTGCTTGATCTGCACCAGGCTGCGCCAGGCCAGGGTGCCGGTGTGCCGCAGTCCGGCGACGAGGCTCGGCCGGCGGGCCGGGGCGAGCGGGGTGGCGAGGGTGGCGGCGGTCATGCCGGGATCCTTTCCAGATCGGCGTCGGCGGTGTCCTGCTCGGCGCGGTGGCCGGTCAGGTGGAGGAAGACCTCGTCCAGGCTGGCGCCGCGCAGGGCCAGCTCGGCCACGGCGACCTCGGCGGCGTCGAGCCGGCGGACCACGGCGGGCAGCACGCCCGGGTCGTTCACCGGCACGGAGACGGTGCTCTGGGCGACCTCGGGGGCGGCCCCGGTGACCTCGCGGGCGACGGCCAGCACGGTGGGCAGGTCGGTCGGGTCGATCGGCCGGATGGCCAGCACCTGCCCGCCGGTGCGGGCCTTGAGCTGCTCCGGGGTGCCCTGCGCGATGACCCGGCCGTGGTCGACCACGGCGATCTCGCTGGCCAGCTGGTCGGCCTCCTCGAGGTACTGCGTGGTCAGCAGCACGGTGACGCCGTCGGCGATCAGGCCGCGGACGATGTCCCAGAGCTCGTTGCGGCTGCGCGGGTCGAGCCCGGTGGTCGGCTCGTCGAGGAAGAGCACCTGCGGCCGGCCGACCAGGCTGGCGGCCAGGTCGAGGCGGCGGCGCATGCCGCCCGAGTAGGTCTTGGCGGCCCGCTCGGCGGCGTCGGTGAGCTGGAAGTCGGCGAGCAGCTGCCGGGCCCGGGCCCGGGCGTCTCCCCGGGACAGCCCGAGCAGCCGGCCGATGAGCAGCAGGTTCTCGGTGCCGGTGAGGTTCTCGTCGACCGAGGCGTACTGGCCGGTGAGGCCGATCAGCTGGCGCACCCGGTGCGCGTCGCGGCGGACGTCGTACCCGCCGACGGTGGCGTGCCCCTCGTCGGCGGCGAGCAGGGTGGCCAGCACCCGCACCGCGGTGGTCTTGCCCGCCCCGTTCGGCCCGAGCAGCCCGAACACCGTCCCGGTCGGGACGGCCAGGTCCACCCCGGCCAGGGCGGTCGTCGCGCCGAAGCGGCGGACCAGGCCCTCCGCGCGGATCGCGTATGTCATCGGAACTCCCGTCGTTCTCGCTGGTCACCCCACCTTGAGCGACGGGGCTGACGTTACGGCGACAACCGCTGACAAACCGCTGATTTACCTGCGGGCAGAAACGACGCGACCGCCGCGGCCGGTCACCCGGCGGCGGCGGTCGCAGGTTGTCGTCAGGCCAGGTTCGACGACCTGGGGTACGCGTCGGCCGGGTCGGTCAGCACGTTGACCAGGTACGGCACGCCGGCGTCGAAGGCGCGGGCCAGGGCCGGGCCGAGGTCGGCGGCCTTCTCCACCGTCTCGCCCGCGCCACCGAGCGCCTCGACCACCTTGTCGTAGCGCAGCCCCGGCTGGAGGTCGGCGGCCACGTCGTAGCCGTACATGGCCCGCATCGGGTGCTTCTCCAGGCCCCAGATGCCGTTGTTGCCGACCACGATCACCACCGGGAGCTGCTGGCGGACCAGGGACTCCACGTCCATCAGCGAGAAGCCCGCCGCGCCGTCGCCCATCAGCACGCAGATCTGCCGGTCGGGGTGGCTGACCCGGGCGCCCATCGCGTAGCCCATGCCGGTGCCGAGGCAGCCGTACGGTCCGGGATCGAGCCAGGTGCCGGGCTGCGCCGGCTCCAGGTACCTCCCGGCGTACGAGACGAAGTCGCCGCCGTCGCCGATGGTGATCGCGTCCGGCGCGAGCACCTTGCGCAGCTCGCCGTAGACCCGGGCCGGGCGGATCGGGTCGGTCTCGGCGGCCATCTCCTCGGTGTCCCGGGCCTTCGCGGCGTCCTCGGCGGTCCGCAGTTGCGCGATCCAGTCGGCGTGGTCGGCCCGGTCGCCGGGGCGCTCGGCGAACGCGGTGAGGATCAGGCGCAGGTCGCCGGCGGGGCTGGCGGCCGGCTGGACGTGCCCGGCGCGCTGGCTGGGCGCGTCGACCACGTGCACCACCTGCGCGTCGCCGAAGTCACCGAAGGCGAGCCGGAAGTCGAGCGGGGTGCCGACCACCACGACCACGTCGGCGCCCTTGAGCGCGACCCGGCGGGCCTTGGCGAAGGCGAGCGGGTGCTCGGGCGGCAGCGCGCCGCGGCCCATGCCGTTGGTGAAGACCGGCACCTGCAGCGACTCGGCGGCGGCGCGCAGGGCGTCGACGGCGTCGCCCGCGTACACGTCGGAGCCGGCGATGATCACCGGCCGGGACGCGGCGGCGATCAGGCCGGCGGCCTTCGCGACCTCGTCCGGGTCGGGCTCCAGCGGGGCGACCGGGGTGACCGCCGGCAGGTCGGCGTCGCCGACGGAGAAGACCGCCTCCAGGGGGAAGTCGAGGAAGGCCGGGCCGCGGTGCGGGGTCAGCGCCGCGGTGAGGGCGGCGGTCACCGCGCGGGGGATGTCGTCCGCGCTGAACACCGTCTCGGCGTGCTTGGTGACCGGGGCGACCAGGGGCAGGTGGTCCATCTCCTGGAGGCTGCCGGAGCCCCAGCGGAACTGCGGGGCGCGCCCGCCGAGCACCAGCACGGGCGAGGCGTTGAAGAAGGCGCTGGTCAGGCCGGAGACGCCGTTCGTGACGCCGGGGCCGGCGGTGAGCACGGCCAGGCCGGGGCGGCGCTGGAGCTTCGCCACCGCCTCGGCGGCGAAGACGGCGGACTGCTCGTGCCGGACGTCGTAGAGCGGGAAGCCGGCCTTGTGCGCGGCGTCGTAGAGCGGGAAGACGTGCCCGCCGGAGAGGGTGAACATCTCCCGTACGCCGTGCGCGCGCAGCGCCGCGAGGGCCAGCTCGCCGCCGTGACCTTCGACCCGTTCCGTCATCGCCGCTCCCCTTCGTTGCCTGACCGGAGTCACACGCTACTGGCCGGTAGGCGAGATGTGAACCGCGCTCGGGTCGGCGGCGGGGTGCGCCGCCGACCCGGGACCACGGCTCACCGGCCGGTGAAGCCCGGCTTGCGCTTCTCGACGAACGCGGCCATGCCCTCGCGCCGGTCGTCGGTCGCGAACAGCGCGGCGAAGAGCTGGCTCTCCCAGGCCAGGCCGGAGTTGAGGTCCATGTCCAGGCCACCGTCGACGGCCGCCTTGGCCGCCCGCAGGGCCTGCACCGGGCCGGTCAGGAACGGCTTCACGTACGCGACCGCGGCGTCGTAGACCTCGGCGGCCGGGACCACCTGGTCGGCCAGGCCGATCCGCAGCGCCTCCTGGGCGTCGATCATCCGGCCGGTCATGATCAGGTCCTTGGCCCGGGCCGGGCCGACCAGGCGGGCCAGCCGCTGGGTGCCGCCGGCGCCCGGGATGATGCCGAGCTTGATCTCCGGCTGGCCGAGCTTGGCGTCCTCGGCGACGATCCGCCAGTCGCAGGCCAGGGCCAGCTCGCAACCCCCGCCGAGGGCGTACCCGGTGATCGCGGCGACCACCGGCTTCGGGATCCGGGCGATGGCGCCGAGCGCGCTGGACAGGTCGGCGGCCCGCTCGGCCATGTCCACGTAGGACATGTCGGCCATCTCCTTGATGTCCGCGCCGGCCGCGAAGACCTTCTCCCCGCCGTACACGATGACGGCGCGGACCTCGGGGTCGGCGGTGGCCGCCGCGGCGGCGGCGCGCAACTCCTCCTGCACCTGGGTGTTGAGCGCGTTCATCGGCGGCCGCTCCAGCCGGATGGTGCCGATGCCGTCCTTCACTTCCAGCCTGACGAACTCGCCCACGCTGCCCTCACTTCCTCGTCGAAGTCGCGTGCCAACCTTACGACCAGGATCGTTGGGGTAGACAGACTGGTGTCTGACCCGACACCCGGAGTGAGGTCATGATCACGTACTACGACGACCGGTCGGTGCAGGTCACCTCCACCGCCCTCCGCGTGGACGGGCGCACCTATCCGCTGGCCGAGCTGGGCCTGGTCTGGCACCGCCGGGGCAGCCGCTCCTGGCGGGTGCTCGCCGGCCGGGGCGCGATCGGCGCCGCCCTGGCCGGGCCGCTGGTGGCCGCCGCGCTCGGCGTCGCGCTCGCGCTCTGGCTGCACCGCTCCCTCGTGGTCACCGTCGCCATCGTCGGCGTGTCCGTGCTGGTCGGTCTGGGCGTCGGGCCGCTCGCCGACGTGCTCTTCGAACACCTCGACCGGTCGTACGCCCGGGGCAGCCGGGAACTGGAGATGTGGGCGCGCTGGCACGGCCAGCCGGTCCGGCTGCTGCGCACCGGCGACGCGCTGCGCTTCGGCCAGATCTACCGGGCCGTGCAGCGGGCGATGGAGCAGGCGCCTCAGTCGAAGTTGATCGGCTCGTCCGGCAGCAGCCCCAGGCCGCGCAGCAGGCCGTAGGTGTCCTGCTCGCCCCAGAACTGCACGATCCGCCCACCGGCCAGCCGGTACATCTTGCAGGCGCTCTGCACCGTGGTGGCGCCCGTCGAGTCGCGCCGGTACGTCTGCGCCATCGAGACCACTACCCGGTCCTCGGCGGCGAAGATCTCCAGGATCTCCTGGTCGAGCACGGTGAGCCCGGGCGAGGAAATAGCCCCTTCCGGATAGCGCCGGCCACGCACGGCCGTGCCGCTGCCGTAGATCTCCACGTCCTCGGCGACCACCTCGGCCAGCTCGGCCAGGTCCTTGGTGATGAAGGTCCGCAGGTAGCGCCGGACCACTTCGACGTTGCGCTCCTGCTCGGTGATGGCCGTCCCGGCCCCGCTCCGCTCCGCCATGCCCGCGACGCTACCCGGGCGACGTCGTGTGGGCCGCCCCCGGCGGCGCTGCCTCCCCCGCCCCGGCTCCGCACCTCCGCCGCCACGAGCCCGGCGGCCATGGTGTTGTTGTTGGCCGCCTTTGGAGCTGATATCACCAGCGACTCGGCATCTGCACGGGCGCGGCTCCCACGCGCCGGCCCGCACCGCGCGGACGGGCGGGGCGATATCGCGAACGACTCAGCTCCAAAGGGGATGCGGGCCCATCCCGCTCCCGGAGTGGGCCGGCCGGGCTTGAGTCCGGGTGGTTAGGCTGAGTGATGACCCTCTATTACCGGGACGACGCGGTACAGGTCACCTCCGAGGCCATCCACGCCGGCGGGCACGTCGTCAGGCTCGCCGACATCGCGTACGTCTGGCACGCGCGCGGCGCGACCACCCTGGCCGTCCGGGGTCGGGTCCTCGGCCGGGGCGTGCTCGTCCTGCTCCTCTCGCTGCCGCCGCTGGCCGCCCTGGTCTGCGTGCTCTCGCTCGCCTGGGCGGCGCAGGACCGGGGCAACTGGAAGCTGGCCCTGCTCATCCTCGGCGCCTTCGTGGCCATCGGGCTGGCGCTGACCCCGTTCCTGGAACTGCCGCTCGGCTGGCTGGACCGCTCCTACGAGCGGGGCAGCCGGGTGCACGAGCTGTGGGTGCAGCACCTCGGGCGGGAGGTGATGCTGCTGCGCACGCCCGACGCGCTGCGGTTCGGGCAGATCTACCGGGCGGTGCAACGCGCCGTCGAGCAGCACGGCGAGCACCGATGACGGGCCGGCCCGCGGCCACCCGGCGGCACTGGCCGGGTCGACGCACACTGGTGGGCATGGCGATTCCCCTCCCCCGGCCCGGCGCCGTCGTCGGGCTCACCCGTTCCGCCCTGGACCAGGCGCTCGGCTCGGCCGCCGCGTTCGCCGCCGTGCCGGCCCGCGCCCTCACGGTGCTGGACGAGGTGGAGACGCTGCTGCGCCGGATCAACGGGGTGGTCGACCGGATCGAGGGCACACTCGACCGCACCGACCGGGTGCTCACCGACGCGGAGGCGGCGGTCCGGGAGGTGGCGGTGATCAGCGCCGCCGCCACCGAGGCGATCAACACGGCGACCGAGGTCGCCACGGCCGCCGCCGTCGTGGTCGGCGAGGCCGAGCAGGTCTCCGCCGCCGCCGGGGTGGTGATCGGGGAGGCCGAACGGGTCGCCCGGACGGCGGGCGCGGTGGTCGCCGAGGTCGACGCGGTGGCCGGCCGGGCCGCCGGCACGGTGCTCGCGGCCGAGCAGGCGGCCGGCACCGCGGCCGAACTGCTGGCCGCGTACGAGCCGACGCTGCGCCGGGCCGCGCCGATGGCGGCCCGGTTCGTCGAGCAGCTCAGCCCGGAGGAGGTGACCGCGGCGATCCGGCTGGTCGACGAGCTGCCGAAGCTCAAGGAGCACCTGACCTCCGACGTGCTGCCGATCCTGGCCACCCTGGACCGGGTCGGCCCGGACCTGCACGACCTGCTCGCCGTCACCCGGGACCTCAAGCTGGCCGTCGCCGGCATCCCCGGCCTCGGCATGCTGCGCCGCCGCGGCGAACGCCTCGCCGACGAACCCGCCGACCGCGACGCCGCAGCCGACTGACCGGGCCGCGGCCAGCCGCCGTCAGCAGTCGCAGGTCACCGCCGCCCGGGGTGCGGTCAGCTCGTCCACCCGGCGGCGGACCGTCCCCGTCGGGGTGACCACCGGCAGGCCCTCCCGGGCCCAGTACTCGAAGCCGCCGATCATCTCCTTCACCGGCCAGCCGAGCCGGGCGAACTCCAGCGCGGCCCGGGTCGCCCCGTTGCAGCCCGGCCCCCAGCAGTACGTCACGACGGTCGACCCGGCCGGCACCAGTTCGGGGGCCCGGGCGGCGATCTCGGCGGTGGGCAGGTGCACCGCGCCCGGCAGGTGGCCCTGCCGCCAGGCCGCGTCGCCCCGGGAGTCGACCACGACCAGCCCCGGCGTGGCCGCCTCCAGGGCGGCGTGCACGTCACTGACGTCGGTCTCGAAGCTGAGCCGGGCGCGGAAGTGGGCGGCGGCGGTCGCCGGGTCGGCCGGCGGTACGGAGAAGGTCATGCCCCGATCCTGCGGCCGGCCCCGCCGCCCGGGACAGTGGCGTGATCGCCGTCCTTCGCTAACATCCCGCCATGGCTCCCGTCGACCGGACCGTGGCGGTGCTCGCGTACCCGGGGATGTCGGTGTTCGAGACCGGCATCGTCACCGAGGTGTTCGGGCTGCCCCGGCCCGAGCTGGAGGTGGACTGGTACCGGCTCACCGTCTGCGCCGAGCGGCCCGGGCCGGTGCCGGTGGTCGGCGGCGCCGCCCTGCACACCCCGTACGGCCTGGAGACGCTGGCCGGTGCGGGCACGGTGGTCCTGCCCGGGGTGCCGGACGTGACCGTCGACCCGTCGCCGGAGCTGGTGGCCGCGCTGCGCCGGGCGCACCACCGGGGCGCCCGGCTGATGTCGATCTGCTCCGGGGCGTTCGCGCTGGCCGGCGCCGGCCTCCTCGACGGCCGCCGGGCCACCACCCACTGGCGGTACGCGGACCTGCTGGCCCGCCGGCACCCGGCGGTCACCGTCGACCCGGACGTGCTCTACCTCGACGACGGGGACATCCTGACCAGCGCGGGCAGCGCCGCCGGGCTGGACCTCTGCGTGCACGTGGTCCGCCGCGACTTCGGCGCGGCCGTGGCCAACGCGGTCGCCCGTCGGCTGGTGATCCCGCCGCACCGGGACGGCGGGCAGGCCCAGTTCATCGAGGCGCCGGTGAGTGTCGACCCGGACGACGACCGGATCGCCGCCAGCATGGCCTGGGCCGTGCGGCACCTGGCCGAACCGCTGACCGTGTCGGCACTGGCCCGGCAGGCGCACCTGTCGACCCGCAGCTACCTGCGGCACTTCGCCCGGGCCACCGGCACCAGCCCGATCCGCTGGCTGATCGACCAGCGGGTGCGGGCCAGCCTGGCCCTGCTGGAGACGACCGACGCCCCGGTCGCGGAGATCGCCACGGCGGTCGGCTTCGACAGCCCGGTCACCTACCGGCACCACTTCGGCCGGGCGATGCGGACCTCGCCGTCGGCGTACCGGCGGGCGTTCCGGGCCGCCGCGGCGTAGCCGGGCCGCTCAGGCCGGCGGGGTGTACAGCTCGTCGATCTCGACGCGGCGGGGCAGCGCCACCGAGGCGCCGAGCCGGCGTACGCAGGCCGCCCCGGCCGCGGCCGCCCAGTGCACCGCGTCGACCAGCTCGCGTCCCTCGCCCCAGGCGACGGCGAGGGCGGCGGTGAACGCGTCCCCGGCGGCGGTGGAGTCCACCACGTCGACCTTCACCGCCGGGACGTGCACCGCCGTCCCGTCCCGGTCGACGAGCCAGGCGCCGTCGCCGCCGAGGGTGAGGACCGCCCGCGGCACCCGCTCCAGCAGCGCCGTCGGCTCCTCCCGGCCGCGCCCGGTCAGTGCCTGCGCCTCGGTCTCGTTGACCACCAGCAGGTCCACCGCGGCGAGCAGTTCCGCCGGCACCGGCCGGGCCGGCGCGGCGTTGAGCACCACCCGGGTGCCGGCCACCCGGGCCGCCACGGCCGCCTCGGTCACCGTCTCGACCGGCACCTCCAGCTGCGCGACCAGCACGTCCGCCTCGCGTACGGCGTGCAGCTCGCCCTCGGTGAGTCCGGTGAACGCGTCGTTGGCGCCGGGGGTGACCAGGATGGCGTTCTCCCCCGCCGTGCCCACCATGACCAGGGCGACGCCGGAGGCACCGTAGACGACGCGGAGCTGGCCGGTGTCCACGCCGGCCGCGGTGATCCGGGCCTTGAGGGTGACCCCGAAGGCGTCCGAGCCGATCGCGCCGAGGAAGACGCAGGACGCTCCGGCGCGGACCGCGGCGACGGCCTGGTTGGCGCCCTTGCCGCCGGGCAGCATCACGAAGTCGCTGCCGAGCACGGTCTCCCCGGGGCGGGGCAGTGCGGGGGCGGTGCCGACCAGGTCCATGTTGGCGCTGCCCACCACGGCGACCCGGGTCTGCTGCACGGTGCTCCTCCGGTCGGTCAGGCGGCTCGGGCGGTCCACCGGTCGCCGGCGCGCTCGACGACCAGGGGCAGGCCGAAGGTCTTCGAGAGGTTGTCGGCGGTGAGCGTGTCGGCGAGCAGGCCCTGTGCCACCACCCCGCCCTCGCGCAGCAGCAGCGCGTGGGTGAAGCCCGGCGGGATCTCCTCGACGTGGTGGGTGACCAGCACCAGGGCCGGGGCGTCGGGGTCGTACGCCAGCTCGGCGAGCCGGGCGACCAGGTCCTCGCGCCCGCCGAGGTCGAGCCCGGCGGCAGGCTCGTCGAGCAGGAGCAGCTCGGGGTCGGTCATCAGGGCGCGGGCGATCTGCACCCGCTTCCGCTCGCCCTCCGAGAGCGTGCCGTACGCCCGCTCGGCGAGGTGGCCGATGCCGAGCTGGCCGAGCAGCGCGTGGGCGCGCGCCTCGTCGGTGCGGTCGTAGCTCTCCCGCCAACGGCCGACCACCGACCAGGCGGCGGTGACCACCACGTCGACCACCCGCTCGTCGGCGGGGATCCGCTCGGCGAGGGTGGCGGTGGACAGGCCGATGCGCGTCCGCAGCTCGTTGACGTCGGTGCGGCCGATCCGCTCGCCGAGGACGTGCGCCGTGCCGGTGGTCGGGTGCAGCCGGCCGGCGGCCAGGTTGAGCAGGGTGGTCTTGCCGGCGCCGTTCGGACCGAGCACCACCCAGCGTTCGTCCAGCTCGACCTGCCAGTCGACGTCGTGCACCAGCGCGGTGCCGGAGCGCTTCACGCCCACCCCGTCGAGGCTGACCACCAGATCCAGGTCCCCAGTCACCGGTCCATCCAACCACGCAGCCCGCGTGCTGCCCCCCACGGGCGGCGTCGCCGCCATAGGGTGGGGCGCCGTGTCGTTGGTCACCACACCGGAAGGACGCCGCATGCCCGACCGCCAGGAGCCGCGCGGATGAGCGCGCTCATCGAGATCGCCGGTCTCCGCAAGACGTTCCACACCGTGCGCCAGGGGCGCCGGGTCGCCGTCGACGGCTTCGATCTGCTGGTCGAGGCCGGGCAGGTGCACGGGTTCCTCGGGCCGAACGGCTCGGGCAAGACCACCACGCTGCGCGCCCTGCTCGGTTTGGTCCGGGCGGACGGCGGGCGGATGAGCGTGCTCGGGGCCGAGTCGCCCGACCTGCTGCCGGAGGTGGCGGGGCGGGTCGGCGCGATCGTGGAGAGCCCGCAGTTCTTCCCCAACTTCACCGGCCGCCGCACCCTGCGGCTGCTGGCGCTGGCCGGGGGCGTACCCATCAGCCGGGTCGACGAGGTGCTGGAGCAGGTCGGCCTGCGGGACCGGGGTGACGAGCGGGTCAAGGGCTACTCGCTGGGCATGAAGCAGCGGCTGGCCGTCGCGTCGGCCCTGCTGAAGAGCCCGGAACTGCTGATCCTGGACGAGCCGGCGAACGGTCTGGACCCGGCCGGCATCCGGGAGATGCGGGACCTCATGCGGGACCTCGCCGCGGCGGGGGTGACCGTGCTGCTCTCCAGCCACATCCTGGCCGAGATCCAGCTGATCTGCGACCACGTGACGATCATCAGCCGGGGCCGGCGGGTGGCCCACGGCCGGGTGGACGAGGTGCTGGCCGGCTTCGACCAGCACGAGTGGCGGGTACGGGTGGCCGATCCGGGGCAGGCCGCGGAGCTGCTGGGCCAGGCCGGGGTGTCGGTCACCGCCCACCCCGACCACCTGGTGGTCGGCGGGGTCGACGACCCCGAGGTGATCAGCCGCACGCTGGGCGAGCAGGGCCTCTGGGTCCGCGAGCTGGTCCCGCTCCGGCCGGACCTGGAGAGCGTCTTCCTGGAGCTCACCGGGGACGCCCCGCACCCGGCGGTGCCCCGGCAGGTGGACGGCCCACCGCCCGCGGGTGACGGGGTGATCGATCTCGACGTGCGCGAGAACCGGGAGGTGGACGCGTGAACCTGGTCCGTGCCGAGGTGGAGCGGCTCGCCGCCCGCCGGTTCGTGCAGTTGATGGTGGTGCTGCTGCTGATCGCGTTCGCGGTGACCGTGGCGACCACGCTGGCCGGCTCGCACCGGCCGACCCCGGACGAGCTGAACCGGGCTCGGGCGCAGGCGGCCGAGGAGGTACGCAACCTGGAGGCGGCGCACGACCGCTGCCTGCGGATCAAGGCGGGTCAGGTCACCCCGGACGAGAGCGACTACGTCCCGCGGGACTGCGCCGAGATCGACCCGGCCCTGCGGCAGGAGCCGATCACCGCGGCGAACTACCTGAGCGGGGTGTTCGTCTTCAGCCAGAAGGCGGAGCCGCTGCTCTACTTCCTCATCGCGTTCCTGATGCTCTTCGGGTTCCTGGTCGCCGCCTCGTACATCGGCGCCGACCTCAACTCCGGCGGGGTGGTGAACCTCCTGCTGTGGCGGCCACGCCGCTGGGCGGTGCTGGGCGCCAAGCTCGGCACGCTGCTCGGCGCGTTGCTGGCGCTGTCCGCGGTGGCGTCGGTGGCGTACCTGGGACTGTTCTGGCTGATCGGCCAGACGGCCGGGCTGCCCGGCGGGATGGACGCCGAGTTCTGGGGGTCGCTGGCCGCCACGTACGGCCGGGGCCTGGTGCTGGTGCTGCTGACCGGGGCGCTCGGCTTCGCCATCGCCACGCTGGGCCGGCACACCGCCGCGGCGCTCGGCGCGGTCGCCGCGTACCTGGTGATCTGGGAGTTGGGCGCGCGGCTGGTGCTGGACATCGTCGAGGCCACCCGGCCGGAGCGCTGGATGCTCTCCAGCTACGTGGCCGCCTGGCTCAGTGGCGAGGTGCACTTCTGGGACCGCTTCGCCTGCGGCGGCGGGGAGGCCGGCTTCTGCGAGGGCTTCTACACGATCGGTTGGGGCCCGGGGCTGGCGGTGCTGCTGACCCTGACGGCCGTGCTGGTCGCCGCCGCGTTCGCCGCGTTCCGCCGCCGCGACCTGATCTGACGCCTCGGGCGCGGTCCCCGGGCACCCGGGGACCGCGCCGGCAACTCCTTGCAGAGACCCTTCACCTGGTGAAGAATTCCTTCACATGGCGGAGCGGGCGACGACGGCTGGGCGGTCAGCCGACCGTCGAGCCGAACACCTCGTCGCGCACCGCGTCCAGCGCGGTGCGCAGCGCGCCCCGCAGGATCGGCTCCTCGGTGAGCCCGGTGGTGACCACGCGCGGCCGGACCAGGGTGATCGCGGCGACCTCGTGCTGCACCCGCTCGGCCAGCGCCGCCCCGCCCGCCTGACCCACCTCGCCGGCCAGCACCACCAGCGGCGGGTCGAGCACCACGCAGGTGCTCGCCACCCCGAGGGCCAGCCGGCGGGCCAACTCGTCCAGCATCGGGCCACCGGCCGTGCCGGCGGCGATCGCGGCGCGTACCGCCTCGGCCGCGTCCGGCCCGTCGAAGCCGTGCTCGGCGGCCACCGCGCGGACCGCGTCGGCGCCCGCGAGCTGCTGGAAGGCCGGCTTGGCCCGCTTCGAGACGTCCCGCGGGATGGGTACGCCGGGCACCGGCAGGTAGCCGATCTCACCGGCCGCGCCGCTGCTGCCGTGGTGCAGCCGGCCGCCGAGCACGATCGCCAGACCGACGCCCGCGCCCACCCACACCAGCACGAAGTCCGACACCCCCTGGGCCGCGCCGGACTGGGCTTCGGCGACGGCGGCCAGGTTGACGTCGTTCTCGAAGACCACCGGGATGTGCAGGTCCTCACGGAGCGCGGCGAGCAGGCCGCTGTGCCAGCGCGGCAGGTTGAACGCGAAGGTGATGTCCCCGGTGCCCGGGTCCACCAGGCCGGGGGTGCCCAGCACGACCCGCCGTACGCTGGACAGCTCCGCTCCGGCGCTGCTCGCCGCCTGGACCACCGCGTTGTGCACCACGCCCACCGGGTCGTCGGTGTCCTTCGTCGACTGGGCGACCCGGCCGACGATCGCCCCGGTGATGTCCGCGCAGGCCGCCACCACCCGCTCCGCGTCGACGTCCACCCCGACCACGTACGCGCTGCTCGGGCGCACCGCGTAGAGCTGGGCGTTCGGGCCCCGCCCGCCGGCCTGCTCGCCGACCCGGGTGACCAGGCCGCGCTCCTCCAGCCGCTCCACCAGCTGGGAGGCGGTGACCTTGGAGAGCCCGGTCAGCTCGCCGATCCGGGCCCGGGTGAGCGGCCCCTGCTCGAGGAGCAGCTCCAGCGCCGCACGGTCGTTCAACGCCCGTAACAGGCGGGGGGTGCCGGGCAGCCGGGTCGCACTCATGCCACGTCCTTTATTTTCAGTAAAGTTTGCTAACCACAAAATGCCTGCAGAGGGGTGTCCGTTAGCGTATCGGCCGCCCCGATCCGGGGTCGTCGGACGACCCGGCAGGGAAAGGGGATACTCGTGGGGCTGGATCCAGGACTCCGGCGGCTCGCGTTGGGCACGCTGCTGGCCGCGTACCCGGGGCCGGTCCCGCCCGACTGGGCGGTCGACCTGCTCGGCGAGGGGCTCGCCGGGCACACCCTGTTCGGCACCAATATCCACGACCCGGCCCAGGTCGCGGCCACCACCGCCGCGCTGCGCGCCGGCCGCCCGGACGTGATCGTCGCGATCGACGAGGAGGGCGGCGACGTCACCCGGCTGGCCCACGCGACCGGCAGCCCGTACCCGGGCAACGCAGCCCTCGGCGCGGTCGACGACGTGACGCTGACCCGCCAGGTGTACGCGGCCATCGGCGCGGAGCTGGCCGCCCTCGGCATCACCGTCGACCTGGCGCCCACCGTCGACGTGAACACCGCCGACGAGAACCCGGTGATCGGCACCCGCTCGTTCGGCGCGGACCCGGCCCGGGTGGCCGCCCACTCGGCCGCCGCGGTCGCCGGCCTCCAGTCCGCGGGCGTGGCGGCCTGCGCCAAGCACTTCCCCGGCCACGGCGCCACGGTCGCCGACTCCCACCACGAGCTGCCCACCGTCGACGTGCCCCCCGCGGTGCTGCGCGAGCGGGACCTGCCGCCCTTCGCCGCAGTGGTCGACGCCGGGGTACGCGCGATCATGACCGCGCACATCCGGGTGCCGGCGCTGACCGGCGACGGCCCGGCCACGTTCAGCCGGGCGGTCCTGGTCGACCTGCTGCGCCGCGAGTACGGCTTCACCGGCACGGTGATCACCGACGCGCTGGAGATGAAGGGCGCGGCGCTGGCCGCCGGCGGGGTCGGTCCGGCCGCGGTGCGCGCCCTGGCCGCCGGCGCCGACCTGCTCTGCATCGGCGCCAAGGTGGACGCCGGGCTGGTCGAGCAGGTGGTCGAGGAGGTCGTCGGCGCGATCCAGACCGGCCGGCTGGACCGGGCCCGGGTCGAGGAGGCCGCCGCCCGGGCGGCCGCGCTCGCCGCCTGGCGCGCCGGTGCCGTGCCGACCCCGACACCCGACGGGCTCGGCTACGCCGCGGCCCTGCGCGCGGTACGCGTCGAGGGCGACGTCACCGGCCTCACCGCGCCGCTGGTGGTGCAGGTGCACGCCACCTCCACCATCGCCGAGGGGCGGGTGCCCTGGGGGCTCGGCCCGCACCTGGCCGGGGCCGAGGAGATCCGGGCGGTCGCCGGGGAGACCGCGCCGGAGGAGCTGCGCCGGCTGGCCGGGGACCGGCCGATCGTGCTGGTCGGCCGCCACCTCCATCGGCTGCCCGGGGCGCGGGAACTGGTCGAGGCGCTGGCCGCCGCGCACCCGGTGACCGTGGTGGAGATGGGTTGGCCCGGCGACTGGCGCCCGGCCGGCGCCCGGGCCTTCGTCACCACGTACGGCGCCAGCCACGCGAACGGCCGCGCGGCGGCCCAGGTGCTCGGCCTGACCGGTTGATGCCTGACCGGCCCGTTCCCGGGTAGTTCCCAGGGATGAGCGCCACCGCCGCCTGGCACGCCGCCCTGGCCGACCTGATCAGCCGGTCGCACCGGTTGCCACCCGACCGGCTGCCGGCGGCGGTCAACGCGGCCCTGCGCCCGCTCGACGTCACGGTGACGACGTACGTGGTGGACGTCGAACAGGAGCTGCTGCGGCCACTGCCCGAGCCGGGGCGGCCGACACCGGACCCGCTGCCGATCGACACCAGCCTGCCCGGGCGCGTCTACACCGAGGTGCGGGCGCGGCCCGGGCAGGACGGCCGGCTCTGGGTCCCGGTGGTGAACGGCACCGACCGGCTGGGCCTGCTGGCGGTCGTCCCGCCCGCCGGGGTGGACCCGGCGGACGGCACGCTGCGGGAGGGCTGCCTGGCGATGGCCGGACTGATCGGGCATGTGCTGACCAGCAAGCTGCCCTACGGCGACGCGCTGCACCAGGCCCGGCGCGCCGCCCCGATGGCCGTCTCGGCCGAGCTGCTCTGGCAGCTGCTGCCGCCGTTGACCTTCGCCACCGACCGGGTGGCGGTCAGCGCCATCCTCGAGCCCTGCTACGCGGTGGGCGGGGACGCGTTCGACTACGCGCTGAACGGCGAGACCCTCGCCCTGGCGATCCTGGACGGGGTCGGGCACGGGCTGCCGGCGACGCTGACCACCTCGGTGGCGCTCGCCGCGCTGCGGGCCGCCCGCCGGTCGGGCACGGAGCTCGCCGAGCGGGGCGCGGCGGTGGACGCGGCGCTGCGCAGCCAGTGGACGGACGGCCGGTTCGTCACCGCGGTCCTGCTCGACCTCGACGTGCACAGCGGTCGGCTCCGGTACGTCAACGCGGGCCATCCGGCCCCGGTGGTGCTGCGCCGGGGGCGGGCCGTACGCGCGCTCACCGGCGGGCGCCGGCCGCCGCTCGGCCTCAACCTGCCCTCCGGCGAGGTCGGCGAGATCCGACTCGAACCCGGTGACCGGCTGCTCCTGCACACCGACGGGGTCACCGAGGCCCGCGACGCGGCCGGCGAGGAGTTCGGACTGCCCCGGCTGGCCGACCTCGCGGAGCGGCACATCCGGTCCGGCCTGCCCGCACCGGAGACGTTGCGCCGGTTGAGCCGCGCGGTCGCCGAGTATCGCGGGACCGCGTCCCGGGACGACGCCACGATGGTCCTCGTGGAATGGTCCGAGCGGGCGGCGGCCCGGGTCGAGCCCTGACCTGACAACACGACGGAGTCCGGCCACCCGCGGCCGCTCGGCTCAGCGCAGCCGCCGCCAGCCGCCTCCGGTCGCGCTGCCCTCGCCGCCGGGATCGGTGGTGAGGCCGAGCAGCACGTCGACCGAGGTGATCCTCAGCACCCGGGCCACCAGCGGCTGCGGCCGGGTCACCCGCAGGGCGGCACCGCGGCCGACCGCCTCGGCCGCGCCCCGGAGCAGGGCGGCGACTCCGGTCGAGTCGAGGAACGTGACCGCGGCGAGGTCGACCACGATCTCCACCAGGGCCGGCCGGTCGAGGACGGCGTCCAGCGCCCGGTCCAGCTCGGGAGCGCCGGCCATGTCGAGGTCACCCACCGGTGTGAGGACCACCCGTCCGGGCCCCAGGTCCCGCGTATCGATCGCCATGACCTGCCCGTCCCACGCCGATGTGTCGTCGCCGGAACCTTACCGGGCAGGCCGGTACGGACCACGGACCGGCCACGCCGCCAACCACTCTTGAACGCGTTCAAAACCTGTCGTACGCTCAACCCGCAGCAATTTTGAACGCGTTCAAGAAGGGCGACGAGATGGACGTGAAGGTCTGGATGTACCTGACCTACCTCGCGATCAGCATCGGGCTGACCGTGTGGGTGGCCCGGGCGCTGTCCCGCAACGGGCTGGTGTTCCTGGAGGACGTCTTCGCCGACAAGCGGCTGGCCGACGCGGTCAACAGCCTCCTGGTGGTCGGCTTCTACCTGCTCAACCTCGGCTACGTGACGGTGGCCATGAAGGAGGCCGACCCGGTGACGACCACCAGCGGGGCGCTGGAGGAACTCTCCATGAAGGTCGGCTGGGTGCTGCTGGTCCTCGGCGCGCTGCACTTCTTCAACGTCTTCGCGCTCGGCCGGTACCGGCGCGGCCGGCTCCGCCAGCAGGCGGTCGGGCACCCGCCGCTCGCCCCGGTCGGTCACCTGCCGGTCCAGCCCGGCTCGCGGCCGGTCGGCCCGGTGCCGGTCGGCCCGGTGCCGGTCGGCCCGGTCGGGCCGCCCCCGGCGGGTCCGGTGCCACCGGCCGGCCCGACCCCGCCCGCCCCGCCGCGATGACCGTCGGCTCAGGCGGGGACCTGACGGATCCCACCGGGCACGGGGCCGGTGGGATCCGCGGGTTCACCGTCCTCTACGACGCGCACTGCCCGCTGTGCCGGGCCGCGCGGCAGTGGCTCGGGTCGCGCGCCCAGCTCGTACCCCTGGAGTTCGTGCCGGCCGGCTCGGCGGAGGCCCGGCGGCGCTTCCCGGGGCTCGACCACGACGCCACGCTGCGGGACCTGACCGTGGTCGCGGACACCGGCGCCGTGTACGCCGGCGACGGCGCCTGGTTCGCCTGCCTGTGGGCGCTGGCCGACCACCGGCCGACCGCCGAACGGCTGGCCCGCCCGCACCTGCTGCCACTGGCCCGGCGGCTGGTGGCCACCGCCTCCTCGGTCCGCGAGCTGGTCCGGGAGCCCAGGCCGGACCCGGGATACGGTGACGACGATGACCGAGCAGACTGCGCCGACGACCGCTGCGGGTGGCCCGAGCGCCGGGGCGACCGCCCGGGGTGAGCAGACCCGCCAGCTGATCCTGGACACCGCGATGCGGCTGTTCCGCGAGCGGGGGTACGCGCGCACCACCATGCGCGCCATCGCCCAGGAGGCCGGCGTGGCGGTGGGCAACGCCTACTACTACTTCGGCTCGAAGGAACACCTGATCCAGGAGTTCTACACGGGCACCCAGCAGGAGCACCGGGCGGCGGCCGCCCCCGTGCTCGACCGGGAGCGGGACTTCGCCGCCCGGCTGGCCGGGGTGCTGCACGCGGGGGTGGACGTGCTGACGCCGTACCACTCCTTCGCGGCCAGCTTCTTCAAGACGGCGGCCGAACCCACCTCGCCGCTCAGCCCGTTCTCCACCGAGTCGTCGGAGGCCCGCGAGGCGTCGGTCGCGCTCTTCCGGGAGGTGCTGGAGGGCTCCACCGCCCGGGTGGACCCCGAGCTGCGCCCGGCGCTGCCGGAGCTGCTCTGGCTGGCGTACATGGGGGTGGTCCTCTACTGGGTGCACGACCGCTCGCCGGAGCAGGCCCGGACGCGGCAGCTCATCGACGGCGCGGTGCCGCTGGTCGACCGGCTGGTGGGGCTGTCCCGGCTGCGGGTGCTGCGGCCGGTCACCCGCCAGGTGCTCACCCTCATCCACACGCTGCGTCACTGACGCTTCTCGATCGCCGCCAAGCTGAGCCGCAGGTCAAGTCCACTACCGGACATCAGCAACCCCTTGCCTGGCTACTGTCAGACACTTAGCGTTACCAGTGACGGGACCTGGGAGGAGAGGCTGCGGACCGTGGATCCGGCCCGGGATCCACGGTCCGCGCCCACCCGCGGTCAGTATGGGAAGACCCCGAACGACGTCCAGCCCCGGTCCGGGAACCCGGCTGCCTCCGCCACCCGCGCCGAGGCGTGGTTGTCGACGTTGTGCAGGTAGGTCGGCACGGCCCCCTCGTCGAGCACCCGCCGGGCCGCCTGGGCGACCAGCCGCCGGGCCAGCCCCCGCCCACGGGCCGCCGCGACCGTGCCGACGGCCAGTTCGTGCCCGTACGCGTCGTGCCGCTTGATGCCCACGCCGGCCAGGTACCGCCCGTCTGCGTCGCGCACCACCAGCACCTCGCGATCGAAGAGGCGCAGCCAGGGCGGCAGGCCCGAGCTGGTCGGGGAGATCCACTCGCCGACGTCCGGCAGCCGCGCCGGGGCGGTGCTCCACCGGAAGAGGCCGGCGTGGGTGGTGAACTCCGGCGCCCCGACCGCCGTCGGCAGGCTCGGCAGCAGCTCCTCGACCGACCGGCTGCGGACCAGGGCCCGGACCGCGTCGACCCGGTCCGGCGGCACCGAGAGGACCGTACGTCCGGGGGCGCCGACCGCGAGCGCCGGCCGCAGCCGGCCGTCCCACGCCGGCCGGGCGCGGCGGTGCGACCGGACCACGTGCAGCCCGGGAGCGGCCGGCCACTGCCCCAGCCAGGTCGCCAGGTGCAGGAACAACCGCCGGTCGAGCACCGGGGCCACACCTCCTCGCGTCTCGTGATCACGGTACGCCCGGCCGACCCGCCCGGCCCGACGGTTCGGTCCGTAAGAACCTCGCAACACCTCGACCACCCCAGCCGTCGATACGCTGTGTCGCACGAGGGGGAGGTACGCGGGTGGCGCAACGGGTGCTGGTGGTCGACGACGACCGGACGGTGGCCGACGTGGTCTGCCGGTACCTGGAGCACGCCGGTTACCAGGTGGAGCACGTCGGGGACGGGGCGGCGGCGCTGACCGCGGTGTCCCGGCGCCCGCCGCACCTGGTGGTGCTGGATCTGATGCTGCCGGTCCTGGACGGCCTGGAGGTCTGCCGGCGGCTGCGGGAGCGGCCGGACGGCGTACCCATCGTCATGCTGACCGCGCGCGGCGACGAGGCCGACCGGATCCTCGGCCTGCAACTGGGCGCGGACGACTACCTGGGCAAGCCGTTCTCTCCCCGCGAGCTGGTGCTGCGGGTCCGTTCCGTGCTGCGCCGGGCCGGCGGCGAGCCGGCCGACGTGCCCCCGGAGGTGCTGGCCGACGACGGCCTGGAGGTGGAGACCGGCCCGCGGGTGGCCCGGCTGCACGGCCGGGAGCTGACCCTGACCCTGCGGGAGTTCGACCTGCTGGCGCACCTGATGCGGCACCCGGCGCGGGCGTTCCGCCGGGCCGAGTTGCTGGAACGGGTGTGGGGTTGGAGCTTCGGCGACCAGTCCACGGTGACCGTCCACGTACGCCGGCTCCGGGAGAAGATCGAGACCGACCCGGCGAACCCCCGGCGGATCGTCACCGTGTGGGGCGTCGGCTACCGCTACGAGCCGGCCGATGCGTGACCTGGCGCTGATCTTCGGAGCGGCGCTGCTCGCGGCGCTCGGCGTCGGGCTGGCCGGCGCGGTCGCCCTGCGGCTGCTGCGCGGCCGGTCGATCACCGTGCACATCTTCGTGCTGCTGACCATGACGGTCGGCGCGGTGGTGGCCGGGGTGGCGGTGGTCGCCGAGGCCATGTTCCTCTCCCCGCACGACCTGGAGGTCGTGCTGATCACGGTGTCGGCCGCCGCGGCGGTGAGCCTCGCCGTGGGTTGGCTCTTCGGCCGCCGGCTGGCCGCCGCGGCCGTCTGGGCCGACCAGGCCCGGGACCGGGAGCGCCGGATCGAGAAGGGTCGCCGGGACCTGGTCGCCTGGGTCTCGCACGACCTGCGCACGCCGCTCGCCGGGTTGCGCGCGATGGCCGAGGCTCTGGAGGACGGGGTGGTCCGGGACCCGGAGACGGTGGGCGAGTACCACCGCCGGATCCGGGTGGAGACCGACCGGATGACCCGGCTGGTCGACGACCTGTTCGAGCTGTCCCGGATCAACGCGGGCGCGCTGCGGCTGTCGCTGTCCGCGGTGCCGCTGGGCGACGTGGTCTCGGACGCGCTGGCCGGCACCGCGCCGCTGGCCGCCGCCCGCCGGATCCGGCTGGTCGCCGCCGAGGCGGGCTGGCCGACGGTGACCGGGAGCGAGCCGGAGCTGTCCCGGGTGGTCGGCAACCTGCTGCTCAACGCGATCCGCTACACGCCGGAGGACGGCACGGTACGGGTCGACGCCGGCCGCGACTCCGACACCGCGTGGCTGGCCGTGACCGACACCTGCGGCGGCATCCCCGAGGCGGATCTGCCCCGGCTGTTCGACGTGGCGTTCCGGGGCGAGCCGGCGCGCACGCCGCGCCCGGGCAACGGCGGCGTCGAGGGGTCGGGCGGGCTGGGACTGGCGATCGTGCGCGGGCTGATTGAGGCGCACGGCGGGCGGGTAGACGTACAGAACATCAGCGATGGCTGCCGGTTCGTGGTCCGGCTGCCGGCGGCGGGAACCTGACGCATCGATCCCGCGTCATATCTATTTCCATACATGTACAAGTTTCTCTGGGACGGTAATGGTCATGCCGAATCAGCCGAATGACCGGTACCAGCAGGACACCGAGCACAGCTGGCAGGCCGTCGAGGGCGCCGGACGGTTCCCCGCGCAGTCGACGTACCGGGAGGCCCGGGCCGACGCGTCGCTCTCCTGGGCGGAGCTGAACGCACTGCCGGCCGGCGCGTCGACCCGGCACAACCTCAACACCCGCTGAGGGGCGGCGGGGAAAGCGACGACACACCCGGGCGCTCCACCCCGGGGATTCGCACATGTGTCGGGTAGCGTCTTCTGGTCCGAAATCCCGGTCAACGACAGGAGAAGCTCCGCGCATGGGCAAGAAGACGATCCACGTCTCCGACTTCAGCGGCGAGGTGCTGCGTCCCGACGACGAGGTGGTCAAGGTCGTCGTGCTGGAGCACCCGGACCTCGTCGCCGGGCCCGTGCAGCTGGACGCCACGCCGGTCGAGGTGGAGAGCATCGACGACGCGGCGCTCGACGTGGCCGTGGTGGAGATCCACGACCGGCACGGCGGCGGCGAACCGCGCCGGGTGGTGCTCACCGCGAGCGAGTTCGACGCGATGGCCACCGACGTGCCGATGGCGCAGCTGCTGCGGACCGCCGAGCGGGTGAAGCCGCCGAAGGCGCGCCGCAGCGCCGAGAAGGTCGACTACGGCACCATCGAGCACGCCGGCAAGCCGCACCGCGGGAAGGTCACCGACGAGGAGGCCCGGCTGGTCCGCGAGCACCTCGACGAGGTCAACAAGCGGCTCGCCGACGCCGGCCTGCGCCAGGTCGACCCGGCCGACCCGGAGCACGCCGCCCGGTACGGCTTCCCGACCGCCGGCTGACCGCCCGACGCCGGGCACGCGCCCCCGTGGCGCGTGCCCGGCCCGGTGAGATCAGGCCATCTTCCGGGCGATCTCGGCGAGCGCGCCGTCGATCGCGGCCTCCATCGTCGCCTTGTCCAGCCCGAGCCCGGTGAGCACGCCGTCGCCGCCCTCCTCCTCGATCAGGGCGAGCAGGATGTGCTCGGTCCCGATGTAGTTGTGGCCGAGCCGCAGCGCCTCGCGGAAGGTCAGCTCCAGCACCTTCTTGCCCCGCGCGTCGTACGGGATCAGGTCCGGGACCTGCTCGGCCCGCGCCGGCAGGGTCGCCGTGACCGCCTCCCGGAACCGATCCAGGGACACGCCCCGGGCCTCGATCAGCTTCGGGGCGAGCGCGTCCGGGTCGACCAGCAGGCCGAGGGCCAGGTGCCCGGGGCCGATCTCGGCGTTGCCGGCGGCCCGCGCCTCCTCCTGCGAGGTCACCACCACGTTGCGCGCCCGGTGGGTGAACCGGCCGAAGCCGGCGTTCGGGTCCAGCGCGGCGGCGTTCTCGGCCTTCGCGGCGGATCGCTTCTGGGCGGCCTGCTTGCTGACGCCCATGCTGCGGCCGATCTCCGTCCAGGAGGCGCCGGAGCGGCGCGCCTGGTCGACGAAGTGGCCGATCAGGTGGTCGGCGACGTCGCCCAGGTGGTCGGCGACCATCACGGCGTCGGCGAGCTGGTCCAGCGCGTCGGTGTGCGCCTTCTTGATGCCCTCGATCAGGTCGTCGAGGCGTACGGGATGCGTCATCTTCACGGGATCCGTCATGCGTCAACCATAGGTTGACGGCCATGTCGCGTCAACCATGGGTTGACGGCTGTTCCCTACCTCTGCCGGACCCCACTCCTGAACAGCGCGAGCGAGATCATGATCACCACGATGCCGAGGCCTTCCAGGACGGTCGGCACCTGCAGGAGCAGATCCTCCGTCGCGTAGCCGTCCGGCGTGGCGGCCCTGGTCGGGTCCTTCGGGTCGACCCGCACCGCGAGCACGTCCCCGACGTGGAACTCACTCTCGTCGAGTTCGCTGGAGAACCGCTGCCGGTGCCGCACGCCGTCGAACGTGTAGTCCACGCAACCTGGTCGCGACGAACGAACGGCTGACCTTGAACCGTCCCACGTGGACCACCCGGCCCGTCGTCTCGGCGCCGACGCGCACCCGCTCGTCGATCGCCGCGCTCAACCGGGCGTCGAGCAGGACCCCGCCGCCGATCAGCACGGTGCCCAGGACGACGGCCAGGATCGTCCTCAACCCCTCGCGGACCACCCTGGCTCCTCCTCGCTCAAGCGGTCCGATGTACACCCTGACCTCGCCTGCGGGGGGAACGGCCAGCGGGCCCGGCGGCGAACCCGGAAAAACAAAGGGCTCCGGCCCGGTGGAAGCCGGGCCAGAGCCTTGATCACCTGTGCGCCGCCAGGGACTCGAACCCCGAACCCGCGGATTAAGAGTCCGCTGCTCTGCCAGTTGAGCTAGCGGCGCTCGCTGGCAACGGGGAGAAACGTTAACACGGGGCCGGCGGGGCCGAACGGGAGGGCGGCCTCCCCGCCACGGGGTCAGCGGCGTCAGCGCGACGCTCCCGGGAACTACAAAAAGGCTCTGGCCCGGTGGAAGCCGGACCAGAGCCTTGATCACCTGTGCGCCGCCAGGGACTCGAACCCCGAACCCGCGGATTAAGAGTCCGCTGCTCTGCCAGTTGAGCTAGCGGCGCTCGCTGGCAACGGGGAGAACAGTAGCACGCCCACAGACCCCGCTTCCAATCAGATCCCGGGCTCCTCCCTTCGGTCGAGCTTAACGGACAAACAGCAACAAATCTCCCGGCAGGGGCCGGAGGATCTGGCGGTGGTACGGCACGATGTCCGCCAGGCAACGCGAGAACAGGGGTGGGGATGGGCAGGCTCGCGCGGGCCGGGGCGATGGTGGGCGTCCTGGTCCTCACGGCGTCGCTGGCACTGACCGGCTGCGGGGACGACCAGAAGAAGCCGGCGGCCGCGGGTGGCGGCCAGCAGGGGGATCCGACCGCGACCGCGTCGACGGGCCCGACGGGCGGCCCGCCGCCGGTGGACCCGGCGCCGCTGGAGGTGAGCCCGGCCGACGGGGCGGCCCGGCGGCCGGTCAGCACCGAGATCAGCGCGAAGATCCCCGGCGGCGGGAAGGTGTCGAAGGTCGTCCTCGCCGCCGCCAACGGCCGGACCGTCGAGGGGAGGCCACGTCGGGACGGCTCGTCCTGGGTGCCGTCCGCCCCGTTGAAGTACGGCACGCGCTACACGGCCACGGTCACCGCGACCGGCACCGACGGCCGGACCCACGAGGGCACCAGCACCTTCACCACGATGACCAAGCCGAAGTCGATGATCGGCTCGGGCCTCTACCTGTTCAGCGACCGGACGTACGGCGTGGCGATGCCGGTGGTCGCCGAGTTCTCGCCGGGCATCCCGAAGAAGGACCGCGCCGCGGTGCAGAAGCGGATGTTCGTGCAGACCGACCCGCCGCAGCCGGGCGCGTGGCACTGGCTGCCCAACGGCACGCAGGCCTACTACCGGGCGCCGGAGTACTGGAAGCCGGGCACCACCCTCACCGTCCGGTTGGCGCTGGCCGGCATCCCGCTCAGCAACGGCCGGTACGGCAACGTCGACCGCAGCGCGACCGCCAAGATCGGCCGCGCCTTCGAGATGAAGGTCGACAACGCGACCAAGCGGATGACCGTGTACGAGAACGGAGAGCTGGTCCGCACCCTGCCGGTCAGCCTCGGCAAGAAGAGCACCCCCTCCTCCAGCGGCACGATGGTGGTGATGGAGAAGAAGGAGTCGACGGTCTTCGACACCCGCGACGATCCGGACCCGGACAACCGGTACGTCACGGAGATCGACTTCGCCCAGCGGCTCACCTGGGGCGGCGAGTACATCCACGCGGCCCCGTGGTCGGTCACGGCACAGGGCCACCGCAACGTCTCGCACGGCTGCGTGAACGTCTCGACGGCGAACGCGAGGTGGCTGTTCGCGCAGACCCTGATCGGCGATCCGGTCACGGTCCGGGGCACCGAGCGGAAGCTGGTGCCGGGCAACGGCTGGACGGCCTGGAGCCTGAGCTGGCCGGAGTTCGCCGCGGGCAGTGCCCTGCCGGTGCCCGAGGGTGGCGACGGGCCGGCCTTCTGAGACCTGCCGGCGGCGGCCCGGAGTGATCTGGGCCACCGACGAGCGGCGCAGCAGAGACGAGCCCCGTTCACAAAGCGTGGCACCGTACCAGAATCGTTACATCGCGGGCGGGGTGTTTCGGTTCACTCCCGGCAACGGGTATCCGTACCGGTGCGTCTGTAGGGGACGATGGGACCGGGGACCACGACTGTGAGGGAATCATGCGAGCTAGCCAGGACGAGCTGATCCGGCCCGGCACCGCCCGGGGCGGGCGGCGCCGCGCGTTCGCGGCCGCGGTGCTCGCCGCCGCGCTGGCCCTGACCTCCGCCTGCACCGGAGGCGGCGGGGACAAGGGACCGAGCTGGCAGGGCGGCGGGGAGAGCGGTCCGAAGGCGGCCGCGACCATCACCGAGCCCAAGGCCGACGCCAAGGACGTGCCGGCCGCAACCGCCATCTCCTTCACCACCGAGGAGGCGAAGGAGACCACCGTCGAGCTCAAGGATTCCACCGGCAAGGCCGTCGAGGGCGCGCTCCAGGCCGACGGGAAGACCTGGCTCCCCGACGGCGCCCTGGAGTACGGCGAGACCTACACCGCGACGGTGACCGCGACCGGCGACGACGGCAAGCCCGCGACGGCGACCAGCACCTTCACCACCATGGCCAAGCCCGCCAAGCAGGTGCGGATCAGCAGCTTCCTGGCCGACAACCAGGTGGTCGGCGTCGGCATGCCGCTGATCGTCCGGTTCAGCCGGGCCATCCCCGAGGACTACCGGGACGACGTGCAGCGCCGGATGACGGTCACCGCGAAGCCGGCCCAGGAAGGCATCTGGCACTGGGCGAGCCCGACCGAGGTGCGCTACCGGCCGAAGGAGTTCTGGCAGGCCAACAGCACCGTGACCTACCGGGTGCAGGCGGGCGGGCTACCGCTCGGCAACGGCTGGTACGGCCGGGCCGACCTCACCGTCGACGTCAAGATCGGCCCGTCGTTCGTGATGACCGTGGAGAACCGCACCAAGACGATGACGGTCACCAAGGACGGCCGGGTGATCAAGAAGATCCTGGTGAGCCTCGGCAAGAAGACCACCCCCTCGTCCAGCGGCACCATGGTGGTGATCGAGAAGCTCCGCCACACGGTGTTCGACACCATGGAGGAGCTGGGTCCGGAGGAGGGCTACCGCACCGAGATCGACTACGCCCAGCGGCTCACCTGGGGCGGCGAGTTCATCCACGCGGCCCCCTGGTCGGAGGGCGTGCAGGGCAAGGTCAACGTCTCGCACGGCTGCGTGAACGTCTCGATGAAGGACGGCAACTGGCTGTTCGCCAACACCCGGATCGGTGACCCGATCACGGTCAAGGGCACCGAGCGCAAGCTGCAGAACGGCAACGGCTGGACCGACTGGAACATGAGCTGGGACGAGTACGTCAAGGGCAGCGCCCTGCCGTACGAGCCGCCGCAGGCCGACGACGAGGCCAGCGCGAGCGCCGAACCGGGGACGGGCGACGAGCCGAGCACCGAGCCGACCCCCTGAGCCATCCGGACCTCGTCAACGCGGCCCCCTCCCGGCGGAGGGGGCCGTGGCGCGTCCGGGCCCGGAAACGCCGGAAGCCCCTCCCGACGGGAGGGGCTTCCGTGACTGGGGTGACTGATGGGAATTGAACCCGAATAGCGCCCAAGATCAGCGGCCTGCCGGCGGGACGACCAGCAGGTCAGAGGGCTCAACGGGTATCAACGGGTATGGCAGGGGACGCCGATTCCCCTAGATTTTCCCTAGGTTTGATCTTGCGTGGTCTCCTTGGCCGGCTCAACCTCTGGTTGATAAACCTCGACGTAGGCGTCGCCGTGTAGCTGGCCGCATAGGCGGGCGATGTTGGCGAAGCCTGACCCCACGGAGCCCGAACCGTAGATGAGGCCCCGGATGTGCTCGAGCTCCACCATGGTGTCGCGGTGAGTCCGTTCCACAACCGCCATCTCCTCGTGCGCCCGCGCCAAGGCACGGGCGACGTGGTCGCGCATGGCGGCCAACTGTTCCTCTCGGGCGCGCAGGTCCGCCTCTCGTCGGCGCAACGAGTCGATCTCCTCGATCGTGACCTGCGGCGGCTTCAGCACCTGGCCCAGGTCCACGTCGAACAACATCGCGAGCGCCACTGCTTCGTTGAGCCGGACGGGGCGAGCTTGGCCCTCGATGCGGGCGACGGTGGTTTGGTGCCATCCGTACCCGAAGTTCTTGCTCATTCGGAGAGCCACGTCTTGCTGGGACCACCCGCGGGCGGTCCGCCAATTCCGGAGCTGCTCGGCCAGAATCGCCTCGGGACCTCGTGAGCCCCACACCTCGGCGAGGCTGGTCTCGTTGTAATGATCGGCCACCCTGCCAACCATACCCGTAGCGCATAACCCGCCTCAAGCTGTCCTGTGTTGCGCCGCGACCGGCGATGTGAGAAGGTGCCGTACGAGTGTTCGACCTCATGGCCGGGCGCCCACGCCCTGCAGGCCGGCCATGAGGTGGTGATGATGAGCAGCGCGGCTTGGATCGACGAGTCGATGCGCCAGCGGCCCGACCGCGCCGGGGTGTACGTGCTCGCTGCGGCAGTGATTCGGACTGACGACGTGGAGTCGGTCCGATTCGAGGCCGCCCGCCTCGCCCCCACTCGAAGGGGGCGCGTGCACTACCGCGAGGCCGATGACGACGAGCGACGCAAGATGATCCAGGCCGTCTCCTCAATGACCGCGGCGATGCACGTGGTGGTCGTGGGGGCCGGGATGGACAACGCCCGGCAGGAGCGGGCCCGCCGCCTGTGCATGGAGCAGCTGCTGTGGCAGGTGGGCCAGGGCGGGGTACGGCAGGTGTACATCGAGGCACGCACGGAGAGTCTCAACGCCAAGGACCGGCAGGCGATCACCTACCTGAAGGATCGCCGGATCATCCCAGGTGGCATAAAGGCCGACTTTCGGCGCCCCCACGGGCCGCAGGGGGATCCGCTGCTCTGGCTGCCGGACATCGTGGCTGGCGCCGTCAGCAGCGCCCACGGGTCGGAGACCCAGGCGCATCTGCTCGTGCCGCTGAAGCCCCTGCTGCGGGTGGACGAGATCCCGCTTCGCTGACCCCATATAGACGCCGAGCCGAGGTCCCGGTCTGCCCCGGGAGTCCTCGGCTCCACTTCCGACACGACGCCCGCAGGCGGGTCGGCATGCTGTACCACCACAGTCTAGGCCAGCTTGTATAAGCAGGCAGTATCTAGCGGCGAATTTCACACCCGTAATTCGATCCATAAAACCCGCCGAAACCCGGAACTTAGTATGAAGCCCTCTGGTGAGCTACACACGGATGCCAACTCGCTCACTTCTCGCCGGCGCTCCCGCTCGCCGCTTGACTCAGCCCCTACACGGTGACGCCGAGCGCGGCGAGGGTGTCGATGAACGCCCGATCGGCGCACTTGCGTGCTTCCCTCTCGACGATGCGTTCCGCGGCGCCCGGCTCCCGCACTGGGATCGGGCGCTGGTTGGTTGTCCTCTTCCGTGCCTGGTCGGCGTGGTCGGCGGCGATCGAGATGATCTGCCCTGCGGCGTCCTCGTCTTCGACGACCGGCGTGGCGTCGGCGGTGACGCCCAGCGCGGTCGCGAGGGCCACCCAGGGCAGTCTCGTGTGCAGGCGCACGCCCTGCGCGATGTACGTCTGAGCGTGGTGGGACAGGCGGTCCTCCTCCGAGACCGCCATGTAGTTGGTCAGGCCGGCGCTGCCGAGCGTGGCGGCCTCGACGAGCATCCGGTGGGTCTCGTGGATGACGGCCTGGGCCGTCTGCACTGAGGGGCGCGTGGTCACGGGGCTCCTTTCGAGCGCGGCCGCGGTGGTCGGGTCGAAGAGATCGGTGCATCTGCTCGTGCCGCTGTACTTCTCGTCGGCGTCCGCGTTTGGTTGCCCGCGGCGCTTTGCATCGAGTCCGATCACCTCTTCGACGATCCGGCGGACTCCCTCGGTCGCGAGCGGTTCGCGCAGGTCTCCTCGGCAGGCGCGGATTATGTGGATCCCGCGTTCGTCCATCATCTGCCGCAGGTCACTCGGCATGTCGCTCGCCTTGATCACCGCCACGTTCAGTCCCTCCGGCCCATACCAGGTATATATTTCGCGTCCGTCGATTCGTCAGTCGTCCTCGCTGAGTTCAGCCTCGATGGCCGCCTCCAGCTCGTCCGGACGGAGGTACACCTCGTCGTCGGCCTCGTCGACGTCGACCTCGCTGGTGGCCGGGTCGGTGAGGACCGGGTCGACGCTGTCGTCGATGCCGAGCAGCTCGGGGTCGATGTGGGCCATCGCCGCGTCGAGGACGGCGAGGATGCCGTCCTCGACCTCGGGGAGCAGGTGGCCGTAGAGGCCGTCGGTGACGGCGATGGAGGCGTGGCCGAGGCGGCGTGAGATCGCCGACAGGGGCCGGTTGCCGGAGATCAGCCACGCGGCCTGGGTGTGCCGCAGGTCGTGGATGCGCAGGCCGGGCAGGCCGGCGCGCTCGGTCCACTTGACCCAGCCGCGGCGGAAGTTGCGGGTGCGCACGGGCCCGCCACCGGGCGCGGTGAACACGACGTCGTCGCGGTCCTTGCCGACGACCAGGCCGGCCAGGGCGGCGCCGACGGTCTTGGGCGGGAAGGTGACGGTGCGGCGGCCACGGTGGGTCTTCGGGGTGCCGAACACGAGTTCGCCGGTGGCCAGCTCGTATATGGCGCGCACGACGGTGAGGCGTCCGGTGAGCACGTCGAGGTTCTTCACCGCCAGGCCGATCGCCTCACCCCACCGCAGGCCGGTCATAACCAGCAGCAGCACCAGGGGTCGCCAGTGCTTCGGCACCGCCGCGACGAGGCGGGCCGCTTCGGGTTCGGTGAGGAACCGCATCTCCCGCGGGACCAGCTTGGGCAGCTGCACCCCGTCGCACGGGTTCGCCCGCAGCCGGCGCCCCTGCACTGCCGCGTCGAGGATCTTGTGGAGCAGGCCGTGGCAGTTGCGGACGGTCTTGACCGCGATGGGCTTGCGCTTCCACTTGCCCTTGCGGTCCGGGTCCTCCTCGCCGGTGAGCAGGCCTGCCACCCACGTCTGCAGGGTGAGCGTCTCGAGCTCGTCGAGGGCCAGGTGGCCGAGCAGCGGCAGGACGTGGTTGCGGATCCGGGAGCCCTCCGACTGCACGCTGCTGGGCTTGAGGCTGGCCTTGTAGACGGGCCACCAGGTGGCGATCCAGTCCCGCAGGAGCAGCTTCCCCGCGCGGGGGTCGATCCAGTCGCCGCGGATCTGGTCGGCCTTGAGGGTGATCAGCCGTTCCTTGGCGGCGGTCTTGTTCGGCCAGCCGGTCTCGATGGTGACCTTCTTGCCGTCGACCAGGTCGCGAATCCTGTAGACCGATCCGTTCTTCTCGACCCACATCAGGCGGACCGGCGGCGCTTGAACAGGTCGATCATCTTGCGGGTCTCCTTGATGGAGGCCGCGCGTTCGGCTTTGCGCCGCTCGTAGATGAGCTCGATGATCTCCATCTTCATCTCGTTGTCGAGGGTGTCGTCGGCCAGCACGATCTCGATCTCCTCGTCGCGCTCCCGCTCGCGCTTGGGCTGCTGCGGCGCCGGCTTCCATGCCTGCTCTTCGGGCAGTTCAGTGGGCTCTCCCCCACCGAGAATCTGATCAACGCTCCCGGGCGCCCAACCGAGCACCCGTTCGATCGGCCCGTAGATGTACTCCGCAGTGCGCTTGGTTCCCTTCTCCGCGCTTGTCCACGTGTCCCGGTCGATGCCGGCCGCGTCGGCCGCCGCCCGGATGCTCAAGCCCCGGCGCTTCCGGTAGGCCGAAATCAACTGCCCCAGGCGCTCGCGTTGATCCACGTGCGCATTCTGGCAGCGGATTTTAGCGGACCCTAGCTGAAAGTTGTCACCTGGTCATCTGATCGGGCAGATTCCACCGGAGTCCACCGGCATCCTCCTTGCGGACTCTGGCGGACTCCAGCTACCGTGACGGCATGAGGCAAACCCGGTCCGCTGGCGTCGAGATCGACGGCGCGAAGCTGCGGGAGCTGCGCCAGCTCAGTGGAGACAGGCTGGTCACCTTCGCCCCGAAGTGCGGGATCAGCAAGCAATACCTGAGCCAGATCGAGCGCGGGGATCGGCCGAGGGTGTCCCCGCCGACGTACGCCCGGATCTGTCTGGCCCTCGGTGTCAACAGGCGAACCCTGCTGCGGACTTCGGCGGCCTGACATGGCGGCAACCGGCGGCGAGTTCCCGGACGTGCTGGACATGCACGGCCTGGCCGCCGTGCTCAAGGTGTCCCACGAGTGGGTCCGCACCCGGGTGAAGCGACGCGAGATCCCGTTCACCCGGCTGGGGAAGCGGATGGTCCGGTTCACGCCTGAGCACGTGGACGCGATCCTCGCCGCCGGCGACCAGCCGGCCCTGAACGGCCCGCTCGCCGCCCGGCCCACCGGCCCCCAGGCGGTACCCGATCTGCCGCCCACGCGGCCCGTCGACATCCGCCGATCCCGGGCCAGCGCTCGGCCCTCGACGCCGGTCGACGTCCGCCGAAAAGCCGGCGCTGCCTGACGCGGCCCGGGCCGCCGGCGCAGTGGGTCCCGGCGGCCCGGTGCCACCCCCGTACCTCCCCCAACCCAACTCCACGTGACTGGAGGCGTAGGTCGTGACGTTCAACGTTCACACCGATCCGGACGACGCCGGCGACGGCGCCGTCGGCATGGATTCCCCGGCGGGCCGGGACGATGCAGCGATCCCCTCGGGGTCGCCGGCTGTCGCTACGGCCGGCCCGCCGGGTGACAACCCGATCGAGCCCGCCGCCGCGGTGACGCACCCGTCGTGGTGTGACCGGCAGGCGTGCACCGCACAGCCAACTCCGACGATGGACGACTACCGAGAAGCCGGCGCATTCGGCAGCCACGTTTCCGCCGTGGTGGGCGACGGTCTGGAGAAGCTGCGGCTGACCCAGTCGGTGGCGCCCTGGTCGACGTCGGTGTTCCTGAAGGTGATCGACGACCACGTGTTGCCGCTGGCCAGCTTCGACCTGCACATGCTGGGCCGCTACCTCGCCGAGCTGGGCTGCTCGCCCGCCGGCCCGCTGACGGAGGCCGAGCTGATCCGCGGTCGTGACCGGGCCGGCACGGTGACGTTCTCGCCGGCTTGGACGGCGGACCCCGCGGGCCGGTATCTGGCCGGCGCGGTCGAGGCCTTGGTGACCGCCGAGCGGGTGGATCCGTTGCAGCTGGTCGACGAGCTGCGCGCCGCGTTCGCCGTCTGCACCGCCCTCGCCGAGGGGCGGAGGCAGCGATGACCGACGACTGGTACCGGCGGTACGAGGCGAACCAGCGGGTGCCGGCCCTGCCGGGCGACGACTACGACTTCGACCAGGCGATGTCCGAGCTGCGCACGGCGGTCGGCGAGATCAACCCGGACGCGGTCGGCGCGGTCTCGGCCGTGCTGCGGATCCTGCGCCACCGCCCGGGCCTGGCCGCCCAGGTGTTGCACAAGCGGGAGCCGACCTGCCTGAGCTGCGGCGGCGACAAGAAGTGCCTGGGCTGCGACGACACCCGCCCGAAGGCGGAGAGGCTGGACCAGGGCTGGCGGTTCATGTCGCCGCTGGACCGGTGGGAGACCGTCGAGCGCGTCGAGCAGGCCAACGACTACGCGCCGGTGCGGGTGTGGACCGACAAGACCGGACCGGGCTACTCGTGGCTCATCCCCCGCTGGCGCAAGCTCCACGCCGTCGCCCCGGCCCTGCGCTGGCACGGCACCCCAGAGATCCGCATCTTCGAGTACCAGTACGCCCGGGACGCGCCCATGTACGCGATCGCCACCCTCGGCACGGTCCGCCAGCCCGACATCGAGGACTGCCTAGTGGAGGCCCGCTACACCCGCGAGGACGGGTGGAAGGTGGTCCACAGGCCCGACGGCGGCGGCGAGCCGGTGGTGGTCGACTGTGGCCGGAGCAAGGCCCGGGCCCGCACCGCGCTGCGCGCGGCCGCCCGCCAGCACGCGAAGGCGCTCGGTGTGAAGGTCGCCGTCGAGCCCAACGCTGCGCCCGCGGCGCCGGCCGGTGGGAGGCGCGCGCGGTGAGCCAGCTGCCGACACCAGAAGAGATTTTCGTCGGTGCGGACCGTGCCCTCGAGGAGGCGTACCGGGCGCTCGGGGACGCCGCGGACTGGTTGCGGTCGGACTGGGCGCCGGCCGACGCGCGGCTGACCCCTGAGCAGGCCAGCGCGCGCCGGCGGCTGCAGCAGGCGGTCGCGGCGGCGAAGGCCGCGATCAACGCCGGCCGCGCTGGCGGCCCGGCCCCGGCCGACATGTCCGCGCTGGCCTACGAGCGGGACCGCGAGGAGGAGGTCGGCTGGCGGGGCCTGCCCCGTCTGGTGCGGGTCGACCTGGGTGACCGGGTGCACGTGACCGAGGTCGGTGGGCTGCCCCTGGGCGGCCGTGTGCCGTCACCGCGGAGCGCGCGGTGACCGCCGTGCCCGACCTTGTGACCTGGATCGCGGTGCGGCGGGTGGCTGGCCGGTTGCGGGCCGGGCTGGCCGGGCCGGTGGTCGCGGTCGGCGCGGCCGCGGTGGCCGGCACGGCGCTGGTGCTGGGCATGTCGGCGGTGCTGGACCTTCGGTGGGACCCGCGCGCGGCGGTGGGGATGGCCCTGGCCGCGGTGTGGCTTACCCAGTCCCTCGTCGCGATGCACCGGCACCTGCGCCGCCGGAGGACTGCGCCCGGCCGGCACCGCCGCGCCGAGGCTGCGCGCCCGCTGCTCGCCCCGCCGTCCGGCGGTGGCCGCCACCGCGTACGAAAGGGAACGCGCTCGTGACCGACACCCCCACCCCGCCACCGTCGACCGATCTGCCGGCGGAGGCCGGGCCGCTGCCCTCGTTCGCGCCGGCCGGCCCGCTGCACGGCCCCCCGCCGCCGTACCCGGACAGGCACCTGGAGGCGTACGCAGGTGCCAGCCCGGCGGGGCGGCGGCGGGCCCGTGAGGCCGCGCTGCGTCACACCCTGCGCGGTGTCGACCTGGGCGCGTACGACCTGCACTACGTGACCTGGTTGGCCGGGTTCGACACGGAGACCGCGCAGACGATCGCGTCGTGGCTGGAGCGGGTCCGCCTGGTCGGCCACCGGCAGGGCTACGGCTCGTCGAGCGCCGCTGACGGTGGTGACCGATGAGGGCGCGTCAGGTCGCGGTGAGCTGTGACGAGGTCGGCGCGTGGTTCGACGCCGGCCTGGCGGTCCTGGCGGCCGCGCGTCGCCGGTCGGGCTGGCTGTACGGGCGGCAGGCGCTGATGTCGGCGACCGACGCCCTGGACCAGGCGCGGCGGGTGGCGCGCGCGTTCGGCTGGGAGGCGGCCGCGCTGCGTCCGGGCCTTGCCGACACCTGTTTGGACGCGGTCGCGTTGCGGCTGCTGGCCGACCTGCCCGCCGGCGCGGCGGCGTCGGGCCGGTGGGCCGAGGGGCTGCTCGATGCGGTCGACCTGAGGATGCAGCGGCTGCACGTGTCGGCGCGGCGGCGGGCGGGCGCGGTGGTGGTGCCTCGCCTGCCGCACACCCCGGCGTGGGGTCCGGACGGGCAGGCGTGCGTGCGGGTGACGGTGTCACCGACGCGGGGCTGGCGGTTCGGCCTCGACGGCTTGCACGGCCCGCCCGTCCGGGTCGTGGCCGGCTTCTATCCGGCCGCGATCGACGAGGTGGTCGCCCTGGCCGTGGCCGTGACCGGCGGCGCCTTCCCTGACGTTTTCCCCGGGCCCGGGTGGCCCGGCCCCCGGTTGGAGGAGCGATGAGCAAGATCAGGCAGCGGGTCGTGGACCGGGTCGTGGGCGGTGTCGCGGACCTGGAGGACCGCCGGTCGTTCGACGCGCCGATCCGGTTTGAGTCGATCGAGACGGACCTGCACGTGCGCACCCCGGACGGCCGGTGGTCGCTGCACCGGCGGCGCACCGGCGATGGGCCGATCCGTCACGCCTCGTGCTGGGATCTGGTCGACAACGCCGACCCCCGCCCCGAGCCCGTGGCCGTGGGAACCGCTGACATGGCTCTGGCCGTGGGCCGGGCGCGCGCCTACATCCGGCGGCGACCGTGAGCCGGCGTACCGAGCGGCCCGCGTTGCGGGCTTTGCCGTCCGGGGCGGACGTGGTGCCGCTGCCGGCCCGCGACACCGAGCGGGACCTGGCCGACTACGCCCGCCGGATCGGCGTCGACCCGTACGACGGCCGCGGCGGGCCCCGGCAGATCCGCGACGCCCGCGGCGCGGCCGAGGACCGGATGCGCGCGGTCGCCGCCGGCGTGCGCGCGGTGCGGGAGCTGACCCTCGGCGCGGCCGTGGCGGCCGCCCTGGCCGGGCTCGGCGGTGACCGGCACGAGGTCGCCCGGGTCCTGGCCGCCTCCGGCGTGCGCGGCTGGCCGGGCGACCCGGACATGGACCCGCTGTGCCGGTGGCTGTCCCGCGAGATGCCCGGCCTCGGGGTGTGGCTCGGCACCGGGTTCGTGCGGGTGTGGACGCCCGGCGACGTCGCCCAGGTGCCGCTGCCCGAGCCGGTGGCCGGCTACCTGGCCGCCGCCGCGGCCGGCGCGTACGCGCACCTGCGCCTCACCTTCACCCCGCCCACGGTCCCGGTCCCGCACGTCGACCTCGGCGGCGGCCACCAGGAGCCGCCGTGGATCGACGACCTGCCGGCGGCCGACCCGACATCCCCGGACGGGGATGCGGCCGCGGGCGCCGCCGCCTGCCCCACGCCCGCCGATTCGGCGCGCCGGGCCGGGCACGCGCAACCGCTCCCGGCCGCCGGCGCTGCAGTCGCCGGCGGCCGGGAGCTGGCCCACGAGGCCTACGCCGACGCGGTCGCGGTCGCCCTGGACCTGCGCGGCGTCCCGGTCACCCGGCACGGTGCCTGGCCACCCCTTCACACCGGGTCCGAGGCGCTGCGCGGCGAGGGCCGGCAGATCAACGTCGAGCTCGATGTCGACGCCTGGGCCGACGTGTGGCCCGGCTGCGCCCGGCTGGTCCTGCACTGGTCCGAGCGGCACGGCTGGTCCCTGGTCCCACTGCCCGACGGCGTGCGCGCGGATCCGGACGCGGCGGCCAGCTGGTGGGACACCGCCGCGGCGTCGCCGGTGCTGCCCGCCCCGGCCCGCCTCGCGGCGTGGGTCGCCGCCGTCGCCCGCTACGGCGCCAACGCCGGCGCGCACCTGCCCGGCGCGGGCATCGCCGTCGGCACCCGGCCCTGCTGGCGCGGCACCGACCCCGACCCGGCCCTGGAGGCCGCCCTCGACACCTACCGGACCTCGGCGGGGCACCGCTTCGCCGCCCGGGAGCGCCACGACCAAGCCCACGCCGACACGGCCGTCATCCCGGCGGTCCGGTCGGGCCGGCAGGAGCCGCCGCTGACCTGACCCCACCCGCCCGCGCATCGCGGCCCCGCCACCACCGGCCGGCCCACCGTGGCCGCGCCGACGGTCAAGCACACCCGCGACCCGCCCCGCCGGCGAGCCGCCAGCCCCGCACACCCTGGAGAGGAGGAGCCGTGGCCCGACGTCGCCCGTACCCGCCGGAGCTGGTCACGGCGGTCACCGCGGCGATGAGCCCACACGCGGCCACCTGCGTCCGCGACGGCTGCCCGCACTGCAAGACCTGGCGAACCCGCGCCCACCGCGCCCTGGCGGCCGCCGTGGCCGCCGGCGCCCTGGCCGACCCGGACGCCATCCGCGCGGCCGAGCGGCGGCGATGCGCCGGCGTGCTGCGCGGCCCGGCCGCCGCGGCCGCCGCCGACGACGTCGTCGAGATACTCGCCGCCGGTCCCACCGCCAGCGTCGGCGCGCTGCTGGGGGCGCTGCGGTTGCGCCTGGCCGACCTGATCGAAACCGGAGGGGCGCGGTGATGCAGACCTGGCGCACCGGACCCTACACGTGCGCGTGCGCCCCACCAGCCCACGCGATCGGCATCGCGCGGTGCGTCTACTCGGCGCACTCCCGGCAGCGCACCGCCGCGGCGATCGTGCCGCGCGGGTCCGCGCCGCCCACCGCCGGACCGGCCGCGAAGCACACCGGCCCGAAGAAGGACGAAGACCGGTGACCGCGTCCGGGCCGACGGCCCGCGGCCCACCCGGCCGCGCCCCCTCGTACGCCACACCGGAGCTGCCCGGTGCGAACCAGCAGCAGCGGCCCGCCGGAAGAGCACACCACCCCGCACCCTCCGGCCGGGCCACCACGCACCGCGCTGGCGATGTCGGCCGACCTTACGCCGGCTGATCATCGCCGGCCACCCGAGAGAGGGGCACGCCATGCCAGAAACACCACGAGGGGAGGAGGGCACGTGAGCGCCGTCGCCATGCGATGGGCCCGCCGGCAACGCGCCGGCGGCACCACGCCCACCGCCCTGCTGAACTGGCTGGCCGCCCGGGTCGATCCCGGGCACCACTCCCGCTACTGCGGGGTGCGGGAGATCGCCGACGCGCTGGGCTGCTCCGACCGGACCGTCTACAACGCGGTCGCCCGACTGACCGACCGCCAGCTGCTGCGGGTGCTGCGTCGCGGCAAGGCCGGCGGCGGCCGCGGCTTCAACCGGCTGCAGCTGCTCGTCGACGGCCCCGACACCCCGCTGCCCCCGCACGGGGATTTCACCAGCGCCTACGACCCGGCCACCGAGGCGGCCAAGGCCCGCGCGCGCAAGGCCGCCCGGGCCGCGCAGCCGTCCGGCGAAGAGCCGACCAAACCTGCAAATGTTGCAGGTTTGGTCGAGACCCATCCAGGGGGGCAAACCTGCAAAATCTGCAGGAACGAACCTGAAATATGTGCAGGTACAAACCTGCAAAATTTGCAGGTTCCTAATAAACAGGAACTCCAAACCCCCACCCCAAACCCCCTCCCTCCTCCTCACTCACCACCCGCACCACCCGGCCGCGCCGCAGCCGACGGCCAGGAGGACGAGGAGGAATCACCGCCGGACACGAACCCGGACGGGCTCGACGACGCCCGCCAGGTCCTCGGCCGGCTCCAGGCCGAGATGGCCACCCGCCTCGCGACCTGGCAGCAGGCCCGCCTGCTACCGGCCATCGCCGCCGCCCTGGCCGCCGGCTGGCCACCCGGCGGCCTGGTCCGCGAGGTCTTCCGCGCCGGCGACCCCGGCCTCGCCGACAACCCGTACGGGGCGCTGCGCTTCCGCCTCGGGCTGCTCGGCCCGCCACCCGTGACCGTCGTCCCCGACCCCCCACCCGCCCCGGCCGTGTGCCCGGCCGGTCGGTGCGACGGATCCGGCCGGTTCCTCATCGACGGCGACGTCGACCGGCCCGCGCGCTGCCCCGACTGCCACCCCCACTACCGGCGGCCCGCCGCCGGGTAACCCACGAATCGAAGGAGCACCATGTCTTACCCGAGTGCGGTCGCGCTGCCCGCGACCGCCGTCCTCGACCAGCCCGAACCCGACGTGCTGCGCCTCATGGTCGGCATGATCAAGGGTGGGGTCGGCAAGTCCACCACCGTGTGGATGCTGCTGTGCGAGCTGGCCAAGCGCGGCCACCGCGCTCTCGGCGTCGACGCCGACCCGTCCTCGCAGACCCTCGCCGACTGCTATCGCGAGGCCATCGCCAACGGCTACCAGGTGCCGTTCGAGGTGATCTCCTGGCCGTCCCCCGTGGGCCTGGTCAACGGCGTCGGCAAGGCCGCCGACGAGCGCCGCGCCACCGCCGTGGTCATCGACGTCGGCGGCGACGGCGACGCCATCTTCGACCAGGCCGCCCTGTACGCCGACGAGTTGCTCATCCCCACCGGGCCGACCCCGCCGGAGATGCGCCGCCTGCCCGCCACGTTCACCGCCGCCGCCCGCGTGCACGCCCTGTCCCCGATCGCCCCGCAGGTGCTGCTGGTGCGCACCACCAGCCGCGCCCGCGACGAGCAGCTCGCCCGGGACTGGCTCGCCTCGGTGCCGCTGCCCGGCGGCGCCAGCGGCCTGCCCGTCCTCGACGCCCGCGTCCCCTACAGCGTGCTCATCCCCCGCCTGTTCGGGCACGTCGTCGAGGACACCGGCCCCTACGCCGACGTCCTCGACGAGATCCTCGCCAACCGCGCCGCCGAAGGGGCTGCCGCATGACCACCAACAACGGGGGCAGCAAGACGCCCCGCGCCGCCAAGGCGCCACGCGCGGGCGCGTTCGGCGCGTTCTCGACCGCCACACCGCCCGTCGCCCCGCCGCCGGCGGCCGCCGAGCAGCCGCCCGCCCAGGCGGCGCCAACGCCCGCCCCCGCCCCGTCCCCGGCGCAGCCCGCGCCCGACCACGGCTCGCAGGCTGCCGCCGGCGGCGCACCGGAGGCGGCGCCGGCCCGGGACCTCACCAGCTACCTCGGCGGCGGCCAGGACGGCGACGGCGGCGGCGCCGGGTTCGTGCGGGCCATGCTCGCCGGCCCGCCGGTCGACCCGATGCTCGACCTCGTGCAGCTCGGCGCGAGCGTGCCCCGCCACTACCAGGAAGCCCTGCGGCTGCTGTCGTTCGCGCAGCGGCGCCACAAGCAGGCCCTCGTCATCGACGCCCTCACCGCCTACATCGGCCCGCAGCTGCTCGCCGAGGCCCTCGCCGCCGTGCAGACCCGCCGCTGACCCCGGGCCAGGCCGGCGGCGCTCGCACCTTGCCGCCGGCCCGGCCCGGCCACCGTATCCACAGAGAGAAGCCACCCCTGTGTACAACGTGATCACCTACGGCTGCCCGGTGCTGTACCTCGCGCTCATGGTCGCCGGCGCGATCGTCGCCGGCCGTCTCAACGGCGGGCCGGCCGCCCGCGAGCGCCGCTGGCGGCAGGCCATGGCCATGTGGACCGTCGCCCTCACCCTCGGTCTGGCCTGCGCCGTCGCCCATGTCTGCGCGGGATCCCGGGTATCGGCCGTGATCTGGGTCCTGTCCGTGGCCACCGCCGGCGCGCTCATGGCTCGCTACCGCCCCCGCCAAGCGGCGGATCGGGAACGGAGGATCCGCGTGGGCCCACCCACCTCGCTGCAGGACTACCTGACCCGCTTCGACCTCAACGTCGCCGTCACCTGGGCCAAGAACCCCCTCGCCACCGTTCACGTCCCCTGCCCCTGGTGCGCGGCCGCCGACTTCGCCGTCTTCGACGTCCCACCCGGCAGCAGCGGTGCCCGCGACATGATCGCCGCCCTCAGCGCCCACCACACGTGCCTCGAGTGCCGGCGCGGCGGCCGCTACCTGATCACCCACGCCGACCCTGAACACCGCCGCTACCACTACCAGGTCATCCAGACCCTCGGCGACGAGCCGCCCGCCTGGCTCGCCGCCGGCTACGACCACGCGGTCAGGAGGTAACCCCCAATGGTCGACAACCTGCCCACCTACCGGTTCGGGGAGCTCCCCGAGCACCTGGCCACCGCGACGATGCTGCGCCGGCAGCGCCGCCGCCTGGCCGACGGCCAGCCGTGTGTCGGGTGGCTGCGGTACCGGGGTAACAAGCACGCGCCGCTGTTCGAGATCGCCGCCTCCGTGCCGCTGCCCGCACTCACGGGGAAGCGGCAGGCGGCCTGGACCGCCGCCCGCACCTGCGCCCGATGCCAGGCCACCAGCGACACACCCTGGCCCGTGTACGGGGTGTTGACCTGCGCCTGCGCCGCCGGGGTCTCACCGGCCGGAGGCGACCGGCGGCGGCTGTGCTCCGACTGCGCCCGGGCGGAGATGCTCGCCGCCGCTCGGGCGTCGTGGCTGCGGCTGCGCGCCGCCGCCGTCACCTGGGCGCAGGACGTCCTCGCCGACCCCGACACGGCGGTGCTGGCCGTCTACATCCACGACTGGGGCCACCCCACCCAGGTACGCGCCGAGACCGTCACCGGCGAGGTCCTCGTCGACCTGGCCGCGGTGCAGGCTCTGCCGGCCTTCCGCCGCGTCCTGACCCCGGGGGCGGTCAACGCCGACGAGATCATCCCGCACCTGATGCCCCTCGTGGGCCGCCGCCTGGTCCACACCATCGGCACCCGCCGCGGCGGCTACGCCGACCACGTCTCCCCGCTCGGCAAGATCTCCGAGCTGTGCACCTGGCTGCGGTGGGGTGAGCAGACCATCCGGGACCCGTCCATCCGCGAGCGCCACGCCGACGCCTTCCGCCCCCGCTGGACCGACTGGCACGCCCGCCCCTGGTCCGGCGGCGACGGCATCCACCACGCCCACCACGGCCACTACGGCCTGACCGCCGCCGAACTGCCCGGCGACACCGCCGCCGAGATCACCGCGCGGATGCGCGCCGGCCTGGCCGTCATGGCCACCGACACCCATCCCGACGGCCCGCCCACCTGCCCGTGGCTGCCGCCGACCGGCCGCACCCCGTGTGGCGCCGGCGCCGGCCCGCACGGCCTGTGCCCCGACCACACCCCGGAGGATTGATGAGCAGCGCACCCACCGGTCGCCGCCAACGGCTGCCCTGCCCGCCGTACGAGGGGCCGGCCCGCTGCCCAGCCTGCGCCGGCGCCCGCATCACCGGCGCCGTCTACAGCTGCACCCCGCTCGCCGTGCCTGAGCTCGTGGTCGACGTGCTGTGCCCAATCTGCGGCGGCTGCGGCCGCGCCACCCACGACGGCTGCCAGCCCGACGAGCACGGCGAATGGGACCACGACGACCAGGACGACGACGTCGACGACACGGACGCCTGCCCTTCCTGCCGAGGGCGGCGCTGGTTCCCGGTGCAGGGCTGGACCGACGGCGACGCCGACATGCACACCCTGCGCATGCCCTGCGGCTGCGCAACCACCCTGCTCGTGGAGGTGACCTGGTGAGGATCCGGCTGATGGGCACCGGCGACGAGTGCGGGGCCGCCGTCGACGCCCTGCGCGCCGCGCCCGGGCTCACCATCCTGGAGGTGTCCACCGCGTACCCGAACCGCGGCAGCAGCGACCAGGTGCGGGTGTACGTCGAGGCCCGCACCGGGTCCGTGCCGTCGTTCACCTGCCCCGTCTGCGGGCGGGTGTCCCACCACCCCCGCGACGTCGACGAGGGCTACTGCGGGGCCTGCCACGACTGGACCGGCCCGCTCCGCACGAGCATCCAGCACCCCCTGGTCGCCGAGTCCCGGCAGACCTGCTTCGCCGCCCCCGAGCAGTACGAGGGCCGGCTCGTCGACGGCCGGTGCTTCTACTTCCGCATGCGGTCCGGGCGGGCGCAACTCGGCCTCGGGCCCACGGTCGACGCGGCCGCCGCCAGCACCCTCGGCGATGACCCCGTCGAGATGCTCGTCGACGCCGCCTCCGGGGGGTGCTTCGACAACCGCCAGCAGCGAGACACCGTGTTCTCAAAGCTGCTCGACCGCTGGCCGGGTCATCCGGCCGCTGGCGATGGGTAGCCGCGGAGGGTGGGCCGGCTACGACCAGCCCACCCTCGCCTCCGCCCAGCTGACCGACGACCAGTGGGAGGCCGGCCGGCTGCCGCCCGTGCCGATGCCGCTGACCGCCGACGTGGCCACCGCCGCGGCCCTGGTGCACGCCGGCGGCTGCTCCCCGCAGTGCCTCATCTCCGCTGGCGTTCCCGCCAAGCACTGCGACTGCTCCTGCCGCGGCGCCTACCACGGGGTCCTCGCCGACGTCGACATTCCCTCCGCCCTCGCTCACCGAAAGGCCACCACCCGTGCGTAACCTCACCGTCGACCCCGAGATCGCCGCGATCATCGGCGAGCAGCGGGCCGCCGAACTCGAGGCCGGCCCCTACCCGGTGGACTACCGGTGCGTGCGCTGCCACCGCGGCGGCCGCGTCAACGACGGCGAGGCTCTCGCCGCTGGCCTGGACGTCACCCCCGGCCGCATGCGGCTGTGGTTCGTCCACACCGCCTGCGGGCCGGCCGAGGTGGTCGTGTTCGACCAGCGGCAGCCCTACCCCGAGGAGACCGAGGCCACCGGCGTGCTCTACGCCGGCAACAGCCGCGACGGACTGCCGTGGGCGTGCGTGGTCATCGAGCTGACGATGAGCGTCGAGCTGCTCGACGACCCGGCCGAGGTGGGCGTCGACCAGGTCCTCGGCGTCGCTCTCGCCCGCGGCATGCGCCCGACCGCCGACCCGCTCACCCCACCCGAGCCGGACGGACCAATCAGCTGGCGGGTGCAGCTTCCCCGCCCCGGCCGCCACGGCGGCGGCGTGTACGGGCGCAACCGGCTGCAGCTGATCAGCCCGCTGCCACCCATGCCGCCGGGCTGGCTGGACCTGGTCGCCGTCCGCGACGGTCGCTGCGGCCTGTACGTGGTCAGCCGCCTGGGCCTGCTCGCCGTCCTCGACGACCTCGGCACCGCCCTCACCGACGCGGCCCGCGCCGGCCGGCTCGTCGGCACCACCGCTGCCGTCATCCGCTGAGAGCCAGGGGTTGCGGGCGCGACTGGACGCATTCAACTGCGCCCGCACCCCGGCAATCGCGCTAGTCGGCGTCCCTGCGCGGCCGGCCCGCCCGCCGCTCCCACGCCTCGTCGAACGCCTCGATTGAGGCGCGCGTCCAGATCGGTCCCATCCTCGGCGTGGCCACCGGCGACGGAAACGCCGGATGCGTGCGGGCCAGTTCGCCGGCGCGCTGCGGGCTCACCCGCAGCATCTGCGCCACCTCCGCCAGGCCGATCAGGTCGATCGCCGGAGGGTGGGCCAGCTCCCGCTCATGGTCCGCAGCGGTCAGCACCCGCAGACCGGTAACCGTCAGCCGACCGCCCACCACCTCGGTGTACGCCTCGCGGAAGGCCCGCAGCGCCGCGGTGCAGGCCACCATCGCGGTCGGCGCGGGCACGTCCAGCTCCGCCCGCATCCGGTCTGTGCCGTTGTCGAGCAGGATACCGAAGCCGGGCAACGCCTGGGTGAGCGCGGCGAGCTGGTCCTCGTCGAGCTTGCCCGGGTGGGCAAAGGTGACGCGGGCGCGCCACTGTTGGCTTCCCTGGGTCATACTGGGATCCTCCATCCCTTGTTCCTGTCGTTGGGATCCGGATGGTGGGGGGCCGCGCCGTCACGCGGCCCCCCGGCGGTCACCGCCGTCGGTAGACGGGGAACCGCAGACCAGCGCCTCGCAGCGCGTTCAGCATCTCCATCCACTCCTTCGGGGAGTGCGGAGTGTGGCTGAACACCAGCGTCGAGATCCCCTTCGCGAAGATCCACGCGCCGGTGCGGGTCTGGCGGACGCTGAAGCCCTGCCGGGCCGCCGCCGCGACGATCTGGTCCATCCGGCTGCTCATCAAAGTTTCACCTCCTTCCCTTGTTCCTGTCAAGGAAAAGCCTAACAGAAAACCATGATAGAAACAAGGGTTTTAGGGTCGAAGGGGGCCAGCCGGGGCAGCGAAGACGGCCGATCGGGGGACTGATGGCGCGACCGCCAATGTGACAGGGTGTCCGCGTCCACTCACCACACAAGGCGGGGAAGAGCAACATGTTCCGCGTACCGGTCGACCCCAACCACCCGACCTTCGATCACACCTTCACGGTCACGATCGGGCAGTGGCTCACCAGCCGCAAACAGCAACGCGTCGAGTGGATGCGCCGCCGCAACGAGGCCGCCGGCCTTGCTGCGCGACACCAACAGCAGCGCGTGGCCCGGCCTGCCCAGCCGCCGCACCAGCCGCCAGCGGCGCCCTACCCCGCGCCGCAGCAGCGCCACCCGGACGGCCCGCCCCCGCACATCCCCATCACCCACGAGGCGCGGACCGCGCGAACACACCGCCGGCTGTCCACACTCGCGCTATGGCTCGAAACGATCGAACTCGGCGCCGAACTGCTCTGGGTCGGCCTGCTCGTGACCCTGGTCCTCGCCTGCTGCGGCTGCGGAATCTGGTCCGTGATCAGCCGGTGACACACTGGCCTTGACACAAGTGTTCGGGTGCGGGCATCCTATTGTCCGTTCACCCGCCAGTAGGTGAGCTGTACCCGAAGCCCGTCACGCGCGTCCCCCCGGCGCCTGACGGGCTTTTCGCGTCTCCGGGCGTCGTCAACCCTCGCCGTCAGGTACCCCGGATCCACGACGCGACAGCAAGGTCAGGGACGGGTCCCAACGTCCCTGACCCCGCCGTCACCCGCAAACCGCAGGGGCAATCACCGGCCCTCGACAGTACCTGCGAGCTGCCCGGGAGACGGTCATGTCGAACCACCCTCACCAACTGCACGCCGTCGCCGCCCTCGCCTCGCTGCGCCGCGCGGTGTCCTACCTGCCCACGGTCCGAGACGCCCTGCTCATCGCCGGCGTGACCACCAACGAGCCGGCACGGCCGCGCTCGGCCGCCGCGCTCGCCGCCTTCGACGAGCTGCTGCGCGCCGAGAAGGCCGACCGCCTGGACAACCAGCGCGCCGGCATCAAGCCCGCCGGCTCGTCGCCGGCGCCGGTCAACCCGGCGCTGCTCGACGTCGAGCGCGACCTGGTGCCCGTCGTGCACCACGCCACGATGCTGGTCGCCAGCGAGCTGCGCACCCACGCCCTGCTCGCCTGGTCCAGGCTGTGGCTCGACCTCGCGGACAGCGACTGGGACGGCCGCTGCGACTACCTCACCGCCGCGCTTCCGCACGCCAGCGCCGCCCTCGCCCGCGAGGTGCACGCCGAGCTGGACGCCCTGGACCGCCGGCTGCGCGCCGTCATCGGCCTCGACGCCGACCGGTGGCCCATCCCCGGCGGACCCCGCTGCCCCGCCTGTGGACAGCGACGCCTGCAGGCCCAGACCTCCTCGCCGCGCACCGCCGACTGGACGGTGGTGTGCGACAACCCCGACTGCCGCTGCCGCGGCCCGCTGTGCGCCTGCGCCATGGACACCCGGCCGATCCGGGTGCGCCACATCTGGCCCGCACAGTCGGCCCTCGTGACCGTGCTGCTCGCCGGCATCACCACCGCACCATCGACGTACATCGCCGCCGCGTGACCACCCGGCGGGGAAGGGAGCGACCCGTTGCCCAGCCTCGCCGACCAGGTCACCGCCATCACCGCCCTCGGCACCGCGATCGACGGCACACCCCGGCGCGCACGTCGCCGCCGCCGGCCCCGACGCGCGACCGTCGCCCCACCCGCCGCCACGGGCAGCGCCCGGTGAACCGCATCCACACCGTCGACGGCCGCCGCTACGGCACCGCCCAGGCGATCGTCCTGCACCTGGCCTGCCCGGACGTGACCGTCGGCCTCATCTACTCGTGGGCCAAGCGTGGCCTCATCCAGCGGTTCCACCGGCCCGGGCGCGGCCGCGGCACCACCTGGTACCTGCTCGACGAGGTCACCGCCGTCGAGAAGGCCACGGCCGAGTCCGGCCTCGGCCGCAAACGCGCCGGCGCGCCGCCGCCGGCCGCGTCGTACGCCCTTGCGGCCTGACACGAGATGAGGCCCTGATGCGTATCGTCCGAGGCCCCAACATCGAGGCGGTCTGGGCGCGGCACCCGCCCGGTCACGAGCCGCCCGGGTTCGTCCCGTACGACACCGGCTACCGCACCCTCGAGGCGCGGATCCTGTTCAACCGGTTCGAGTCCCGCCTGCTGCGCGCCGTGCTCTGGCTGCTCTACCTCTGGCATGAGCACGTCCTGTTCCGCGTCGGGCGGCTCGGCTGCCGGCTGCTGCACCGGCACAACATCTCCTGCCGCGGCGACCGCGGCCACGGGCCCGACCACTACCCGGGCGGCTGCAACGGCTGGCGGGATGTCCCGGGCCGCCGACTCGACCTCAAAGAGAGGCTGCGATGGGCCACAAGACGCACCGGACGCTGACCGCCGCCGTGCTGGTCCTGGCGCTGCTGCTCGTCGTCACGCTGGGAATCGCGGCGGCGGTCGGCGGCCGGCCCGCGTGCGCGGCGCCGTCACCGCCGCGGCCACCGGCCCCGGCCTACCGGGCGCCGTCCGCGCCCAAGGTGCCCGCGTACCGGCCGCCAGCCGCACCCAGACCGCTGGTGAGCCGGCCGACCGTCTACCGGACCCGCTACGAACAGGGCAGGCCGGTCGTCTACCCGGTGATCGTGCCGGTCGACGACGACTACGGCGACTGCGACTGACCCCGTCCTGAGGTTCGCGAATTGCGATTCACGGGTTGAGGGTCGCGGAGACCCATCCGTTGGGCGCGTAGATCGCCACGTATCTCCCGCCCTGGCGCACGATCAGGTGCCCCTCGACGACGTCGATCCCGGTCGCGTCCGCATGCTGCACGATACTGGTCGCCGGTTCGCCGAGGTCGGCGTTGACGGTGGTCACCGTGACGCCCTTGGGTGTATCGGCCATGGCCGGCACGCTACCGGTCGCCCAGACCGCCAATGATGACGTGAGCCTGAACGCCTGCACCGAGCATCGCGCAGATCATCTGCATCGCCTCGGCGTCGGTGAATCCGGCCTCCACAAACGCGGTCTTCTGTTCGTGCATCTGGATCGCGCCCATGCCCAAGGCGCTGATCGGGAAGGCCGGCATGTCCGGCTGCTGCTGGGGCTGGCCTGGGGCCATGGGATGCCTCCTGGAGGGGCCGCTGTAGAGGGAGTCTACGGATGGCCCCGCGCAGCAGGCACCGTGTGGGCAGGCCCTATCGCAGGGCCCGTAAGCAGATGTTCCTCATCTACGGGCGCACCTGCTGGTTGTGTGGCCACACAGACGACAACGTGACCGACGCTGACCACCTCGTTCCCATCTCAGTGGACAGCACGCAGCCCATCGACCCGCACGCGATGCGCCCTGCCCACGGGGTGCTGGGCTGCCTCACGTGTGGCGTGAAGTGCAACCAGGTCAAGGGGAACAAGACCGGCCTGCCTGCCCTGGTCACCAGCGAGGACTGGTGACGGAGGGTAAGGGGGGTCGAAAGTTGACGGGCCGGCCTGGGTGACCCCACGCTCCAGGCTCCCGTTTCTCCCCCCGTCACGTGACACGATCGCTGAGGGCGTGACAGATGGGCCTGACAGCCGCGCAGAGGCAGCGCCGCTCCCGCGCCCACAAGGCCGATGACCACCGGTTTTGCGATCCGCTGCGGTGCGCTCAGGCCGCCGCCGCGGCCGCGCCGGCCGTGACAGCGGCCGTGACATCGCCAGCCGTGACTGGCCCGGCCGTCACGGCGGCGCCGGCCGTGACGCCGACCGTCACACCGTCACCGCCCGTGCTCGACGCGCGCGGCCGGCGGCTGTGGCAGCAGGTCCTGGACCAGGGGCCGCTCAGCCCCGGCGAGGTGGTGCTCCTCGAAGAGGCGTGCCGGCTCGCCGACCGCTGCGACCGCCTCGACGCGCTTCTGCGCGGGCAGGGCCGCGAATGGATCAGCTTCGCCTCCTTCGTCGAGGGCGGCGAAGCCGACATCACCGTGATCGTCGACAAGGCGCTGACCGAATCGCGGCAGCAGGCCCTCGCGCTGCGGCAGGTCCTGGGCGACCTTGCCCGCGCCCGCGCCGCCGGCCGTCCCGCCGCCCCGGCGCCGACCCCCGCCGGGCCGGCCGCCGCGGTGGAGGCCACCAACGCGGGGCAGAGCCCGGCGGCCGCCGTGAGTGGTGGAGGCGGCGTTGCAGACCTCACCGCTCGGATTGCCGCTAAGCGGGGCCAGGCATCCACGGGTTAACACCCACCCGCCCTACGTCGACTCGTACGGGCCCGAGGCGATCGAGCTGGCCCAGATGGCCGGGCTGTTCCTCGACCCGTGGCAGCAGGACTCGCTGACGCTGATGCTGGCCATCGGCGAGGACGGCAAATTCACCTGCTTCGAATGCGCCGAGATCCTCGGCCGGCAGAACGGTAAGTCGGCCGTACTCGAGGCCCGCGTCCTGGCCGGGATGATCCTGCTCGGCGAGCGCACGATCATCTGGACCGCGCACGAGGTCAAGACAGCCCTGGAGTTGTTCCTGCGGCTGCAGCAGCTGTTCACGGCCCTCGAAGAGGCCGGCGTCATCGAGCCGGGCGACATCAAGGTCAGCAGCAGCAACGGCAACCACGGCATCCTGCGCAAGTCCACCGGCCAGCGGATCAAGTTCATCGCCCGCTCGAAGGGCTCCGGGCGCGGTTTCAGCGGCGACCTGGTGCTCGTCGACGAGGCGTACGCCTACACCGCGGCGCAGCAGTCGGCGCTGATGCCGACGATGTCGGCCCGGTCGGTGCAGGGCAACCCGCAGATCATCTACGCCAGCTCCCCGCCCCTCGACGGCGAGTCCGGCGAGGTGCTCTACGCCCTGCGTGAGCGCGGCGAGGCCGGCGACGACCCGTCCCTGCTCTGGCGGGACTGGGGGCTACCCGGCGACCTGGACAACCTCGACAAGGTCGACCTCGGGTCGCCGGTGAACTGGGCGGCGACCAACCCGGGTTACGAGATCCGGATCAGCCACGCCTTCATCGGCAAGGAGTACCGGGCGATGGGTCGCTCGGACCCGGTCGGCTTCGCCCGCGAGCGCCTGTGCATCTGGCCGGTGCAGATCAAGGCCGAGGGCGGGCCGATCTCCGCCGAGCTGTGGCAGCATCTGGCCGACGGGCAGTCCAAGCGGGTCGGTGACGTCGCGTTCGGGGTGGCGATCGCGAAGAACCGCCGGTACGCGGCGATCGCCGTGTGCGGCCGCCGCGCCGACGGGCTCCTGCACTGGGAGATCATCGCCCACGCCCCGGGCACGCACTGGCTGGTCAAGCGCCTCGTGAAGCTGGCCAAGAAGCACGACCCCGTCGCGATCGCGATCGACGCCCGCGGCCCATCCGCCTCGGTGATCGCCGCCCTGGCCAAGGCGGGCATCCGCGAACCCGCCGATCCGGACAACCCGCAGCGCGGCGACCTCGCGATCACCTCCGGCGTGGACATGGGCGCCGCGTTCGGCCTGTTCGTCGACGCCGCGTTGCAGGAACGGGCCCGCCACCGCGACCAGGCGCAGCTGACCACCGCCCTCGCAGGGGCGAAGGTCCGCGAGATCGGCGACGGCGCGCAGGCCTGGGGCCGCAAGGGCTCGGCGGAGATCTCCTGCCTGGAAGCCGTCACCCTCGCCACCTGGGCCCTGGACACCCGCGCGCACCTCCTGGTCGAGGACGGACCACCCAACCTCTGGTGAAAGGCCCTGTGATGGACGACGACGAGATCCGCGACGAGGGCCAGGCCCGCCAGGCGCCGCCGGCGCGACCCGCGGGCGCGCGCCTGAACACCTCCATGGAGTGGGTGGGGTTCTGCTGCCTGGTCGCGTTCGGCTGGTGCGTATGGCCGCCGGCGGCGCTGCTGGTCGCCGGCGTGGTCCTGGTCGTCGTCGCCAACGCCCGCGCCGTGGCCGCCAAGCCCAAGCGCCCGGCGGCGGTGCACTGGACCGAACGGCTCGCCCGCGCGCTCTCGGCCTACCGGGCCGGGGGTCGCACGTGACCGCCCTGCGCGGGCTGTTCGAGCGGCGCAGCAGCATCCAGGACCCGGCCACCCCCCTGACCGCGGACACCCTGATGGAGTACCTCGGCGGCGGGGAGAGCACCGACGCGGGTGTCGCCGTCACGCCGGCATCTGGGCTGCGGATGTCGGCGGTGTACCGGTGCATCGCCGTCACCGCCGGCGTGGCCGCGGCGCTGCCGCTGCACGCCTACGAGCCGGACACCCGGGTCAAGGTGCCCGAGCCGCTGCTGCGCAACCCGCACCCCGAGCTGACCCGCCTGGAGCTGTGGCGGCTCACCTACGCCCACCGCCTCGGCTGGGGCAACGCGTTCCTGCAGAAGGTCCGCAACGGCGCCGGCGTGGTGCGGGAGCTGTGGCCGGTCGGCCCAGAACGGTGCAAGGTCGCCAAGGTCAAGCCCTCCCGGGCGAACCCGGGCGGGAAGCTGTTCGAGATCGAGGACGACTGGGGCGTCAAGCGGGTCCTGACCTCGCGGGACATCCTGCACATCCCCGGCCTTAACTACGACGGAGTCACCGGTCTGTCGCCGATCCGACTCGCGGCCGGGGCGATCGCCCTGTCGCAGGCCGCCGAGAAGTCGGGGGCGCGGTTCTTCCGCAACGGGGCGCAGCTGTCCGGCGTGCTGCAGGTCGAGCAGCGGCTCAAGGAGTCCCAGGCCGTCGCGCTGCAGCGGCGGTGGGAAGCCCGCATGTCGGGCACGGACAACGCCCACAAGATCGCCGTGCTCGACTCCAAAGCGAAGTTCGCGCCGATCACCATGCCGCTGCGCGACGCGCAGTTCCTGGAGACCCGCCAGTTCCAGGTACCGGAGATCGCACGGTTCTACGGCGTGCCGCTGTTCCTGCTCTTCGAGACCGCCAAGTCGACCTCGTGGGGCACTGGGCTGGAGCAGCAGGCGCAGGGGTGGATCACCTTCGACCTGCACCCCACCTGGCTGGCCCCCACGGAGCAGCGCCTGGAGAAGGAACTGTTCACCGACGTCGGCCGCGACCGGGACATCCGCTACAACGTCAACGGCCTGCTGCGCGCCGACGCCGCCGCTCGCGCCGCCTTCTACCGCGTGATGCGGGAGGTCGGCGGCCTGAACGCCGACGAGATCCGCGAGCTGGAGGACCGGCCGCCCATCCCCGACGGCAAGGGCCAGGGCTACCTGCAGCCGGCCAACATGAGCCCGCTCGGCGAGGAACCGCCGGAGCCGCAGCCCGCCCTGCCGCCAGGGCCACCGCCGGACCCCGACCCAGACGACGACGAGGAACCCGACGATGAGAACTGAGCGGCGCACCGGCCAACCAAGCCGGGACCTGATGGAGCTGCGCACCCTCGCCGTCGACCAGGCCGGCGTGCAGCTACGCGCCGCCGACGACGGCGGCAGCCGCTTCGCCGGCCTGGCCGCCGTGTACGGGGTCCGCGCCCCGATCGGCAATCCCCGCACCTGGGGCTTCTTTGAGGAGTTCGCGCCCGGCGCGGCGGCCCGCACCCTCGCGGAGTTCGACCAGCGGATGCTGATCGACCACGACACCTACTACCTGGTGTCGCGAGTGTCCGCCGGCGACCTCATCCTGACCGAGACCGACCGGGGCATTGAGGTCGACTCCGGCCTGGACGACGAGCTGTCCTACGTCCGGGACCTGCGGCGCAACATCGAGAAGCGCCGCATCACCGGCATGTCGATCGGCTTCTGGGTCGCCCCCGGCGGCGCCGAGTGGACCGAGATCGAGGTCGAGGAGCCCCGCGCCGACGGCAAGGTCGAGGTCTACACCGCCGACCTGCGGATCATCCGCGACATCGACCTGATCGAGGTCAGCGCGGTCACCTTCCCCGCGTACGTCGACACCGAGGCGCAGCTGCGTCAGGTGGTGCCGGCCCTGCTCAACCGCGGCGACTACGACGCCATCGAGCGCCGCGCCGCGCACCGCGAGGAGCTGCGCGACCTGCTCAAGCAGGTCGAGCGGCCCGCATCCCAGCCGCCGGCGGCCGTCCGGCACACCGACCACGTCGACCGCGTCATGCGCGGCTACCAGGCCCGCTACCGCCGCCTGGGCAACCCCGCCCGCTGAGGGCAGAAGGAGAAGAGAATGTCGGCACAGCTGCTCCGGCGGGCGATCGAGACCCAGAACCGGACCTGGAACGCCATGCAGGAGATCCGCGCCGCCGCGGACCGGGAGGGCCGCGACCTCACCGCCGAGGAGCGGCAGGCCTGGGACCGGGCCGAGGAGGAACTGTCCGTCGCCTCCGGCGACATCGAGCGGTTCGAGCGGGCCGCCCGGCTCGACGAGATCGACCGCGACGAGGTCGTGTCCGCCCGCGGCGGCAACGGCGGCGGCGAGCAGACCGAGGCCGACGTCCGGTACGCCGCCGCGTTCCGCCGCTACCTCACCTACGGCATGTCCCGCCTCGACTCCGAGGACCGGGACCTGCTCATGGGCGCCCACGTCGAGCTCGACACCCGGGCCCAGACGTCCGCCTCGGACGTCGCCGGCGGGTTCCTGGTCCCGGACTCGTTCTGGGACCGGATGACCGAGGTGATGAAGGCGTTCGGCGGCATCGCCGCCTACGCCGAGACCATCACCACCGGCACCGGCGCGGACCTGCCGTGGGTCACCCTCGACGACACCGGCAACGAGGGTGAGTTCCTCGGCGAGAACGACGACGTCACCGAGGGTCCGGACCTGAAGTTCGGCGGCCGCAAGCTCAAGGCGCACATCGTGTCCAGCCGCATGGTGAAGTGGCCGTTCGCGCTGCTGCAGGACGCCGCCGTCGACGTCGACGGGCTGATGTCCCGCAAGCTCGGCGAGCGCATCGGCCGGCGTACCGCCCGGGCGTGGATCACCGGCACCGGCGTCGAGCAGCCCGAGGGCCTGCTCACCAACGCGGTCGTCGGCAAGACCGGCGCGGCCGGCCAGGTCACCGCGGTCACCTACGACGACCTGGTCGACCTGGAGCACTCCGTCGACCCGGCCTACCGCAACAGCAACAGCCGGTACGTGTTCCACGACCAGACGCTGAAGGTGCTGCGCAAGCTCAAGGACGCCGACCAGCGTCCGCTGTGGATCCCGGTCCCGGCCGCGGGCATGCCGGCCACCATCAACGGCCGGCCCTACGCCATCGACAACTCGATGCCGGTCCCGGCCGCCAACGCCCAGTCGATCGTCTACGGCGACATCCGGTCGGCGTACGTGATCCGCATCGTCAAGGGCATCACCCTGATGCGCCTCAACGAGCGGTACGCGGAGAAGCTGCAGGCCGCGTTCCTGTCCTTCGCCCGCACCGACGGCTGCGTGCAGGACCGCAACGCCTACCGCACCTACCAGCACCCGGCCGCCTGACCGTCGCCCGACCTGTCCGATTCACCTAGGTACCTAGGTACCTAGGTGAATCGGACACCCCGGTACCTCGGTACCTCCTGATCGGCCGGGGCGGTGCACCCCTCCCACCGCCCCGGCACCCCTGACCTGCTGTCCCTGTCTCCGCGCGGAAGGCGCTCACGATGACCACCAAGGACCCGTACAACAGCCTGCTCACGGTGCTGTCGCTGCCGCCGGCGACCCGCAACGCCACCGCGCAGGGCACCACCGTCGACCGCGCCGCCGCCGGCGCCATGTTCCAGGGCGCGGTGGTGGTCGTGACCACCGGGCAGATCACCGACGGCACCCACACCATCGTCGTGCAGGAATCCGACGACGGCGCCGCGTGGGCCGACGTGCCGGACGCGCAGCTGCAGGGCGTCGAGCCGGCCATCGGCGCCGCGGACGACAACAAGGTCTTCGAGATCGGCTACCTCGGCCGCAAGCGGTTCCTGCGGGTCAACGTGACCGTCGCGGCCGGCGCGACCGGCGGCGTCTACGGCGCCGCGGTGGTCCTCGCGGACCCTCGCGTCGCCCCCACGGTGCACGCCTGATGGTCGCCGTCAGGATCCTCACCAGCATCAGCGGCCTCGAGTTCTCCTGGCACCCGGGGGAGGAGATCGACCTGCCCGAGGCCGAGGCCGCCAAATGGTGCGACAACGTGCGCGCCTGCTACGTCGAGCGGCTGGGCGGCCCGGTCGAGACCACCAGCCAGCCCGGCCCGCAGGGCCCGGGCGGCCCGGACCGGGAGACCACCGAGCGGCCGGTCCCGCCGCCGCGCGGCGGCCCCGGCTCCGGCGACAAGGCGTGGCGGGCGTACGCGGCGGCCGCCGGCGTGGTCGTGCCCGCCGAGGCGAAGCGGGAGCAGGTCTGGCAGCTCCTGGAGGCCGCCGGCGTGCCCCTGGACGAGGTGGACCCGGACAGCCCGGACGAGTAAGGGAGCGGCGGCATGGCCGGCTACACCACGCTGGAGCTGCTGCGCCGCCAGCTGAAGATCAAGGCGGGTGACACGTCCGAGGACGACGCGATCACCCAGGCGATCGAGGCGGCCAGCCGCAGCATCGACGACATGCCGCCCGGCCGCCCCGCTGGCGCGTTCGCCCCGCCCACCGCCGCGTCGGTGCGCACGCTGCGCACCCGGGGACGGCTGGTGCGGGAGGGCTGCGACTGGCTGCTGCTGCTCGGCTCCACGCACGAGATCGCCACCGAGCAGGACCTGGTCGTCGAGGTGCGCTCCGGCGACAGCTGGCAGCCGGTGACCGGGTGGGAGGTCGAGCCCCCGGACCCGGGTGAGCCGATCACCGTGCTGCGGGCGAGCTGCTGGCCGCGCGACGAGACGTTGCGCATCACCGCCCGCTACGGATGGCCGGCCCTGCCGTCCACGATCGCGCAGGCCGCGCTGATCCAGGCGCTGCGCCTGTACAAGCGCCGCGACACCCCCGAGGGCGTCGCCGGATCCGCCGAGTGGGGCGGGGTGATCCGGATGGCCCGCCTCGACCCGGACGTGGCCGCCCTGGTCGAGTCCGTCACCGGCCCCGGCTTCGCCTGACCCAGGAGGCACCCCGTGGCACTGGACACCGTCGTCGTGGTCGATCACGACACCTACTGGGCCCACCGCGACGACCTCGACGCCTGGGTGATCGACCACGGCCTCAACGGCCGGCTCATGCCGCTGCCCGGGGCGATCTGGATCGCCGACGGACAGGTGACCGTCGAGCAGTACGTCCGCGGCCAGCACGGCCTGCTCTGCGACGTGCACGGCGAGCCGGTCCGCACCACCCGAACTGTGCCGCTGCGCCGGCCCCTACCCCTCCCGGAGTGCTGCGAATGACCACCACCGAGGACATCCTCGCCGCCCTCAACGGCGAGCGGGCCCTGCACGTCGACGCCGGCCGCCCGGTCGAGGTGGCGCGCATCGACCAGGAGATCACCGCCCACTTGGCCCTGGCCCGGCTGCACACCGACCAGTCCGAGCTGCACCTCGCCGGCGAGAGCGAGGCCGCCGCCGCCCTCGACCCGCTGATCGCGTACTGGCGCCGCCAGGTCACTGCCGACACCGACCAGCCCAGCACCGCCGCCGGCCTTGCCGGCGAGCCCGGGCCCGAGCCGGCAGGCCTCCCGCCTGGCGGCACGGTGGCGCCGGCGACCCGGTCACGGCGGGGCCGGTAGTCGTGGACCTGGACCTGCTGTGTGAGCGGCTCGCCGCCGCGGCGGCCGGCGTCGAGGGCATCCTGTCCGCCGAGTCCATCGTCCCGGACGCGGTGACGGTGCCGTGCTTCTACGCTGGCGAGATCACCGAGGAGTTCGACCAGTCGTTCGGCGGCATGGTCGTGGTCGAGGTCGTCTGCCGCGTCCTGGCCACCAACAACGAGGGCGGCCAGGCGGAACTGCGCACCTTCATGCGCCGGCGCGGGCCCACCTCCGTCAAGGCCGCCATCGAGGCGGATCCAACGCTCGGCGGCGTGTGCGACGACCTGCACGTACGCCGCATCCAAGGCCACCGCCTCTACCGCGTCGCCGAGGTCAACTACCCCGGCGCGGAGTGGGTGGTGCGCATCATCGGCACCGACAGCCAGGAGTGACACCGTGGCGGAGATCCTCAAGAACGTCCGCCTCTACACAGGCGGAGCCGACCTGACCGGCGCGTCCAACAAGGTCGACGCCGGCGCCGAGGTGGAGGAGCGCGACGTCACCACCTGGAAGAACTACGACCCGGCCTCCGACAAGGTGTGGAAAGAGGTCCAGGGCGGCACCGCCAGCGCGAAGATCACCGCGAGCGGGTTCTGGCCCGCCGCGGACCCTCTGGCCGTCGACGAGCAGCTCTTCGCCGCGCTCGGTGGCCTGTCGTCCTGGTCGGCCCTGCCCAAGGGATCGGCCGTCGGCGACCTGGCCTGGCTCACCTACTGCCTGCAGGGCCAGTACCAGTTCCTCGGCCAGCAGGGGGAGATCGCCCCCTGGTCCGGGTCCTGGTCCTCATCGGCGCCCCTGGCCCGGGGCATCGTCGCCCACGCACCCGGCGCCGCCCGGGTGGCCACCGGCTCCGGCACCGCCGTGCAGCACGTGGCCGTCCCGGCCGGCGCCGAGCTGCTCTGCGCGCTGCACGTGCTCTCCATCGCCGGCACCGCCACCCCGACCCTGACCGTGACCGTCGAGTCCGACGACGCGCAGGCCTTCACGACCCCCACCGCCCGGGCCGCGTTCACGCCGGCCACCACGCTCGGCGGCCAATTCCGCCGGGTCGCCGGCCCGAACACCGACACCTGGTACCGGGTCAGCTGGACCATCGCCGGCACGAACCCGTCCTTCCTGTTCCTGGTCACCCTCGGCGTCTTCTGACCCGCCCCGATCACCCGCCCCGGCCGCCAGGTGGCGTCGGGCGCCCCGTCACGCCCGAGGAGGGCTCCCCTCATGCCATTCATGGTGCTCAAGGCCGCGTTCGTGTCCCTCGACGGCGTCGACCGGTCCGGCAACTGCAGCAAGTGCGAGGTCACCGCCGAGGTCGAAGAGAAGGACGTCACCACGTTCGCCTCCGCCGGCTGGAAGGAAGTGCTCGGCGGCATCGCGTCCGGGTCGGTCGCGCCGACGATCAAGAACGACTTCGCCGGCATCGACGCCTGGGCCTGGTCGAAGTTCGGGCTGATCGTGCCGTTCGAGGTCCGCGCCAGCAACGCGGTCGCGTCCGCGGCGAACCCGAAGTTCACCGGGAACATCCTGATCAAGAACTGGACCCCGATCAGCGGGTCACCGGGCGACGTCAACGAGGCCAGCTACACCTGGCCGACGTCGGGCCCGATCGTCCGCGCCATCGCCTGACCTCGAAGGGTCCGGGTCGTGGACCACGTCGTCGTCGAGCCGGACCACCACAACTTCGCCCGGGTCGCCCGCGCCCTGCAGGAGGAGGCGGACGGCAAGGAGTGGGCCGCCGAGCTGCGCGCAGATCTGCACAAGGCCCTGGAGCCCGGCGTGGCCGCGGCCCGCGGCGCGGTGCTGGGCATGCCCAGCACCGGGGAGCCGCACCCGGGAGAGCCACTGCGGGTCGCCGTCGCCCACCAGGTCGTCTCCGAGGTCAGCCTCGGCCGCAACCCGGGCGCCCGGATCCGGGTCCGCAAGCGCGGCATGCCGCGCGGGTTCGCCAACGCCGGCAAGCGCCTCAACGCCCGCCGCGGGTGGCGCCACCCCGTGTTCGGCGCGACCGACTTCTGGGTGTCCCAGCGCGGCGAGCCGGGCTGGTTCGACGACACCATGCGCCGCCTGCACCCGCGCCTGCGGCAGGCGGCCGAACGCGCCCTGGCCAACAGGGCGCGCCGCATCACCAGGAGGGTTTGAGAGAGATGATCTTGACGTATCGGCCGGAAGGCCAGGCGGAGCAGGTCTGGGAGTTCCAGCTGGGCAAGCTGCGCTGCGCCGAGACCGAGGCGATCGAACGGCGTACCGGCATGCCGTACGGCTCGGAGTTCAAGGAGAAGCTGCTGCAGGGCCAGGTACTGGCACGGCGGGCGCTGCTGTGGACCCTGCTGCGCCGGGTGCACCACACGCTGAGGTTCGAGGACGTCGACTTCGCCGACGACGAGCTCGAGCTGTCGTTCGACCGGGACGAGTGGCAGCGCATCCACGACGAGCTGCGCGACAACGCGGCCCTGCCCGACGACGAGCGCACCATGCGGCTGGCGATGATCCAGGCCGAGATCGACAAGCTCGACGCCGAGGCCGCCGCGCACGCCGACGGCGCGGAGCCGGAGGGAAAAGCCCCGGACGACGCCTCCGCGAGCGTTACTGGCTAGCCCTCGCCGAGGTTCTGCACATCCCGCCCTGGCAGACCGAGCAGCTGACCTACGAGCAGCTGCACCAGGCCGTCGACTACATCGAGCAGCTCCGCAAGGAAGCCCAGCAGCAGAGCTGATCGGAGGTTCGCCGTGTCGGACACCTCCCTGGTCTTCAACGTCACCGCCCGCGACCGGGGCGTCAACGCCACCCTGACCCGCACCGCGGCCAACGTGCGCGCCGCGAACGTGGCCGGCGCCGCCTCCACGGTGGCGCTCGGGGCGGCGATGGGCTCGGCGGCCGCGCACGCGGTCGCGCTCGGCTCCTCGGTGCTCGGCGCGGTCGGCGCGGTCGGTCTGCTGCCCGGCGCCGTCGCGGCGGTCGCGGCCACCGTCGTCGGTGCGAAGGCCGTCACGTTCGGCCTCGCCGACGCCTGGAAGGCCACGGGTGTCGCGGCCGCCGGCGGGGGCGGCCGGGCGGCCAACACGGCCCGGCAGGTCGCCGCCGCCCACCGCGAGGTGAAGGCGGCCACCGAAGCTCTCGCCGACGCGCAGCGCACCGCCCTGGCGGCGCAGGAGGCCGTCACCCGGGCCCGCAAGGACGAGGCCGAGCGCCTGGAGGACCTGTCCCGGTCCGTGGAGGGCGCCCGACTCGACGAGGAAGACGCGGTCGCCGCGGTCGCGGCCGCCGAGCGGGACCTGGCCAAGGCCCGCATGTCCGGCAACGTCGAGGACATCCTGGCCGCCGACCGCGCGTACCGGCAGGCGCAGCACACCCTGGCCGACGTCCGGGACCGGGTCGAGGACCTCACCGCCGAGCAGGCCGACAGCGCCGCCAAGGGGATCGAGGGCTCGGACGCCGTCCAGGCCGCCCTGCAGCGGCAGGAAGACGCGCAGCGGCAGGTCGAGCAGGCAGCGCAGCGCCTCGCCGACGCCCAGGACGCCGTCAGGCAGGCATCGCAGTCGGCGGCGAGCGGCGGCATCGATCCGGCCGCCCAGGCCCTCGCCCGTCTGTCGCCGAACGGGCGTGCGGTCATCCTCACCCTGCGCGCTCTCGCGCCGGCGTGGCAGGCCGCGGCCCGGGCCGGGCAGCAGGTCACGTTCCGCGGCGTCGCCTCCGACCTGCGAGGGCTGTCCTCGACCTACCTGCCCCTGGCGACGCGGTGGCTGACCCGCATGGGCGGCAGCTTCAACCTCGCGATCCGCGAGTCGGCCGGGCTGGCCCGCACGCGCGGGTTCGTCGCCGACGTCGGCGCGGTCACCGGCAACACGAGCCGGGCCGTGGACCGTCTCGCCCGCGCCGTCCGCCCGGTGATCAACGGGCTCATGCAGTGGGCCGCCGTCGGCAGCTCGTTCCTGCCCGGGTTGGCCGGCGAGGTCGGCACGATCGCACAAAGGTTCGAGCGCTGGAGCCGTGCGGCCCGTGAGTCGGGCCGGATGCAGCAGTGGATCGGCAACGCCCTGGGCGTGCTGCACCAGCTGGGGGCGATCGCCCGCGACGCGGGCGCCTCCGTGCTGGCCGTGTTCCGGGCCGGCGGTGACGGCGGGTCGACCCTGACCAGCCTGCAGCGCGGCGCTGCCCTGCTGCGCCGTTGGACCGAGAGCGAGCAGGGCCAGAAGAAGCTCGCCGCGACGTTCGCCACGCTGCGCAAGATCCTCAGCGGGCTGGCCGAGGGGTTCGGGAACGCCGACGCGCCGGCGTCGACGTTCTTCGACGGGCTCAAGGTCGCCGGGCCGATCGTCGGGTTCCTCGCCGATCACACCGACCTGCTGGCCAAGGCCCTGCCGGTCCTGGCCGCCGGGTTCCTGCTTTCGCGCGGCGCGCAGACGGCGGCGAACATCGCCACCGTCGTCACGATCCCGCTGCGCATCGCCGAGGCGGCCGCCACCTGGGGACTGCGCGGGGCGCTCAGGGCGCACCGCACCGCCCTGGTGGAGAGCACGGCGGCGACCCGCGGCGCCGCGATCGCCTCCGGGACCAACGCCGCGGCGACCACCGCCGGGGACGTGGCCACGAAGCGCAGCCTGATCAGCATGGCGGCGCAGAAGGTGGCCATGGTGGCCACCCGAGCGGCGACCCTCGCGTACGCGGCCGCGCAGTGGGTGCTCAACGCCGCCATGTCCGCAAACCCGATCGGGTTGATCATCATCGCGGTGATCGCCCTGGTCGCCGGGATCGTGCTGCTGTGGCGCAACAGCGAGACCTTCCGCAAGATCGTTATCGCGGTCTGGCACGCGGTATGGGGAGCGATCAAGGCGGCCTACAACTGGGTCGTCGACAACTGGCCGAAGCTGTTCCAGATCCTGACCTGGCCGCACCGCAAGGCGTGGCAGGGCCTTCAGTGGATCTGGGCGCAGATCCGCCGGCTGGTCGTCGCCGGCTTCACCAACATCGTCGCCGGCGGTGTCCGCGTCCTGTCGTGGTTCACCAGCCTGCCCGGACGGATCGGCCGAGGCCTGCGCACCGTCGGCTCGATCCTGACCGCGCCGTTCCGCGCCGGGTTCAACGCCATCGCCCGGCTGTGGAACCGGTCGGTCGGGTCGCTGTCGTTCACCGCGCCGAGCTGGGTGCCCGGCCTCGCCGGCAAGAGCTTCAGCCTGCCCAAGCTGCCGATGCTGGCCAGGGGCGGCACGTTCACCTCCGACGGCGGCGCCGCCATCGTCGGCGAGAACGGGCCCGAGGTGGTCACCGGGGTGCGCGGCGCGTCGGTGGTGCCGCTGCCCAAGGGCGGCGGCGACGGGGGCTCCAGTGGCGGCCGCGGCCGCGGGCGCCTAGTCATCGTCGCCGGCGACCGGGAGGCCGTCGCCGAGCTGCGCCGGCTGCAGAAGCAGTACGGATTCTGACCACCCAAACGACCTGACTGGGGGTGCGCGCCGTGGGTGTGTACCCCCAGTCAGGGCTGCCCGTCGAGGTGGAGATCGCCCCCGGCGCCGTGCTCACCGCAGACCCGGGCACGTGGCCGTGGGTGGACGTCACCGCCGACTGGCGGCTGCGCGATGGCCTGACCATCTCGGAGGGCCGCGGCGACTGGGGTGAAACGGTCGACGCCGGCTCCATCGGCCTTGTCTTCGACGACCGCTCCGGGAACTACTCCCAGTACAACCCGGCGGGGATCTGGTACGGCAAGCTCGGCCGGGACACGCCGCTGCGGGTGCGGCTGCGCCGCGCCGACGATGCGTTCGCCCGCACCGGCACCGGCGGCTGGCAGTCGGCCCCGTCTGGGCAGGCGTGGAGCACCTCCGGCGGCACGGCCGGCGACTACAGCACGGTGCCCGGTGAGGGCCGGCACAGCCTCGCCGCGGTCAACACCTCCCGCAACACGGTGGTCGGCGTCGACCTGGTCGACGTCACCGTCACCACCACGGTCACCGTGCCCGCCCTGGCCACCGGCGCGGCGATCATGCCCGGCGTGGTCGCCCGCTGGCGCAGCAACGCCGACACCTACATGTGTGATCTGCTCTGCCAGCCGTCCGGCACGGTGCAGCTGCAACTCCGCAAGATCGTCGCCGGGGTGTTCACCACCATCGTGGCGCCCACCACGGTGCCCGGCCTGACCCACGCCGCCGGCCGCACCTACGGCATCGAGTTCCGCGTCGACGGCGACCAGCTGCAGGCCCGCGCCTGGGACAACGCCGGCGCGAAGCCGACCGCGTGGCACGTGCAGGCCACCGACACCAGCCACTCCGGCCGGTCGGGCAAGGCCGGCTGCCGCTCCATCCTGGCCGGCGGCAACACCAACGCCCTCCCGGTCGTCCTGTCCTACCGCAGCTTCGCAGTGCGGGTGGACCTGGCCGGCGGGTACGTGCCCGCGTGGGTGCCCCGCTGGGACCAGTCCAGCAAGGACCGCACCGTGGCGGTCACCGCCCGCGGCGCTCTCTACCGGCTGCAACCCGCGGGGTCGGGGACGCCGGCCAAGCGGTCGGCCATGCGCCGCACCCTGGCCCACCTGGCGGCGGCGTACTGGCCGTGCGAGGACGGCGACTCCGCCACCCTGGTCGGGTCGGCGATCCCCGGACACCCGCCGCTGGCGCCCAGCGGCCCGGTCCAGTTCGCGCCGATCGGTGAGGTCACCAGCGGCAACGGCACGGTCTGGAACTACGGGACCGACCGGCTGGCGAACCTCGCCGGCGGGGTCTCGCTGTCCGGCACCGTGCCGGCCGACGTCACCGCGGCCACCGCCACCGGCTGGACCGTGAGTTTCGGTACGCAGATGTACGACGCCAACGCCTTCCCCAACGCCGAGTTCGTGTTCCTCGAGGTGCGCACGCCGGGCGGCACCTACGAGCGGTGGCAGCTGGTGTTCGACAACATCGCCGGCTCCCCGACCTACGGCGTCAAGCTCTACGCCATCACCGCGTCCGGCGCCGTGACCACAGTCCTGACCAACGGTGGCCTGTCGCTCAGCTACCACCTCGACGACATCAGTGTGTGGCAGAACGGGGCGAACATCTCGATCGGCTACCGCTGGTTCGGCGCCCCCACCGGGTGGGGAAGCACCGGAACGCTCGCCGGCACCCTCGCCGGCGTGACCCAGATCGCGATCAACCCCGGCCGCGTCTCCTCGACGCTGGCATGGCCGGCCGGGCACCTCGCGGTCTTCGCGCAGCACCCCATCCCCGTGGGCGTCACCGTCTACCCGGACGGCTACGAGGCGTACCCCGGTGGCTACAACAGCGTCGACGACGCCTGGCGCTGGGAACCCGCGCACGTGCGGCTGGCCCGGCTCGCCGCTGAGGACGGCATCCCGCTGGCCATGCGGCTGCCCGATGCCGGCGGCGCAATCCGCATGGGCTTCCAACCCATCGAAGCGCCGCTCCCGCTGTACCGGCAGTGCGAGGACACCGACGGCGGCGTCCTCTACGAGCGGCCGTTCAGCCTGGCCTACCAGCCCCGCGCCGTCCGGTACAACCAGCAGCCGGCGCTGGTCCTCAACGCGGCCGGTGACCTCGCGGAGCCGCCCGAGCCAGACCCGGACGGGCAGACCTACCGCAACCGGATCACGGTCACCCGGGTCGACGGCAGCTCCGCCACCGTCGAAACACCCGAGGTCACCGCCGGCACGGCTCTGGTCTACGAGGAGCCGATCGACCTGAACGTGGTACTTGACGACGACTTGGCCGACCTGGCCGGGTGGCGGCTGCACCTGGCCAGCCACGACGCGCTGCGCTGGCCGCGCCTGGACCTCGACCTGGCCGCCCGGCCCGACCTGATCGACGCCTGGCTCAACTGCCGCGTCGGCTCACGCATCAAGGCGATCAACCCGCCCGCCGACGTGGCCGGGCAGGCCATCGACGTCCTCCTGGAAGGCCACAGCACCACCCTCGGCTACAAGGACTGGAACGTCTCCGCGAACTGCTCACCCGCCGCACCCTGGAACGTGGCCGAGGTCGACGGAGACCAGAGGGTGCCCGCGGACGGGTCCACCCTCGCCGCGGACCTGACCGCGGTGGGCATGACCCTGTCCCTGGCCAGCACCGCCGCCAACGGCGTCTGGGTCACCGGCAACACCGCCACCAACCCCACGGACTTCCCCATGGACGTCGTGGTCGGCGGCGAGCGGATCACCCTGTCGGAGATCACCGGCACCACCAGCCCGCAAACCGCCACGATCTCCGCTCGCGGCCTCAACGGGATGCAGCGCTCCTGGCCCGCCGGCACACCAGTCGACGCGGCCGCCCCCGCCATCGAACCGCTGTAGGAGGAGACACGGCATGCCCGTTACCTGGCAGTCCGGGATGCGACTGGTGCCGGCCAGGCTCAACGCCCTCCCCAGGGGCATCCTCGGCCGGGCGGAACGCACCACCACCAGCCCCTTTACCAGCGCCGCCACCGAGCTGCCCATCCTGCGCCTGGACGCGATCCCGGTCGTCTCCGGCCGGCTCTACCACGTCCGTGTGGTCAACGTCCACATCGACGCGAGCGCCGCCAGCACCGACATGGCCCGCGGCTACCTACGCGTCTCCACCGCCGGAGCCGCGACCACCGCGAGCACCCAACTCGCGGCGGCGTCGCTGCCCGTTCCCGACACCGGCGGCATCGCCTCCGGCGCCGACATCCACGGCGAGTACGTCGCCACGGCCACCGGCACCCTGTCCGTGCTGTTCAGCATCGCCCGGATCACCGGCGCCACCGCCAACATGCGCACCCTCGCCGGCACCGGCTTCAACCTCGAGCTCAGCGTGGTCGACGCCGGCATCGACCCAGGCGACACCGGAGTGACCCTATGACCGCAGCCCCCGCGAACCTCCTCGCGGTCCGCACCCTGCTGCTCACCTACCTCAACGTCGACAAGGACACGGTCAAGGCCGCGGACCTGGAGCCGGGCGAGGTCGGCATCGTCGGCGACGCCAACCACCGCGGTGGCTACCACTGCGGCTCCGACCGGGTGGTGGCCAACGACTACTCGGTGGTGGAGTCGCCCCGGGACTCCACCGGGCTGACGCTGAACGCGTCCGCGCTGGACGTCGGCATGTTCACAGCCGTCGTCGGCGGCCGGACCCACAACCTGCGAACCTTCTCGACCTGGTGCGTCGCGCAGTGCGCCGCCAGCGCCGCCGACACCCGCGACATCCGGGAGATCATCTACAGCCCGGACGGGCAGACCGTGAAGCGCTGGGACCGGCTGGGCAAGCGCACCACCGGCGACTCCAGCCACCTGACCCACACCCACTTCAGCTTCTTCCGCGACTCCACCAAGGCGGGCCGGGACCAGACCCCGCTGTTCCGCCGCTACCTCACCACCATCGGCCTGATCGAAGGGGACGACATGAGCGCCCAGGCAGAGAGCGAGATCCACCAGGTCTACGCCGGCCTGTTCCACGGCGGATCGAGCATGGGCCGCGCGGTCGACCCCGACGGAGCCGGCCCGGGCAGGGCCAGCAGCAGCCTGGTCGCGAAGCTGGACTATCTGATGCTGCGGGTCGACCAGCTCACCGCGCAGGTCACCGCGCTGACCGGCAAGGACTTCACCGACGAGCAGGCCATCGTCGTCGGCGTGCTCGCCGGCCTGCCGGCGGACAAGATCGCCGCCGCGATCCCCCCGCAGCTGGCCAAGCAGGTCGTCGACGAGCTCGCCGGGCGGATGGCCTCCTGAGCATGGACCCGATCCTCAAGATCGCAGCGGCGGTCACGGCCGTCGTCGCCGCGATCGCCGCCCTCGGCAAGGCCGCCGCGTGGCTCTGGCGTCGCAGCCGCCAGCTCGGCCACCTCCTGGACGACGTCCTCGGCGAGCCCGCCCGCGGCGACCAGCCCGCCCGGCCGTCCCTGATGGCCCGCGTCGCCGGCATCGAGGACCGCCTCGCCGTCGTCGAGAAGAGCGCCGCGGTCATCGAGCACGAGGTCAAGCCCAACGGTGGCCGCAGCCTCAAGGACCAGGTCACCCGCATCGACCGCGCACTCGACCCCGACCAGCCCTGACCCGGAGGCCCACGATGGTCATCACCGACCGGCTCGCCGCCCGTATCCGCACCGCGTGGCCCATGCTGCTGGGCTACCTCGCCGCGCAGCTGCTGCTCCTCGGCGCGCCCGTCGCCGCCTGGCTGCACGCCACCCTCGGCATCACCGTCACCGAGCAGCAGGTCGCCGCAGCCCTCGGCCTGGTCCTCGGCTACGGCATCTACGAGGTCGGCCGTTGGCTCGAGCACCGCACCGGCACCAGCCGACCTGCTCAGCTCGCCCGGGCGCTCGGCCGGTTCCTGCTCTCCTTCGGCCTGCCCACCGGGGCGCCGATCTACCCGCTCGCGCGGCCGCGGATCCACATCCGGCCCGTCGACCCCGCCGCTCCCTGGTGGGCGCAGCGCCCGTAGCCAACCACACCCCACGAACGACGCCCCCTCACCTGGCCTGCGGGCCGGGTGAGGGGGCGCTTTCGTCGTTACATGGTGGGCTGGCCGGATCCGGGGCACCGGGCCCGGCCATCGAAACCCTGGTGGGGTGGACAGGGCGAGCCGGGGCTCACACCGACGCGGGCTCCGCAGACGGAGCACTGACTCTGAGGTGCCATTCGCGGACTCCTTGGGGGATTTGGTAGTCCGGGTAGGGGTCGGTTTCGGGCTCGGCCGCCGAGCCGGACGCCGAGGTCGCGCGCAGGTACACCACGGACCCGTCGCCGGCGGTGAGCCGGAGCGCGGCGGCGACCGGCGACTCGACGCCGGCCTGTCGGCACAGCTCCCACGACCGGATGGCAGCCGGCCGTGCGGCGTCGAGCAGCTCGTGGGCGAGCACGAGGATGCGAGCGGCCCGCCACTTCGGCGGCAGCGGCTCGCTGGGCAGCGGCACCGGCGTGACGTCACGCGGCGGCACGGCGGCCCACAGCATTGCGGCGGACCCGCTGCGGTGGATCGCCTTCACCCCGGCAGGTGACTGGCCGCCGGGCTGGGTGTCCCGGCCGTACCGCTCGACGGCGACGATGTCCGGGTGCTCGGCGGCGCGCAGCAGGGCCTCCATCACGTCCAGGGCCTGGGATACCTGCACGGTGCTCTCCTGATCTGTCGGGGATCGTGGCAGCTCACGGGCCGGGTAAGTCTATCGGCGGGGCGGCGGGGCGCGGCTCCTCGGCACGGCGCCTACTCCTGTCTGCCCGGCCGAGGCATCTCGACGCGGTCGACGACGGCGCCGGGCAGGGAGTGCAGGTCGACCGTCAGCCAGACCCGCCCCAGCGGCATCCCGTCGCCGGCGAGCTGCTGCCCGGCGACCTCGACGGTGTCGCCGACGACGAGGGCGGCGTGGTCGACGCGGACCAGGATCGGCTGGCCACGGTGGGGCAGCCGCAGCACCAGGGCCGTCACCGGTCGCCGCCGGCCCGCCGGATCTGGCCGAGCGTCATCAACGGGGAGGTCATCAGTATGTACGTCGGCTGGTCCCAGTCCGGGCGGTCGGTTGCGGCCCGCTCCGACAGGTAGGCGCCAGCGTGATGCGGGTACACGGTTGCTGCCCCTGTCTGGTCGATCCGGCCTGGGGCCGTCCGCCGTCGCTTGAATGGCCACACCGTCCGCTCCCCTTCGTTCCACGCCGGTCAGGGGACGGCGGCGATATTCACAGAGCGTCGGGCCCCTGGACATCGCCACCACCCACGATCATCGTGTGATGACGGAGCGCATCCGGGGCAGGTGTAGGGCGTCCGGAACCTGTCCGGAACCTGTCCGCGACTGGGGTTAACCGTTGGCGACGGCCAGGGCTGAGCGGTACTCCGCTGTCCACTCGGCGTCACGCTGGTCGCCTGGTAGGCCGTCGAGCCCGGCGCGGAGGTTGTCCACCGCGGCGGCCTTGTCGCCGAGCGCCAGGTACGCCAACCCGAGGCCCATCCGCGAGAAGGTCGGCGTCAGCCAGTACGCGGCGGCAGGCGGAGACTCGGCCTCGGCGGCCGTGGTGAGGTCGCTGGCCTCGCCGAGCAGCCTCATCGCGGCAGGCCGGTCACCGAGCAGCGCGTACCCATGCGCGGCCTGCACTGCGTCGCCGACCCGCTGAAGTGCGGCCGCCCCGGGGGTGTGGTAGGCCGCGAGGAAGTGCCGCACGATGCCGCGGGGGTTGCCGCGCTGGCGGGCAAGGTATCCGCGGAAGTTCTGGACCTGGGCGGCGAGTGGCCCGCTGTCGACTGCGTCGGCCTGGTCGGCTGCCTCGACCAGCACCCGGACCGCCTCGGCGTCGTTACGGGCCTCAGCGTGCAGCCATCCAACGAACTGGGTCCACTCAGCGGCCACGGCGTGCAGCGCAGGCGCGTGTGGGCCGCGGGCCTCGGCGGCGAGGGCCTGCACGCTGCACCACTGCGGCACAGCCCAGGGCAGCATCATCGGTGCGGCGATGGCGTCGTCGAGGCGTCGCTGAGCCGCCAGCACGTCGGCCAACAGGCGCACCGTGGCGGCGTCGAGCCGCGTGGGGTGGGCGATCACGTGGGCGATCCGTTGGTCGTCGTCGGGCGTGGTCACCGGCGGCGGGTCGACGACCATCACGGAAAGCGCACCGGCTGCGTCCAGGACGGTATCCAGGTGTGCCGCGACCTCGCACGTCGGTCGGGCGCGGCCGGCCTCAAGATCATGCAGATAGCTCTTGCTGTAGTGGGCGCGCCGAGCCAGGTCACGTAGCGACATGCTGCGCTCACTGCGCAGCCGGGCCAACTCGGCAGGAAAACGTGGATCAACGACGGTACGGATGCGGGCCGGCATCGGGTGCTCCCAGGTAGAGGACTGGGCGGCGGCCCCGCCGGCCTCTACCCCGGCAGGCCGCCATGCACCACGGTACATCCAAGTGGCCAAATGCGGATCACCACAGCTTGCTGAGTGCCCGGCCACGCATCCGCAGGCTACTTGATCGAGCGCAAATGCCTCGCGCGTGGCTCAGCCATAGACGTAGTTCGCAGGAGGTCGATGTACCGGCTGGCGAAGGAACGCCGCCGACGCGCCATCACCAGCAGCGCAACGATTAGAACGAGCTGAACTGGACCAAGCGCGATGGCGACAAGCGCCGGAAGCATGCCGCCCTGGATCTGGGCGCTGCTCGCAGTACCCTGAGGATCACCGTCCGCCGCTGCTGCGGGCGACCTCGGAACCACCCCTACGACAGACGCCTCCGCCGTTGGCTGCTCGACGGCCGTGGCCGGAGTCGGCCCGCTGCTGCGAGAGACGCGCGTGGCCGTGCTCAGCGCCGGGGCCCTGGGCGCAGGCATCGCCCGGGCGGTAGAGGCGGATGGAGCTGGAGCTGCCGATGCGGTCGTCGCACCTTGCATGTGTCGCTGTCGCCCATGGCCTCTGCCAGGGTGGGGACTCGGTGGCGCCAACAGGACGGCCACAAGAACGAGTGCGACGGTTCGCACGGTATGCCTCTCCTTAATGATCGATTGTGACGGCGTGAATGCAAAACGTAGTCACATTCGATCTCAGGTCAAGACAATTGCGCCCCACTAGGCGTCCGCAACGCGGTAACGGACAAGAAGTCCGAATCTTCCGAGTGCCGGCTGCGGATGTCGCGATACCGGTTCCCCTACCACGCCCCTAACAGCAGTCAGGCCCCCTCCTCGGAGGGGGCCTGACCTGGGGCGGAATAGATCCACCATATGGGGTGACTGATGGGAATTGAACCCACGACAACCGGGACCACAACCCGGTGCTCTGCCAACTGAGCTACAGCCACCATGCTCTCCGCGCCGGTCGACCGGGCGGGGTGCGGACTAATAATAGCCACACCCCTGCCCGCCGCGTCCACCGGGTTCCGGCCCGGCCGCCCGGCGGGGCTCAGAGTTGGGCGGCGATCGCCTTGGCGCTCTCCACGTCCGGCCCGGGCAGCGGGACGAAGATCGTCCGCCGGTAGTACTCCATCTCCCGGATGCTCTCCCGGATGTCGGCCAGGGCCCGGTGGGCCAGCCCCTTCTGCGGCTGCCCGAAGTACACCCGCGGGTACCAGCGGCGGCAGAGCTCCTTGATCGAGGAGACGTCGATCATCCGGTAGTGCAGGTGCCGGTCGAGGCGGGGCATGTCGCGGGCGATGAAACCGCGGTCGGTAGCGATCGAGTTGCCGCACAGCGGCGCGGTACGCGGGTCCTTGACATGGCTGGTGACATAGTCGAGCACCATGTCCTCGGCCTCGGCGAGGGTGACCGTGGAGCGGCGGACCTCCTCGGTGAGCCCGGACTTGCCGTGCATGGTCCGCACGATCTCCGGCATCCCGTCCAGCGCCGCGTCGTCGGCATGGATGACCACGTCGACGCCCTCCCCGAGCACGTTCAGGTCGGGGTCGGTGACGAGCGCGGCGACCTCGATCAGCGCGTCCCGCCCGAGGTCCAGCCCGGTCATCTCACAGTCGATCCAGACGAGAAGATCAGCCACCGGACCAGACTACGCGTCGCCGACCCGCCCGCGCCTCGGCACCGTCGCCGACGTGGACCGCTAGGGTTTCCCCGTGCCAGCCGAACCCGTTGCGCCACCCGCCGTCACCGAGGACGACCCGGGCGGCCGTACGGCCCGTCGGCTCGTCACGGTGGTGGCGCTCGCGGCGGTGCTGCCGGTGCTCTACTGGCCGGGACGGGTCCACAACTTCTTCGACCTGAAGATCTACATGCGGGCGATGGACTGGTGGGCGGCCGGGCACCCGCTCTACGACTACGTGCAGCCCGACCGGGTGCAGGGCGCGCTCTACTTCACCTACCCCCCGTTCGCGGCGCTGTTGCTGCGGCCGTTCGCCCTGCTTCCGCTGGGCGCCACCGTGGTGATCTTCACGGGGCTGACCGTGCTCGGCGTGGTGGTGACGACGCGCTGGCTGGTGACGCCGATGGTCCGGCGGCACGACCTGCCCCGGCTCTTCACGCTCACGGTCGCCGTCGTGCTGGTCTTCGCGGTGGAGAGCACCCGGGAGACCATCACCTTCGGTCAGATCAACATGCTGCTGGTGGTGCTGATCCTGGCCGACCTGCTGTTCGCCGTACCCGGGGGGCGACGCTGGGCCGGGGTGGGCGTGGGGCTGGCGACGGCGCTGAAGCTCTTTCCCGGCATCTTCATCCTCTACCTGCTGGCCACCCGGCGCTGGCGGGCGGCGATGGTCGCCTCGGCCACCGCGACGGTGGCCACCCTGCTGGCCGCGGCGGTCGCGCCCGGCGACTCGTGGCGGTTCTGGACCCACGAGTTGTGGGCGACCGACCGGGTGGGACGGACCGACTACACCGGAAACCAGTCGCTGTTCGGTCTGCTCAGCCGGATCACCGCCCCGGAGAAGCCCAGCCAACTGCCCTGGCTGCTGCTGGCGCTGGCGGTCACCGGGTACGGGCTGTGGCGGGCCGCCCGGGCGGCGCGGGCCGGGGACGTGCTGGCCGGGATCACCCTGACCGGCCTGGTCGGCGGCCTGGTCAGCCCGATCACCTGGACCCACCACCTCTACTGGTTCATCCCGGCGGTGGTGGTGCTGGTGGACTCCGCGCTGGACGACGACCCGCACACCGTGGGGGGCGCTCGCCGGCGCCGCTGGCTGCTCACCCTCGCGGTCGGCACCGGCTTCGTGATCATCTACGGGGTGGTGACCTTTCTGGACTGGGGAGTCGCCCCGGCGCGTACCGACAGCCTCGGCGAGTTCGTCGCCCGCAACGCGTACGTGCTGCTCAGCCTCCTGCTGCTGGTGGTGCTGCCGTACCGGCGGGCCCGGCCGGAGCGTCCCGCCGCGTCCTGAAACTTGCACCAAATGGACAGACGTCGCGAGCGGCCTTGTTCGGCGCTAATCTGGTCTCAACTACCTCAAGTTTCTCCCAGGTAGCACCGATTCCCCCGGTGACGGTGGCCCTCCGCGTCGGCAGCGCGGGGGGCCACCCGCCGTTTCCGGCCCGAGTCAGCCGTCGGTCCGGCGTGCCGGACCGTCCACCGGCGACGGACGGGGTGTCTCCGGCATGGTGGCCGGGGGCCAGGACCAGGCGGGGCCGGCCGGCAGGTCGGCCAGGCTCTCCGGGCGGCGGCTCGGGACCGGACCGATCGCCGCACGGGGCCGCTCGGCATGCCCCGACCCGACCGCGACGAGCTGCCGCTCGGTCAGCTCCGTGCTCTCCGGCCGGGAACCCAGCCCACTGAGCGAGCTGACCCCGAGCCGCCCGGCGAGCACCGGCACCTGGTCGGGCTCGACGACGAAGACCACCTCCCGCGGGCGGACCGGCCGCAGCAGCAGCACGGCCAGGACCACCAGCAGCGTCCCGCCGGCCAGCAGCGCCCACACCGCCCCGGGGAACCAGCCCAACCGCAGCTCGGCGCGCAGGTCCAGGGCCAGCTCGGCCCGGCCGTCCGGGCGCATCACCACCAGGCTCAACGAGCGGCCGGCCAGCTCGGCCGGGTTCCACTCGAGCGCGCCGATGCCCTCGCGTACCCAGAAGTCCTGGTCGAGGGGGTTGGTGCTGACCGTGCCGGCGGCGGCCGACCCGGCGGGGTCCACCCGCACCGGCAGCGGGCCACGGGCCAGCGCGACGCGGTGGACAGTGGCGTGCGGCACGGCGGCCAGCCAGCGTCCTACCTGGTCGGTGGGGGCCAGGCCGAGGAAGGCCGGGCCGTCGGCGGTCCGCGCGGTCAGCCGCAGCCGGGCCTGGCCGGTGCGGACGAACGGCGCCTCGGCGCGCAGCAGGCGGTCCACGTCGGTGACCACCACGGCCTGCCCCGGGGTGCGGACCGTCTCGAAGCGGGCGCCGAAACCGCCGTCCGGGTCGGCGTGCCGGGCGGCGGTCCAGAGACCGGCACCGGCCAGCAACGCCGGGATCCCCACGGCCAACAGCAGCATGCCGGCGATCGTGCGCACGAAACGCATTCGCGTCGTCCCCCTCGGTAGCCAATTACCCGGCCGACCTTACCGACGCGAACCGCACAATCGCCGGATATCCACGGCAAGCACCTCAAGGACCGTGGAAAGGCCGCCGGCCCGCCGGAAGATCCGACGGGCCGGCGGCCGACGACGCGGGTTCAGGACTTCGGCGTGGACTCCCGCCGGGTACGCAGGAAGGCCAGCCCGCCGAGGATCAGGCCCGCCAGCCCGGCGACCAGACCGGCCACGCCGAGGGCGACGGCGGCCGAGTCGGAGTCCTCGTCCTCACCGGACCCGGCGGCGGCCGGGGCGCTCGCGGCCGGCGAGGCGGACGCCGACGCGGCGGTCAGCGTGAGCACCGCGGCCGGGTTCTCCGGCTCCTCCTGGCCCGGCGTGGGCTCCTCGATCCAGCGCGACACGTTGCCGTCCGAGTAGGTCTGGAGCACCTTGAACACCATCTTGTCGGCCTGCGGCAGCGGGCCCATCGACACCGGGAACTCCTGGAACTCGCCCGGCTTGACCCCGCCGCCGGTGGCCGCGGTCCAGGTCAGCTTGGACACCGCCTCGGTGAGCTGGCTGCCGTGCACCTCGATCGGCGGGTCCACCTTGCGCTTCTCCACCCGCACCGTCCACCCGGCGACCGGCATGGTGGAGACCGAGCCGACCGGCGCGTTCTCCGGCAGCACCACCTCGACCTTGGTGGTCGCCGCCGTGTCGCTCTCGTTCGGCACCCGGAAGGCGAACCGGCCGTATCCGCCCTGGGTCGCCTCCTTCGGGTTGATCGTGACGTGCGCGGAGGCGGGCCCGGCGAGGCCGAGCACCGCGGTGGCGACGGCGGCGAGGGTGAGCGCGGCGGCGGTCGCGGAGCGCCGGATACGGATCATGGGTCGGAGAGCCTTCCGTTACTTGATCGGCACGGTGGCGGTCACCGTGGCCTGGTCGATCTCGGACGTGCGGACGGTGAAGCGCAGCTGCCACTGCCCCGCCGCCGGGAGGTTCATCTCCCCGGTGGCGTGGTTGTCGGTCAGCGGCAGCAGCGGGATCTCGATCGGCTCGATGCCCGCCGACGGCAGCGCCGCGGTGGCCTTCCACTCCTTGACCGGCTGCGGCCGGTTGTCCTTCGTGTACGCGTAGAGGTGCAGCGAGTTGTTGCCGCGCTCGGCCGGGTCCAGCTCCACCTGGAGCGAGTAGAGCGGGCTGGTGAGCGTGGTGGAGAAGTAGCCGGTGGGCGCACCCGCCACGTCGGCGGAGGCGGTGCGGGCGGGCGTGGTCTGCACCAGGGTCGCCGAGACGCCGAGCACCACCGCGGTGATCAGCAACTCGACCAGCACCGCGCGGCGCATCGTTCCCGGCCGGCCGGCGGCGGTCCGCCGCCGCACCAGCGACCGGGAGTACGCGGCCACCGCGATCACCAGCACGAACAGCACGATCTTGGCGAGCAGCAGCTGCCCGTACGTGGTGTCGAGCAGCGCCTTCGGGGTGGCCACCTCGATCAGCCCCTGCACGGTGCCGGCGAGCAGCAGCGCCGCCACCGCCAGGGCCGCCCAACGGGACCAGATCGGCAGGATGGCGTCCAGCTCCCGCTCGTTGGCCCGGCGCAGCAGGAAGACCGCGAGCATCACCAGGCCGCCCAGCCAGACCGCCATGCTGCCCAGGTGCACCGCGTCCACCACCACCGACACCGCCGGGGCGGGCGAGGCCGCCGGGTGACCGGCCAGCGGCCAGGTGAACAGCGCGGCGCCGCCGAGGAGGGCCAGGATGATCCCGTCGGTGCGGCCGATCGGCCCGGCGAACAGCGGCCGGAGCAGGAACGCCGCCGCCGCGAGCAGACCCAGCCGGACCAGGTGGGCCGTCCCGTAGGCACTGCCGAGCACGTCGCCGAGACCCGAGCCGGTCACGTCGAACGGGCCGCCGCCGTTGGTGTACGGCACCTGCAACCACAGCTCGGCGAGGGTGGCCAGCACCAGCAGGCCCAGCCCCGACCAGGCCAGCCGGGCCGGCCCGCGCCGGGACAGCCGACGCGGCCAGAGCGCGGCCAGCACCAACGCCGGGCCCACCACCAGCAGCAGAGCGACGTAGCCGACGTACTTCGCCACCTTGACCGCGTTCTCCACGACCGGGTTGGCCCGGGTGTCCGTACCGGAGTCGGTCGGCGGGGTGGACGGGGCGCCGACCGAGAAGGTGAACGCGCCGGAGACCGGATGGCTGTCGGCCGAGATCACCCGGTAGCTGACCAGGTAGGTGCCGCGCGCGGAGCTGTCCACCGGGATGGTCACCACCGACCCCTTGAACGTGGGCTCGCCACGGTCGGCCCGGGACGCGTCGGGGGCGATCACCCGGATCTTGCCGGGCACCTTGCGGACCCCCTCGCTGAAGGTCAGCACCACCTCGGCGGGCCCGCTGGGCACCACCGACGAGGCGGTCGGGCTGGTGCTCACCAGCACGGCGTGGGCGCTGGCCGGGGTGGCCGGGGCGAGCAGCAGGGCGACGAGGGTGATCAGCAGGCCGGCGACGGCACCCAGCCGGGCGACCCAGCGACGGTCGGCGGCGGCATGCGCTTCGGCCCGGCGGTCAACGGCGGCCCCGGGGCGCCGCCGGCGGGGGTCGGCGGCGGCCTCGGGCCGGCGTACGGCAGCAGTCATGACCATCATGCTTCCCGACCGTCCGGCGATCGGCGAACCCGCCTCATCCGCGCCCCGGGGCGAACGCCGCCGGCAGCCGCCGTCCCGGCTCGCCGCTGACCCGGCCCAGCGCCCAGAGCAGACCCGCCTGCACCACGGCGGCCAGGTGGCCCAGCTCGTGCACGACGGCGGTGGTCGAGGCGGCGATGTCCGCCACGCTGGTCCCGGCCAGGCAGACGGCCAGCACCAGCGCCACCGGCAGGAACGCCCGGGCCCGTTCCGGCCGCCACGCGGCGAGGGCGAAGCCGACGGCGAGCGCCGCGTCGAAGGAGGCCATCTCCCGGCCGGTGTGCGGGTCGGCCTCGACGCCGAGCCCGGCCAGCAGGATCGGCAGCGCGACGGCGAGCTGCGCGACGGCCGCCACCGCGACGGCCACCCGGAGCACCTGGCGGCGGGCCCGCACCGTCGCCGCCGCTCCGTCCCGGGCCGCCGCCCGGTCCGCGGCCACCGCGGCGAGCACGGCGGCGGTCAGGTCGGGTACGTCCACCGCCTGCACCCGGGTGAGCCGGGTCACCCGCTCGGCGGACGCCAGCCAGGAGCGGCAGCCCGGGCAGGATCCGGTGTGCGCGTCCAGGGCCGCGGCCGGCGCCTGCGGGTCCTCCCCGTCCAGCCGGGCGGAGAGCGCCACGCGTACGTCGTCGCACCTCATGAGCGGGTAGTCGGTGGGTGGGCCGGGAAAGTTCCCGGCGTGGGCGGGACCACGGAAAGGGCCGAAGGACCCTGTCCCGCCCAGATACCCCGCGTAACCTCGTCTGTCGTGATCCCCGGCCCGCGCGACACCTCCGCCGACCGCCCTCCGGCGGCGCGGGACGCTGCGCCGGACCGGGTGACCGACTGGGCGCTGGCCGCCCGCGCCGGCGATCCGACCGCGCAGGCCGCCTTCGTCCGGGCCACCCAGGCCGAGGTGTGGCGCTTCGCCGCCGCCCTGGTCGACCCGGACAGCGCCGACGATCTGACCCAGGAGACGTACCTGCGGGCGTTCCGGGCGCTGCCCGGGTTCGAGGGGCGATCCAGCGCGCGTACCTGGCTGCTCGGCATCGCCCGGCGGGCCTGCGCGGACCACCTGCGGACGGTGGTCCGTCGGCGGCGGCTGGACCAGCGGCTCGCCGCGCACGCGGCCACCGACCGGCCGTACCCCGACCCGGCCGGCCAGCTCGGCGCGACCGACCTGGTCCGCCGGCTCCCCGCCGAACGGCGGGCCGCGTTCGTGCTCACCCAACTGCTCGGCCTGTCGTACGCCGAGGCCGCCGCCGTGGAGGGGGTGCCGGTGGGCACCATCCGCTCGCGGGTGGCGCGGGCCCGCGGTGACCTGGTCGACGCCGTCGGCGACGCGCTGGCCGGATGACCATGGAACCGGCCCCGGCTCCCGGACGACTAACCACCGTGAGCACACCTCGCGACCGGGCCATCCGCTGGCCCCTCCTCCGGCCCTGGCTCGCCACCGCCGCCCGGCTCGGGCTGGCCGCCGTCTGGTTGACCGCCGGCGGCAGCAAGGTCGGTGACCTGGGCAACTCCGGCCGGGCGGTCAACGCCTACCAGGTGATGCCGTACGACGTGGCCGCCGTGATCGGGGCCGCGCTGCCGTTCGTGGAGCTGGCGCTCGGCGTACTCCTGCTGATCGGGCTGGCCACCCGGCTGGCCGCCGGCATCTCCACGGCGCTGCTGGTGGTCTTCATCACCGGCATCGCCTCCGCCTGGGCCCGTGGCCTGGCCATCGACTGCGGGTGCTTCGGCGGTGGCGGCGAGCTCGCCGCCGGCCAGGCCCCGAGCTACCTCCCGGAGATCCTCCGGGACCTGGGATTCCTGGCACTGGCCGGTTTCCTGCTGATCTGGCCCCGCACCCCGTTCTCGGTGGACGGTTGGCTGGCGGGCGAACCACCCGTGGAGGGCGAGGATGAGTAGTCGCAAGGGGCAGAAGAACGCCGCCCGGGTGGTCCGGCAGCAGATCGCCCGCGAGAAAAGGCGGACCCGCACGATCATCACCTCTATCGCCGCGGTGGTGGTGCTGGTGATCGCGGGGCTGATCGGCTGGGGCGTCTACTCCAGCCAGAAGTCCACGACCTACACCGCCCCGACGGGCGCCAACCACACCGGCACCGGGATCCAACTCGGCCAGGGACCGGTCACCATCGACCTGTACGAGGACTACCTCTGCCCGGTCTGCAAGCAGTTCCAGGACACCAGCGGGTCGACGATCAACCAGTTGATCAGCGAGGGCAAGGTGCAGGTGATCTTCCACCCGGTCGCCTTCCTGAACCGTTTCTCCACCACCGAGTACTCCACCCGCGCCTCGGCCGCCTCCGGCTGCGCCGCTCAGGGCGGCAAGTTCAAGGAGTTCACCGACCAGCTCTTCGCCAAGCAGCCGCCGGAGAACAGCGCCGGGCTCAGCGACGACGAGCTGATCGACATCGGGGCGGGCGTCGGGCTGAACCGGGACGACTTCGGCTCCTGCGTGAAGGACGGCACCTACAAGTCGTGGACCGAGCACGTGACCGACGAGGCAAGCAAGGCCGGCGTGACCGGCACCCCGACCATCAAGGTCAACGGCACCAACGTCCAGGACCGTACCCCGGAGGGGATCAGGGCGGCGGTGGAGGCGGCCGGCAAGTGATCCTCGTACCGCTGCGGCGGACGGGGCTGGTGGTCACCGCCGCGCTCGCCGCCCTGCTCGCCCTCGCCACACCCGCCGCCGCGCACGGCGCGGACGCGCCCGACGCCACCGACTACCGGGCCGAGGTCACCGCGCTCAACCCCGCCCCGCGCGGGCTCACCGCCCGGATCGTCGAGGCGGGAGCCCGGCTGGAACTGACCAACACCACCGGGCGGGACGTCGAGGTGCTCGGCTACTCCGGTGAGCCGTACCTGCGGATCGGGCCGGGCGGGGTGTACGAGAACACCCGCTCCCCCGCCACGTACCTGAACCGGACCATCGCCGGGGACACCCGGCTCTCCCCCGAGGCCGACCCGGCCGCGACGCCGGTCTGGCGGAAGATCTCGGACGACCGGTCGGCCCGCTGGCACGACCAGCGGACCCTCTGGCTGGAGTCCGACCCGCCGGCGCAGGTGACCGCCGACCCCGCCCGGGAGCAGCGGGTCCGCGACTGGGTGGTGCCGCTGCGCGACGGCGACCGCACCATCGAGGTACGCGGCACGCTGGACTGGCTGCCGCCGCCCGACCCGTACCCCTGGTGGGTCGCCGCCACCCTCGGCTTCCTGCTCATCGGCGCGGCCGGACTCGTCCCGGCCGGCACCACGGCCGGGGCCCGCGCGCTGCGCGCGGCCGGCGCCCTGCTCGCGCTCGGCGGGCTGGCCGCCGTCACGGTCACCATCGGGCGGGCCCTGGACGCCGGCGCCCAGGGCGTCGGCGGGGTGCTGCTCGGGCTGCTCACCGCCCAGACCTGGGCGCTGCTCACCGGGCTCGGCGCGCTCGCCGCCGGCGGGTACGCGCTGGCCCGGCGCCCGGCCGCCGACTTCGCCCTCGCCCTGGCCGGGGCGTGCCTGGCGCTCTTCGCCGGGGCGGCGAACCTGGCCGTGCTGTCCCGCTCGGTGGTCCCGGCGCCCTGGCCGGCCGGCCTCGCCCGGGTCCTGGTGACGCTCGTCCTGGCCACCGGGGCCGGAGCGGTCGCCGCCGGCCTCCTCCGCCTGCACGCGACCTCCCGCGCGGCCCGCCCCCGTCGCCCCGCCCCCGCGACCCCCACCCCCCACTGACCCACCCACGCGGGGCCCTCGCCCCCGACGTGGGCACTCATTCACGGAAACAGTGCTCTTCCGCGCACGCAAGGGCACACGTTCCGTGAATCTGTGCGGAAATTGGGATGCCCGGACCGCGTGGATCAGGAGGGGCGGGGGGCGGTGCGGGGGTTGAAGGCGTAGGGGAGTTCGAGGCGGTGCCTCGCCAGCAGCTCCTCGTCGGTGAGGACGTCCAGGGTGGAGGCGTCGGCGACGATCCGGCCGCCGTCGAGGATCACCGAGCGGGTGCAGAGTTCCGCCGCGTACGGCAGGTCGTGGGTGACCATCAGCAGGGTCACCGGGAGACCCCGGAGGATCTCCGCCAGCTCCCGCCGCGCCGCCGGGTCGAGGTTCGACGACGGCTCGTCGAGGACCAGGATCTCCGGGTGCATGGCGAGCACCGTGGCCACCGCCACCCGGCGCCGCTGGCCGAAGGAGAGATGGTGCGGCGCCCGGTCCCGGTGCTCGCTCATCCCCACCGCGGCGAGGGCCTCGTCGACCCGGGCGGCCAGCTCCGCCCCGCGCAGCCCCAGGTTCGCCGGGCCGAACGCGACGTCCTCGGCGACCGTGGGCAGGAAGAGCTGGTCGTCGGGGTCCTGGAAGACGATGCCCACCCGGCGGCGGATCTCCGCCAGGGTGTCCCGGTCCCGGCTGACCGTCAGGCCGCCGACGCTCACCGTCCCCTCGGTCGGGGTGAGGATGCCGTTGAGGTGCAGCACCAGGGTCGTCTTGCCGGCGCCGTTCGGCCCGAGCAGCGCCACCCGGTCGCCGCGCGGCACGGTCAGGTCCACCCCGTGCAGGGCGACGTGACCGTCCGGGTACGCGTACCGGACGCCACGGACGTCCAGGGAAGGCGGCTGGTCCACGTACCCGATCATGTCAGCACGACCGCGACGGTGGCGATGGTGGCGGCGATCGCCGGCACCGTCGCGGCGGCCGCCCACTGCCCGGCGGTGGCCGCGCCCGCGCCCTGCCAGACCGCCGGCATCCGACCCGAGTAGCCGCGCGACACCATCGCCAGGTAGACCCGCTCGCCACGCTCGAAGGCCCGCAGGAACAGCGCGCCCACCCCCGCCGCGAACCCGCGCAACTGCCAGAGGAAACGCGGGTCGTCGCCGCGGGACACCCGGGCCACCCGCATCCGCCGGGCCTCCCCCACCAGCACGTCCAGGTAGCGCAGCATGAAGGTGGCGATCTGGGTGAGGACCTGCGGGCAGCGCAGCCGGTCCAGGCCGACGATCAGGTCACGGGTCGTCGTGGTCGCCGCCAGCAGGAGCGACGCGAGTACGCCGAGCGTGCCCTTGGCCAGGATGTTCCACGCGCCGTGCAGCCCGTCCACGGAGAGGCTCAGCCCGGCCACCTCGACCCGCTCCCCGGTGCCGAAGAACGGCAACGCGAACGCGAAGAGCACGAACGGCAGCTCGATCAACGCCCGGCTGAGCAGCCAACCCGGCCCGATCCGGGCCAGCGCGGCCACGGCGGCGACCAGCAGGGCGTATCCGCCGAAGGCCCAGTACGCCTCCCGCGGGGTGGCGACCACCGCGACGGTGAGGAGCACCATCGCGGTGATCTTCACCTCGGGCGGGAGGCGGTGCACCGGGGAGGTGGACTCGCGGTAGAGCACGTGCGCGTGCCCGGCACCCATGACGGCCCGCCGCTCAGCGGGTACCGGCGGCGCGGGACGGCCGCTCGTCGGTGGGGTCGCCCGTCGCCGGGGCGGCCCGGTCGTCGTCGGCGGTGCCGGTCGGGTCGTCAGCCGCCGGGCCGGTCGGCCGGTCGGCGGTGCCGGCCGACCGGTCGGCGGCCGGGCCGCGGCGGCGGGCCAGCCAGAACAGGCCGCCGCCGAGGGCGAAGGTGAGCAGCACCCCGAGGACGCCGGAGAGGCCGGTGGAGAGGAAGCCGTTGCTGATCCCCCGGACGCCGTAGTCGGCCAGCGGGCTGTCGGCCAGCTCGTGGTCCCTGGTCTGCTGGGCCGGGCAGCTGCCGCCGGTGATCTCGCCCTCGGCGTTCACCGTGCAGCCCTTGAGCAGTGACGAGTCCAGCCCGTCCGGGTGCGGGGAGGCGTAGTTGCTGACCACGCCGGCGAGCAGCAGGGCGACCAGCAGGCCGCCGAGGACAAAGGGCCAGGAACGTCGGCTCATCGGGCACCTCCGGCGATCGGGACGGCGCGAGCCGGCACGGCCGGCTTGCGGGCGCGCAGCGCGTACACCAGGTCCGGGCGGACCTTCGCGACGGTCACCACGGTGGTCGCGGTGATCAGGCCCTCGCCGATGCCGATCAGCAGGTGGACCCCGGCCATCGTGCCGGCGAGCCCGGCCAGGTTGCCGCCCAGATCGGTGGTGCCGCCCAGCCAGTACTCCAGGACGAAGCCCTGGCTGGCGACCACCACGCTGACCAGCGCGGAGACGAAGGCGGTGACGCCGAGGCCGCCCGGGGTACGCGGCAGCGCCCGCAGCAGCAACGCGATCAGCAGGTACGCGGCGGCGGTGCCGAGCAGCGCCATGTTGGTGATGTTGAGGCCGAGCATGGCCACCCCACCGTCGCCGAAGATCAGGGCCTGCACCACCAGGACCACGGCGACACAGAGCGCCCCGACCCAGGGGCCGACCAGCAGCGCGGCGAGCGCGCCGCCGAGCAGGTGCCCGCTGACCCCGGCGGTGAAGATCGGGAAGTTGAGCATCTGCACCGCGAAGATGAACGCGGCCACCAGGCCGGCCATCGGGGCCAGCCGGTCGTCGAGGTCGCGGCGCCCGCGCAGCACGCAGAAGGTGAGCACGGCGAGCGCGAGCGCCGCGAAGATCGCGGCGACGGGACCGTCGATGATCCCGTTCGAGATGTGCATCGCCAGGGTTTCCACTCGACCTCCCGAGGCGCGGCGGGGCCGTCCTCGCCGTCACCGGTGAGCTTATTTGCGCCTGGTCGTTGTTGCCAATCCCTTGCAACAAGGCATGGTGATCATCACCCGGCGGCGCGTCGGCACCGGCACCGGCCCCCGCGGCGGCGGTATCGTCTCGGCCATGACCGACCGTCTCAACGCCGGCGACCCCGCCCCCGAGTTCACCCTCCCCACCGACAGCGGCGGGACGCTCTCCCTGGCCGGCCTGCGCGGCCGCAAGGTCATCCTGTACGCGTACCCGGCCGCCATGACGCCCGGCTGCACCAAGCAGGCCTGCGACTTCCGGGACTCGCTCGCCTCGCTCCAGGCCGCCGGCTACGAGGTCGTGGGCATCTCCCCCGACAAGCCGGAGAAGCTGGCGAAGTTCCGCGAGCGGGACGCCATCACCTTCCCGCTGGTCGCCGACACCGACAAGGCCGTGCTCACCGCGTACGGCGCGTACGGCGAGAAGCAGATGTACGGGAAGACCGTCACCGGCGTGATCCGCTCCACCTTCGTCATCGACGAGGACGGGAAGATCGAGCGGGCGCTCTACAACGTCAAGGCCACCGGGCACGTCGCAAAGCTGCGCCGGGACCTCGGGCTCGACTGAACCTGTCGTACGCCGCCGCTACCGTCCGTGCGTGCCTCGGTACAAGTACTCCCCCGAGACGCTGGCGGCAGCGGCGGCCCGGGCGCGCAGCGTCACGGAGGTCATGCGCCTGCTCGGCGTACGGATCAGCGGCGGCTCACACGCGCACATCAGCCGGCAGCTCAAACGCTTCGGCATCGACACCTCCCACTTCACCGGGCAAGGGCACAACCGAGGACGGCAGGGGCCACGGCAGACGCCGTCCGAACTCCTGGTCAAGCTGCCACCGAAATCCGGAAGAACGCCCGGCTTCCGGCTGAGGCGCGCCCTGGCCCTCATCGGCGTACCCGAACGGTGCGAGAACTGCGGCTTGGGGCCCGTCTGGCAGGGCATGCCGCTCGTCCTCCACGTCGACCACATCAACGGCGACCGGCTGGACAACCGGCCGCCGAACCTGCGTCTGCTCTGCCCGAACCGCCACAGCCAGACGGACACCTACGCCGGACGGCCGCGCACGCACGCACCGGCGGGAGACGGATCGCCTCGCACACTCTCCTCCGCAGGATCTCCTAGGCGGCAGATCTCACCACCAACCACCGACGCTCTAACCCTGGTCCAACAGGTCAGCGCTGGGCAGCTGACAACCGTGGCCGCGGCCCGACTCCTCGGGTGCACAAGAGACCACGTCAGCCGGCTTCGCCGACAGTTGGAAGCCACGGGAAGCGTCTCCGGGCCACCGCGCGTCCGCGACCGTCCTGTCCAGCAGCAGTTCCGGGAGTCCGTCATCCGCTTCGCGCTCAGCCATCCGCAGTTCGGCTCCCGACGGATCGCTCAGGGCCTCGCCGAGGCATCCGGCGGCAAACGGGTGATCAGTCACCGCACCGTCCTGCTGATCCTGAGGGAGGCTGGCCTCACCACCCCGGAGGCTCGACGCTCTAGACTCAGCACGTCCGCGGGAGTGGCGTAACAGGCAGGCGCGATAGGTTTAGGTCCTATTGTCCGAAAGGACGTGGGGGTTCGACTCCCCTCTCCCGCACCAGCGGCAGTGTCGTGAGGATCACGAACAGGGGTTCACGCCCGGCCATTCGCGCAGGATGGCGGGCGTGGACCTGCGTTTCGTTCTCGATCCCGAGCTGACCGCGGCCCTGCGCGAGCAACTCGTCAACCTGTGGGTGGACGCCACCAACGCCGGCGGCGCGGTCGGCTTCGTCGCCCCGGTGACCACGGCCGAGGTCCGGCCCCTCGCCGAGCGGACCTTCGCCGACATCACCGGCGGCCCGGACCGGCTGCTGGTCGGCTACGCGGGGGAACGCCCGGTGGCGGTGCTCGTCTTCGCGGACAACCGCTTCCACCTGAAGACCCACTGGGGCATCCTCAAGCGCGTCATGGTCCACCCGGACACCCAGGGACGGGGGTACGGCCTCGATCTCATGCGCGAGGCGGCGCGGCGCGCGCCGGAGCTGGGCTGGTCGGCGCTGCACGTCACGCTCCGCGGCGGGCAGGGCCTGGAGGCGTTCTACCGCCGGCTCGGCTACCGCGAGGTCGGCCGGCTGCCGGGGGCGCTGCGGGTGGGGCCGGGCGACGATCGCGACGAGGTCTTCATGTGGCTGGACCTGGCGGACGCGACCGCGTGACCGCCGGGCCCGGCCAGCCGCAGCCGGTCCCGCCACTGCCGGAACCACGCGGACCGGACAAGGCTCGCTGAGCGCAGGGCTCAGGACTCGCGGGCGTGGAGCAGGCCGACGGCGACGGCGGTGAAGGAGGACACCTGCCCGGCCAGCTCCGGCCGCTCCCGCAGGAGGTCCTCCAGTCGGACCCGCCACAGGCCGGTTTCGGCCGGCACCCGGGCGTCGCCGGCGCGGCACAGCCGGTCGCGGGTCGCGGTGAGCGCGTCGCGGGCGGAGGAGCCGAGCAGTCCGCCGAGCTCCTGCCGGACCCAGGCGAAAAGCTCCGCGTCGGGGGCCGATTCGACGATCACCCGGGCGGTGTCCCAGGCAACCCGGGGGTGGTGGATGACTGCCATCGCGACTCCTTCGTCGATGTGCCGCTTCGGCCATCATCGATCCTGGGGCCGACCAGGCACAAGACCCTCACCAGGCGACGCCGATGCCGTCCCCGGGGTACCAGTGGCGGGCGGGGGTCTCCCGGTAGGCGAGGAACCGCCGTCCGGTCCGTTCGGCGTGTTCGGCGAGGACGTTGGTGGCGGTGACGTTGTCGGTGAGCAGCATCGCGCCGGGGGCGAGCTTCGGCTCGATCTCCTCGAACTCGCGCTGCTCGTGGACCCGGCTGTGGTCGCTGTCGTGCAGGAAGAGGTCGACCGGGCGGTCCAGCGCGCCGATCGAGGCGACGGAGTCGCCGATGACCAGGTCGACCATGTCGGCCCAGGGGGTGGCGCGAGCGAGGTAGCCGGCCTCGGGGTTGATGTCGAGGGAGGTGAGCCGGCCGGGGTGCCCCTCGGTGGTGTTGCGCAGCAGGGCGGCGGCCAGGACGACGCTGCCGAGCCCCTTGTCCACGCCGGTCTCGACGACGTGGGCGGGTTTGCGGGCGCGGACGATGGCATACCAGCCGACCCGGCGGGCGTACCGGACCTGCCGGTCGGCGAGGCCGCGGCGGGCGGCGGCGGCGGTGGCGGCCTCGACGTGTCCGCGCAGCTCGGTGTCGCCCTCCAGCTCGGCGAACCAGTCGCGCACCTGGCGGACCGGCACGTCGCAGGACACGCTGACGAACCAGGCGAGGTGCTGCCGGCTCAGCTTGGTCAGGTCGTACGTGTAGTTGTGATGTTCGCGGGAGGTGAACAACCAGCGGGCGGAGGTGCGCAGCACCTTGGCGTCGTGCCGGGCGACCCGGGCGAGCCGCTTGGGGAAGGCGGCGACCGGCGCGAGCGGGGTGCGGGCGATGGCCCGCCGGAGCGTCGTTGCGTCCACCTGTGCCGTTGTACCAGGTCTGGGCGACCTCGGCCTCAGCTGGACGAGGATGTACTGGCGTAGTTGGCCGGGACGGGGGCGGGCTGCTTCCGCTCGCGGCGGAGTCTGTGGACAAGAATCGCGCCGAGCGTAACGGCGAGCAGCCCGTCGCAAATCAAGCTCACAACGACGGCGCCATGCCAGCCGTAGGTGGGAATCAGGGCGAAACACAGGCCGACGTTCAGAATCGCAACGGCCACTTGGACAACGGTACGGGCACCCTGCGCCCCGGCGCATGTCAGCGTATCGCCGATGACGTAGTGGCATCCCTTGATGATCAGCAGGAAGGAGAGGGCCCGGAGCGCTGGGACCGACTCCGCGAATGACGCCCCGAGGATCGCCGGTAGGAGGTCAGCGCCGCTGAACATGACCACCGTGCCGAGTACGCAATAGGCGACAGCGGGCCGGATGAGCCTGGCCCGGGCCACCTCGGTGACGGCAGTGACGCTGCCGGTGGCCCCGGCGCGCCACATCGCGGGGGATGCGGCGCCGAGCAGGGACCGCACCGGCGCGTACGACATGTCGACAACTCGATACGCAGCGGAGTAGATGCCCGTGGCCTGAAGGGTGGAAAGGCGCCCCAGCATTGCTTTGTCCACGTCGTTGTAAACCGTGGTCGACGACATGCCGATGGAGAAGAGGACGCCGGTCCACCACTCCTGGCGGTACAAGGCAAGATTTGGTGGCGACCAGCCGACGTCATTGAAAACGAGGACCACCAGTGCGACGCACACGAACCCGGTGGAGACGTAATACGAAATGGCCCATGAGGTGAGTGTCACTGCCCACGGTCCCAGAATGAGCACGGTGAGGCCGAGGAGCCGAGCAGCCTGAAGAATGACTGGAACCAGCGCGGACCTGTTCATCCGCTCCTGTGCGTGGAAAACCGCCCCCGCGGCCTCGGTCACCCGCGCCAGAACGAGATCCGCAAAGCCGACGGCCCCGATGGCCACCAAGGATGTGGCTGCCGGAGCCACCCATTGGCCGGCCGCTGTCAACAAAACCGCCAGCGTTGTCCCGGAGATGAGCACCAGAGTCACGCAGTTGGTCCATTGGACGGGAGCGGACCCGGGTTTCTGCGACACGTTTCGCACCAGCAGCAGAATCGTGCCGAGGCTGGAGAACGGAAGAAGCATGGATACCAGGGCTAGTACGGCTGCGCTGGCGCCGTAGTCGGCGGCACCGAGGGTGCGGGCAAGCAGGACGAAGTAGAGACCCTGCAGCGCGACGCGTCCGACCTGCCCAGCCAGGAGCACGGCCGTGTGGCGGCGCATCCGGCTGCGCACCTCCCCCGTCATGGAGAGGAGTGTGCCACGGTGGATCAGCGGGGCCACGATGGGGCCGCGGGGGCGGGGGCATGACCGTCCCAGCCTCGCTGACCTCGGGAACCAGCCGCCTCCTCCCGGCGACCGCACCCGTCCACCAAATCCTATTCGCCACGTTCGTACAAAAATCCGGCATGCCGAGCCGCTGGCACGGATCGCCGCTCGACAAGGTCCCGCACCGCCTTAAGGCGCGACGTCCCGTCTGCCGAAGCGGCTCCTGCATGGACTATGTTGGGCGCCATGAAACTTGCGGTCTGTACGGTGCCGGGCTCGCCAGAAGATGTGCATGTCTGGTCGGGAACGCCAGCCCATTTCATTCAGGCGTTACGGCGCCGCGACCACGACCCGGTTATCGTCGGCCCGCTGTCCTCACCCGTCTACCGCGCCGGAAAGCTCCTGTCGGGTGCGACAGACCGATTGGGCAACAAGATCAATTGGGAAGCCGAGCCGGCGGTGCTGGCGCATTTCACCCGCGCGATGCGTCGGCAACTGCGCGGCAGAAATGTGGATCTCGTCCTGCTCATGGGATGGTATCCATGGGGCCTGGAGCCCTCCGATCCTCCGTGTGTTTACTGGGGCGACGCCACAGTAGGGCAACGCATCGATCTGGCGCCGCACTGGTCGAATCTGTCCGACCGGACCCGCCGCCTGGCAGCGGACACCGAAGCACGCGCATTGAGCAGGCTGGCCGGCATCTTCATGCCGTCCAACTGGGCGCGTGAGGATGCCATTCAGCGCTATTCCCTCGACCCGGATCGGGTGTTCCGGGTGCCCTTCGGCGCCAACATAGATGACCCTCAGCTGCCTCCTCGCGAGCGCCCGGGCAGCCCGCTGCGGCTCCTTACAATGGGGGTGAAGTGGCACCGTAAGGGTTTCGACAGGGCTGTTCTGATGATGGATGAGCTGATCCGTACTGGATTCCCGGCTCACCTGGATGTTGTCGGCGCAACGCCGCCGGACGGCTCCTGGGATCGCCCGTACGTCACCTATCACGGCTTTCTCTCGAAGCAGGACAGCCAGCAAGCTGAACAACTGAGGGCCATGTACCGCCAGGCCGACGTCTTTCTGCTACCGACTCGCAACGACCCCTTCCCGATGGTGCTCGGTGAGGCCGCCGCGTACGGACTGCCGATCGTGGCGGCCGACGTCGGAGGTGTTCCGGACCGGGTTGCCGAAGGTGGGATCCTGCTCCCGGCGGACGCGCCGCCGTCCGCATATGCGCAAGCGGTCCGGCAGGTAGCGATGCCCGAGCGCTATGGCCAGTTCAGTCAAGGCTCCCGGCGCGACTACCTCACCCGTTCGAGTTGGGATGCAAGCGCGGGACTTGTGCTTGACCTCGCCGAAACGATCCTGCGGGAACAGAGCGTCGCGGCTACCTGATCCGCCTTCGGCCCCGGCCTGGAGGTCCCGCTGGCCGGAGGATCGACGGGCGGTGGTGGAACTGATTGTCACAGCGATCGCCGCAAGGTTTCCTGCCTGGCGGCGATCGGTGATCGGGTCGAGGCGGGGCGGGCGATGGCGCGCCGGACCTCGGTCCGGTCCATCGGGTGTCCGATCAGCCCAGCGCGCCACCCGTCGGGATGAAAGTTCTCGTTCATAACGGGCGCCCTCCGGCCGGACGGGGGTACGCGGCCCGGAGCCAGACTCAGTAGCATCGCGCCATGTCATATCGCCAGCCGTACGCGGAGCCCGAGACCCAGACTCTCGACATCGAGGGAGCACCGGAGTCGACCGACAGTCCCCGCCGGCGGCGTCCACGGTGGAAGCGGGTCACTCTGATCACCCTCCTGGTGTTGGCACTGCTGGCCGGCGGTGGCATGGTCGCGGGTGGGCTGTACCTGCGCTCCGTGGAGTCGGACATCGAGCGGGTCGACGCCTTCGCCGACGTGCCGGCGGCGGAACGTCCGCAAGTGGTCGCCAAGGACGCGATGAACATGCTGATCCTCGGCAGCGACTCCCGCGATCCAGAGGGCACGTCGGGCTCGCGTACCGACACCATCATCGTGGCCCACTTGCCGAAGGGCCGGTCGAGCGCGCAGCTCATATCGATCCCGCGGGACACCTGGGTGCCGATCCCGCGGTCCAAGGACGGCAAGCATGGCGGTCGTGACGCGAAGATCAACGCAGCGTACGCCTGGGGCGGGGTGCCGCTGATGGTGCAGACCGTGGAGAAGTTCACCGGTGTCCGGATCGATCATGTTCTGATCATCGACTTCGCCGGCTTCAAGGAAATCATCGATGCGCTGGGCGGCATCGACATCAACGTCGAAAAGAACTTCACCTCGATCCATCCGCCCTTCCGCGCCTTCCACCAGGGCATGCAGCGGATGGACGGCGAGGCGGCGCTGGACTACTCCCGGCAGCGTAAGCAGTTCGCGGACGGGGACTTCGCCCGCATCCGACACCAGCAGCAGGTCATCAAGGCGATTCTGGACAAGGCGGTGTCCGGCGGCATTGTCACGAACCCGGGACGGCTGAACTCCTTCGTCAAGGCTGCGTCGAACTCGGTCTCGGTGGACGAGGGGATGTCGCTGGTGGGGACGGCGACGGACCTGCGCAACCTGCGCAGCAAGAACCTGACCTTCATGACCAGCCCCACCAAGGGCACCGGTCGGGTCGGAAGCGAGAGCGTGGTGTTCGCGGATGCCGACAAGGTTCAGTCGTTCTACGACGCGGTGCGCCGCGACGCGGTCACGGAAATCTTGACTGCCGGAAAGTAGGAGGCCGGAACCGCCCTGGCGGCTCTGGTGAACCTGTGGCACGCATCGTATCTTGCGTTCGCCTCGCCGCACTCCGTGCGGCGAGGGCTTTCACGGGGAGAGGACAACCATGCCAGGGTATTCGGCCACGGGCGGTCAATCGCTGATCGAGCCACAGGGCGACCGGGCGCTGCACCGCAGGTCGACGGCGACCGACGCGGCCGACGAGGAGGGGGATCCGGCAGTCGGCCGGCGCACGTCCGCGTCCTTGATCGACGCGCCCACCGTGCCGAACAGCCCGGCGCTCGACGCGGCACCCCGTTCGGGGCCGGACATCACTGCCGTGCTGCCGTACGCCGGCTCCCGCGCCTCCTCGCGTACCCGCTGGCTGCGCGGTTGGATGATGACCGCTCCGGTCGACATCGCCGCGCTGCTGGCCCCCCTACTGGTGACCCAGCACTTCTGGCGCGGCACCCTGGCCATGGCGGCCCTGACCGTGACCATCTTCGCCGCCGGCGGGCTCTATGTGGCGCGCCGACACATCAGCATTCTCGACGAGTTGCCGAGTATCTGCGGGCGGCTGCTGGCGGCTGCGGCGGTGGTCGCCATCATCGCGGCCCTGCGTCACGAATCCGAGGAGTACGTCTTCAGCTACCTCCGCGGGGTGGCCGTCTCCGCGGGGCTGGTGATCGTCGGACGGTTCGTCACCCGCGAGTTCGCCATCATCGCCCGCAGGCGCCGGTGGGTGGAGCACAACGCCATCATCATCGGCAGCGGACCCACCGCCATGGAGCTGGCCCGGCTGCTGCGCCGCTACCCTCAGTACGGCCTGCGGTTCGTCGGTTGCGTCGACATGTCGTCCCAGTCGGGGCAGCTGGGCCTCCCCCTGATCGGGAAGCTCGACCAGCTCGGCCAGCTGGTGCGGCTTCTGGAGTGTGACGTCCTCCTGGTCGCCGACCCGGACTGCTCGGAGTCGTTTCTGATGGAGATCCTGCGCCAGCCGACCGTCGGGAACTGCGATCTGTGGGCTGTGCCGCAGCTCTGGGGCTCGCGCTCGCATGGCGACCACATCGGTGCGGTCCCTATTGTCAAGATCGGCCACACCACCCTGTCCGGCCCCCGGTGGGCGCTCAAGCGGCTGTCCGACATCGTGTTCGCCGCAATGGCGTTGCTCCTGCTGAGCCCGGTACTGCTGCTGTGCGCCATTGCGACGTTCATCGACGGCGGTCGCGGAATCTTCTTCTACCAGGAGCGCATCGGGCGGAACGGCAAGCCGTTCCACATCATCAAGTTCCGCTCGATGCGTCCGGTCGACGAGAACGAGTCGCAGACCAACTGGTCGATCGCGCACGACCGGCGGGTGGGCCCGATCGGCCGTTTCATGCGGCGCACCTCCCTCGACGAGCTCCCGCAGTTGTGGAACATCCTGCGGGGCGACATGAGCGTCGTCGGTCCGCGGCCGGAGCGTCCCTACTTCGTCGAGAAGTTCTCGGCCGAGTACCCCACCTACGCGATGCGCCACCGGGTCCCGGTGGGCCTCACCGGCTTGGCGCAGGTCAGTGGCCTGCGAGGAGACACGCCCATCTCGGACCGGGCGCGCTTCGACAACTACTACATCGAGAACTGGTCGCTCTGGCTCGACGCCAAAGTGCTGCTCCGCACCGTGACGGAGGTCTTCCGCGGCGGTGGTCGCTGAGCTGCCGGGCGTGCGTACCGCCGAGGCGCCGGGCCGACCCACGGGTTCGCCCTGCCTCCGGTTCGGGCCCGGACCACCTGTCGTCTGAAAGCATGTGCGCGCCGGTCCCTTCCGTCTCCGGTCGCACTTCGAACGCATGGAGAATCGAATGCCGGACGTATCGGTCGTGATCCCCACCACGGGCCGACCCAGCCTCGCGGAAGCGGTTCTGTCCGCGCGCGCCCAGCACGGAGTCTCCGTGCACGTCGTGGTGGTATGCGACCTGGCCGACGTCCCCCCGACCGTGCGGGAGCTACGGGAACACATCGACGAGGTCGTCTGCACCGGTGGCGGCCGCCGGGGCTCCTACGCGCGCAACCTCGGGGTCGCACACGCCGCTCCCGGCAGCCACGTCGCGTTCCTCGACGACGACGACGCCTGGCTGCCGGCGAAACTGTCGGCCCAGGTTCCCGTGCTGGAGCGACTGGCCGGGGAGGGTTTCCGCCCCGTCGTGTCGTCCCGGATCCTGCAGCGGAAGGCCGGCGCTGATCCTCTCCCGTCCGCTGCCCCCGCCGTCCTGATCACCGACGGCACCCTGCCGGAGGACTACCTGTTCCGCCGGCGGCATCTCGGCGTCGGCCGCCAGTCGCTGCCCACCTCGACGCTGCTGACCACGCACGAGCTCGCCACCGCCTGCCGGTGGGACGAGACCCTGCCCCGCCACCAGGACTGGGACTGGTTGATCCGGGCCGCGCGCCTGCCCGGGGCAAGGATCGTCCAGATCGAGGAGGCGACCGCGGTCTACACCGTGGGCAGCCCCGGGTCCATCTCCGCCGGGGCCGACTGGCGGACGTCGTGGGAGTGGGCCCGACGGTGGGAGGGGGTGTGGGCCCCCGAGACCTTCTCCGACTTCATCGCCGCGCAAACCCTCCGGTACGCGTTGCAGGCCCGGGACCGGGAGGGCGTACGGGAGATGGTGCGCGCCATCCGCCGCAACTCCCCGCCGTCGGCACGCAACGCGGTGCTGGCGGCGCTCGGGCTGGTCCCGCGCGCCACCCTCGAGAGGGTGGCGATGCGGCGGTCGCGGGTGGGCACCAGCGCCGGTGGTTCCAGCTGATGCGCCTGCATTTCGTCCTGCCGCAGCTGGAACCCTTCTACGGCATGGAGCGCGCCGCCGTACTCCTCCTGCGGGCGCTGGCAGCGCACGGTGCGGAGGTGTCCGCGACGGTCCTCTCGAGGGCGGTACCGCCCGGCCTCGACGACCTTCCGATCGACCGGCTCGATCTCGGGTCTCGGATCACGCGCCTGGTGGAGGCGGTGCCGCCGCTGCGCCGACGGCTGCGCAACCTGCCGGCAGACGTCGAGATCGTCGCCAGCGGCTTGTGGGCCGCGGTGCCGGTCGGTGCCGCCCTGGCCGGTTCCGGCCGGACCTTCGTCGCCTGGGAGCACTCACTGCTTCGAGAGCGGCTCGGGTACGACCGGCGGGTCCGGGTGCTGGCGCGGACGGGTGGGGCCGCCCCGCTCCGCCCCCGGCTGGTGGTGGCGGTCTCCGAGGGCGTCGCCCGAACGGTGCGGTGGCTACGGCCGGGGCAGCAGGTCGTCACCATCGCCAATCCGGTTCCCACGGGCGATTTCGTCCCACCCCGGCCGGTCGCCGACTCGGGCCGAGTCCGGTTGGTGACCACCGGAGCTCTCCGGCCGTTGAAGAACCACTCCTGCGCGCTGGCCGCCCTGGCCGAGCTGCCCGCCAACCATCACCTGACGCTCGCCGGCGACGGCGAGGAGCGCACGCTCCTGGAGGAGCAGGCACGCCGACTCGGGCTGGCGGGCCGGGTGACGTTCCTGGGCCGGATCCCCGGCGTGGCCCCGCTGCTCGCGGAGGCCGACCTGCTCGTGCACCCCTCCCGCGCCGAGACGTTCGGGTTCAGTCTGGTGGAGGCGGCGGAGGCCGGACTGCCGGTCGCCGCGCTGCCGGTGCCCACCCTCGACGAACTCGTCCCCGAACTCGTGCCCGGCGTCCTCGCGGCGGAGTGCACTCCGGCGGCACTCGCCGACGCGATCCTACGCATGACCCGGCACGAGCGACCCACCTACGGCGACTTCGAGAAGGCCTGGCGGGCCCGGCGCAGCGCGTTCCACCCCGCGGAGGTGAGCCGCCGGTGGGTGGAGGCGTTGCAGCGGTGACCGTCCGGCTATCCTCCACGTGCGGCTGGCCGGGGCGTGCCGTTTCCAGGCTGTCTGCGACGCGGTGCTCCGGGCTTCCTTCGGGCGGTCCCCGCCACCCGGTCCCCGCACGTGGCCCGGCACATCGGACGGAGAGGGTCTGAGGTGACAACACTCTTCGGTGTCCTGCTGAGCGCCGGTGGACTCGGGGTGGCCGTCTGGCTGTTCCGCACACGACGGGTCGTCGCCGCCTCCTTCGGCGGCAGTGGGACAGCCGTCGCGCTCATCGGATTCGCGGTGCTCGCGAACGCGGCGCCGGTGCTCGCCGGCGAGCAGTCGTCGGCCGTCATCGGCGTGCTGGTGCTGGGCCTGCTCGCCTGGCTGGTGGTCACCCGCCGCTGGCAGTTGCGCGGGGCGTCCGACATCTGGCAGCGGGTCTCCCTGGGGATGGCCGCAGCGCTGCTCGTGTGGTGCTTCAGCGTCGACGCCTTCTCCGGCTCCGGCCTGTACGGCTCGCGCTTGCCGGCGTACGTCGCGGCCGGGCTGCTGCTGCTCGTGGTCTGGCTGATGTCGGCCGGCGCCGCACTGGGCACCCGGGCCACCGCCTACGTCGGTTTGGCCGTCCTCGTGCTGCTGACGATCCCCACCGCCGCGTACGCACACGCGTGGCGCCCTTGCACCACCGGCAAGCTGGAGAAGTGCTCGCTGGCGGGAGGGTTGTTCCAGAGCTTCTACAGCTCCGAGAACTACGTCGCCATGATCGCGTCGTTCACCCTGGTCGCCGCGGTCTGCGCGATGCGTCGGAGGGAACTGCTGGCGGCGGCGTCGTTCTGTCTCCTGATCATCGTCGCGACCGGCGCCCGGACCAGTTACCTGGCCCTCGCCGCCGTGGGCGTCTGGGTCCTCGGCGCGCTCGTCCTCGAGCGGCGGCGGGCATTCCCGCAGATCCCCTTCACCCTCTGTGTAGCCATGGTCGTCGGTGCCCTGACCGCCGCCGCCTACCTGACGTGGAGCGCAACAAGGACGACACTGAGCAACCGCGGCAACATCTGGGTGACGGCCCGGGAGTACATCGCCGGCCAGGAGCTCGTCGGCGCCGGTGTCTCGAAGTGGTACCACCTGCGGGACATCGGTGAGGCGCCGCAGCACTTCTTCCACTCCGTCTACGTCCTGGTCATCTTCTCCGGTGGCCTGGTGGCGCTGGCGCTGTTCGGTCTCTGGCTGGCCACGCTGCTGCACCGGGCAGTCGACGACGGGCGAGCCTTCACCGCGAAGGCACCGGTCGTGCTCTTCGTCATCTATTCGTTCACCGAGGTCGTCTGGAATCCGTTGTCGGTGGACGGATTGACCTGGATCGCCGTACTGCTGATGTTGACCAGGTCGTCCTCCGCGTCCCCCACCACGGTGCCGGCACGCGGGCCGTCGGACGTGACCGACCGACCGGAGCCGCTGGCCGAAACCCCGCGGCTGACCGGCCCACACGACGGCCAGGTCGTCGCCTATTCCCACGGCTGAGCCGAACCGACCCGGCGGCAACCGTCGCCGGTACTTCGGAGCTCTCCCGGCGGACCGGCCGGCGGCAGAAGGAGGACAAACGATCGTGGCTGCCACCGTCGTGCCACCGGGTGAGCGAGTCGCACCCTGGCTGGGCGGGGCACCTGTCGCGGGCTATCGCCCGGACGTCCAGGGGCTCCGCGCCTTCGCGGTCGTGGTGGTGATCCTCGAACACGTCTTCCACCGGCCGGCCGGCGGGTTCATCGGCGTTGATGTGTTCTTCGTCATCTCGGGCTTCCTGATTACGGGCCTGCTGCTCAAGGAACACGACCGGGCGGGGCGCATCTCCATCGCGGACTTCTACCGGCGGCGGATCCGCCGGATCGTGCCCATGGCCGTGCTGGTCCTGGCGTGCACGTACCTGGCGTCGTCGCTGCTGTTCCTCGGCGAGCGGGTCCAGTCGACGGCCTGGGACACCCTGTGGGCGGCGCTCTTCGCGGCCAACTGGCGGTTCGCCTTCGTCGGCACCGACTACTGGCAGACCGACGGGCCTGTCTCGCCGCTACGGCACTACTGGTCGTTGTCGGTGGAAGAGCAGTTCTACGTCGTCTGGCCGGTGCTGCTCCTGCTGGTGCTCGGCCTCGCCGCACGGCGGGGGCGGCAGGGCAGCCGGTCCCGGTGGACGGTGGGCGCGGTCCTGGGCACCGTCGTCCTCGGCTCGATCGCGTTCGCGATCCGGGAGGTCTCGGATCAGCCGACCGTCGCCTACTTCTCAACCTTCTCCCGTGCCTGGGAACTGGGGGTCGGCGCGCTACTGGCCGTGGCGGCGCCGTTGCTGGCCCGCATCCCGGCACCTGCACGTCCCGCATACCAATGGCTGGGACTGACCGGCCTGGTCGTCTCGGTCCTCACCATCACCGCGCAGACCCCCTTCCCGGTTCCGGGCGCCTTCCTGTCGGTGATCTCGGCGGCACTGGTCATCGCCGGAGGTGTGGGCGGCCAGCGGCTGATGGTCCCCCTGACCAACCGAGCCGTACGGTACGTCGGCGACATCTCCTACTCGCTCTACCTGTGGCACTTCCCTCTGCTGGTCCTGATCGGCGCTGCGCTGCCCGGGGGCGGGTACGCCGTTCCGCTGCTCGTTCTCGCCGCCACGGCCGTGCTCTCGGTCCTCTCGTACCACCTGGTGGAGGACCCGATCCGCAGGTCGTCGTGGTTGGAGAGACGCGCCGCGGGCCGGCCGGACCGACGAACAGGCGGTGCGCCGGTCCGGTGGGTCGCCGCTCTGGTGGCGTTGGCCGCGACGGTTGCCACGGTCGCCACGGTCACCGTCCGCTCGCCGTCGTCGCCCGGTGCGGCGGAAGCGGAGACGGTCACATCCGAGAACGAGTTGACGGGGCAGATCCGTGCGGCGCTCGACGCCACCGACTGGCCGCTGTTGGCCCCCTCCGTAGGGGAACTGGGCGAATTGGGCTTCACCCAAGGGGACGCGCGGGGATGCAAGCCGGCGGTCCCGAACGGCAACGACTGTGCCGTCACGAGGCCTCGCCCCGGCAAGCTGGCTGTTGTGGTCGGAGACTCCATCGCGGCCGCCTGGCTGCCCTCGGTGCGGGCCGTCCTGGAGCCGATGGGGTGGGTGGTCCAGGACCTGACCTACGCCGGCTGCCCCTTCCTCGCGTCGGACACCGTCTCCCCCGTCGACCGCATCACCCGAGCCTGTCCGGGCCACAAGGAGGCCGTACGGGCATTCATCAAGGCGCTCGAACCCGAACTGGTGATCGTGAGCAACGCCTACCGTCAACGGTTCACCGTCACCGGCGGGAATGCCTCGCTGCCGGAATGGGAGCGCGCCGCTCGTACCGCCGAAGATGAGTGGCTGGCGGCAGCAGGGAAGGTCGTGGAACTGCAGCCGCCACCCGTCGGCGTGGACCCGAAGACGTGCATCACCCGGATCTCGGCACCCAGAGACTGCATCTCGACGCCCTCGGCAGAACACCAGTTGTACGCGAAGGCTGAGCAACGCATCTGGAGCGGGAAGGGCTCATGGCACATCCCCACGACGGACTGGTTCTGCGTCGCCGGACGGTGCCCGATATTCGTGGGCGGGGTCATCGTCCGACGCGACGCGAACCACATCACCGTGGAGTACGCCCGCAAGCTGGCGCCGCTGCTCCGCAGCGCCCTGGCACCGATTCTCGACAGCGCGACGGACTGAGCTGGGCGTCGGTTAGGACAGGCTGGTCCTGCGCCGCCTGATGAGCAGCACGATCAGCAGGACAATCGCGACCGCCAGCACCGCACCGGCGGCAACGACCAGCGCCAGCGCCCAGCCGGGCAGGGATGCTCCGGCTGTTCCCCCACTGAACACCGCCGCATCGAGGTACGCCTGCGCCAGCACGTTCGTCGGCGAGGCCTTCACCACCTCGTTCAGACGCGAGACGGCCGTCGACTGGTCGCCGGCGAAATACGCGCCCAGACCACTCCGGTACAGCTTGTCGCTCTCACCGAGGCTGTTCTCAGTTCCGCCGGCGCTGAGCAGCCCGGTCATCGTTGACACCGGCACCACGAGGCTGTTGCCCTTGTCGGGGTGCTCGGGGTCGTTGTCGAGCATCCCGACGACCCGACCCTGCAGGTCGATGGCGATGCCCCCGCGTGCGTAGGGTCCGACGTCCTCACTGATGCGGTAGACCGACAACTGATTGTCCACCCCGGTCACGCTTACCGGCTTGGACAGCACCGTGTAGGCGGCGGAGCGGTAATTGGTGTCGGTGGTGCCGTACCCGAGGGCCAGCAGCGGGGTGTCCGGAGCGATCGTGGCGGAGGCGTTCAGCTCGGCGGCCGGAAGGTTCGCCTGGTCGAGCTTGACGAGCGTGAGGTTGCCCTCGGCGAGGGTGAGGGCCCGGACGATGGTGCCGGGGATCGCCGGGCTGTCGGTGAGGTAGCCCTTGGCCGCGTTCAACTGCCCGTACAGCTTGGTCTCGGGTTCAGTGCCGGGCTCGGGGCCAGTGACGACGGCGGTCGCCGTTCGGGCCCGGGTATAGGCGCTGACCTCCCCGGCCTTCAGCGTGCCCTTGCCGACCAGCTCGTTCGCCACGGCGATGAGCGCCGTGGCGACCAGGGTGTCCGGGGTGGGTTGCACGCAATGGGTGTTGGTGAGGACATGGCCGTCGTGATTGACCACGACGCCGGTGCACCGGCGACTCAGGGTGACCGGCTCGGGATGCAGCAGCGCGTTGTCCTTCTTGTTGCGGACGTAGCCGGTGATGATGGCCTCCATGAAGACCATCGAGGGCCCCGCGGTGGCGAGAGCGCGTTCCTCCGGGCTACGCGGCGCGGCCTGCGCCCAGGGCTTGAGCCCGGGGGTGGGCGAGGTCCCAGCGGGGAGGGCCGTGGCCGCGACCGTCGGCGCCGGCCCAGGGTCGTCCGGTCCCCCGGCCGAGATGGCCCAGAAACCCGCTCCACCAGCGAGGACGGCCACCAGGAGCAGCGCGGCGAGGGCGACCCAGAGACCGGTACGCGGCGCCGGCGGCTCGGAGGGCTTGATCCGGCGAACCGGTGAGGCGAACGGATCCTGGGGCGGTACGTCGATCGCGGGAAGCTGGGCGGTCGGCGTCTGGTCGGCGCCGACGGCGGGCGGCGCCGAGGCCACCCCGGGCGCCGCGGGCGACACCTGTCGTGGCGGCGACGACACCTGCTGCACCTGCTGCGGCACCACCTGGGCGTGCATCGCCCACGGCAGCGGCACCCCGGAGGTGGGGCTGGGCGTGCCGGAGATCGGCACCGCGGAGACCGGCTGGGGCGGTTCGGCCACCGTCCCGGTCTCCGGGACCAGGACCTCCGCAGCGGACTCCGCGGGCTGAAGCTCCATGCCGAGTGCCTGGAACAGGCGCTGTGCGCCCATCCCCTCCTCGGCGGGGTACGCCACCCACGGGGTCGAGGCCGCGAAGTCGGCGATGATGTAGCGCAGCCCGCCCGCGGTCAGCGCCAGGGCGTTGGCTGCGTTCGCGAAGGCCTCCCGCCACGGCTGATCCGCTGCCGCAGCGCCCTCGAGCACCGCCACCGTGACCAGCCGGTCCTGTCCGTCGATGGCCCACCACGCCGTGCCCACCTGGCAGACGCCGAGCGCCTCGGTGAACCTGTACGGACCAACCGGCTGCATGCCCCACTCCTCTGCTCACCCGCCGTGCGGATAGTACAGAGAGGGTGCCACGGTGTTCTTCCTCCGGTCGCCGGACAAAGCGCTCCGACAGGCCCGACCTTGGAGAGCCCAGGCCCGCGACGGCGGTTGCGTTGTGAAAGATTCCATGCATAGAGTCCACCCATGAATGAAAGCGGTGCGGCACCCCCCGACCGCCTGCTCGACCTCTTCCACGGCGTCCGGCTCACCCCCACCCAGCGCCGGATCGCGCACTGCCTGGTGCAGCACGCGGGCGCGGCGGCGTACCTGTCGGCGGCCGAGGTCGCCGAGCTGGCCGGGGTCAGCCAGCCCTCGGTCACCCGGTTCGCGATGGCGCTCGGGCACGACGGCTACCCGGCGCTGCGCCGCCGGCTGCGGGAGCTGGGCGCCGGCGGGGGCACCCCGCCCGCCGACGGGGACAACCCGCTCCAGCGGGCGGTCCGTGCGGAGCTGGGCAACCTCGACCGGCTGGCCGGCGAGCTCGCCGACGCCGGGCGGATCGCCGAGGTGGGGAAGCTGCTCGCGGCCAGCCGGCCGCTGCCGGTGCTCGGGCTGCGCGCCGCCGCGCCGCTGGCCGCGTACTTCGCGTACTTCGCCGCCAAGGTGCACCCGGACGTGCGGGTGCTCGACGACGGGGGCAGCCTCCTCGCCGACCGGCTCGAACAGGCCGCCGCGGCCGGGGCGACCGCGCTGCTCGCCTTCGTGCTGCCCCGCTACCCCCGGGAGACCCTGGACGCCTTGCGCGAGGCCCGGGACCTCGGGCTGACCGTCGTGGCGATCACCGACTCCCCGGTGAGCCCGGCCACGGACCACGCCGAGGTGGTGCTGCCCGCCGCAGTCGGCACCGACCTGGTCTTCGACCTGCACACCGCTCCGATGACCCTGGCCATGGTGGTGCTCCAGGCGATCTGTGACGCCACCCCGGCCGAGACCCAGGCCCGGCTGGAGGCGTTCGAGTCGTCCGCCGCCCGCCGCCAGTTGTTCCTCGGCTGAGAGGAGTACGAGATGCACCAGCCCGTCCGCGCCGCCCGCGGCACCGCACGCACCGCGAAGGGGTGGCCGCAGGAGGCCGCGCTGCGGATGCTGATGAACAACCTCGACCCGGAGGTGGCCGAGCGCCCCGATGACCTGGTGGTCTACGGCGGCACCGGCAAGGCCGCCCGGGACTGGCCGTCGTACCACGCGCTGGTCCGGACGCTCACCGAGCTGCGCGAGGACGAGACCATGCTGGTGCAGTCCGGCCGCCCGGTCGGCGTCATGCGCACCCACGAGTGGGCCCCCCGGGTGCTGCTGGCCAACTCCAACCTGGTCGGCGACTGGGCCACCTGGCCGGAGTTCCGCCGCCTGGAGGCGCTCGGCCTGACCATGTACGGGCAGATGACCGCCGGTTCGTGGATCTACATCGGCACCCAGGGCATCCTCCAGGGCACCTACGAGACGTTCGCCGCGGTCGCCGCCAAGCGGTTCGGCGGCAGCCTGGCCGGCACGCTGACGCTCACCGCCGGCTGCGGCGGCATGGGCGGGGCACAGCCCCTGGCGGTCACCATGAACGGCGGCGCCTGCCTGATCGTGGACGTGGACCGCAGCCGGCTGGAGCGGCGAATGCACGACCGCTACCTGGACGAGATCGCCGACAACCTGGACGACGCGGTGGAGCGGGTGCTCGCGGCGAAGCGGGAGCGGCGGGCGCTCTCCGTCGGCGTGGTCGGCAACGCGGCGGTCGTCTTCCCCGAACTGCTGGTCCGGGGCGTCGAGATCGACATCGTGACCGACCAGACCAGTGCGCACGACCCGCTGGCGTACCTGCCGGTGGGGGTGGAGCTGGCGGACGCCCGGGACTACGCGGCGGCGAAGCCGGCCGAGTTCACCGACCGGGCGCGGGCCTCGATGGCCCGGCACGTCGCGGCGATGGTCGGCTTCCTGGACGCCGGCGCGGAGGTCTTCGACTACGGCAACTCGATCCGCGGCGAGGCGAAGCTCGGCGGCTACGAGCGGGCGTTCGACTTCCCCGGTTTCGTGCCGGCGTACATCCGGCCGCTGTTCTGCGAGGGCAAGGGCCCGTTCCGGTGGGCGGCGCTCTCCGGCGACCCGAAGGACATCGCCGCCACCGACCGGGCCATCCTCGACCTGTTCCCGGAGAACGAGTCCCTGGCCCGGTGGATCCGGATGGCCGGCGAGCGGGTCGCCTTCCAGGGTCTGCCGGCGCGGATCTGCTGGCTCGGCTACGGCGAGCGGGACAAGGCCGGGGTGCGGTTCAACGAGATGGTCGCCTCGGGCGAGCTGAGCGCGCCGGTGGTGATCGGCCGGGACCACCTGGACTGCGGCAGCGTGGCCAGCCCCTACCGGGAGACCGAGGCGATGGCCGACGGGTCCGACGCGATCGCCGACTGGCCGCTGCTCAACGCGCTGGTCAACACGGCCAGCGGGGCGTCCTGGGTGTCCATCCACCACGGCGGTGGGGTGGGCATCGGCCGGTCCATCCACGCCGGTCAGGTCTGCGTCGCCGACGGCAGCGCCCTGGCCGGGCAGAAGATCGAGCGGGTGCTCACCAACGACCCGGCGATGGGTGTGATCCGGCACGTGGACGCCGGTTACGACGACGCCCGCGAGGTGGCGCGGCGGACCGGGGTCCGCGTCCCGATGGCCGAGGGCCCGGCGTGACGGACCTGGCCGCCCGGTTCCGGAAGCTCTGGGACGAGCTCGCCCCGGTGGGCCGGGACGCGGGCAGCGGCGGCTACCTGCGCTACGCGCTGACCGAGCCGGAGCTGCGCCTGCGGGCGTGGTTCCGGGAGCAGGCCGACGAGCGCGGCATGCCGGTGCAGGAGGACGGCAACGGCAACCTCTTCGCCTGGTGGGGCGACCCGGCCGCCGGGCGGGCGGTGCTGACCGGCAGTCACTTCGACTCGGTGCCGCACGGCGGGGCGTACGACGGTCCGCTCGGCATCGTCAGCGCGTTCCTCGCCGTGGACGAGCTCCGGGCGGCCGGCGTCGCCCCGGTCCGGCCGGTGGCGGTGGCCGCGTTCGTGGAGGAGGAGGGCGGCCGGTTCGGCGTACCCTGCCTGGGGTCGCGGCTGCTCACCGGGGAGATCGAGGTGGACCGCGCGGCCGGGCTGCGCGACCTGCACGGGGTGAGCTTCGCCGAGGCGCTGGGCGGCCGGCCGGCGGGCGCCGACCCGGGCCTGCTCGGCCGCTTCGCGGCCTTCGTGGAGCTGCACGTCGAGCAGGGCCGTGCGCTGGTCGACCGAGCCGCGCAGGTCGCGGTGGCCAGCGCGATCTGGCCGCACGGCCGCTGGCGGTTCGACTTCCACGGCGAGGGCAACCACGCGGGTACGACCCGGATGGCCGACCGCCGCGACCCGATGCTCACGTACGCGTTCACCGTGCTCGCGGCGAACAAGGAGGCCCGGCTGCGCGACGCGCACGCCACGGTCGGCCGGGTGGCGGTGGAGCCGAACGCCACCAACGCCATCCCGGCCCGGGTGACCGGCTGGCTGGACGCCCGGGCGCCGGAGCCGGACACGCTGCACGGCCTGGTCGAGGCGGTACGCGCCAAGGCGGCCGAGCGGGCGCGGCGGGACGGCACCGAGCTGACCTGCACGCAGGAGTCGGCGACGCCGCTGGTGGCGTTCGACGGCGGGCTGGCCGACCGGCTGGCCCGGCTGCTGGACGCGCCGGTGCTGCCCACCGGGGCGGGGCACGACGCCGGGGTGCTGGCGGCGCACCTGCCCACCGCGATGCTGTTCGTCCGGAACCCGACCGGGGTGTCGCACTCCCCGGCCGAGTCCGCCACCGACGCCGACTGCGCCGCCGGGGTGACCGCCCTGGCCCGGGTGCTGGAGGAGCTGGCATGCCGCTGACCCGCTGGCTGGCCGAGTACGCCTGGCTGCCCGACCACGCCGAGCCCACCCCGGACGTGCTGATCGAGGCCGAGGACGGCCGGATCACGGCGGTCACGCCGCTGGTCGGCGGCGGCGCGCCGGCCGCCGGGGTCGAGGTGCTCGGCGACGCCACCCGGCTGCCCGGGCTGACCCTGCCGGGGCTGGCCAACGCCCACTCGCACGCCTTCCACCGGGCGCTGCGCGGCCGGACCCACGGCGGGCGGGGCGACTTCTGGAGCTGGCGGGACGTGATGTACACCGTCGCGGCCCGGCTCGACCCCGACTCGTACCTGGCCCTGGCCCGGGCCGCGTACGCCGAGATGGCGCTCGCCGGGATCACCTGCGTGGGCGAGTTCCACTACCTGCACCACGGGCCGGACGGGAAGCCGTACGACGATCCGAATGCGATGTCGGCGGCGCTGGTCGAGGCCGCCGCGCACGCCGGGATCCGGCTCACGCTGCTCGACGCCTGTTACCTGACCTCCACCGTCGACGGTGAGCCGCTGGTCGGGCCGCAACGGCGGTTCGGCGACGGGGACGCGCTGCGCTGGGCGGAGCGGGTAGCGGCCTTCCGCCCGGAGGACGGCCACGTCCGGGTAGGCGCTGCCATCCACTCGGTCCGCGCGGTGCCGGCGGAGCAGCTCGCCACCGTGGCCAACCTTGCCGACCGCGCCGGTGTGCCGCTGCACGTGCACCTGTCGGAGCAGCCGGCCGAGAACGACGCCTGCCGGGCCGTGCACGGCTGCACCCCGACCCGGCTGCTGGCCGACCACGGGGTGCTCGGCGGGCACACCACGGCCGTGCACGCCACCCACCCGACCAGCGTCGACATCAGCCTGCTCGGGGAGAGCCGGACCGGTGTCTGCCTCTGCCCCACCACCGAGCGGGACCTGGCCGACGGGCTCGGACCGGTCCGGCGGATGGCCGAAGCGGGCAGCCCGCTGAGCCTCGGCAGTGACAGCCACGCCGTGGTCGACCTCTTCGAGGAGGCCCGCGCGGTCGAGTTGGACGAGCGGCTGCGCACCCGGCAGCGGGGCCACTTCACCGCCGCCGAGCTGCTCACCGCCGCCACCGTCGGCGGGCACGCTGCGCTCGGCTGGGGCGACGCCGGCCGGCTCTCCGTCGGCGACCGGGCCGACCTGGTCACGGTACGGCTGGACAGCGCCCGGACCGCCGGGGTGCCGCCGGTCGGCGCGTTCTTCGCGGCCACCGCCGCCGACGTGACCACCGTGGTGGTCGACGGGCGGACGGTGGTCGCCGAGGGCCGCCACCTGACCGTCGACGTGCCGGCCGAACTGCACGCCGCCATCACGGAGGTGACCCGCTCGTGAGCAGCCTGCTGGTGGGCAACATCGGGGAGCTGGTCACCAACTCCCCCTGGGAGGGCGAGCGCGATCCACTGGGCATCCGGCGCGACGTCGCCCTGCTGGTCGAGGACGGGCAGGTGGCCTGGATCGGGCCGACCCGGGACGCCCCGGCCGCCGACCGGCGGATCGACGCCGGGGGCGCGGCCGTGCTGCCCGGTTTCGTGGACAGCCACGCCCATCTGGTCTTCGCCGGGGACCGGGCCGCCGAGTTCGCCGCCCGGATGGCCGGCGAGCCGTACACCGGGGGCGGGATCCGGACCACCGTCGGCGCCACCCGCGCCGCCTCCGACGACGAGCTGCGGGCCACCGTACGGCGGCTGCGCGGCGAGGCGATGCGGCAGGGCACCACCACCATCGAGATCAAGAGCGGGTACGGGCTGACCGTCGCCGACGAGGCCCGCTCGCTGCGGATCGCCGCCGAGTTCACCGAGGACACCACGTTCCTCGGCGCGCACGTGGTGCCCGCCGAGTACGCCGACCGCCCGGACGACTACGTGGGCATGGTGTGCGGGCCGATGCTGGCCGCCGCCGCCCCGTACGCCCGCTGGGTCGACGTGTTCTGCGAGCGGGGCGCCTTCGACGTGGACCACGCCCGGGCGATCCTCGCCTGCGGGCAGGCCGTCGGGCTGGGCGTGCGGGTGCACGCCAACCAGCTCGGTCCCGGGCCGGGTGTCCGGCTCGGGGTGGAGCTGGGCGCGGCCAGCGTGGACCACTGCACCCACCTCTCCGACGCCGACGTCGACGCGCTCGCCGGCTCGGAGACGGTGGCCACCCTGCTGCCCGGGGCGGAGTTCTCCACCCGGTCGCCGTACCCGGACGCCCGCCGGCTGCTCGACGCCAGCGTCACCGTGGCGCTGGCCACGGACTGCAACCCCGGCTCGTCGTACACCTCGTCGATGCCGTTCTGCATCGCCCTCGCCGTACGCGAGATGCGGATGACCCCGGCGGAGGCCGTGTGGGCGGCGACCGCCGGCGGGGCGGCGGCGCTGCGCCGCACCGACGTGGGCCGGCTGGCGCGGGGCGCGCGGGCCGACCTGATGATCCTCGACGCCCCGTCCCACCTGCACCTGGCCTACCGGCCGGGGGTTCCTCTGATCCGCCAGGTTCTGCACAACGGAGTGCCGCAATGTCGACAGTGATCATCCAGCCCACCGGGATCTCCCCCGCCGACGTGCTCGCCGTGGCCCGCGGCACCGCCAAGGTCGTCCTCGACCCCGCCGCCGTGGAGGCGATGGCGGCCAGCCGGTCCATCGTGGACGGCATCGAGGCCGCCGGCCGCCCGGTGTACGGCGTCTCCACCGGCTTCGGGGCGCTGGCCAACACCTTCGTCGCGCCCGAGCGGCGGGCCGAGCTGCAGCACGCGCTGATCCGCTCGCACGCCGCCGGGGTCGGCGCGCCGATGCCCCGCGAGGTCGTCCGGGCGATGATGCTGCTGCGGGTCCGCTCGCTCGCCCTCGGCCGCTCCGGGGTCCGGCCGCTCGTCGCCGAGGCCCTGGTGGACCTGCTCAACCACGAGGTCACTCCGTGGGTGCCGGAGCACGGCTCGCTGGGCGCCTCCGGCGATCTGGCCCCGCTCGCGCACTGCGCGCTGGTGCTGCTCGGCGAGGGCTGGGTGCTCGGCCCGGCCGGTGACCGGATCCCGGCGGCGGACGCGCTGCGCCGGGTCGGGCTGGCGCCGGTCGAGCTGGCCGCCAAGGAGGGGCTGGCGCTGATCAACGGCACCGACGGCATGCTCGGCATGCTGCTGCTGGCGATCCACGACGCCCGGCACCTGTTCACCATGGCCGACGTGACGGCCGCGCTGGCCATCGAGGCGATGCTCGGCTCGGAGCGGCCGTTCCTGCCCGAGCTGCACGCGATCCGGCCGCACCCCGGCCAGGCGGCGTCGGCGGCGAACATCCACAGGCTGCTGCAGGACTCGGCGGTGATGGACTCGCACCGCGACGACCTGGCGCACGCGGTGCAGGACGCGTACTCGATGCGCTGCGCGCCGCAGGTGGCCGGCGCGGCCCGGGACACCCTCGACTTCGTCGAGGTGGTGGCCGGCCGGGAGCTGCTCTCCGTGGTGGACAACCCGGTGGTCCTGCCAGACGGGCGGGTCGAGTCGACCGGCAACTTCCACGGTGCGCCGCTCGGCTTCGCCGCCGACTACCTGGCCATCGCCGCCGCCGAGGTGGGCGCCATCGCCGAGCGCCGGGTGGACCGGCTGCTGGACGTCACCCGCTCCCGGGACCTGCCGGCGTTCCTCTCCCCCGACGCCGGCGTCAACTCGGGCCTGATGATCGCCCAGTACACGGCGGCCGGGATCGTCGCCGAGAACCGGCGGCTGGCCGCCCCCGCCTCGGTCGACTCGCTGCCCACCAGCGGCATGCAGGAGGACCACGTCTCGATGGGCTGGGCCGCGGCCAAGAAGCTGCGGACCGTGCTGGACAACCTGACCAGCCTGCTCGCGGTGGAACTGCTGGCCGCCGTACGCGGGCTCCAGCTGCGCGCCCCGCTGAACCCGTCCCCGGCCGGCCGGGCCGCGCTGGCCGCGCTCGGCGCCGCCGCCGGCGAGCCGGGCCCCGACGTGTTCCTCGCCCCGCTCATGGAGGCCGCGCGGGAAGTGCTGGGCGGCCCCGAGCTGCGCGCGGCGATCGAACGGGAGGTCGGCCCGCTGGCCTGAGCGGTGGCGCTGTCGGCCGGGGCTGCTAGCGTTCGCCGCCGTGACTGACGACGAAGCCGGGACCGCCCCGGCCCCTGCCGACACCGCCACCGGCGGCGAGCGGACCCGCACCGAGCTGCGGGCCTTCGTCCGCCGGCAGGTGGCGCTGGCCGAGCGGCCGGCGGCGGCCATCGTGGCCGAGACGGTGGAGTACCTGCACGGCCGGGCCGAGCCGGACCGGCTCGCCGAGCTGGCCTGGCCGGTGGTGGCCGAGGAGCTGACCGCGCACCTGGCCGCGCAGGAGAGCTGGCCGGAGGTGACCGACAGCGACCGGCTCACCGCCGCCTTCCGGGCGCTCACCGCCGCCGGGATCGTGGCCCGGGAGAACTTCACCTGCTGCCAGAACTGCGGGCTGGGTGAGATCGGTGCCGACGTGCCGCGCGGCGTGGAGCCGCGCGGCTACGCCTTCTACCACCAGCAGGACGCCGAGCACGGTGTTGAGGGCGCCGGGGTGTACGTCGCGTACGGGCTGTTCGAGCAGCCGCCCTCGGCGGAAGTCGGCGAGGAGGTGGCGGCGGCGCTGCGGGCCCAGGGGCTGACCGTGCACTGGGACGGTGACGTGGCCAGCCGGATCCACGTTCCGCTGCGCTGGCGGCGGCGCCGGGTCGGCCGGCTCGCCGCCGTACCGACGCCGGTGGACGAGGACGTCGAGGTCGACGTGGAGTTGCTCGGCGAGTGGACCGGGGTGCACGCCCCCGCGGAGGGTTCGGTACCGGCCGGCCGGATCGCGGCCCTGCACCTGCCGTGGCTGCCCGGCGCCGTCCGGATGCGCCTGAGCTGGGAGGGCCGGTCGGTGGAGGTGCGCCGTGCCGGTGACACCCTGGTCGGGACGTACGCCGATCCGGGGGTGCCGGAGCTGACGGTGGGCCGGCACGACGGGTTGGCGCTGGTCCGGCGGCTGTGCGGACTGCCCCCGGGCGGCGTGCCGGCGCCCGCCCCGGTCGGCTTCCTGGAGGTGACCGGGGATCAGGCCGGCTGGTCGGACCGGGCGGTGCCGGTGGACCTGGCGGAGGTGCTGGCCCTGGTGCGGGCGATGCGCCCGCTCAGCTACGACTTCCTCACCTGTGTCGGTCGGTCGGGCGGTTGCGTGCAGACCACCTGGGAGCCCAAGGGCCTCTGGGTGGAGGAGCTGGACACCGAGGCGGGCCTGGTGGTGGGCCGCTTCGCCACCCTGGCCGAGGTGGAACGGGTGCTGACGGTGCTGGCCGTCGAGGACCGGGTGGCCGTGCGCGAGTTGGGCGGCGAGCTGACCACGATGAATCTGCGCTGACCGGGCGTCCTCGCCCGGCCGGGGATGGTGCCTCGATGGCTGACGGCTCAGCCACCCGTCCGACGGCGTGTCGAGTCGCCCGCCCGCCAGCGATCGGGGCGTGACCGTGGCGGGCGGCGGGTGGTCAGGCGGCCGGCGGCAGCACCTTCGCGGCGAGCTTGGCCAGCTCGCGCAGGGCCTTGCCGCGGTGGCTGACCGCGTCCTTCTCCTCCGGGGTCAGTTCCGCGTTGGTCCGCTCCTGGCCGTCGCCGAGGAAGATCGGGTCGTACCCGAAGCCGCCCTCGCCGCGCGGCGCGCGCAGCAGCCGGCCCGACTGGCGGCCGTCGACCAGGTGCTCCTTGCCGCTGGGCAGCACCAGCGCCACGGTGCAGACGAAGGCGGCACCCCGGTGCTCGTCCGGCACGTCGGCGACCTGGTCCAGCACCAGTTGGAGGTTGGCCCGGTCGTTGCCGTGCCGGCCGGCCCAGCGGGCGCTGAACACGCCCGGCATGCCGTTGAGCGCGTCCACGGCCAGCCCGGAGTCGTCGGCGATGGTCGGCAGGCCGGTACGCCGGCAGCCCTCCCGCGCCTTGATCAGGGCGTTCTCGCCGAAGGTGAGGCCGGTCTCCGGCAGCTCCGGGTACTCCTCGACGTCGTCGAGGCCGAGCAGGGCGATCCGGTGCGCGCCGAGCGCGCCGTCGAGGATCCGCTGCAGCTCGACGAGCTTCTTCCGGTTCCGGGTGGCGAGGAGGACCTTGTTCATGAGGTGAGCGCCTTCCGCTGCGCGTCGGCCAGTTCCAGACAGCCCGCCACGCCCAGGTCGAGCAGGGCGTCGAGCTGGTCGCGGGCGAAGACGCCGGCCTCGCCCGTCCCCTGCACCTCGACGAAGTCGCCGGTCCCGGTGCAGACCACGTTCATGTCGACCTCGGCCGCGACGTCCTCCGCGTAGCAGAGGTCCAGCCGCGGCTCGCCGGCGATGATGCCGACGCTGACCGCCGCCACCGACCGGTGCATCACCTTCTCCACCTTGCCGGCGAGCGACTTGCGCTCGGCGAGCCAGGTCACCGCGTCGTACAGCGCCACGTACGCGCCGGTGATGGCGGCGGTCCGGGTGCCCCCGTCGGCCTGGAGCACGTCGCAGTCGAGCACGATCGAGTTCTCGCCGAGGGCCTTCAGGTCGACGCAGGCGCGCAGGCTGCGGCCGATCAGCCGGGAGATCTCGTGGGTACGCCCACCGATCTTCCCCTTCACGCTCTCCCGGTCCGAGCGAGTGTTCGTGGCCCGGGGCAGCATCGCGTACTCGGCGGTCACCCAGCCGAGGCCGGAGCCCTTCCGCCAGCGGGGCACCCCCTCGGTCACGCTCGCCGTGCAGAGCACCCGGGTCGCGCCGAACTCGACGAGGACGGAGCCCTCCGGGTGGGTGCTCCAGCCCCGGGTCAGGGTCACCGGTCGGAGTTGGTCGGGCCGCCGCCCGTCAGGTCGCGCCATGCCTGCACCTTATGCGGTGCGCCGATCGGACCGTCCCGGGGTGCCCGGAAGCCGGCGGCGGCGTCCGACGGGGTGGGTCGACGCCGCCTTTGCTCTGCAGCCACGGACGCAACAGCTGGCCACGCGGCGGGTGCTGCGTGCGTGGCTGCAGAGCAAAGGGTGCCGGAGACCAGGTCGCCGGCGGGGCAGACCGCCGGCGAAACCTCCGGTCAGGCCCCCGCCGGGCGGCACCTCAGGGGGCCCGACCCGCGGGTACGGGTCGGGGTCGCCGGAAGAGGGTCGGTCAACCGGGCGATCTCAGGGCGCGGTCATCGGCTCGGCTGTCCCGTCGCGCGCTTCCGACTCCAGGCCGTGCGCCCGGAGGAAACCGGCGACGGCGGCGGGCCAGCCGAACTGCTCGGCCCGGCCGCGGGCCGCCGCGCGCCGTACCGCCTCCGGCCGTTCCAGCAGCCGGACGACGGCCGCGGCGAGCGCCGACGGGGTGCCGTAGGCGGCGAGTCCGCCCGGTCCGATCACCTCCGGCAGGGCGCTGGCCGCGTTGGCCACCACCGGGGTGCCGCAGGCCAGCGCCTCCAGCCCGGCCAGGCCGAAGGTCTCCACCGGCCCGGGCGCCAGCACCACGTCCGCCGAGGCGAGCAGGACCGCGAGGGCGGTCCGGTCGGGCAGGAAGCCGGTGAAGTGCACCGGCAGGCCGGCGGCCCGCCGGGCCAGCGTGGGCCGCAGCGGCCCGTCCCCCACCATCACCAGCACCGCGGGCACGCCGGCCCGGCGCAGCCGGACCAGGGCACCCACCGCCAGGTCGGGCCGCTTCTCCATCGACAGCCGGGCGCAGTGCACCAGCAGCACCTCGCTGTGGTCGGCGTACCGCTCGCGCAGCATCGGGTCGGCGCGGCGGGGGTGGAAGGTGGCCAGGTTCACGCCGAGGGGCACCAGGTCGACGCCCGGGCCGCCCAGCCGGGCGAACTCCTCGGCGGCCCAGCCGGTGGTGCAGACGACCCGGTCGTGGTCGCGCAGGGTCTCCCGGTTCAACCGGTCGGCGATCCGGCGGGCTGCGGCGGCCGGCAGCCGCCACTGCCCGAGCAGCCCGGTCAGGCTCTCGTGCGAGACCATCACCGAGGGCACCCGGTGCGCCCGGGCCCACCGGCCGGTCCAGCGCAGGGTGCTGCGGTCGGACACCTCGAGCCGGTCGGGGGCCAGGTCGGCGAGCACCCCGGCCAGGCGCCCCCGATCGGTCAGCAGCCGGTAGCCGCCGCTGCCGGGCAGCACCGGCCCGGGCAGGGTGATCTCGCGGCCCCACGGCCGCCGGGTGTCGCCGTACCGGGCGCCGGGGATCACCAGCACCGGTTCGTGGCCGGCGGCGAGGTAGCCCGCACCGAGGTGGCGCAGCGCGGTACGCAGCCCGCCGGAGCGGCCGGTCACGAAGTTCGCCACCCGCACGATGCGGGCCGGACGGCCGGTCATCCCCACGCCGGCAGGCCCGGCGCCGGGGTACCGGTCCGCACCGCCGCGTAGTGCCCGATCAGTTCGTCCCCCACCGCGCTCCAGCTGCGCCGGCTCACCGCCACCCGGGCGGCCAGCCCGTAGCCGGCGCGGCGGGCAGGGTCGGCGGCGAGTTCCGCCACGGCGGCGGCGAGCGCCGCCCCGTCGCCGGGCGGCACCAGCAGGCCGGTGACGCCCGACTGGACCAGGTCGACCGGGCCGCCGCTGGCCGGGGCAACCACCGGCACTCCGCTGGCGGCGGCCTCCTGGAGGGTCTGCCCGAACGTCTCGTGGGGACCGGTGTGGACGAAGACGTCGAGGCTAGCGTAGAGCCGGGCCAGCGCCTCGCCGTGCTGAACGCCGAGGAACCGCACGCCGGGCAGGGCCCGTTCGAGCTGCGGGCGGGCGGGGCCGTCGCCGGCCACCACCACCCGGACGCCGGGCAGCCCGGCGACCGCGGCCAGCAGGTCGACCCGCTTCTCCGGAGCAAGCCGCCCCACGTACCCGACGAGGAGTTCGCCGCCGGGCGCCAGCGTGCGGCGGAGTTCCTCGCTGCGCCGGGCCGGGTGGAAGCGGTCCGCGTCCACACCGCGCCGCCACAGCCAGATCCGTTGGATTCCGTTGGCGATCAGGTCGGCCGCCGCCCGGGTCGAGGGCGCAAGGGTACGCTGCGCCGAGTTGTGGATGCCGCGCAGCCGGCGCCAGGCCGCCGCCTCGCCCCAGCCCACCCGGTACGCCCGCGCGTAGGAGGCGACGTCGGTCTGGTAGACCGCGACGGCCGGCAGCCCGTGCCGGGCGGCCAGGGTGGCGCCCGCCGCGCCGAGGATGAACGGGCTGGCGAGGTGCACCACGTCCGGCCGGTGGCCGAGCAGCGTGGCGGCCAGCCTGCTGGTCGGTACGCCGAGCCGGAAACCCCGGTACCGGGGCAGCGGCACGCTGGGGATGCGCACCACCGGGTACGGGTGCCGGTCGGTGGCGCGACGCCGCCCGCCGGCCGGGGCGGGCGCGATGACCAGCGGTTCGTGGCCGCGCGCCAGCAGGTGTTCCGCGGTCTGGACGACGGAGTGCGCCACGCCGTTCACGTCCGGCGGGAACGACTCGGTCACGATGGCGATCCGCATGGCCCGAGGGTGCGGTCCGCACGGGTGCGCCAGGCGACCGGCCGCTGACGCGGCGGCGAACACTACGGCAACGCGCCGCGCCGCCGCCGTGGGTCAGACGTCGTAGCAGGCGCCGGGCCGAACCACGTCCAGCGGGCCGGCGTACGCCCCGGCCGCCGCCTCCACGGTGTGCGCCTCGCTGCCCCAGGCGGCCACCAGGTGGGTGAGCAGCAGCCGGCCCACCCCCGCCTTGGTCGCGTACTCGCCGGCCTCCCGGCCGGTCAGGTGCAGGTCGGGCGGGTTCTCCACGCCGTCGAGGTAGCTGGCCTCGCAGAGGAAGAGGTCGGCGCCCTGGGCCAGGCGCAGGAGCGCGTCGCAGGGGGCGGTGTCCGACGAGTAGCAGAACACCCGGCCGCCCTGCTCCAGCCGCACGCCGTACGTCTCGACCGGGTGGTTCATCCGGTCGACGGTCACCGTGAACGGGCCGATCGGGAAGGTGCCGGGCTGGAGGCCGTAGAACTGGTAGACGTCCTCGACCGTGCTGTCCTCCTGCCCGTACGCGGCGGCGATCCGGTCCGGCGCGCCGGACGGGGCGTACACCGGCAGGGGTGGGTACGGGCCGTCCGGGGCGTACCGCCGCACCACGACGTACGACACCGCGTCGAGCATGTGGTCGCAGTGCAGGTGGGTGAGGAGGATGGCGTCCGGGGCGTGCAGCCCGACGTACCGCTGGAGGGTGGAGAGCGCCCCCGAACCGAAATCGATCAGGAGTCGGAAGCCCTCCGCCTCCACCAGATAGGCGGAGCAGGGGGACTCGGGGCCGGGGAAGCTACCCGCGCAGCCGAGGACGGTCAGTCGCATCCGGTCGCCTCGATATCACCGTACGTAGTCGACACGCCGGCAGTCGCTCCGCCGATGATCTCTACCGACGCGCACGCCACGCTGCGCAGCCTACGCGCCGGCCCGGTCGGGCAAGAATCATCTACCGGAAGTTGTCATCAACGTGACACCCGTACGCGTCCGGTTCGGACAAGAAGGTCGGGCCGGCCGACGGACGTCCCGCCGACCGACCCGAACCGCCGGCCGTCAGGCCCAGAGCTGCCCCTCCAGGGCGTCCTCGGCGTCCGCGAGGGTGCCGCCGTACGCCCCGGTCGAGAGGTACTTCCAGCCGCCGTCGGCCACCACGAACGCGACGTCGGCGCGGCGGCCGGCCTTGACCGCCTCGTGCGCCACCGCCAGGGCCGCGTGCAGGATCGCCCCGGTCGAGAAGCCGGCGAAGATCCCCTCCACCTCGACGAGCTGCCGGGTACGCAGCACCGCGTCCCGGGTGCCCACGGAGAAGCGCCGGGAGAGCACCCCGGCGTCGTAGAGCTCGGGAACGTACCCCTCGTCGATGTTGCGCAGGCCGTAGACCAGCTCGCCGTAGCGCGGCTCGGCGGCGACGATCTGGATGCCCTCGACCTTCTCCCGCAGGTAGCGCCCGGTGCCCATCAGGGTGCCGGTGGTGCCCAGCCCGGCCACGAAGTGGGTGATCGTCGGCAGGTCGTGCAGCAGCTCCGGCCCGGTCGTCTCGTAGTGGGCCCGGGCGTTCGCCTCGTTGCCGTACTGGTAGAGCATCACCCAGTCGGGGTGCTCGGCGGCGATCTGCTTGGCGGTGGCGACGGCCTGGTTCGAGCCGCCGGCGGCCGGCGAGAAGATGATCTCCGCGCCGTACATCCGGAGCAGCTGGACCCGCTCGGTGGAGACGTTCTCCGGCATCACGCAGACCAGCCGGTAGCCGCGCAGCTTGGCCACCATGGCCAGCGAGATGCCGGTGTTGCCGCTGGTCGGCTCCAGGATGGTGTCACCCGGGCGGAGCTGGCCGGCCGCCTCGGCCGCGCGGACCATGAACAGCGCCGCCCGGTCCTTGATGCTGCCGGTCGGGTTCCGGTCCTCCAGCTTCGCCCAGAGCCGCACCGGCGGCGCCCCCTCGGGCACCGTCGGCGAGAGGCGGGGCAACCCGATCAGGGGCGTGCCGCCGCACGCGTCGAGCAGGCTCTCGTACCGCGCCATGGCGACCCGCTCTCAGCGGCGCGCTACGCGCGCCGCACCGGCACCGTGCTGCGCGATCGCCGCTGCGGCCGCACTGTGCTGCGCGATCGCCGCTGCCGCGGCGAAGCCGAAGGCGCCACCGGCCACGGCCGGCAGGATGGTGACGCTGTCACCGTCGTTGAGCTTGGCGTCGAGCGCGCCGAGGAAGCGGACGTCCTCGTCGTTGACGTAGACGTTGACGAACCGGTGCAGGGCGCCGGCGTCGGTGACCAGGCGGCCCTTCAGGCCGCCGTGCCGGGAGTCCAGGTCGGTGAGCAGGTCGGCGAGCGTGTCGCCGGTGCCCTCGACGACCTTCGCGCCGCCGGTGTAGCTGCGCAGGATGGTGGGGATGCGAACCTCGATGGCCATGGTGTCTCGTGCTCCTTGTTCGGGTCGTGCCAGGTGACGGGAGAAAGAAAAGGTGTGCCGACGCTGGAGGGATCAGCGGTCGGAACACTCGTAGTCGACCGTCGCCGGGCTCTGCCCGAACATGTAGGACTGGACGGCGTGCGGGTCCACGGCGGCATCCACGATCTTGACCGGCTCCTCGGTGACCACGCCGTCGACGATGCGGAAGGAGCGGATCTCCTCCGTGTCGGGCTCACGGGTCGAGACGAGCAGGTAGTGCGCTCCCGGCTCACCGGCGAAGGAGATGTCCGTGCGGGACGGGTACGCCTCCGTCGCGGTGTGCGAGTGGTAGATGACGACCGGCTCCTCGTCGCGGTCGTCCATCTCCCGCCAGACCCGCAACTGTTCCATCGAGTCGAACTCGTAGAACGTCATGGAGCGGGCGGCGTTCTCCATCGGGATGTGCCGGATCGGGGTGTCGCTGCCGGCGGGACCGGCGACCACGCCGCACGCCTCGTCCGGGTGGTCCCGACGCGCGTGGGCCACGATCGCGTCGATGATCGACCGGTCGATGCTCAGCACGCGGACCAGCCTAGCGCCCGGGGCTCTCGGGTGGCGAGGTGGTGACCGTCACGAGTCAGTCGATCAGGGCGTTGAGCAGGGACTCCTGCAGATATCCGAGATACGCGTAGACCGACAGTTGGAACACTCGCGACGAGGTGGGGTCCTCGGCGACCGCGTCGTCGAGCTCCTCGCCCAGATCGGTGCCGTCCTTGATCTCCAGCCGGACCCCCATCGCCAGCCGTGCGTCGTTGAGCGCGCGCAGCCACGCCTCGGCGGCCTCGGCGTCGAGGCGCACCTCGCCGCCGACCTCGCCGTCGGGCAGCGCGGCGAGGATCGCGCCGGCCTGGTCGATCTTGGCGGTCTTGAGGTCGCCCTCGGTGTAGCGACGGAACTCGGCGGTGCTCGCCGCGTCCTCCGGGTAGACCTCGGGGAAGAGTCGGCCGACCACCGGGTCACCGTGGTCGAAGCCGTCGGTGAGCAGGCCGACCACCTCGGAGGCCACCTTGCGCAGCACCCGCACCTCGTCCACCGCGAAGGTGGCCACGTAGCGGTCGCCGTGACGACGGAACATGCTCACGGCACCATCCCTGTTCGCGACTGCGGGGCTCGCGACCCCGGCTCACTCCTCGCGCTCACGACCGGTCCACCGTCGCCCAGAGCCCGTACGCGTGCAGCTGCGAGGCGTCGTGCTCCATCCGCTCCCGGGCCCCGCTGGAGACCACCGCCTTGCCCTTGTGGTGCACGTCCAGCATCAACTGCTCGGCCTTCTCCCGGCTGTACCCGAAGAGCTTCTGGAACACCCAGGTCACGTACGTCATGAGGTTGACCGGATCGTCCCAGACGATCGTCACCCACGGCCGGTCGGACGCCGGCACCTCGTCGGTGTCCGGCGTCTCGACCGGTGCAACCTGTGGAGCCGCCATGCCCCCCATCGTGCCACCGGATCCGGGGAACCGATGAACCGGAACGCCGCCCCGGCCCGGATCACCCTCCCGGGCCGCGTACGGCGGCCCGGTCGACCGGCCTACGGCCCCCCGCTCAGGCGAGCAGGATGCCGTGGTCGACTGCATCGGTGAGCACCGTGCCCAGCGAGAGACGGATCACCTCGAAGCGGCGGGACACCTCGCGGGACAGCTCCAGCTCCACCTCCCGCAGCGCCCGCTGGGCCCAGGAGCGCGCGCCGTTCGGGTCGTGGTTGCCGGGCGTACGCCAGTGCTGCCAGCAGCCGCCGGAGAGCGCCACCCCGACTGGCGGCAGCACCTCGTCCCGCTGCGCGCCGGGGAAACCGGACAGGGCGTCGAACGCCCCGCCGCCGGTCAGCCCGGCCACCCCGGCCGTGCTGGTGACCAGGAGCACCCGGTCCAGCTCCCGGCCGGCGGGGTGGTCGGCGAGACCCCAGCGGACGGCGTGCGTGATCCGGTGGCGGACCCCCTCGGCCAGCGGCGCCCCGAAGACCCGGGCGGCCGTGTCGTCGAGGATGGCCCGGGCCGCCTCGTCGCACTGGGCGGTGGCGAGCAGCGACAGCGCCTCCATCTCCCGGTCGAGCAGCTGCGGCAGGCCCGCGCAGCCGACCCCGAAGACGATCTCCTGCACCACCCGGAGGTGGATGTTGGCCAGCTCCAGGGCGAGGTGCTGACGGATCCGCTGCGCGCAGGAGCGGGCCTGGCGGTCGAGCCGGTCGGCGACGTCCCCGGGGTCGAGCCCGGACACGACCGGCACCCTGCCGTGCGCGCCGGGCGGCTCCGGCGGCCGGACGCTGGCGCGCCGCAACCCCTCGTCCGCCGCCCAGCCGACCAGCGCCCGGCGCAGGGCCGCGTGGTCGACCTGCCGGACCGCGTACCAACGGGCGTCGGCCAGGCCGGGCACCGCCGACAGCAGGGCGGCGCGGTGCGCCGCGAGGGAGACCTCCACCGGGTCGACCCGGCGCCCGGCCGGGCGCGGCACCGACACGCCCGGGCGGCCGATCGACGGGACGGACGCCCCCGCGCCCTCCGTAACCGTCGGTCCGTCCACCGGGCCCGCCCAGCCGGCCACCCCCGGAGTGACCGCGAAGAACACCTCGACCCGGGTCCGGGCGAGTTCCGCGAGCAGGTTCAGCTCGGCCGAGCTGAACGCCTGGTCGGCGGAGATCACGAAGAGCAGCGCGCCGGCCCGGCCGACCGCGTCGAGCAGCGCCCGGCCGCCCGCGACGCCGAGCGAGCCGGTGTCCGGCGTGTCGAGCACGGCGAAGTGACGCAGCAGCGGGTCGGGCAGGCTCAGTTCCACCCGGCGTGGCGGACGGGCCAGGGCCGGACCCGCGGCGAGCGGGTCGGCGCCGTACGAGTGCGGCTGGCGGTAGCCCGGCACGTAGGCGGCGCGGGTCGGCACCCGCCCGTGGTTGACGAGCAGGTAGCTGCCGGCGGGGACGGTCAGCATCCCGGGCTCCAGCCCGAGCAGGCCGGCGAGCAGCTCACGCCGGCCGGCGCCGGCCGGACCGGCGACGACGACGGCCAGCGGCTCGTCCGGGCCGGGATCGGTGATCCCGAGCCGGGTGGGCAGGGGCGCGCAGCGCCGCGGCTCGGCCGGCCCGCCCGGATGGGGCACGTCGACCGAGCGGAGTGGGCCCGGCTTCATCAAGCGGCCTCCCGGTAGGGCGACCGGGTTGCGGTCCGGTCGTGTCGGGGGAAATCCGTGGTGGCAGCAGAGTACGGCTGTCGGGTGCGCGACAAGGAATACCCCGGATACTCACCGGTAATCGAGCGATTACTCAACTTCGCTGCGTGACGATGTACACGCGGACGGATTACCGTCGATATGCTGCACCGATGAGTCGGTGGGACTTCGTCGGCCGAAGGGATGAGCTCAACCGTCTGTTGTCGGCGGTCGGCGGCCCTGCGGGACGCGGGTTGCTCTTCAGTGGCAGCGCCGGGGTCGGCAAGAGCCGGCTGCTCCGCGAGGGGATCGCCAACCTCCCCACCGACCGGTACGCGATCTGGTCGGTCTCCGCAAGCGCCACCACCGCGGCGCTGCCCTTCGGCGGCCTCGTCCAGGTGCTCCCCGCCGAGCAGCCGCAGGGGCTCTCCCCCGCCGGCATCCTCCGCTGGGCGGTGGACCTGCTCCAGGAGCAGGCCGCCGGCCGGCCGATCGTGCTCGCGATCGACGACGCGCACCTGCTCGACCCGCCGTCGGCCGCGCTGGTCCACCTCATCGCCCGCGCCGAGAACACCACCGTGATCGGCACGCTGCGCAACGGCGAGCAGATCCCGCTGCCGATCCGCGCGCTGTGGACCGACGACCTGGTGGACCTGGTCGAGCTGGCGCCGCTCGGCCCGGCCGAGACCACCGGGCTGCTCGCCGCGATCCTCGGCGGGCCGGTCGACGCCGGGACCGCGGACCGGCTGTTCCGGCTCTCCGCGGGCAACCCGCTGCTGCTGCGCGAGCTGGTGCTGGCCGCCTCCGGCGGCGACGAGCTGAGCCGGACGTACGGGATCTGGAAGTGGACCGGACGGCTCGAGCTGGCCCCCAGCCTCACCGATCTGATCGACACGCGGATCGGCCAGCTCACCCCGGGCGTACGGGCGGTGGTCGAGCTGGTGGCGTTCGGCGAGCCGCTCGGCCTGCACCTGCTCCAGCGGGCGGTCGACCCGGCCGACGTGGAGACCGCCGAGGAGCGCGGCCTGATCACCGTGATCCACGACGACCGGCGGCTGAACGTCCGGCTCGCCCATCCGCTCTACGGCGAGGTGATGCGCCGGCAGTGCCCGGTCAGCCGGACCCGCCGGCTCCAGGCCACCCTGGCCGAGCTGCTGGAGCAGGTCGGCAAGCGGCGCCGGGACGACGTGCTCCGGGTGGCCGTGTGGCGGCTGGATTCCGGCACGGCGCAGGATCCGGGGCTGCTGCTGGACGCGGCCGCCCAGGCCTTCGGCCGGTACGACGTGCCGCTGGCCACCCGGCTGGCCCGCGCCGCGCTGGAGGCCGAGGGCGGCTCCGACGCGGCCGAACTGCTCGCCACCATCCTCATGTTCGGCGACCGGCCGGACGAGGCGATCCAGGTGCTCGACTCGGTGGCCGGCGTGATCACCGACGACCAGCGGCGCAGCCGCTGGCTGACGGTACGCGGCATGGTCAGCTACTGGGGACTCAGCCGCGAGTCCACGGTGGAGGAGATCGCGGCGAGCGTCGCCGGGCTGACCGACCCGGCCGACCAGGCCCGCGGCCGAGCCTTCGAGGCGATCATGCGGCTGCACGGGCTGGACACCGGCGCCGCGCTGCGGCTCGCCCAGGCGGTGCTCGACCGGCCGGCCGCCCCGGTGGCCGCGCGGGAGCTGGCCCGCTGCACGGTCGCCCACCTCCAGGCCGCCCAGGGGCAGTACCGGCGCAGCGCCACCGCCATCGCCCGGGTGCAGGCCGAGGCGGCCCGCTGGCGTGGCGACATGCCATACCTGCAACTCGCGATGGAGCTGGCCCGGGGCACCCGGCTGGCGCTCTCCGGCGACCTCGCCGGCATCGACGCGATCGTCGCCGACGAGTTCGCCGACCTGGCGGGCGCCGGGGACTTCCGGCTCGGCACCGGCTACCTGGCCATCCTGCAGGCATACGCGGCGCGGCTGCGGGGGCACAGCGACGACGCGCTCAAGACCAGCCTCGGCGCCTGCGCGGTGCTCGCCACCAGCCGGGTGTACGCCGGCCTGGCGCACGCCGAACGGGCCCAGGCGGCGGCGCTGCGCGGCGACGCGACGCACGCCGCGGAGGCGATGGCGGAGGCGGACCGCACCCACGCCCCCGGCATGGCGGTGCTGTACCCCTGGCTGGAGCAGGCCCGGGGCGCGGTGCACGCCGCCGCCGGTGACCTGCCGGCCGCCACCAAGCACCTGAGCGCGCTGGCCGACCGGCTCCGCGAGGACGGCTTCGCCGGCCACGAGCTGCTGGTCCTGCTCGACCTGGTCCGGTTCGGCCAGGCCGCCGCGCCGGTCGGACCCACCTGCACCGACGGCGGGCGGCGGACGGTGGCGCAGCGCCTGACCGAACTCTCCGAGCGGGTCGACGGCACCCTGCCCCCGCTGGTCGCCCGGTACGCCCGGGCGGCGGTCGACGGCGGCCCCACCGAGCTGCTCGCGGTCGCCGACGGCTTCGCCGCGCGGGACCTGGTGGTGTACGCCGCCGAGGCCACCGCGACGGCCCTGCACCACGCCGGCCGTGGCCGGGCCGCCGCCACCGGTCCGGCCCGGGAACGCCTCGCCGACCTGCTCCGCCGCTGTGACGTGGTCGACACCCCCGCGCTGCGGCTGCTCCGGCCGACGCTCAGCGAGCGCGAGTGGGAGATCGCCCGGCTGGCCGCCGAGGGGGCCACCAGCCGGGCCATCGGTGAGCGGCTCTACCTGTCCAGCCGCACCGTGGAGAACCACCTCCAGCGGGTCTACAGCAAGCTCGGCGTGGCCGGCCGGGCCGAACTGCGGGCCGCCCTGCGGTCGATGCCGGGCCAGGAGGGCACCGGTCCGGCCTGAACTCTAGGCTGGGAGCCGTGAGCACCCTTCGCCCCGCGCTGCTGACCGACCACTACGAGCTGACCATGATCAGCGCCGCCCTGCGGGACGGTACGGCCGACCGCCGCTGCGTCTTCGAGGTGTTCACCCGCCGGCTGCCGGCGGGCCGGCGCTACGGGGTGGTCGCCGGGACGGCCCGGTTGATCGAGCTGATCCGGGAGTTCCGGTTTGACGCCGAGGAGGTCGACTTCCTGCGCCGGACCGGGGTGGTGGACGACCGGGCCGCCGAGTGGCTGACCAACTACCGCTTCACCGGTGACGTCGACGGGTACGCCGAGGGCGAGCTGTTCTTCCCCAGTTCCCCGATCCTCACCGTCTCCGGCGGCTTCGCCGAGTGCGTGGTGCTGGAGACGCTGGTGCTGTCGGTGCTCAACCACGACTGCGCGGTCGCCGCGGCAGCCGCCCGGATGGTCACCGCCGCCCGCGGTCGGGCGCTGATCGAGATGGGTTCCCGCCGGGCGCACGAGGGCGCCGCGGTGGCCGCCGCGCGGGCGGCGTACCTGGCCGGGTTCCGGTTCACCTCCAACCTCGCCGCCGGCCAGAAGTACGGCATCCCCACCGCTGGCACCGCCGCGCACGCGTTCACGCTGCTGCACGACGACGAGCGCGCGGCCTTCGCCTCGCAGGTCGCCACGCTGGGCAAGGACACCACGCTGCTGGTCGACACGTACGACATCAGCGAGGGCATCCGGAACGCGATCGAGATCGCCGGGCCGGAGCTGCGGGCGATCCGGATCGACTCGGGCGACCTGACCGTCATCGCCCAGCAGTCCCGGGAGCTGCTCGACTCGCTCGGCGCCACCGAGACGAAGATCATCGTCTCCGGTGATCTGGACGAGTACTCCATCGCCACGCTCGCCGCCGAGCCGGTCGACATGTACGGCGCCGGCACCGCCGTGGTGACCGGCTCCGGGGCGCCCACCGCCGGCCTGGTCTACAAGCTGGTCGAGGTCGACGGGCGGCCGGTCGTCAAGCGTTCCGAGCACAAGGCCACCATCGGCGGTCGGAAGGTGGCGGTCCGCCGGCACAAGCCGACCGGCACCGCGACCGAGGAGGTCATCGTGCCGCAGGGGGTGCCGGACCGGCAGCCGAACGACCGCCTGCTCCAGCGCTCCTTCATCGTCGACGGCGAACCGGTGGCGCTGCCCACCCTCGCGGAGTCGCGGGAGCACCTGCGGCAGTGCCTGATCTCCATCCCCTGGGAGGGACTGAAGCTCTCCGGCGGCGACCCGGCCATCCCGGTGACCGTCGTACCCTCGACCTGAGGAGGACCGGCATGGGCAACGCGTTGATCATCGTGGACGTGCAGAACGACTTCTGTGAGGGCGGCTCGCTCGCCGTGGCCGGCGGGGCGGGCGTGGCGGCCGGCATCTCCCGGCTGCTCGCCGCCGAGCCGGACCGCTGGGACCACGTGGTGGCGACGAAGGACTACCACGTCGACCCGGGGTCGCACTTCGGCAACCCGCCGAACTTCGTCGACTCCTGGCCCCGGCACTGCGTGGTGGGCACCGCCGGATCGGAGTTCCACCCCGACCTGGAGACCGACCGGGTCGAGGCGATCTTCCACAAGGGCGAGCACGCCGCCGCGTACTCCGGTTTCGAGGGGCACGCCGGGGACGGTGAATGCCTGGCCGACTGGCTGCGCCGGCACGACGTCGACCGGGTCGACGTGGTCGGGATCGCCACCGACCACTGCGTCCGGGCGACCGCCCTGGACGCCGCCCGCGAGGGTTTCGCCACCACCGTGCTGCTCGACCTCACCGCCGCCGTGGCGCCGGAGACCCTGGACATGGCGCTGCGGGCGCTCGACGGGGCCGGTGTCACCACGGTCGGCGAACCTGTGATCAGGACCGCTTGACCAGGTAATCGTTTGCAACTGTCGTACCTCCGGTCGAGGATGTCGCCGGAGGTACGGACCGTCGTGAACTTGAAGCCTTACCGGGAGGCACTCGCCCTGCCCGGTCTCCGGTCGCTGCTGCTGGTGTCGGTGCTGGCCCGCGTCCCACTCACCGCCACCGGGGTGACGCTCACCTTCCACGTCGTGCTGGACCTCGGCCGGGGCTACGGCGCCGCCGGCCTGGTGGGCGCCGCGTCGACCGTCGGCGCCGCGCTCGGCTCCCCGCTGCTCGGCCGGCTGGTCGACCGGCGCGGACTACGCCCGGTGCTGCTGCTGACCACGGTCGCCGAGGGCGTCTTCTGGGCCAGCGCGCCGACCCTGTCGTACGCCGTGCTGCTGCCGGCGGCCTTCCTCGCCGGGCTGCTCGCCCTGCCGGTCTTCTCGGTGGTCCGCCAGTCGGTCGCCGCGCTGGTGCCGGCCGAGCGGCGCCGCCCGGCGTACGCGCTGGACTCGATGTCGGTGGAGCTGTCGTTCATGGTGGGCCCGGCGCTGGCCGTGGCCCTCGCCACCGCACTGTCCCCGCGCGTCACCATGTGGGCGGTCGGGGCCGGGATCGTGGCCTCGGGGATCTGCTTCTGGCTGCTCGACCCGCCGACCCGCGGCGCCGACGAGCCGGCCGGGCCGCCCCGCAAGGTGCCCCGCCGCGAGTGGCTCACGCCCCGGCTGCTCGCCGTGCTGGCGGTGAGCCTGGCCGCCACCCTGGTGCTCGGCGGCACCGACGTCGCCGTGGTCGCCGTGCTGCGCGCCGGCGGTGAGGTCGGCTGGACCGGCGCCGTGCTGGCCGCCTGGGCGGTGGCCTCGCTGGTGGGCGGCTTCGCGTACGGGGCGGTCACCCGCTCGTTCTCCCCGCTGGTGCTGATGGCGACGCTCAGCCTCACCACCATCCCGGTCGGGCTGGGCGGGGCGCACTGGTGGCTGCTCTGCCTCGCGCTGATCCCGGCCGGTGCGCTCTGCGCGCCCACCATCGCGTCGACCGCCGACGCGGTCAGCCGGCTCGCCCCGGCCGGCGTACGCGGTGAGGCGATGGGCCTGCACGGCTCCGCGGTCACCGTGGGCATCGCCCTCGGCGCGCCGCTGGCCGGCGCGGTGATCGACGCGTCGGCCCCGATGTGGGGTTTCGCCGTCACGGGCGCCATCGGCGTCCTGGTCGCCCTGGCGGTGATCCCCGTCGAGCTGCGCCACCGTCGCGAGACCGTCGCCCCCACGCCGGACCCCGACCTGGCCCCCGCCACCGTTTGACCGTCCCCAGGCCCGGCGGCAGACGAGCCATCCGCGTCCGGCGCCGGCCCGGGCCCCGGGGCCCGGGTGGGGACAGCCCCGCGCCTCGGCCGCGCCGCAAGCCCGGGCCGGCCTCGCCGGCGAAGATCCAGAGGTGGCGGCCTCCCCGCACGCGGATGCCGTGACCCCGGCGAGGTTGTGGTCTTCCCCTCGATGTCCGGACGACCCGTCCCAACCCCGTCCCGCGACCAGAGCAACGGTGATCAAGGGGTTTGCGTCGGATCAGCCCCCGATCCCGACGCAAACCCCTTGGTCAACAACCCCGAGACGGGAGCCCTCACGAGGCGGGGGCCGGGGCGGCGCCGAGGGGGAAACGGCGACGGGCGCCGCACCCGGTGGGGTGCGGCGCCCGTTCAGGCGGTTCGACGGAGCGTCAGCGCCGGTCGAGGTTGCCGGCGGTGTCCTCCTGGTAGCTGGCGCCACCGTTGGCCTCGCTGGTCAGCGGCTTCGCGCCGCCCTCCGGCGGGCCGGCCAGGCTCTGCCCGGCGGCCAGCTCGGGGAACTTCAGGTCGAACGCCGGGCGCTCGGAGCGGATCCGCGGCATCCGGTCGAAGTTGCGCAGCGGCGGCGGGGAGCTGGTGGCCCACTCCAGCGAGTTGCCGTGGCCCCAGGGGTCGTCGACCTCGACCACCGGGCCGGCCTTGTACGACTTCCAGCAGTTCCAGATGAACGGCAGGGTCGAGATGCCGGTGATGAACGCGCCGACGGTGGAGACGGTGTTCAGGATGGTGAAGTCGTCACTGGGCAGGTAGTCGGCGTACCGACGCGGCATGCCCTCGTTGCCCAGCCAGTGCTGCACCAGGAAGGTGGTGTGGAAGCCGATCATGGTCAGCCAGAAGTGCACCTTGCCGAGCCGCTCGTCGAGCATCCGGCCGAACATCTTCGGGAACCAGAAGTAGATGCCCGAGAAGACGGCGAACACGATCGTGCCGAAGAGCACGTAGTGGAAGTGCGCCACCACGAAGTACGAGTCGTGCAGGTGGAAGTCGAGCGGCGGGCTGGCCAGGATCACACCGGTCAGACCACCGAAGAGGAAGGTCACCAGGAAGCCGACCGCGAAGAGCATCGGCGTCTCGAAGGAGATCTGGCCCTTCCACATGGTGCCGATCCAGTTGAAGAACTTCATGCCGGTCGGCACGGCGATCAGGTAGCTGAGGAAGCTGAAGAACGGCAGCAGCACCTGGCCGGTGGCGAACATGTGGTGCGCCCAGACGCTCATCGACAGGGCGGCGATGGCGAGGGTCGCGGCGACGAGGCCCTTGTAACCGAAGATCGGCTTCCGGGAGAAGACCGGGATGACCTCGGTGATGATGCCGAAGAACGGCAGCGCGATGATGTAGACCTCGGGGTGCCCGAAGAACCAGAAGAGGTGCTGCCAGAGCATCGGCCCGCCGGTCGCCGGGTCGTACACGTGGGCGCCGAGCAGGCGGTCCGCGGCGAGCGCGAAGAGCGCGGCGGCCAGCAGCGGGAAGACCAGGATCGCCAGCAGGCTGGTGACCAGCATGTTCCAGGTGAAGATCGGCATCCGGAACATGGTCATGCCGGGGGCGCGCAGGGTCAGGATCGTGGTGATCAGGTTGACCGCGCCGAGGATGGTGCCCAGACCGGAGATGGCCAGGCCGACCACCCACATGTTCGCGCCGACGCCCGGCGAGTGCTCGGCCGTGCTCAGCGGGGTGTACGCGGTCCAGCCGAAGTCGGCGGCGCCACCGGGGCTGATGAAGCCGGCGGTCGCCATGGTGCCACCGAAGAGGTAGAGCCAGTAGGCGAAGGCGTTCAGTCGGGGGAACGACACGTCGGGCGCGCCGATCTGCAGCGGCACCACGTAGTTCGCGAAGGCGAACACGATCGGCGTCGCGAAGAACAGCAGCATGATCGTGCCGTGCATGGTGAAGAGCTGGTTGTACTGCTCGGGCGACAGGAACTGCAGGCCCGGCCGCGCCAGCTCGGCGCGCATGATCAGCGCCATCAGGCCGCCGATCATGAAGAACGCGAACGCGGTGACCATGTACATGATCCCGATCTGCTTCGCGTCCGTGGTGCGCAGCAGCCGCGCGATGGCCGACCCCTTGACCGGCTCGCGGACCGGCCAGGGCCGGGTCACGACCGGCTTGGGTGCGACGGTGGTCACGAGTGGCCTCCGGTTCTGGGTTGTCCCGCTCGGCACGCGCTGGTCATCTGCGCAGCCGTCATCCGCAAGGAGGATAGTCCCCGGCACGTGGGGGTGCCGCGTGGGGTGGGCGGCTACGATCACTGCCCTTCTGCGGCCGCGGGTCAGAGCGGGTCCACCAGCAACCGGTAGTGCTCCTGGAAGATGCGTCCGCCGCGTCCGCGCAGCAGCGGGTCGCGCAGCGCCGGCGGCACGTCGCGGGTCCGGTTGCGGTCCCGGGTCCGGTCCCGCACCCAGCGGGTACGCGGCCGGCGGCGGCTCTCGTACGCGATCAGCGCGGCGTCCACGCTGCCGGCGGCCTTGAGCGACTCGGCGAGCACCACCGCGTCCTCGAGCGCCATCGCGGCGCCCTGGGAGAGGGTCGGCGCGGTGGCGTGGGCCGCGTCACCGACGAGCAGCACCCGGCCGTGGAACCAGCGCCCCAGCTCGACCTCCTCGGTGAGCTCGGCGTGCACGTGCTCCAGCGCGGCCAGGACCTCGGGGACCGGGCCGCCGTAGTCGCCGAACAGCTCGCGCAGCCGGGCGAGCGGGTCGGCCGGAAGGTCGGTGCCGGCCTCGTCGGCGTAGCAGTGCAGCCGGCCGGCCCCGATCGGCACCACGAGGAAGCCGGCGCGCTGGCCGAGCAGCGCCGTCCAGTCGGCGACCCGTGGCCCACCCCGGACCACGGCCCGGTAGACCACCTGGCCGGCGGTGCGGGGCGGCCCGCCGAGCGCGGCCAGGGTACGCACCGCGGAGCGCGGCCCGTCCGCGCCGATGACCAGGTCGTACTCGGCGGAGGTCCCGTCGGTGAAGCCGACGGCGACGCCGCCGGGCAGGGGCTCGACGGTGCGGACCTCGGCGCCGTGCCGGACCGCGCCGCCGGCCCCGGTGAGGAGCACCCGGTGCAGTTCGGCGCGGGGCAGCGCCCGGCACTCCCCCACCCCGGCCCACAGGGCGTCGAGGTCGACCTCGCAGAGCGGCGCGCCGGCGGCGTCGAGGAACCGCTGCCGGTGGATGACCTGGCCGAGCGGGCGTAGCGGGCCGTCCAGGTCGAGCCGGCGCAGCGCCCGCGCCGCGTTGCCCGGGAGATAGAGGCCGACGTCGGTGCGCTCGGTGGGCGGCAGCTTCTCGGTGACGTCGGGCCGGAACCCCGCCAGCCGCAGCGCCCGGGCCACGGCGAGACCGGCGATGCCCGCGCCGACGACGAGGATGCGCAGGGGGGAGCCACCCATGGTGGTGTACGCCTCCGGAGGGGTTCGGCACGCGTTGGAGGCAAGACACTACTCGCGGCAACCGGCCCACGGTAGACCCCATCGGCCCGGGCGCGGCAGTCCCTCGGTGTGTGGGACCGGTCCCACGGGCGGGCGTCCCACACCGGCCGGATGACGCCGAACGGCGGGTCGGGCAGCGCCCGACCCGCCGTTGGGGTCTCCGTGTCGGCGACCCGGACGGGCCGCCGACCCGGGTGGGTCACTCGGTCGGCGCCGGGTCCCGGACGACCTGCGCGTTGTACAGCGCCCGGACCTGGACGTCGGTCATCGCGCCCTGGTAGGCGGCGACGTCGTCGACCGTGCCGAACAGCGGGCTGTAGTTGCCCCAGCCGCTGCCGACCCGCAGCGGGCCGTTGGCCTGCCAGGGCTGCCACGCCGAGTTCAGCGCGAGCGTCTTCACCACGTCACCGTCGACGTAGAGCTTGATCTCGCGGCGACCGACGTCCAGCACGCCGACCACGTGGTGCCAGGTCTCGTCGAGATCCTGCGCCGGTGCCGCCGCGATGGTCGCGCCCGTGCCGCCGTCCGGGGTGGCCCCGTCCTTGAGCATCTTGAACTTCCACTCACCACCGTTGTCGTTGCCGTAGTAGAGGTAGAAGCCGTTGTTCACCGTCCCCTCCTGCGCCAGGACCATCTGGTAGCGGTCGGTGACGTCCAGCTTCACCCAGGCCGACACGGTGAACGACTGGTCGGTGCGCAGCACCGGGGTGTACTGCCAGTTCGTGTAGGTGTTGCCCTCGGCGTCCGGCCCGCTCACCCCGTTCTTGTACGCCGTACGCGCCCACTCCTGGGTCGCCTCGCCCGATCCGCCCTGGTCGGGGTAGTAGGCGCCGTCCAGTGCGAGGCCGTTGTCCCGGTTGCCGGCGGCGTTGGGGTCCGCGCCCCGCTGAAGTGCCAGCCAGCGTCCGAACTGGGTGCCGTCCATGGCCTCGCAGGTGTCAGCGAGGTCCTGGATCCAGCACTGCGTGGCACCCTCGAAGCCCCACTGGCCGACCAGGGTCGGGGTCAGCATGCCCGGCTCGTCGAAGCCGCCCGACTCCGGGTCCGGCGCGAACGCCCCGGTGAAGTCCTCCTCCACCAACACGCGGTCGTAGACCTGCACGTCGACGATCGACCCGTTCCAGTACTTGTCCTTCGACCCGCCGACGAAGCCGCGGCCCACCGCGAAGCCGCCGGTGGCCTGCCACGGCGTGGCCGGTCCGGCCGACTCCATCGCCGGCTGGTCGTCGACGTAGAGGCGGATCTTCCCGGCCGGCTTGTCGAAGACGCCGACCAGATGCACCCACTTGCCGACCTCGGTGGCCGCGATCGGCTGGGTGGCCGCCCGGGTGCCGCTGGACTGGGCCGAGTTGTCCTTCATGCCGAACGACCACTTCGCGACGGCCGGCGAGCCGACCATCCGGGTGCCGAGCTGGAAGCCGGCCGCGTCGGTGCCGTCCTGGACCAGGGCCACGGTGTCGGACGTGGGCATCGCCCCCAACCGCACCCAGGCCGCCACGCTGAACGACTGGCTCGTGTTGATCACCGGCTTGGCGGTCTCCGCCGCGCTGGTGGTGCCGTTCATGGTGGCGGCCGTCCCGCCGAGCAGGTGGGTGTCGCTGGACCAGGTCACGTTGCTGGCGGTCAGCGGGGTGTCGTTGACCAGCGGACCGGTGCCGTCGGTGTCACCGAGCGCGCTCTGCGAGTCGGCCAGGGCCTGGGCCTGGGTCTGGCCGGGGTAGGTCTCCAGCCCCCACTTGGCGACCGCCGGGCTCGGCCGGCCGACGGTGAACTCGGTGCTGCCGAAGCCCTCGTTGAGGGTGCCGTCGATCGCGGAGGCGTACAGGATGTTCAGGCCGTACTTCGGCGCGGTCAGGGTCACCGTGGCGGCTTTGCCGCCGGTGACGGTGGTGGCGGGCACGCTGGTGGTGGCCGCGGTCCAGCCGTACTTGAAGCTGGTCACGTCGGTGGCCGTCGAGGAGATCTTGAAGGTGCCGGGCTGGCCGGGGCCGGCCGGCGGGGTGACCACCGTCACGGTGACCGGCGGCACGGTGATGTCCGCCTTGAACTGGCACCATGCGCCCCAGCCACTCCACTGGTAGTAGGGAGCGGGGTCCTGGGCGGTCACCCGGAACGCGTAGGTCTTGTCCTTGGCCACCGTGACCGCGGCCGTGGTACCCCGTCCGTTCGCGGGTGCCGAGATCCGGGCCGGTGCCGCCAACCGGGTCGGGTAGGTGTCGGTGACCGTGCCGATGCCGCCGGAGGGCACCTCGATCCACTCGTACACGCCGAGCAGCGCCTGGGTGGTGTCGGCGTCCGGGTAGATGGCTGAGAAGGTCGGGTTGAGCGTGCCGATGGTGCTCACCCCGGAGGTGGCGCAGGCGATCCCCGCGATCTGGAGGTTGTTCGGCTTACCCGGCCGCGAGTCGTAGTCGACGATCAGCTTGGCCTTGCCGGGGGTGAACTTCTTCCACCGGTCCTGCGACGTCTCGTACTGGCCGTCGGAGTTGCACGCGCAGAAGCCGACGGTGATCGTGTTCCAGCTACCGTTGGCCGCGGTCTGCACCTGGCTCTTCACGTTCGAGCCGGTGAAATTCATGATCATGTCCGGCTGCGGGGAGTCGGAACAGCCGGTGCCCTTGTTCGCGTGCCCCTCGGCCGAGTCCAGCCACGACTTCAACGTCATCCCGGAGAACGACGCCTTCATCGTCGCGTTGATCACCGGGGTCAGGTACATGTGTGTCCAGGTGTTCGAGCACGACCAGGAGTGGTACAGGTTCATCTGCACGTACGCCGAGTAGATGTACTTGCCCTTCAGCGACACGCTGCCGTTGGTGGTCGGGAACTCGAAGTACGACCGGAACCGCGACCCGGTACACGGCCCGTCCGGGCTGTAACCGACCCGGGCGACCGAGTAGTCGGTGTTGGTGCACCCGTCGCTGGTCGCGTACGCCCACTTCGACTTGCCCACCGACCACGCCGGGTCGATGTACAGCGGATAGGTGGCCCCGGCCAGCAGCTTCGCGTCCGGCACGAGCCGCAACTCGCCTCGGCTCACCCGCGTCTGCACCGCGGCGGTGCGCGCGCCGTCGCCGGCCGCCACCGCGTCCGACCGCGCCACGTTCACGTCCTGGCCGGCCAGCCTCGCCCGCGTCGGCAACGACGAGTCCCACATCACCGCCGGGTGGGACCGCGCGATCCCCAGCGCGCCCGCCGTCGCCGACAGCGACCCGTCGCGCAACCGCGACACCGTCACGTCACCACCGGTCTTCAGCAGGATCTCCCGCACCGCCGGGTTCGCCGCCGCCTTCGCGCTCCGCACCACCAGCACGTGCGTGAAACCGGTGCGGGTCGCCCGGACCACCAGATCCACGTCCGGCAGCACCCCCGGGTACGTCGCGGAATCCCCTGACACCACGGGCGCGGGCAGCTGCCCCGGCCACGAGAACGTCAACAACCGACCGGCCCGTTTGAGCGTGATCAGCGGCCGGTCCCCGCCGGCGGAGAACGCCACGTCGGCCACCGACGCGGCCGGCCGCAGCAGACCGTCCGCACCCGCGCGCAGGGACAGGTCCACATCCACCCACGAACCGTCGGACCGCCGGGTCCGCTGCGGCTCCACCGCCGACTCCATCTGCATTCGCCCGTCAGGCTGGGCGATGACCTGGGTGTATTCCGACCGGGAGGACCCGACGGCCACGGGTCGGCCGCACGCGGCGGCGGTCGCCACCGCCTCCCGTTCAGATGTCTTCACGTCCGCACAGACCGGCGCGGCGGCCTTGGCGGTCGTCGGCGCCGGCGCGGCCACCGGGACCACGCCGGCGGCGGCCAGCGCAGCGATGGTCAGTCCGGCCAGGCGGCGCCGCCTCGGGCCGGGATTTGCTCTCCTGCTCCGTTTTTTGGGCAGGGTCCAGCGAGGTGCCATGTGCACTCCCCCGTGTCAGGCATCGAAGATCAGCGACACAGTATGGGGCCACCCGATGAGGGTCAATCACCCGTTCAGCGGGGGTACGGAGCGTGGCGCGCGGACGCGTCGGTCCCCGCTCAACGCGGCCGCGAGGACACGGAACGTCAACACCGGAGATCGACTTGACCGGTGCGGTTGCGCAACGGTTTCAACCATGTAAATGTGTTGCTCTGAACGTGGGAGCGCTCCCGCACGTAATCTCCCACCCGTCCCCCGGCGCCCCCGCGCCGCAGCCAAGGAGCATCATGAAGCGTCCACTGAGGGCCATCGTGGCCGCCGGTCTGCTGGCCGCCGGCTCGATCGTCGCCGTCATCCTCGGCGGCAACGCCTCCGCCGACACCCAGATCTGCGACCAGTACGGCTCCACCACCATCGGCGGCAAGTACGTCGTGCAGAACAACCGCTGGGGCACCACCGCCCAGCAGTGCATCAACGTCACCTCCACCGGCTTCTCCATCACCCGGCAGGACGGCGTGGGGAACACCAGCGGCGCGCCGGTCTCGTACCCGTCGATCTTCGTGGGCTGCCACTACACGAACTGCTCGCCCGGCACCAACCTGCCGGTCCAGGTGAAGAACATCAGCAGCGCGCCGGGCAGCATCAGCTACAACTACGTCAGCGGCGCGATCTACGACGCCGCGTACGACATCTGGCTCGACCCCACGCCGAAGAAGGACGGGGTGAACCAGATGGAGATCATGATCTGGTTCAACCGGCAGGGCTCCATCCAGCCGATCGGTTCCCCGGTCGGCAATGCCAGCATCGCCGGCCGGACCTGGGAGGTCTGGCGGGGCAGCAACGGCTCCAACAACGTCATCTCGTACCTGGCCCCGTCGGCGATCACCAGCATGAGCTTCGACGTCATGGCGTTCATCAACGACACCCGCAGCCGGGGTGCGATCACCAGCGACTGGTACCTGACCAGCATCCAGGCCGGCTTCGAGCCGTGGCAGGGCGGCGTCGGCCTCGCGGTCAACTCGTTCTCGCAGAGCGTCAACACCGGCGGCACCAGCACCCCGCCGCCGTCCACCACCCCGCCGCCGCAGACCAGCAGCCCGTCGCCGACCACGCCGCCGCCGGGCGGCTCGGGATGCTCGGTGAAGTACACCGCGCCCAGCGTCTGGAACAACGGCTTCACCGCCGACGTGCTGATCACCAACACCGGCTCCGGCACCATCAACGGCTGGACGCTGACCTACAACCTGCCCTCGGGGCAGACCGTCACCAGCGCGTGGAACGCCACGGTGAGCCAGAGCGGGTCCGCGGTGACCGCCCGGAACCTCAGCTACAACGGCACGCTCTCGCCGGGGGCGTCGACGAGCTTCGGCTACCAGGCGACGCTGAGCGGGACGTACTCCTCGCCGACCAGCTTCTCCCTCAACGGCGTGGCCTGCACCCGGGCCTGACCGGAGGCGAACATGGGGCGCGGTCCGGGAGGGCCGCGCCCCGTACGCGCTCAGCGACGTCGCCGCCGGGACGCCTCGTACGCCAGCCAGTGCAGCACCTCGTCGCGCCGACGCCGGGGTACGCGGGGCAACCGGCGCAGTTCCGCCACGGACACGTCCAGATGGCCGTACCCGATCTCCCGGCCGGCGGGACCCATCAGCTCACCGCCGGCGGGAAGCATGACCACGACGCACTTCCAGCTGGGAACCGGGGACGTCTCGTGGGTGTGTGGGAAGAGCAGATACTCCCGGTCCGCCTCGACCGGCAGGTCCCTGACGCGTCGGCCAGAGCCGCTCGCCAGTTCGGTCTCGACCAGCTCACCGAGCTGAGCGGCGCTCACCACGCGGACCGCGGCCGGCACCGGCCACCCCCACCTGGATCGGACGGTCCGGAGATCCCGCAGGCGATCGAACACCGTCGCACAGTAACCGCTCGGCTCAGCGCCAGCGCCCTCGCCTCGGCCCCCCTCCGGACGAGTGCGCGGATCGGCGTGTACGGGCCGAAGGCACCGAGCCTGAGCCGGCAGCGGTCAGCTACCACCCAGGGCGTCGATGTCGCGCATCTCCTCCGCGGTGAGCGAGAAGCCGAAGACGTCGGCGTTGGCCCGGATCCGGTCCGGGGTCACCGACTTGGGGATCACCACGATCTCGTGGTCGATGTGCCAGCGGAGCACCACCTGCGCCGGGGAGACGTCGTGCGCCTGGGCGATGCGGACCAGCACCGGGTGGGACAGGTCGGTGGTCTTGAACGGGCTGTAGCCCTCCAGCACCACGCCCCGGTCCCGGTGGGCGGCGTGCACGTGCCGGTCGTACAGGGCGGGGCCCCAGCGGATCTGGTTGACCGCAGGGGTCTCCTCGGTCGCCTGGATCAGCTCGTCGATCTGGGCGATCGGGTAGTTGCTCACGCCGACGGTCCGGGCCATGTTCTCGTCGCGGACGGCGAGGAACTCCCGCCACACCGGGATGCTGTCGGCCGGCGAGGACGGCGGCCAGTGGATCAGCCACAGGTCCACGTAGTCGGTGTCCAGGGCGGCCAGGCTGGCCTCGATGGTCTCCCGCTCGCGGCCCACCCGGTCGGGCGGCAGCTTCGTGGTGAGGAAGAGGTCCTCGCGGCGCAGCCCGCTCTCCTTGACCGCCCGGCCGACCTCCTTCTCGTTGCCGTACATGGTCGCGGTGTCGATGTGCCGGTATCCGGCGTCCAGGGCGGCGAGCACGGCCTGGTATCCGTCCTCGCCGGTGGCCTGCCACGTGCCGAAGCCGAGCAGCGGCATCCGGACGTCGCCGGTGAGCGGGACGGTGGGCTGGTCGAGGTCCATACCGACGCTTCTACCCGGGCTGGCCGTACCCATGCCGACGGCGCGCCGGACGGCGGGGAAACGGACAGAAGCGCCGGGAACCGGGCGATCAGCCGGGGTGTGCCGCAGAATGCGGGGGTGGGCGACCGGCTGGAGGAGTACCGGCGGAAGCGGGACGCGGCGCGTACCCCCGAGCCGGTGCCGGAGCCGACCCCGCAGCGGAAGCGGACCTCCCGGCACAAACCCCGCTTCGTCATCCAGCAGCACCACGCCCGCAGCCTGCACTGGGACCTGCGGCTGGAGCACGACGGCGTCCTGGCCTCCTGGGCGGTGCCCCGCGGCCTGCCCCGCGACCCCGGCCGCAACCACCTCGCCGTGCACACCGAGGACCACCCGATGGAGTACCTCACCTTCCACGGCGAGATCCCGGCCGGCGAGTACGGCGGCGGGAAGATGACCATCCACGACACCGGGACGTACCGCGCGGAGAAGTGGCGCGACGACGAGGTGATCGTGGTGCTCGACGGGAAGCGGACGAAGGGCCGGTACGTCCTCTTCGCCACCGGTGGCCGGGGTCGGGACTGGATGGTCCGGCGCACCGACCCGGCCCCGGAGGGCTGGACCCCGATGCCCGAACTGGTCCGCCCGATGCACGCCACCGCCGGCAAGCGGCTGCCCAAGGACGCCGACGCCTGGGGGTACGAGCTGCGCTGGGACGGGGTCCGGGCGATGGCGTACGTCTCCGGCGGCCGGCTGCGGCTGCTCGATGAGGCGGACGAGGAAATCAGTGGGGCGTACCCCTGGCTGCGCGGCATGGCCGAGGCGCTGGCGCCGACCGAGGTGGTGCTGGACGGGGTGCTGGTCCGCATCGATCCCGCCGGCCGGGTCCACCGCCCGACGAAGCGGGACGGCCAGTTCCTCGCCGTCGACCTGCTCTGGCTGGAGGGCGTGACCAGCACCGACCTGCCGTACGCGCAGCGCCGCGAGCTGCTCGACGGTCTGGCGCTCACCGGGAAGCACTGGCAGACTCCGCCGTGGTTCCCGGGTGTCGGCGCGGACGCCCTGCGGACCGCCCGCGAACAGGGACTCCCGGGCGTGCTGGCCAAGCGCCTCGACTCCCCGTACGAGCCGGGCCGGCGCAGCCGGCACTGGCTGAGCATCGACGCGAGCTGAGGAGCACCATGTACCTCACGCACCTGGAATGCCCGCGCTGCGGCGTCGAACGTCCGGCGGAAAAGCTGCAGAACCTGTGCGACTGCGGGTCGCCGCTGCTGGCCCGCTACGACCTGGCCGCGGTGGCCGCGTCGCTCACCCCCGAGCAGTTCGGCCTGCGCCCGGCCGACCTGTGGCGCTACCGCGAACTGCTGCCGGTGGCCGACCCCCGGTTCGTGACCACGCTGGGCGAGGGCTGGACCCCGCTGCTGCGGGCCCCCGGGTACGGCCACGAGATCGGCATCCCGGACCTGATCGTCAAGGACGAGGGGCTGACCCCGACCGGGTCGTTCAAGGCCCGGGGTGCGGCGGTCGGGGTGAGCCGGGCCCGGGAGCTGGGCGTCGAGCGGATCGCCATGCCGACCAACGGCAACGCCGGGGCGGCCTGGGCGACGTACGCGGCCCGGGCCGGGATGGGCGCGACCATCGCGATGCCGCTGGACGCGCCGACCATCTGTCGGCGGGAGTGCCGGGCGGCCGGCGCGGACCTGCGGCTGGTGGACGGGCTGATCAGCGATGCCGGCCGCTGGGTGGCCCGGCTGATCGCCGACTCCGGCGGGCGGATCTTCGACGCCGGCACGCTGCGCGAGCCGTACCGCCTGGAGGGCAAGAAGACCATGGGGTACGAGATCGTCGAGCAGCTCGGCTGGCAGGTGCCCGATGTGATCATCTATCCCACCGGGGGCGGGGTGGGGCTGATCGGCATCCACAAGGCCCTGCACGAGCTGCGCGAGCTGGGTTGGGTGGAGGACAAGCTGCCCCGGCTGGTGGCGGTGCAGTCCACCGGCTGTGCCCCGATCGTCCGGGCGTTCGCCGCCGGGGAGCCGCGGGCCACCCCTTGGACGGACGCGCACACGGTGGCGTTCGGCATCACCGTGCCGGCCCCGCTGGGCGACGAGCTGATCCTCACCGCGGTGCGGGAAAGCGGCGGCACCGCGATCGCCGTCGACGACGCCGAGATCCTCGCCGACCTGCGCGACTTCGCCGCCCGGGAGGGGCTGCTGCTCTGCCCGGAGGGCGCGGCCTGTCTGACCGCCGCCCGGCACCTGCGGGCCGGGGGCTGGATCCGGGCCGGCGAGCGGGTGGTGGTGCTGAACACCGGCGCGGGCATCAAGTACCCCGAGACGGTGGACGTCGCCGACGTACCGATGGCGTAGGGCGGGTCCCTTCTTGACACCGGCCGGCGCTCGTCCGGCCCAGGGTCCGCGCGACCGGGACGCTGCCGGAAATCCGATGGACCGCCGGCTCGAGCCGGTCGGGGATACCACCCAGTCGACCGCGCCGCCCCGACCGACCAGGGCCCGGAGCGGCAGCCCAGGTGCGCCACCCGCTCCGAGACCCGGGCCGGTCCGGTTCAGACTGCGGTCACGCCGTGGGCGGTTCGTCCTGGCCGGCCGCCTCGGCCGCGTCGGCCTCCTCCTTGGTCCGGTGCACGGCCCCGTCGGAGTGCTCGGGCGGACCGTAGACGGTGTAGAGGACGAGTGGGTTGGGGCCGGTGTTGACGAAGTTGTGCTTCGTGCCGGCCGGTACGACCACCAGATCGCCGGCGACGACCTCCTTCTTCTCACCCGCCACCCGGGCCTCACCGGTGCCGCTGACGAAGGTGAGGATCTGGTCGATGTCCTCGTGGACCTCCTCGCCGATCTCCCCACCCGGCGGAATCGTCATGATCACCAACTGGGTGTGCTGTCCGGTCCAGAGCACCCGCCGGAAGTCCGGGCTCCGCTCGGCGACGGTCGCGATCGTGAAATGCTCCATGGCGCGGACATACCCGGTGCGTCGCCGGGTCACGCCGGGAATCGCAGATGGTGGAACTTGCCACTCGCCCCCGGTTTGAATCCCCTCTGGACGGGCATCTGGTGCGCCAAGACCGGCGTGCGCGCCGGTCGAGCCAAGTCCCCGCTGTCGTACCGCCGTACGGCTGCGGTGGTGGGAGACGGCCAGAGCGCGGCGACGTTACGACCTCGGTCGGGCGGCGCCGTGCGCTCGTGTGTGCACCCGCGCCGCGTGCTGCTGGCACGGCCCGGCGGCGCCCGCCGCCCCGCGCCGGTCAGGCGAGAACGGCCAGGTGGAAGGGGCGGTCGACGTGCCCGCCGGGGGCGTACGTCTCGACGAAGACGGCGTTGGGGATGCCGGTCCGCGGCGCGACCGCGATCGCCCCCTGCGGCGCGAGCCCGTCGCCGGAGGCGGCTCCCACGGTGCCGACGTAGCCGGCCCGGGTGACGTCCTGGTCGAAGACGACCTGGTACATGCCGGCGGCCAGCCGGGTGACCGAGGTGGCGCCGAGCCCGTGGACCAGGGTGCCGTTCGCGTTGACCACGGCGAAGAGCACCCGGGCGGTGGCCGGCAGGCCGGCCGGCCCGCAGTCGGTGACCTGGGCGTCGGCGCCGGCCACCTCCTCCACGCCCGGTACGGGCTGCCCGACCACTCCTCTCCGGGGTCTGGTGCTGGACATGGCGGTCCTCTCTGCCGACGTCGGGGGGGACGGCGGTGAGGCGTACGTGGGGCACCGGGGGCGATCGCCGGCTATCACCCTCCGTGCTCCCGAAGTTATGCCGATCCGCCGTCCACCAACCAGCCGGAGAACTGTCCGATCACGGACAGTCAATCGATCTGAGCTGCGGATATGTCGCCGGGCGGCGGTGCGGCGAGGGTCAGTCGTGGGCTTCCGCCGCCGGCACGCCGCCCACGCAGCGTAGCCGCAACTCGTGTTCCCCCTCGGCCCCGACGAAGCGAACCTTCACGTGGTCGTCCGGCCCCCGCTCGACCTCCTTCACCCGGTAGCCCTGCGCGGGCACCCAGGAGACCAGGTGCACGCCGGACGGGACGCACTCGGCCACCGCCCTGCCGCCGGGGCTGGCGAACCCGTGCCGCGCCGCGCCGGTCGTCGTGGGGCTCGGCGGGGAGGCCGTCGGGGTGGCCGTCGGGGTCGGCCCCGTGGTGGCGTCCCCGGTCGTCGGCTCCGGCGAGGCCAGGGCGTGCTCGACCTCCCGCTGGTCGCGGACGCCGCCCGGGGTGCCGGTGATGCCCGCCCCGGCCAGTTGGATCGCACCGAGCCCGACGAGCGTGGCGGCGACGGTCGCGGCCAGCCAGCCGACGGCGGCGAGGATCGGGTGACGGCCCATGTCCCGAGTCTCCCCGAGGGAACCTTGCGCCGGGCACCGGGAAACGCTAAGGGCGGGTTAACGAGGTTCGGCCCGGGTGGGCCCGCCGGTTAGCCTGCGACTGTGGCCCGGCTGCTGCTCATCGAGGACGACCTGACGATCCGTACCCCGTTGATCCGGGCGCTGCGCGAACGCGGCCACGCCGTCGCCGCCGCGTCGACCGCGATGAGCGGGCTGCGGGACGCGCTCGACGACCGGCCCGACCTGGTCGTGCTCGACCTCGGACTGCCCGATCTGGACGGTCGTGAGCTGCTGCGGATGCTGCGGGCGGTCAGCTCGGTGCCGGTCATCGTGGCCACCGCGCGGGACGACGAGACCGAGATCGTCCGGATGCTCGACGCGGGCGCGGACGACTACCTGGTGAAGCCGTTCACCGCCGCGCAACTGGACGCCCGGGCCCGCGCGGTGCTGCGCCGCTCGGCCGGCGACCCGGGGGCGACGGCGCTGGTCGTCGGCGGACTGCGGGTCGACCCGCGGTCCCGCCAGGTGAGCCTGGACGGCGTCCCGGTCGAGCTGACCCCGCGGGAGTTCGACCTGCTGCACCACCTCGCGGCCCGGCCGGGACAGGTGGTCACCAAGCGGGAACTGCTCACCGAGGTCTGGCGGATCCCGTACGGCGGCGCCGACAAGACCGTGGACGTGCACCTGTCCTGGCTGCGTCGCAAGCTGGGCGAGAGCGCGCAGGAACCGCGCTACCTGCACACCGTCCGGGGGGTCGGGGTGCGGCTGGACGCCCCGGGGACCGGCCGGTGAGGGGCCGGCTGGCCCTGCTCGTCGCGGCCGTCAGCGTGCTGGTGCTGACCGCCTTCCTGGTGCCGCTGGCGCTGCTGGTGCGTACCGTCGCCGCCGACCGGGCCACCGTGCGGGCGACCGCCGACGCGCAGAGCCTGGTCCCGGTGGTCGGCACCGCCGACCCGGACACCATCCGGCTGACCGTCGAGCAGCTCGTCGCGGAGTCCGGCCGCCAGGTCAGCGTCTTCCTGCCCGACGGCACCGTGCTCGGGTCGGCCGTGCCGCGTACGCCGGCGGTGGCCCTCGCCGCGCGGGGGCAGAGCCTGACCGCCGAGTCGGCGGCCGGCCGGGAGGTGGTCATCGCGGTCGAGGGCCGCCCGGACGGGACCGGGGTGATCCGCACCGTGGTCCCCCGGTCGGAGCTCACCGCCGGGGTGGCCCGGGCGTGGCTGGTACTGGCGCTGCTCGGCCTGCTGCTGGTGCTGGTCGGCCTGGTCGTCGCCGACCGGCTGGCCCGCACCCTGGTACGCCCCATCACCGAGCTCTCCGCGGTCTCCCACCGGCTGGCCAACGCCGAACTCGACGCCCGGGTCGACCCGGCCGGGCCGGCGGAGCTGCGCGAGGTAGCGGGCGCGTTGAACCACCTGGCCGGGCGGATCCAGGTGCTGCTGCGGGAGGAGCGGGAGCAGGTGGCCGACCTGTCGCACCGGTTGCGTACCCCGCTGACCGTGCTGCGGCTGGAGGCCGAGTCGCTGCGCGACCCGGACGACGCGGCCCGGCTGACCGCCGCGGTGGACGGCCTGGAGCGGGCCGTCACCGGGGTGATCCGGCAGGCGCGTTGGCGCAGCGCGACGCCGGACGGCGGAGCCGGCTGCGACGCGGCGGCGGTGGTCGGCGAGCGGGTGGCGTTCTGGTCGGTGCTCGCCGAGGACACCGGACGTACGGTCACCCTCGACCTCGCGCCCGGCCCGCTGCCCGTCGGGGTGGGCGAGGACGAACTGGCCGCCGCCGTGGACGCGCTGCTGGGCAACGTCTTCGCGCACACGCCGGACGGCACGCCGTTCACCGTGCGGCTCGCCCCGGCGGGGCACGAGGTGACGCTGACCGTCGCCGACGCCGGACCGGGCATGCCGGCCGGGTCGGCGCGGCGGGGCGCCAGCCGGGCCGGGTCGACGGGACTCGGCCTGGACATCGCCGACCGGGCCGCCCGGACCAGCGGTGGCGGGCTGGAGCTGGCCGCCGGCACGGACGGCGGGGCGGTGGTGGTGCTCCGGCTCGGGCCGGCGCGGTCTTAACCCGGTCTTGTCGCTCGGGTAGGGCGTCGCTATCCGTCGCCGGCCGATCCTCGACAGCACAACCGAGGAGAGGCGGGAACGATGCGACGAACTTCCCTGGTCCTGGCGGCGGCCGGCGGGGCCGCCGTGCTGGCGGTCACCGGTGTGGCGCTGGCCGTGCAGACGGCCGACGGATCGGCCCCGGCCGTCGTGGCGGTCGGCCGGACGCCCGACGACGACCCGCCGGCGATCGACGACAGCCCCACTCCGCACGACGACGCGACCACCACCGCGCCGCCGGCCGGGAGCGGCGCCGGGACCGCCGGCGGCACGCTCACCCGGCAGCAGGCCGGCGCCGTCGCGGTGGCCCGGGTCGGCGGCGGCCGGATCGTGGAGATCGAGGCCGAGACCGAGCACGCCCGTCCGGTGTGGAGCGTCAAGGTCGTCCGTGCCGGCGTGACCTACGAGGTCAAGGTCGACCGGGGCGACGGCACGGTGGTCGAGGTGGAACGGAAGCGGACCGACGACCGCGGTGGCCGCGTCGCCGGCCGGAGCGACGACCACGGGACCGACGACCGGTACGACGACCACGGCGACGACCGGTACGACGACCACGGCGACGACGACTGACCGGCCGGCTCCGGGCCCGGGCGCCTCCTGCCCCGGACCCGGAGCCGTCAGGACGCCGCGCCCAGCCCGGCGAGTGTCCTCAGTGGAGCAGCCGGCTGTGCGCGGCGAGCAACGCTCGCAGCCCCGCCACGTCGCTCTCCCCCATCACCCGCTTGGGCAGCACGAGCACGGACGCCCCCGTCCGGTCGGAGGCGAGGAGCACGAAGGACTTCGGCGTCTCGCCGTGGAACGGGTACTGCGACCAGCGCACCGCGGACTCTCCCGTCGCCGAGGCCACCCGGATTCCGTCGTCGCTGACCGTCGCCGCCAGCGGCTGGGCCAGCATGGGGTTGCCGCGCACGAGTTGGCGGGCCGACCAGCGGTAGGTGAGCTTCACCGGGTTCATCAGCCGGAGCAACAGGTGGGCCACGCCGAGGGCCACGACGAGGACGACGACGAGGCCCACGACCGGCAGCCAGGAGCCACCGAACGAGGGTGGGTCGCCGCCGGCCGCGATCCCGACGCCGATGACGAGACCGAGCGCGTACAGGAACGGGCGGCGCAGGTACCACGGCCGACGGACCACCCGGTGTGCCTCGGTCAGCCCGTCGAGCAGGTCGTCAGCGGTGAGGGTGAATTCGATCCGGACGGGCTGCGCGGTGGGGGCGGACATGGTGGGCAAGCATAGGCCGGGCGTCCCGTGCGCATCGTCCCGGTAGGCCTGTGCGGAACGTGAAGCTGCGGCTACATTGAAGTATGGTGCCCGCCCACGGGGGTCGGGCGGCGGAGCCGGTCTACCGCCCTGTGCTGGTCGGCCGTCGGGGTGAGCTGGAGGCACTGGCCCACCTCGACGAGGCCACCGCTCCCCTGCTCGCTCCGGTCATCGACGTCCACACGCTCGACGCGTGCATCGTGGAGTCGCTGGGCCGGCTACCGGCCGGGCTGCTCCCCGCCGTGGACGTCTCGGCCCTGCCGGAAGCTCCGCAGAGCGAGCCGGCACGCTGGGGCGTACCGCTGGTGCCGGTGATCGGGCTCGCGGAGAGCAACCGGCGGCTGGTGGCGCACGGCGTGGCCGCGCGGGCGTACGCCCGGCGGGCGGTGGTGCGGCTGCGGACGGGCCAGGCCCGGGCCGGCCCGGACGCGACGACCGGCGCGGTGGAGCGGGTGTGGCGGCTCACCCGGCTGGTGCCCGAGCAGTGCGACCTGCTCATCGACGCGGGGGACGTATGCTGCCCGGCCGACGTCCGGCTGGCCGAGCCCCGGGTCCGGCGGCTGGTCGAGTGGGCGCGGCGGCACGCCTGGCGCTCGGTCACGGTGGTGGCCGGCGGGATGCCACCGACGCTGGCCCGCCTGCCCACCGACGAGCCGGCCCGCCTCGACCGCTTCGACTGGCAGCTCTGGCGGCGCCTGGCCGACCTCGACGTGGGCTACGGAGACTACGGGGTCGGCTCGGCGACGCCCGACGCGGAGGGGCCGGGCGATCGGCTGCCGACGCTGCGGTACACCACGGACGGAGCATGGTGGATCTACCGCTGGTCCCGCCGGGGCGGGCGGGGTGACGAGCGCCTCGCCGACCTGTGCCGGACGCTGGCGTCGGCACCGTGGTGGCCGGCCCAGGGGGCCGCCTTCTCCTGGGGTGACCACGAGATCATGCGCCGGGCCCGCCGCGCCGCGGGGGCGGGCTCACCGGCCAACTGGATCGCCTGGAGCACGTCCCACCATCTGGCGCATGTGCTGGCCGCGCTGCGCCCAACCGAGCGGGACCAGCGCGGCGGGCCGTGGCGGGCCGGTCAGGACGCGTCCGAGCGGCGCACCGGCCGCCCGCAGCGCGGTGGGGAGTCCCGGCGCGCCGGGTGAGTCACTCCTTTTCGGTGAAGCCGAACTGGACGATCCCCTCGTCGTCGACGACCGCGTCGACGGAGGTGTCGTTGAGCAGTTCGGCGGCGTCGGCGTCGAGGAAGATCCGGGCACCCTCGTTGTCGACCACCTGGTCGCCCTGGGCCGGCTGCTTCACCAGTTCGATGGAGAGCGAACCGGCGTCGGTGTCGGCGGCGATCCGCAGTCCGCCGGCCTCGGCGACGTCCTGCTGCGTGGCGAGGTCGCGGATCACCAGGACGGCGTTGTCGGTCATGGTCAGCATGCGGAACTCCTCATGGCTGGGATCGGGGCGGGCCGGCGTGGCCCACGCGGCCGGGTACGTGCCCGGGACGGCGAATCGGTCTTCGCCCTTCAGAACGGGGCAACTCGAAGCGCCCCTCTTCTGCCTACGGTCCCCCCTGACCGGGCATCCGTCAAATAGAGCCGGGTCAGTCGACAGCGCGCCCGCCCATCCCCGACACGAACGGATGACCTGCGGTTTCCCGGGCCCGGACCGAGGGTAACCAGGAAGGCTTCGGAAATATCTTTCGCCGTGGAGTCTTCACTGGAAGAAAGCTCCATGGCAGCATCGACGCATGCATCGTCGTCTCTTTCCCCGGGCGCTCGCGGTGCTGGCGCTGGTCGCCACCGCGGCCACCGCCGGCGCTCCCACCGCCACGGCCGAAGCGCCGACCCCGGCGCAGCTACGGCTGAACGCGACCATCGACGCGGTCCTCGCCGACTCCCGGCTGGACGGCGCCCAGGCGGGCGTGGTCGTCGTGGACACCACCACCGGGCGGACCCTTTACGACCGCAACGGAACCCGCCGCCTGGTGCCGGCCTCGAACACCAAGCTGCTCACCTCGACCGCGGCGATGGAACTGCTCGGCCCGGAGCACCGCTTCACCACCGAGGTGGCCAGTGACGGCGTACGGCGGGCGGGGCTGCTCTCCGGCAACCTGTATCTGCGGGGCGGGGGTGACCCGACCATGCTGGCCGCGGACTACGACCGGCTGGCCGCGCAGGTGGCCGCCGAGGGCATCCGGGTGGTGACGGGCAACCTGGTCGCGGACGACACCCGCTACGACCGCACCCGGCTGGGCCCGGACTGGACCTGGGACGACGAGTCCTACTACTACGCCGCCCAGGTCTCGGCCCTGACCGTCGCCCCCGACACCGACTACGACGCCGGCACGGTCATCGTGCACGCCGCCCCGGCCGCCGAGGCCGGCGCGCGGCCGGTGATCACCATGACCCCGCCCAACGGCTGGCTGCGGATCGAGAACCGGGCCGAGACGGTCGCCACCGGCGAGACGACCATCTCCTACGAACGCGAGCACGGCGGCAACACCATCGTGGTGACCGGCCAGATCGCCGTCGGCCAGGCCCCGGAGAGCGACTGGATGACGGTCTGGGAACCGACCGGGTACGCGGCCGACATCTTCCGCTCGGCGTTGCAGCGGCACGGGGTGCGGGTGCTCGGCCGGACCGTGCTGGGCCAGCCCACCCCGGACGACGCGACCACCGTCACCCGGCACGACTCGATGCCGCTGGCCGAGCTGATGGTGCCGTTCCTCAAGCTCTCCAACAACGGCCACGCGGAAGTGCTCACCAAGGAACTGGGCCGGGTACTCTCCGGCTCCGGCACCTGGGCCGCCGGGCTGACCGCGATCAGCGAGTACGTCGGGGACTCCGGAATGGACACCGGGACGCTGCGCCAGCGGGACGGCTCCGGCCTGTCCCGGCGCAACCTGATCCCGCCCGCCCAGTTCGTGTCGCTGCTGTCGACGGTGCGCGCCGAGCCCTGGTTCGAGACCTGGTACGCGGCCCTGCCGGTGGCCGGCAACGCCGAGCGCTTCGTCGGCGGGACGCTGCGCAGCCGGATGCGGGGCACCGCCGCCGCGAACAACGTGCACGCCAAGACCGGCAGCCTGACCGGGGTCTCCAGCCTCTCCGGCTACGCCACCGACGCCGACGGGCACGTGCTGGCCTTCTCCGTGGTGTTCAACAACTACCTGACCTCGTCGGTCAAGGGGCTGGAGGACCAGATCGCGATCGCGCTGGCGTCGTACACCGAGAAGGGGACGACCACGGCGCGGCTGGCGGTGCCGACGGCGCCGGAGTCGCCCCGGGTGCCCGAGGGTCTGGAGTGCTCCTGGGTGAAGCCGGCGGTGTGCTGAGCGGGGTGCCCCGGCCCGTGCGGGACGGGCCGGGGCACCCTCAGGCGCCCGGGCGGTGCGGGCGCGGAGCGGCGGTGGGGTCGCCGCGCTCGATCAGGGCGTCGATCTCGGCGGACGGCAGGCCGTGCAGCGCGAGCACCCGGCGCCCCCAGCGGTGCAGCCGGCACGGGTGCGGGCTGGCGTCGTTGCGGCAGATCGTCCCGCCGGACCAGTGCCGCGGCGCGTGCACCACGACCGCCCGCACCGCGAACTGGGCGTCCTCGCCGGTCACGTACGGTGGCAGCGGGATCTCCCGCAGCACCTCGCCGGACGGGTCGTCGGCGACGGAACGAACGACGGGGGCACTGCTGCTCATCGGTCGAGCCTCCACAGAGGATGGTTGGACGGGGACATCGGAAAGGTACGACGTCCCGCGCCGCCCGCGACGGACAAACTGTCCCCGCGTCACCGCCCGCAGCGCGGGCACGGCCGGCGGGTCCGCCGGTGGTGGCTCAGCGCGGCGGCCAGCAGTCCCCAGCCCCACACCCAGTAACCAGCCTCGGCCACCCAGAAGAAGGCCAGCGGGTAGCGCCCGTCGCCCGGGTCGAAGGTGCCGGTGACGGTCTCGACGGCGAGTTGGGCCAGGCCGATGCCGAAATAGCCGACCAGACCCACCCCGAAGACGGCCGCCGGCACCTGCAGCAGCGCCCGGGGTACGAGCCGGCCGGCCAGCAGCGGGACCCACCCCGGCCAGACCGTTCCCCACCGGTGGACCAGGGCCAGCGGTAGCAGCACCCCGGCGAGCAGGAAGCCCACCTCGAACAGCGCGAGTGAGAGGCCCCGGGTCAGCGGCACGTCGCCGAAGCCCACCGCCGCCTGGGCGGCCAGCCGGACCAGGCAGCCGGCCACCGCGCTCCACGCCGCCACCCGGGCCCAGCGTGGCACCGGGCCGCCCGAGGGCCGGGTCCGGCCGCAGTCCCCGCAGTCACCCCGGAAGCGGCGCACGTGGGCGAGCGCCGCCGCGTGCAGCAGCAGCGCCCCGGTGACCGCGCCGACCCGGCTGAGGAAGCCGGTGAGGGTGAACGCCGGGCTGAGGTCGCCGATGAGGAAGCCGACCACGTCGAGCAGGAGCAGCGCGCAGGAGAGCAGTACCGCGGCGCAGACCGCCCAGGCCGCCCCGGCCAGGGCCGGCCGCCAGGTGCGCGCCCGGGCCAGCCCGACGCCGACCACCCCCGCGGCGGCGCAGAGCGCCACCGACCACCAGCCGGTGACCACCACCAGGTCGGTGCCGAGCGGCCCGAACGACGGCGCCCCGGCCGCCAGCCAGCCGGCCCGCAGGGCGCCGTAGCCGACCGCCCAGGCCAGCACGGCGTACGCGGGCCAGGTGGAACGGCGCCGGGCCGGGCGGGAAACGGTCGGCGGCGGCAGGGTCTGCGTCATGCCGCCCACCCTGCCGCCGCCCGACGTCCGGTCCCTCCCGAGCCGGAGCGGACCCGCTCCCCCGGACGGGGGACCGGCTCAACCGACGGCCTGGCGCATCCGGGCGGCGGTCCGGCGCGGGTCGTAGTCCGGGCCGACGCCCTGGATGATGATCGTCGAGGCGTCGAGGTGCCGGGTGCGCAGCGGCAGGATCTCCTGGTACGCCGGGGAGGCGTACCAGTCCCGGGCGTGCTGGAGGTCCGGGAACTCGATGATCACGACGCTGCCGGGCCACTCCCCCTCGAGCACGTCCGGCACGCCGCCGTGCACCCGGAACCGACCCTGGTACGGATCGAGGGTCGCCTGGATCCGGTCGATGTACTCGATGATGTCGTCGTTGTCCCCCGTGGTACGCAGGTGAGCGAGCGCGAACGCGGGCATGGTTCCTCCCCGGTGACGGGCGCCGACTCGACGGCGCAGGGCCTGGCCCAGATTCTGGCGGCCGGCCGGTCACCGGGTCGAGCACCCGTGAGGTAGGAACGGCTCAGCGCAGCGCGGCCGCCTGGAGGCTGACGCTGCCGCAGTCCCCCATGGACTCCTCCACCCGCCAACTGACCAGCAGCTTCCCGCCCTTGGGGGCGCGGAACCGGATGGTGAACTGGGCGGTCCGCGCGGTGTGCGGGTCCTCCAGCCGCAGCGTGCTGGCCGGCCCACCGGCGAGCCGCACGTCGAGGCGGGCCCGGGCCATCCAGAGCCCGGCGTAGAGGCGTACGGTGCGCTCCCGGCCGTCGGCGGCCACGGCGAGGTTGAAGCCGCTGCCCCGGTCGCAGGTGTAGACCCCGGACATGGTCCCGCTGGCCGACTCGACCGGGGCGCCGTCCCGCCAGGTGTACGCCTCCGGGTTGTTGCTGTAGCTCACCCGTTCGCCCCGGCCGCCCTCGTCACGGATCTCGCCGGACCCGTTCCGCTTGCGGACCGGCCGACCGGGGCCGAGGAGTCCCCAGTGGACCCAGTCGACGGGGCCGGCGGCGGTCAGGTCGACCAGCGCCGGGACGTCGGCCTGGCTGACCGTCAGCAGCGGCGGCACGGCCGGCGCGGACGGCGAGGGACTCGGCGACGGCGGGCGCTGTCGGGGCCGCAGCCCCGGCATGACGACGCCGCTGTCGCTGCCCGACGTCCCGGGGGACGGCGCCTCGGGCCGGCCGGCGGGTGGGCCGGGCAGTACGCCGCTGCGCTCCTCGCGCGGTGTCCCGTGCTGCTCGGTGCCGAGGTACGTGACGACGGCGGTCAGGCAGACGAGCGCGACCAGCGCCTCCAGGAACCAGCGCCGCCGCTGCCGGGCCCGCGCCATCCGACGGAACTCCGACCGCGACTGCCGGTGCGGGTACGCCGGCCGGCCGCCGACCCGGCCGTGGTCTTCCTGCCCCACCTGACCTCCGCTCCCCGCCGCGCCCCGGGCCGCCGGAACGGGCGGGGCGTGGCCCGCTTCACGTTGTCATCCCGCGGGGGCGATGCGCCATATGTCGGCGGGTGGGAGTTTCCAGTTTGTTACCAGACGGTAGCTCCGGCGTCTCAACTGACTGTGAGGGCCTCCATGGTGACGCCCTCGTTCGCGCCGCCGACGACGGTCAACGCCCGCCAGGTGATCAGCAGCCTGGCCCCTCGCGGCGCGCGGAAGTGGATGACGTACTCGAAGAACCGGTCGCCGGCGGCGAGCGCCACCTCCCGGACAGCGGGGTCGCCACCGGTGGAGAGCCGCACGTCGAGCCGGGCGCCGGCGGAGAAGGTGCCGGCGAAGAGCCGTACGGTCCGCAGGTCCCCGCTGCCGGCCACGCCGACCGAGAAGCTCTTCCCGGCGCCGCGCTGGAAGACCCCGTACCGGGTCGCCTCCTGCCGGGCCAGCGGCGTCCCGTCGGTCCAGGCGAAGGCGGAGACGCTGGCGGCGTGCTCCAGCCGTGGCCCGCCCGGGTCGGCGATCTCCCCGGTGCCGGTCTGCTTGCGCTGCACACTGCTGCCGCCCATGCCACCCCAGTGGATCCAGTCCCTGGCACCGAGCGCGGTCAGGTCCACCAGCGCCGGGACCGGTTGCTGGTCCAGGCTCAGCAGCGGCCCGCCCGGGAAGGCCGGGTTCCCGGTGACCGGGACGATCGTGGGGGATGCCGCCGGGGCGGGCGCGGGGCCGGTCTCGGTCGGCAGCGTCGCCGGCACCGTCGGCCCGTCCTCGGACTCCGGGCCCCGACCGGCGTACGCCAGGGCCAGCACCAGCGCGATCAGCACCACCGTGGCCAGCACCATCCGACGGCGACGTCGCCGGGCCCGGGCCACGCCGACCCGGGTGACCGGGCCGTCGGGGGCGGCGCCGACGGCCACCCGTGCCGTGGCGGCCGCGCGCCCGACCAGCTCGGCGAGTCGTCCCGTCACGCCTTCCCGCGCCGAGTGCCGGGCCGGAGCGGGCCCGGTGGTGGGCGACGGAACGGGCTGCGCCGCGACTCCGTCGGGGTCGGCTCCGCCCCCCGCCGCCGGCTCGTCGGTCGGACCGGCGTGGTCGTCGACCGGGCCGGCCGATGCGGGCGAGGGCGCGTCGTCCGGGCCGGTGCGCAGCCGGCGCGGCACGGCGGTCGGCTGCGGCTCCCGGTCCGGCTCGGTCGGTACGGCGGGAAGCCACCCTCCGACCCGGATACCGGTCTGTGTGAGTTCCTCCTCAGCCACCGACCCCTCCCTCGGCCACCGGCACCGGCGGTCGCCCCCGTGGGCCGCCGCAGGGAGAATGACACAGGTCACGATCTCCGAGAAGCCATCGGCACGAGGCATTTTCCCGACAGCCGCAGCGGGCTCACCGCCGCTCGTGCCGTTCCAGCCCCCGGCCCGGGTGCCAGCTCTCGATCACCAGGTGGTCCGGCGGGTCGCCGACCCGGGTCAGCACCACCTCGGTCAACTCGATCCGGAACCGGTGCGAACCGTCCTCCCCCGGCGGCTCCTCGTGCGCCCGTCCGGCGATCTTGGCGTCCCCGCCCCAGGACGCCGGATCCTCCTCGGGGGCGTCCTCGGTCGGGCAGTGCAGCGCCACCCGGGGGTCCCGGCGCAGGTCGAGGGCCTTGCGCGCACCCGCCATGCTGCCCAGCCGGAGCTGGCCGTCGTCGCCGAAGTCGAACTCCGTACCACTGATCCGGGGCGAGCCGTCCCGCCGCAGGGTCGCCATCGTGCCGTGCTTGCGCACCGCGAAGCGGGCGCGTACGCGCGCGGCGAAGTCGGGTTCGGACGCCACCAGGTCGGACCACCATGCCATGCCGCTCAGCCTGGCAGGAAAACCTGACAGGGTACGGCGTCTTTCCGCCCCGAGGTCAGCGGATCTCGAAGCCCAGCGCCCGGGCCAGCACGACCGCCTGCTCGGCGTCGACGATCGCGCCGGCCCGCTCGACGGCGGTCGGGTCCAGCGCGGTCAGGTCGCTGCCTCGCAGGTCGGCCCGGGCCAGCTTGGCGGCGTGCAGCTGGGCGCCGGAGAGGTCGACGCCGGAGACGGTGGCGCCGGTCAGGTTCGCGCCGGTCAGGTCGACCTCGCGCATGCGGACGTCGGTGATCCGTACCCCGCGCAGGTCGGCGCCGGGCAGGGCCACGAAGGACCAGTCACCACCGTCGATCCGCATCGGGCGCAGGTCGCACTGGTCGAAGCTGCTGCCGACCAGCTTGCACCCGGTGAACTCGGCCTCGAAGAGGTTGCACCGCTTGAAGACGCAGCGGGTGAAGGCCGAGTCGACGTGCCGGGAGGCGTTGAAGGCGACGTTGCCGAAGACGCACTCGGTGAAACTGGCCCCCTGGCTGAACGCCTCGGTGAGGTCGACATGGAAGAACTCGCACCGGACGTAGTGCCGGTCGACCAACTCCTCGGCGTACCAGTCCTGGTGGCGGTAGGTGGCGTCCTCGACGGTCTCCGGCATGCGGCCGAGATTAGTGGGGGCGGCCGACACTTCCCGGTACGCCTACCGGGCGGTAGCGTCGGCGCCGTGAGCCTCGCAGTGAGCACCGACCCCGCAGACATCGGTTTCGACCCCACCCGCCTGGCCCGGATCGACCAGCACTTCCGCAGGTACGTCGACGACGGCCGGCTCGCCGGCTGGCAGATCGTGGTGACCCGCCGCGGCGAGGTCGCCCACTCCTCGACGTACGGGCTGCGGGACCGGGAGGCCGGCACGCCGGTCGAGGCGGACACCCTGTGGCGCATCTACTCGATGACCAAGCCGATCACCTCGGTCGCCGCGATGATGCTCTGGGAGGAGGGCCGGTTCGAGCTGAACGACCCGATCAGCCGCTGGCTGCCGGAGTTCGCCGACATCCGGGTCTACGACAAGGGCTCGGTGCTCAAGCCGTACACGGTGCCGGCGGTCGAGCCGATCCGGGTCTGGCACCTGCTCACCCACACCGCCGGCCTGACGTACGGCTTCGCGCAGAGCACGGTGGTCGACGGCCTGTACCGCAAGGCGGGCTTCGACCTGGGGGTGCCGCCGGGCGCGGACCTGGCCGCCGCCTCCGCCGGCCTGGCCCGGCTGCCGCTGCTCTTCCAGCCGGGCACGAGCTGGAACTACGGCGTCTCCACCGACGTGCTGGGCCGGCTGGTCGAGGTGATCTCCGGGCAGAGCCTGGACGCCTTCTTCGCCGAGCGGATCCTGCGCCCGCTCGGCATGACCGACACCCGGTGGTGGGTCGACGAGCCGGACGCCAAGCGGCTGGCCGCCCTCTACACCCCGCACCCGGCCACCGGGGAGGCGATCCGCGCCGACGGCATCGGCCGGGCCGCGCTGGCCGAGCCGAGCTGGTTCTCCGGCGGCGGTGGGCTGGTCTCCACGGCGGCCGACTACCACCGGTTCACCCAGTTCCTGCTGCGCGGCGGCGAGCTGGACGGGGTGCGCCTGCTGGGGCCCCGGACGGTGCGCTTCATGACCCGCAACCACCTGCCGGAAAACCGGGACCTGGCCTCGTTCGAGCCGGAGGGGTTCGCCGAGACGATCCTCGACGGCATCGGCTTCGGACTCGGCTTCGCCGTGGTGCTGGACCCGGTGCCGTCCCGCGTGCCGAGCAGCGTGGGCGAGTACTACTGGGGCGGCCTGGCCAGCACCGCGTTCTGGGTGGACCCGGTGGAGCGGGTCACCGCCCTGCTCTTCACCCAGCTCATGCCGTCCAGCACGTACCCGCTGCGCTCACAGCTTCGCCAGCTGGTCTACTCCGCGCTGGTCGACTGAGCCGGGCGACGGGCGCGCCGCCCGGTGGCGGCGCGCCCCGCCGGATCAGACCAGCCGCTGCGCGCGGGTCGCGGTCACCGTCGCCGGGCCGCTGGTGGACAGGCCGGAGATCAGGTACGCCCGGTAGGTGCCGTCCGTCAGCACGGCCCACAGGTCCGGGGTGCCGTCAAGATTGATGTCGGCGGCCTCCAGGGTGCCGATCGCGACGCCGGTGTTCCAGTTCGCCGCCACCTGGTACTGGGTGACGTTCAGCGAGCCGGTGCCGTCGCCGTTGTCGACCATGGTGACCCCGGTCCACAGGTAGAGGTCGCCGGTGCCGGCGTTGCGCAGGAAGAACGCGACGCCGGAGGCCGTCTCGGTGCTGGCGATGCTCCAGTTCTGCCAGTCGGTGCCACCGGTCGGGGTGGGGTTGCTCAGCAGGGTGGTGCCGAAGTAGGCGCCCGGCGCACCCCAGCTGGCGTGGTAGCCGAGGCGGTAGCCGTTGATGGCGTCACCGGAGATGCCGATCAGGTCCGGGATGCCGTTGTCGACGCCGTCGACCTGAAAGGCGTTCGCCAGTTGCAGCGGGATGTTGCCGTTGGCGTCGATCAGATAGTCCGAGCCGACGTTGAACTGGTTGCCGCTGCCGGGGTCGAGCATCGTGCCGTCGCCGGCACCCTTGATGAGGCTGCCGTTGCCGGCGTACTGACCGCCGGGATAGTAGGCGAGGAAGTCCTGCTGAGCCTCGCCGGCGAAGCGGCCGGTGGTCACCTGGGCGCCGTCGAACTCGGCCGCGGACCCGGTGCCGCCGAAGCCGTTGCCGCGCAGGCCGATGTTGGTGGCCGTCTGCACCTGGCCGGTGCCGGCGCCGGTCTTGCGGGACGTCACGCCGAGCGCCGACCAGACGCCCGAGGGGAGCCCGGTGCCGGGGCCGCCGACGGCGACCAGATCCGGGACCCCGTCGCCGTTGAGGTCCTTGTCGACCGGGCCGGCGGTGACGGTGGGCGTGGGCTGGGGCTTGGCGGCCTGGGCCGGGAGGGCCGGGGCGAGCGCGGTCAGCGCGAGCGCTGCCGGGGCGGTCCAGGCGAGCAGGCGGCGGGTTCGAGAGGTCATGTGTTCCCCCGATGCGGTTCGGACCGTCGGATCGACGATCTTGCAAACGGAACGCTAGTCGGTGCCGGCAACCGGCACCGACCCGTTTCCGCCGGGTCTGGCGTGATCCGCGTAACGGCACCGGCCGCGCGCCCGAATCCCTAGCCTGGGGGCATGGCCAACATCGTCGTGTTCGGCGCCGGTGGCACCGCGGGCTCGCGGATCACCGACGAGGCGGTGAACCGGGGGCACCGGGTGACCGCGGCGGTACGCCGCCCGGAGGCGACCAGCTACCTGTCACCCAGCGTGCGTACGGTCACCGGCGACGCCACCTCGGCGCGCAGCGTACGCGAGCTGGCGGAGGACGCCGACGTGCTGGTGGTGGCGATCGGCGGGGGCGAGCGGGAGCTATGGCGGGACGCCGCGCGGACGCTGGTGGACACGCTGCGGGAGCTGCCCGACCCGCCCCGGGTGATCCACGTGGGCGGCGGGGCGACGCTGCTGACCCCGAAGGGCACGCCGTACCTGGACGAGCCCGACTTTCCCGAGGAGTACCGGGACTCGGCCGAGGGCCAGGCCGAGGCGTTGGCGGTCTACCGTTCCTCGGCCGACGGGGTGACCTGGACGTACGTCTCGCCGCCGCCGCTTGAGTTCCACCCGGGCGAGCGCACCGGCCACTACCGCACCGGCACCGACCACCCGGTGACCGACGCGCAGGGCCGGTCGGTGCTCACCTACGAGGACCTGGCGGTGGCCATCGTCGACGAGATCGAGAACCCGCGGTTCCCGAACGCCCGGTTCACCGCGGCGTACTGACCGCCCCTGGTGGCCGCTACCTGTCGGCGAGCCGGGCGGCCCGGGCCTCGAGGTAGCGCTTCTCCGGCAGGCTGGTCGCGTAGCGCACCGCGGTGCGGTAGCTGTCCCGGGCGGCCGGCCTGCGGTCGGCCATCTCCAGCAGGTGGGCCCGTACGGCGTGCAGCCGGTGGTGGTGCGCCATCCGGTCGTCGGTGGCCAACTCCGTGACGAGGTCGAGGCCGGCGTCCGGGCCGTGCACCATGGCGACCGCGACGCTCTTGCTGAGGGTGACCATCGGGTTGGGTGCGACCTGCTCGAGCAGCTCGTAGAGGGCCAGGATCTGCGGCCAGTCGGTCTCCTCGACCCGCCGGGTCTCGTCATGAACGGCGGCGATCGCCGCCTGGAGCTGGTACGGCCCGAGCTGCCGGGAGCGGGACAAGGTCTCGGTGACGAGCGCGGTCCCTTCCGCGATCAGTTCCTGATCCCACTGGCGGCGATCCTGGTCGGGCAGGGGGACCAGGGAGCCGTCCGCCGCCGTACGCGCGGCGCGGCGCGCCTCGGTCAGGAGCATCAGTGCCAGCAGCCCGGCCACCTCACCGTCGTCGGGTAGCAGCCGACGCAGCAGGCGAGCCAGTCGTAGTGCCTCCCCGGTCAGATCGGGGTGCTGCAGGTGGGGGCCGGAGGTGGCGGTGTAGCCCTCGTTGAACATGAGGTACAGCACGTGCAGCACCGCCGCCAGCCGTTCGGCCCGCTCGGCCGCGGGCGGGGGATCGAATCGCGCCCCCGCCTTCCGGATGGTCTGCTTGGCCCGGCTGATCCGCTGGGCCATGGTCGCCTCGGGGACGAAGAAGGCATGCGCGATCTCCGCGGTGCTCAGGCCGCCGAGCGCCCGCAGCGTCAGCGCGATCTGCGACGGCGGGGTGAGCGACGGATGGCAGCAGAGGTACAGCAGCGTGAGGGTGTCGTCGTGCTCGCTCGGCGCCACCTGGTCGGCGGCGGCCGCCACGAGCAGCGCCGGCGGGGTGGCCAGCAGGTCGTCCTGCTCCCGCCGTCGGCGCGCGGCGTCGCTGCGTATCCAGTCGGTGAGCCGCCGGGTGGCGACCGTGAGCAGCCACCCGTACGGGTTGGTCGGCAGGCCCTGCTCCGGCCACTGCGTCGCCGCCGCGAGCAACGCCTCCTGGACGGCGTCCTCGGCCGCGTCGAACGACCCGAACCGGCGCATGAGCGCGCCCAGGACCTGCGGCGCCAGCCGGCGCAGCAGGTCCTCGAGCGGTTCGGTGCTCAAAGCGCGTTTGCCGGGGATTCGTGCAGGATCGGCCAGACCTCGACCGCGTTGACCGACGCGAAGGGCAGCTCGGCGGCGATGTCCAACGCCCGCTGCTCGTTCTCGACGTCGATCAGGTACCAGCTGGCCAGGTACTCCTTGGTCTCCAGGTACGGGCCGTCGGTCACGGCCGGCACCCCGTCGCGCACCCGCACCGTCTTGGCCCGCACCGCGTCGGCGTTCCCGTACGCGCCCAGCAGCTCTCCGGTCTCGGTGAACTTCTGGTTGAACGCGTCCTGTTCGGCGATGGCCCGCTGGAACTCCTCGGGCGAGAACGACTCCCACAGCTCCTGGTTGCCATAGATGATGATCATGTACTTCACGGCCGACCTTCTTCCTTGCCGGGCGCCCCCGCTGGACGCCCTTCGCTGGTTCGTCGGAGCGGCGGGATGCTCCTCGACATCCCTCGTCAGGATTTTTTACCGGGCCTCCCGCCGCAGCGCAGTCTCCTCGTCGCCGCCGCCGACGTCGTGACGGGAAATTTCCCGGGACATGTCGATGGCCGGGCGCCGGCTCCGACCTCCGGGTGACAGCACATCGCGGAACAACCGGAAGGACACGGCAATGACGATCACCACCGCCACCCCGACGAACCTCACCGGTCGCCGGGCCACCGTCGTGCTCTGGGCGCTGCAGGTGGCCATGGCCGCCGCGTTCCTGATGGCGGCGTACACCAAGTTCATCGGCTACCCGGCGGCCGTCGAGGCGTTCGACCGCATCGGGCTCGGCTCCTGGTTCATCTACTTCATCGGGGCGGTCGAGCTCGCCGGCGCGATCGGGCTGCTGGTTCCGGCTCTCTGTGGCCTGGCCGCGCTCGGTCTCACCGGGCTGCTGATCGGCGCGGTCGTCACCCAGCTGCTGGTGTTCGAGCCGGCCACGGTGATCACGCCGGCGGCGTACCTGATCCCGATCGCCGTGGTCGCGTGGGGCCGCCGCGGGCGCACCGTCCAGCTCATCCGCCTGATGACGCGCGGACGCTGACCCACCCCTGCGGCCGGGTGCGCTCGAACCGCCTAGTCCGCGAGCCGGGCGGGGAAGCCGCCGGTGGCGATCGGGCCCCAGCTGTCGACGGTGATCCGGATCAGGGACTTGCCCTGCTTCACCATGGCCTCGCGGTACTCGTCCCAGTCCGGGTGCTCGCCGGAGATGCTGCGGAAGTACTCCACCAGCGGTTCGAGCGCCTCGGGCAGGTCGAGCACCTCGGCGGTGCCGTCGACCTGCACCCAGGGACCGTTCCAGTCGTCGGAGAGCACGCAGGCGGAGACCCGGGGGTCGCGCCGGATGTTGGCCACCTTGGCCCGCTCGGGATAGGTGGAGATCACCAGCCGGCCCTCGGCGTCGACCCCGCAGGAGACCGGCGAGGACTGCGGCCGGCCGTCGGAACGGGTCGTCATCAGCAGGACCTTGTGCCGGGGACGGAGGAACTCGATCAGGGCGTCCCGGTCGACCCGGGTGTTGGTCGCGATGGTGCGTGCCATGTCTCGGTTCTACCAGGCCGCCCGGCCGGTCAGCGGGGGCGGTTGGCGACGCGGCGCGGGGTGGCCTGGGTCGGCACCCGGGGCGGCGCCGTCGGCCGCCAGGCCCGGCCGTTCGCGTAGATCACCCGGAAGCCCAGGTACGACGCCAGCGGCGCCCAGTGCGCGGAGCCCATCCGCAGCTCGGCGGCGTTGTGCCGCTGGCCGTTGGCGAGCACGTCCAGCAGCACGGTCTCGAACGCCGCCGACTCGACCCAGTCGACCTCGCGGGTGAAGCCGCAGATCAGCGCCGCGCCGGTCACCTCGAGGAAGTCCCGCAGCGCGCCGTCGGAGGCGCGCAGCACGGAGCAGCTGCCGAAGTAGAGGCGGCGCCCCTCGCAGCGGCCGGCCATCCGTTCGGCGACGTCCGCCAGCTCGACCGAATCCCAGTCGGTGAGGCAGAGCCGGCTCGGCTCGCCGTGCATGGCGAAGAAGCCCACCCGGTAGTCCGCGTACTGCTTGAGCAGCCAGCGGTCGAGGAAGTAGAAGAGCTCGTCGCGGGTGGCGGCGTCCTTGTGGATGAAGCGGATCTTGCCCAGCCGTTCGAGCAGTTCGAGGGTGGGCAGGACGGACCCGCGCTCGTTGAGGTCCCGGTGCCACTGACCCTCGATGCAGAAGATGCCCCCGCGCGCCAACGCCCACCTCCCCGCCCCGCGCAGCCGTACGCGGCCCCGGCGGAGACGTTACCGGGCCACCCGGGCCAGCCGGCATCACCCTCGGTGCTGCCGGCAGGGCGTTTCCGTCACGACTGCCCTGTTCTGCCGGCGAAACGCCTGGTGACCCGGACTGGGCGTTTCGCAATTCGTCGCAATCTACAGCGAATGCCCAGGATCAAGCAATTATGGGAACAACTCCGGTTATTACCTCCGAATCTTCCTCATGACTGCCAAGGTGGATGGGACAGGACGTCCCGGTCGATGCCCTGCTGATACCTCACTCGATCTCTAAACCGGAGGATTTCCGTGCGCGTCAACACCCTCAAGCGGGCCGCCGTAGCGTTCGCACTGGCACTGCCCGGGGCCGCGATCGCCACCGTGGTCGCCGCGCCGGCGGCCTACGCCGACGGTTGCTACACCTGGAACAGGACCCTGTCGCAGGGACGCTCCGGCGACGACGTCCGGCAGTTGCAGATCCGGGTGGCGGGCTGGGCCGCCTACCGCGACATCGTCCGGGTCGACGGCATCTACGGCCCCGAGACGGCGGCCGCGGTCCGCAGGTTCCAGGCCGCCTACGGGCTACGGGTCGACGGCATCGCCGGACCGCAGACCTTCGCCAAGATCTACGACCTGCAGGACAACGACTGCACGCCGAAGCACTTCAGCTACAGCGAACTGGACAACGGCTGTGGCGTGGGCGGCTGGAGCGGCGGGCCGCTCTCCGCGACCGCCACCCGGGAGAAGGCGGTGCGGACCATGTGGAAGCTGGAGGCGCTGCGGCGCAGCCTCGGCGACAAGCCGCTCTACGTCACCAGCGGGTTCCGCAGCATCGCCTGCAACCGGCAGGTCGGCGGCGCGTCGGACAGCCAGCACCTCTACGGCAACGCGGCCGACATCCACTCGGGCACCTCGTCGCTCTGCCAGGTGGCCCGCTCGGCGCGGTACCACGGCTTCAGCGGCCTCTACGGCCCCGGCTACCCGGACCACAACAACCACGTCCACGTCGACTCGCGCCGGGAGAACAACAGCGACAAGACCAGCAACACGACGAGCTGGTCCGCGCCCACCTGCGGAGTCAGCTGAACGAGGCCGACCGCCGCAGACGGCGGCCCGACGCGGGGGTGGGGGGTCCCCGCGGCGGGCCGCCGTCCCGTCGCCCCAGGCGGCGGCTGGTCGGGCATGCCCCCGACCCGGCCACTCCGGCCCGGCGTGTCTGGCTCCACACCGGGACCCGGAGCGGTCGTCAGCTCGCCCGGGGCCAGCGCGGCCGGGTGGCGGGGGGCGCCACCGGCCGACCGGCACCGCCGGGCCGGATGACGGGCCGCACGCCGGGTGCGGCCACCCGGCCGGCCGGGCCGCGCGGGGACTGGGTGGCCGGAGCCGGCGGACGCGCGCCCGACGGCCCGGTCAGCACGAACGGGAAGGGCACGTGCACGAACGGGTTGCCGTGCCGCACCAGCGCGTCGATCTGACGCTCGTTGAGGCCGTGGGCCTCGAGCACCCGCCGCCCCCACCGGTGCAGGCGGCAGGGGTACGAGGCACCGTCGTTGCGGCACTTCGGTCCCGCGGGCCACTCCTCGGCGGCGTGCACCACCACCGCCCGGACCGCGAGCCGGACATCCTCCGGGGTCAGCGGCGCCGGCACCGGCACCTCACCCAGGATCTGATCAATGGGATCCGTCGACTGCTCACCAACTCGCACGGCAGGCCTCCCGCAGCTCGGCAGCGGTACGGCCGACCCGCCGCACCACATCCTCGCCCACTGGTACGGCCCCACGCCGCCAGGAGTTCAATCCCGCCGGGCGGTCACTCCGGGCCGGCCCGTGTCGACCCCGCCGGGCAAGGCCGTGTTCCCGCGCCGTAACGACGTGGTGCGCCCGGTCGCCGAACAACCGGCGGCCGGCAGCGCCGCCGGGTCACTCCTACACTGGGTGGCCCGCCCCCGCCCAGATGGGAAGTCCCCGTGCGTCGCTGGCCCGCCGCCCTGGCCCTGGTCCTGCTGCTCACCGGCTGCGGCGGAAGCGCCCCGTCGACCGAGTTCCCGGCCTGGCAGGAGGCGTCGCCGACGGCGTCCGCCGCGCTGACCATGAAGGAGGCGAAGGGGCGCTACCTGTCGATCGTGGCGCCGTACAACACCGCGCTGGAGGAGCTGCAGGAGGCGTTGCGGGCCGGCAAGCCGTGGCGGACCGTGCGGGATCTGGCGCGTACCGTCGCCACCACCAACGCCGCCCACGCCGAACAGCTGCGCACCACCGCCTGGCCGGCGCAGGTGCGGGCGCCGATCGCGGCGCTGCTCAAGGAGAACGACGTGGCGTTGCGGCACTGGCAGCTGGCCGCCGAGGCGACCGGCGCCCAGGCGCTGATGCGGGAGATCCGCGCCGCCGCCGCGCACGACGGCGGCACCCAGGCCAACCGGGTACGCACCACCCTCGGCCTGCCCGTCTACAAGCAGCCCTGACCCCGGCACTTGCCGCCGGGACGGCGACGGGCCCGCGCCGGCGTGCGGCGCGGGCCCGAAGGGTCTCCGGTTACTTGCTGTTGCCGGTGTTGGTCACCCGGAACGTGTAGTCCGCGTCCAGGAAGGTCAGGTCACCGGTCGGCAGGTTGGAGATCAGGACGGCGAAGTCGTCCTGGTTGCCGTTGGCGCACCTGGTCTGCAGCCCGCTGGCGGTGAACTGGTCGCCGGTGGACCGGTAGACCCAGTTGCCCGCGCCGTCGGTGCTCTCGCCCGGCGAGGTGACGCCCGGGGTGAGGTCGCAGTGGCTGACCACCTGGACCGTCCAGTTGTTGTCCTGCACGCCGGTGGTGGTGAACCAGTTGCCCGCCGCCGAGGTGAGGCCCGCCGCGGCGCCGTTGACCTGGACGTCGTCGACGAACCAGCCGGTGTCCAGGTAGGCGGCGTCGGTCGAGTACCGGAACCGCACGTCCGTCGTGCCGGCCGGCAGGTCGGCGGTGAGGTGCACGTACGCCGGGTCGTCGACGAAGTACCGGCCGCCGGAGGTGCCGGTGAGGCCGTTGCCCTCCTCGTTGTTGCCGTGCGGGTCGTCGCTGGTGGTGACGACCTGGCCGGCGTCGTTGCGCACCGGCACGGTCACCCAGTTGCCGCCGACGAGCGCCTCGACGAAGCCGTAGTCCCAGCCCTCCTCGATGAAGTACCAGCTCCAGAAGTCCAGCGAGGTGACCGTCCCGGAGGTGGCCACGTCGAGAACGTTGTCGTTCTGGCTCTCGTACCCGGCGTACCAGTGGGTGGTGCCGGTGTGCGGCGCGATCACCGTTTCGTCGTCGCCGTCGAAGGCCAGCGCCACGGTCGGCCCGGGGTTGCGGAACCGCTCGACCGACATGCCGAACGGCACGGCGGTGGTGTCGGGGCGGTTCTTCAGCCGCGCCCACTTGGCCTCCGGCGTGGCACCCGTGTAGCTGCCCCGGCCGCCCCAGAACACGTCGTCGGCGATGTCGATGGTCCAGGACGTGTCGGCCGGGTCACCGAAGTTGAACGCCTTGATGTCGTACGTCGGGGAGTTCTCGTCGTCCAGGTAGACCGCCACCGACCAGTCGCGGAACAGGTCGGCCGCGCTGCGCAGGTGCGCGCCGGTCGCCGCGTTGAAGTCGTCGATGGCGTTCTGCACGCCGGCCATGCCGTCCGCCTGCTCCTCGAAGATCATCTTGATGAGCAGGTCACCGGCCTTGCCGTCGTACTGCTTGTCCGGGGTGTAGGTGCCGTCGCCGTTGCCGCCGGCCTGCTCCCACAGGTACTGGAAGTAGGTGAACGAGGCGCCGTAGTTGGCCAGGGTGCCACCCCACCGGGTCAGCGAGGTCTCCTCGTAGAAGACCTGCTCGTTGCTCAGGTGCGAACCACCGGCGTCCAGCCCGTTGAGGAAGATGGCGAAGTCGGCGAGGCCCTCGTCCACCCAGGACAGCTCGCCCGGGTCGCTGTAGTTGTGCAGCAGGTGCTGCAGCTCGTGGGCGACGGTGCCCTCGTACAGCTCCGGGCGGTCGTTGGCCGGGTTGCCGTCGCGCCACGGCGAGTCGTTCGGCCCGACCCGGTTGGCCCAGTCCAGGGCGTCGACCACGATGACGTTCATGCCGTTGCTGTCGATGAAGTCCGGCGCGAAGTAGCCGGCCGTGTACGACGTCTGCGCGCAGTCGTAGTAGGCGTCGTCCTGGATGTTGTAGAGCAGCATCACCAGCGAGTCGCTGGCCGGCTCGTCCGGGTCCGCCGCGTCCATCGGGCCGTAGTGTTCCTCGTCCACGGCGACGATCTGGTTGGCGAGCTTGTCACCGACGTAGTTGATCTGCGCCTGGGTGAGGGTGAACTGCGCCGCCGTGGCGGTGGCGCAGGGGGTGAACCCGTCGCCCGGGTTGTGGTCGAACTGCGGGTCGAGGCTGGCCACGCCGGCCGGCGCGGTGCCGTCGAGCGGCGTTCCCTTCGGCACGTAGATGTAGACCGGGGTGCCGTCCGGTGTGGTGTTGGCGTAGACCCGGGTGAAGTCCTGGTTGTAGGTACCGCCCGCCGCGCTGTCGTTGATCGGCAGCGTGATGGTCGGCTCGCCGGGAAGGTTCTCGTGATCGTTGGCCTGGGCCGGGGCCGAGACCGTGAAGGCGAGCGCCGTCGCGCCCGCCACCGCGGCCGCGATCCGGCTGGGTCGTCTCAATCGCACGCGGATGCCTCCTGTTGACCAGGGGATTGTTAGCTTTAGGCAACCATCTGCGGCGGTGGATTGCGAAGCGGCGAGAGTCCACAAGTGCGGCCCGAACGGGCGTCACCTGCCGACGTACGGACGACTGCCGGGCGCCACCCGGCGATCCCGGGCGGTCCGCCCGGTCCGGTTGCCGCTACCGTTCCCGGTCGGGGAGGTGCCGGTGTACGTCGTATCCGTGATCAATTACAAGGGCGGGGTCGGGAAGACCACGATGACCGCCAACCTGGGGGCCGAGTTGGCCAACCGGGGCATGAAGGTGCTGCTGATCGACCTCGATCCGCAGGCCAGCCTGACGTTCAGCTTCTACGAGCCGGACGACTGGCGGGACCGGCTGCGGGACGAGCGCACGGTGAAGCGCTGGTACGACGGCCTGCGCGGGGACACCCCGAAGGTGGCCCTCGGCGAGCTGGTGGTCACCCCCGGCCCGGCGAACGCGCTGCTCAAGGGCGCGGGGCGGCTGGATCTGATCGCGTCGCACCTCCAGCTCGTCGACATCGACCTGGCCCTGGCCCGGGGCGTGGCCGACGGCGACGAGTACGACGCCGAGCTGTTCCGGGTGCGCGGGTCGCTGGACGAGGGGCTGCACGACCCGGCGCTGGACCCGTACGACCTGGTGCTCATCGACTGCCCACCGAACTTCAACGTGGTCACCCAGTCGGCGATCATCGCCAGCGACCACCTGCTCATCCCGGCGCGGGCGGACTACCTGTCCACCCTCGGCATCGACTACCTGCACGCCAACGTGCGGGAGCTGGTCGACCGGTACAACGCGGACTCCCGCCGGTTCGCGAAGATCCGCCGGCACCACAAGGTGGCCCCGGGCATCGCGGGCGTGGTGTTCACGATGATCCAGCTGATGGCGCAGCGACCGATCGCCACCCAACAGGGCTACATGGACCAGGTACGGGCGCTGGGCGTCCCGGTCCTCCCGACCGCGCTGCGGGAGAGCGTGACCCTGTTCGCCACGAACACCCCGCGCGGGGTGCCGGTGGTGCTGCGGGACCGGATCACCGCCCCACCGGTCCGTGAGGAGCTGCGGCAGATCACCACCGAGTTCCTGGCCGCCCTGCAGCCGGACCCGGCGCCGAAGCCCCGCACCCCCGTCTCCGACGACGCGGTCGGAGCGGACGCATGACCGGCCCGACGCGGGCGGTACTGGCCGTGGTGGCCGAGTTCCTGGCCGGCCTCTCCGCCGCCGAGGTGGCCGCGCTGGCCGAGGGAAGCGCCCGGCTGGCCGTCGTGCCCGCCACCGGCACCGTCCCGGCCGGACGACCCGGCGCAGCAACACCTCCCTCCACGGTGGACGTCGAGCAGGCGCACGCCGCGCTCGTCGCCATGGCGCGGCGCGACGAGGGTACGGCGTACCTTGCGTCCTGGACCGCCCGGGAGCTGCGGGCCCTGGCCGCCCGTGCGGGGCTGCGCGGGGTGGCCGGGCTGCGGAAGGCGGAGCTGATCGACCGGATAGTCGACCGCACCATCGGCTTCCGGCTCGACTCCACCGCCATCCGCCGGCGCTGACCCGGTCCGCTGGCCGGCGACCTCCCGCGAACGAACGCGCTGTCGTGCGGGTCGGTGGCTGGGTCTCGGCTCCCTTTGGAGCTGATGTCGTCAACGACTCATGGCCCCGCTCGGGCCTAGCCGCAGCGACAGGACCCTCCCACGAGCCAACCGTCTGACCTGGGCCCCAGCCCCCGACGCCGGGGCCCGGGCTCCCGCCCGCCGGACCGCCGAGTCGTTGGCGATATCAGCTCCAAAGGCTCCGGCCAGTCGTGCCGCCGCCCCTCCGGCGCGCCCGCTCCGACCCGCCGCCGCGCAGGTCAGCGCGGGACCGGCGGCGGTCCTAGGCTGGCGGTGAGCGTCGTCGAGGCGAGGAGGATCGGCATGGCCCGCTACGCCGCCCTGCTGCGGGGCGTCAACGTCGGCGCCACCCGGCTGGCGATGGCCGACCTGCGGCGCCTCGTCGCCGACCTCGGCCACGAGGACGTGAAGACCTACCTGCAGAGCGGCAACGTGGTCTTCACCAGCCCACCGACGAAGGACGAGATCCTGGCCGAGGGCATCGAGCGAAGGCTCGCCGACGAGCTTGGGCTGCGCGTGCCGGTGCTGGTCCGCGACGGCGGTGAGTTGGCGGCGGTCGCCGACGCCAGCCCGTACGCCGGGAAGCAGGACGACCCGACGCGGGTGCTGGTGGCGTTCCTGTCGGCCAAGCCTGCCGCGGCCAGGGTCAAGGAACTGGCCGTGCCGGCGGGCGAGACCCTCGAGTACGAGGTCATCGGCCGGGAGGTCCACCTGCACTTCCCGGCCGGCGGGTACGGGCGGACGAAGTTCACCAACGCGTACCTGGAGAAGAAGCTGGGCGTGGTGGCGACCACGCGGAACTGGAAGTCGGTGCTGGCCCTGCGCGACCTGACCGCGCGCTGACCGGCGGGGCCCGGCCCCGAGCCCGGGCCCCGCCGGCGCCGGTCAGAAGTGGTAGGCGGTGTGGTACTCGGGCAGCAGCACCCGGCTGCGCGGCGACACCTTGCGCACCGTGGCGATCAGGTCGTCGAGGCGCTTGCGGTCGCTCTCCGCCACGGTCGGCGGGTTCGTCAGCGGGGTCTCGAAGTTGTCCCAGTGCACCGGCACGACCACCTTCGGGTAGTCCAGCGCGGCCATCAGCCGGGGCACGTAGTCGGCGGTCGAGGTGGTCGCGGCGGACGCCACCATCGCCACGTCCGGGGTCAGCCCGGCCAGGTTCCGCTCGTTGAGGTCGCTCGCCCCCATGAAGAACACCGACGGGCCGCCGGCCACCCGGATCTGGTACGCCAGGGTGTCCCCCTCCGGCAGGTCGGAGATCTTCTCCGGCCTGGGCGGCTGGCTGACCCGTACGCCGGGGAAGGCCATCGACCACGCGGCGTTGCGGCTGTGCAGGGAGCTGACCACCTCGACCGTGTAGTCACCGAAGTCGAGCACCTCGCCGCCCTTGACCGGGGCGAGCTTGCCGGACGGCAGCCCGTACGCCAGCCCGAGGTGGTACGCGGTGAGCGTGCCGATGACCCGCGCGCCGGTGCGGCCGGCGATGTGGGGCACGTCGTTGAAGTGGTCCCAGTGGGTGTGCGTGACCAGGATGTTCTCGGCCCGGTCCACGAGCGGGTCGATGACCTCGGTGTCGACGGTCAACGGGGTGTCGGCGTTGAACTTCCCCGTGAACAGCCCGGTGTCGTAGCGGCTCAGGTAGGGATCGACCAGGACGGTCCGGTCGCCGATGTCGATCCGCCAGCCGGACGTACCCCACCAGCGGAAACTGACCGCGCCGGAGCGTCGGGCCCCGGCGGCGGCGACCGGCGCGGTGGCCGCCGGGGCGGCCTGGGCCGGGGCGGCCAGGGCGCCGGCGCCGAGGCCGGCGGCCGAGACGGCGGCGGTGCCGACCGCGGCGTCGCGCAGGAAGCGCCGGCGGTCGTACGGACGGTTGTCGGACATGCTTCGTCCTCCCCCGTTGGGATGGGTGATCGGTACGCCGCCCACCCCACCACCGCCCGACCCGCCCTGTCCAAGATCGACCGGCGGCACGGTCGATATGCGGCCGGATATCACCGCAGGTCAGGGCGGTACCCGGGCCGCTGTTCCAGTGACGAAGTTCAGCGCAGCGCCTCGACTGCGGTGCGCGCCGCCTCGCCCAGGGCCAGGTCCACGTCGATCCGCCGCACGCTCAGCCGCTCGGTGCGGCCGAACACCAGGACGGCGTACCGGCCGCCGTCGGGGTACTCGGCGACCCCGGCCTCCAGGTGCAGGCCGGGCAGGTTGCCGGTCTTGCCGGCCACCCGGACGCCGGGCGGGAACCCGGCGGCCAGCCGGGTCCAGAACAGCTGTCGGCCCATCAGCTCGCGCACCATCGCGCAGGCGGCCGGCGGGCCGGCCTCGTCCCGCCAGATCAGCCGCAGCAGCCGGGTGATCTCGCGGGCGGTGCTGGACGTGGTGTGCGCGGGGTCGAAGACCCGCATGGCCCGGACCCGCTCGGCCGTCAGGGTCGGGAAGATCCGGGCGAAGTCCGCCTCGCTGCGCGCGCCCACGTCGGCGAGCATCAGCTCGACGAGGTGTCGGGGGCCGCCGAGGATCCGGGTACGCGGCAGGTCCAACTCGGCGGCGAGCATCGACGGCACGTCCGGGCCGACCCGGCGCAGCAGCAGGTCCGCAGCCGTGTTGTCGCTGACCGACATGGTGAAGTACGCCAGGTCGCGCAGGGAGACCTCGACGTCGTCGGCGCAGCCGGCCACGCCCCAGCCGCCGAGCCGGTCGTCGGCGCGTACCAGCACCCGCTCGGCCGGGTCGAGCTGCCCGGCGACGACCTGCCGCGCGAACTCCAGCACCAGCAGGATCTTGAAGACCGACGCGATGACGATCTGCTCGTCCGCCCGGACGGCGACCTCCCGCCCCGGCTCGTCCACGTCCACCGCGTGCAGGCAGCCGCTGAGCCCCACCCGTCCGAAGATCTCGTCGACCCGCTCCCCCACGTCCACCCCGACACGCTAACCAAGGGCGCGGGTTAGGGTGCCGGGGTGGATCTGCTGCGGCATCTGCGGCACTTCGTGGTGGTCGCCCGGGAGCTGCACTTCGGGCGGGCTGCCGAGGTGCTGGGGATGGCACAGCCGCCGCTGAGCCAGTCGATCCAGCGGCTGGAGCGCGAGCTGGGCGTGGCCCTCTTCGACCGTGCGCAGCGGCAGGTCCGGCTCACCACCGCCGGCCAGCTCCTGCTCGGCGAGGCCGACGACCTGCTGGCCGGGGAGCGCCGGCTGCGCAACATGGTCGACCAGGTACGCCGCGGCGCGCTGGGCGTGCTGCGCGCCGGCGTACCGCCGGAGACCCCGGCGGTGATCCTGCGCGCGCTGCTCGACGGGCTCGCCGCCCGGGCGCCCGGGCTCGACCTGGACCTGCATGAGCTGACCAGCGCGGAGCAGGTACGCATGCTCGCCGAGGGGCGGCTGGACGTCGGCCTGCTGCACCAGCCGGTGGCGGAGGAGGACGGGCTGCGCTTCGGGCCCGCGGTGGACGTACCGGTGGGGGTGCTGCTGCCCCGGGCCGCGCCGCTGGCCCGGGCCCGGCAGATCGAGCTGGCCGACCTGGCCGGGCTGGACCTGATCACCGCGCCCCCGGCGACCGCGCCGGGTTGGCACGACCACCTGCTGGCGGTCTGCCGGGAGCACGGCTTCGCGCCGGCCCGGGTCCGGCCCGCCCGCAACCCGGAGTTCCTGTTCGGGCTGCTGCTGGCCGGCGGGGCGGTGGCCGTCGAGCCGGAGGCGGTGGCCCGCCGGGAGCCGCGGATCGCCTGGCGGCCGATCGTCGGGGCGCCGCTGGTGAAGCGCACCTGTGCGGCCTGGCCGGACCGGGCCGCGCACCCGGCCGCTCCGATGTTCGGGCAGCTGGCGGCGGAGGTGCTGGGCGTCACCGAGCCGCCGCCGGGTCCGCCGACGATCGCCTCGGCCGCCCGGCCGTGGCCGGTCCTCTTCCAGGCGGGCGCGGTTGGCGAAGACCACCCGGTCGACGCCGTGAGGAAGTGACCCGATCGGGTAGGAACGTGCCGAGCTGAGCCGGGTGTAACGAGGCCCGGCCGTACGACGCCTGCAAGAGGGGGCCCGGTGGGTCCCCTCTTCGCGTACGGAAGGACCGCCTCGCCGGATGATGCGCCGCCCGCTGGCCCTGCTGTCGTTGCTGATCACCACCACCGTCGCCGCCTGCGGCACCGGCACCGCTCCGCAGGCCGCCCGCTGGAACGCACCGCCGACACCCACGGTGACGCCGCCGCCCCCGCTGAAGCCCGCGCCGACGACGGCCGCCCAGGTACGCAGCCGGGTGAAGACCGCGATGCTCGACCTGGACGCCGAGTTCCACCCGGAGACGGCCGAGTACACCGAGGAGAACAGCGAGGCGTGGAAGCTGATCTCGCTGTGCCGGGACGCCCTGCCCTCGGACCGCCGGCGCACCGCCTACCGGGAGCGGGTCTGGGACGGCGAGACGATCTGGATCCGGCAGTACGTGGTCGGCTACCTCAAGGTCTCCGGCCGCAAGCTCGCCGACGAACTGCGGGGCGTCCTGAAGACCTGCACGAAGTACACGGTGCCGGGCGACGGGCGCACGTCGGTGATCGTGCGGCCGTCGCCGCCTCCGGTGGCCAACGGACCGGACGTGATCACCTTCTGCGAGAAGCTGATCGGGCAGAGCACCCGCCACCAGTGCACGCTGCTGCTGGCCCGCGGGAACTTCGTGCTCGAGGTGGACGTGGCGGGCAAGGACGGCGAGCTGGCGGCGGCCACCGAACTGCTCACGAAGATCGCGCCGCTCGCGACCACCGCCCTCGAACAGGCCGCCTAGGCGGGCTGCCCGTTCGGCGCCGGGACCGGGCGGTCGGCGACGCGGCGGAACGCGGCCTGGGTCGGTGAGCCCGGCTCGGGGACGTAGACGATCAGCCGCTGGTCGGTCTCCGGCACGTTCAGCACCCGGCACTCGAACTCCAGCGGACCCAACTCCGGGTGGACGACCCGCTTGACCGTCGGCCGGCGCTCCCCCACCTCGTGCTCGGCCCAGAGCGCGGCGAACCGCGGCGACATCCCGAGCAGCTCGGTGACCAGCGCGGCGAGCGCCGGGTCGGCCGGGTAGCGCCCGTACGCGGCGCGCAGGTCGGCCACGGTGGTGCGGGCGAAGGCCAGCGCCTCCGGGTCGTTCCAGTACGACTCGTCCACCGCCGCGCCGAACATCCAGCGGACCATGCTGCGGTCGTCGGTCGGCAGCGCGGACAGGTCACCGACGAACCAGCCGGCCAGCCGGTTCCAGGCCAGCACGTGGTACGCGGCGTCGACCAGGTACGCCGGCGTCTCGGTCATCGCGTCCAGCAGGTGCCGCAGCCCCACCGGCACCTCCCGGCTCGGCCCGGTGGCCTCCGGCGGGCTCTCCCCGGCGATCCGGAACAGGTACGCCCGTTCGTCCCGGCTGAGCAGCAGCGCCCGGGCCAGGGCGGCGAGCACCTGTCGGGACGGATGCGGCCCCCGGCCCTGCTCGATGCGGATGTAGTAGTCGATGGAGATGCCGGCGAGCTGGGCGACCTCCTGGCGGCGCAGGCCGGGCGTGCGGCGGCGTACCCCCTCGGGAAGGCCGACCTCGGCGGGGCGCAACCGGGCGCGCCGGGCGCGCAGGAAGTCGGCCAGCTCGGCGCGGCGCAGCGTGGTCATGCCTCCAGCCTGCCGCAACCCCGACCGTCGCGGGTGGTACCGCCGGTACCAGCCTCGACGGGTCTCTCCCGCAGCGCCCGCGGCGGCGGCAGCCTCGACGGCATGACGACGATGGTCGCCCTGGTCACCGGGGCCAACAAGGGAATCGGCCTGGCCACGGCCCGGCAGCTCGGCGCGCGCGGGATGACCGTGCTGCTCGGCGCGCGGGACGCCGGGCGGGGCCGGGAGGCGGAGCGCGCGCTGCGCGCCGAGGGGGTGGACGCGCGGTTCGTGCCGCTGGACGTCACCGACGAGGCGTCGGCCGCCGCCGTGGCCGAGCTGGTCGAGCGGGAGTACGGGCGCCTGGACGTGCTGGTCAACAACGCCGGCATCGTCCGGGCCGACGGCGCGGGGCTGCCCAGCGACACCACGCTGGCCACCCTGCGGCAGGTGTACGAGACGAACGTGTTCGGGGTGGTGGCGGTGACGAACGCGCTGCTGCCGCTGCTGCGCAAGGCGCCGGCCGCGCGGATCGTGAACGTGTCCAGCGAGGTCGGCTCGATCGCGGTGATGACGGACCCGCAGGGCGCCCTGTTCGAGTTGACCTCGATCCCGTACCCGTCCTCGAAGGCGGCGCTCAACATGGTCACCGCGATGTACGCCAAGGAACTGGGGGACACCCCGATCAAGGTGAACGCGGCCAACCCCGGCTACTGCGCCACCGACCTCAACCACCACAGCGGCTTCCGTACCGCCGAGGAGGGCGCCGAGGTGAGCGTGCACCTGGCGACGCTGCCGGAGGACGGGCCGAGCGGGCTGCTCTGGGGCTACCAGATGGACGCGGGCGGCGGCTACGGCGTGCTGCCCTGGTGAGGCTTGACTTCGCGTGCGCTCGAAGGTCGAGGGTGGTCGGTGAGTCGTCATCGGGAGGACCCATGAGATACCGCACCATCGGCACCGACCCGGCCACCCGCCGGGAGGTCAGCGTGCTCAGCCTCGGCGCGATGCTCTTCGGCACCGCCACCGACGAGGCCACCTCGTACGCCATCCTCGACCGGTACGTGGAGGCCGGCGGCACCTTCATCGACACCTCGGACAACTACGCGTTCTGGCAGAACGGGGGCCAGGGCGGGGAGAGCGAGGAGTTGCTCGGTCGGTGGCGGCGCAGCCGCGGCGTCGGCAGCGAGGTCGTCATCGCCACCAAGCTGGGTGCCCGCCCGCTCGCCCCCGGGACGAGCTATGTGGACAACCCGGAGGGGCTGTCGGCGAAGGTGATCCGCGAGGCGGCCGAGCGCAGCCGGGAACGGCTCGGTGTGGAGAAGCTGGACCTGCTGTACGCGCACATCGAGGACCGGACGGTCCCGCTGCGGGAGACCGTGGAGGGCTTCGCGGAGCTGGTCGCCGAGGGCACGGTCGGCCTGCTGGGCGCGAGCAACCACCGTGCCTGGCGGGTCGAGCGGGCCCGGGCGATCGCCGCCGAGGCCGGGCTGCCCGGGTACGAGGTGCTCCAGTACCACCGCAGCTACCTGCCCCGCCGGCTGGACCTGCCGGGCGAGCTGGACCCGGACGGCGATCTCGGCTTCGTCGGCCCGGATCTGGCCAGCTACCTGCGGGCCGAGCCGCAGCTCACCCTGGTCGCGTACTCACCGCTGCTCAAGGGCGCGTACGCACGGCCGGAGCGGCTGGGCGCCGAGTACGAGCTGCCGAGCACTCCGGCCCGGCTGGAGGCGCTGCGCGCGGTGGCGGCGGAGACCGGCGCGACGGTCAACCAGGTGGTGCTGGCCTGGCTGCTGGGCGGGGACGTGCCGACGATCCCGCTGGTCGGCTTCTCCTCGGTGGCGCAGCTCGACGAGAGCCTCGCCGCGGTCGACCTGACGCTCAGCGCCGAGCAGCGGGCCCGGCTCGACGCGGCGGGCTGAGCCTGCCCGGTCACGGCGCGACGGCAGGGTGGCCGGCGCGCCGTGACCGTTACCTCGCCAGCTCGATCCGCCAGTCGTTGGAACGCATCAGGTGCCCGGGCGGGTACTCGAACTCGGTCTCGCCGAGCAGCGTGAAGCCCGCCTTGCGGCAGACCGCGTTCGACGCCGGGTTGTCCACCGACGGGTAGGCGTGGGCGAAGCGCCGATCGCCGTGCGCCGCGGCCTCCGCGATCACCGCGCGCACCGCCGCGGTGGCCAGGCCCCGCCCCTGGTACGCGGGCAGGATCGCCCAGCCCATCTCGTAGACCGGCTCGCCGCGCCACTCGCGGGGCCAGTAGCCGACACTGCCAACCTTCTCCCCCTCGGGCAGCACCACCGTGTACATGTACCCGCTGCGCGGGCCGGGGCCGCGCAGGTACCGCTCGTGCCGGGCGAGCACCTGCTCGTCGGTCTCCGGCCCGCCGGTGTGCTCCCGTACCTCGTGGGTGTTGAGCTGCCGCAGCAGCTCCAGGTCGTCGCTGCTCCAGCGGGCGATCCGCACCTCGGTCACGCCATCCCTCCCTCGCTCCGGCGCTGATTGAAGCAGCCGCCACCGACAGCCGGGCCGCCCCGCCACCCCACGGACATTGAGGTCAGCCGCTCCCGCCGCCGGTGCTGCGCAGGTTGCCGCGTCCGTCGGGTTTCCGGCGTGGTCCAGCCGGCCCTGGGCATGACTAGCCGCCGCCGCAGCGGGTACGCGCGGCCCATGGGTAGCCACAAGCAGAACAAGCACGATCCGGGCGGCGAGTCGGCGCGTGCGGGGCGGCACTCGGGCAGCGGTGCCCGGGGCCGGCAGGGCTCCGAGGTCGAGCACTCGCCGCAGCGCCGGCACCTGCGCGCGGCGACCGGGACGTCGGGCAGCGAACGCGACCAGGGGCGGGCCAGGGTCGAGGGCGCGCAGCGGGTGCAACGGCAGGGGAATCGGTGACGTGCCCACGTTCCTGCTGAAGTCGACCTACACCGCCGAGGGGCTCAACGGGCTGATCCGGGACGGCGGCACCAAACGCGCCGAGGTCGTCCGGGCCCTGGTGGAGAACGCCGGCGGTCAGCTGACGTCATTTCACTTCGCCTTCGCCGAGGAGGACACCTACGTGCTGTGCGAGCTGCCCGACCACCGGGCCGCCGCCGCGCTGGCGATCTCGATCGGCGGGGCGCGGGGGCTGCGGGTGCAGGTCACGCCGCTGCTGAGCCCGGCCGAGGTGGACGAGGCGGCCCAGATGCCGACGGGCTACACGCCCCCGGGTGCCTGACGCCGCCGCGCCGGTCAGCGACCCTTCGCCATGGCCACCGCGGACGGCAGCGTGAAGGGCGCGTGCCGCTCGGCGGTCATCAGGGCCATCGCGGTGCCGGCGATGTGGTCCACGAGCAGTTCCCGGGCCAACTGGCGGTCGCCCGAAGCGCAGGCGGCCACGATCTCCCGGTGCTCGGCCAGCTTGGCGGCGACGAACTCGCGGTCGGGCTCGTACTGAACGAAGAAGCGCTGGTAGCGCTCGGCGTGGTCGGCGAGCTGTTCGAGGTGTTCGGCCAGCCGCGGCCCGGCGCCGATGCGCAGGCCGGCATGGAACCGCCGGTGTGCCTCGGCGTCCCCGGCCGCGGTCAGGACGGCGTCCTGCTCCAGCCGCTCGATGTCGGCCGCGCGGAGCATCGGCACGGTCAGCCAGATCGCCAGCCCCTCGCCCATGACCCGCAGGGAGTAGAGCTCGTCGAGGTCGGCCGGGCTCAGCGAGCTGACCCTGGTCGACCGGTAGGGGCCGGTGTCGACGACGAGGCGCTCCCGCTCCAGCAGACGCAACGCCTCCCGGAGCGGGGTGCGGCTCACGGCGAGCCGCCGGCTCAGCTCCGGTTGGGAGATCTCCGCGCCGGGCTGGAGCTCGCCGTCGAGGATGAGCCGCCGCAGGGCGTCGTAGACCGAACGCGTCCCGGCACCGGACGCCGCCCGGTCCTCGGCGGTCGCCGCACCACCCGGGCCATTCACCGAACCCACGAGTCGGGCACCTCCCCGGACGACGCAACCCAGCGTGATCGATTGTACGCACCTCCCATGTCCGTGAATACATCGAGGTAGTGCGATTCGGGTCAACCGCCGGAAGCCGGGCCCTCCGAGCCCTCGGCAGCACGAAGGGCTTCGGTCGCCACCCGGTCCACCGTGACTCCCCCGTCACCGTCGTCGACCACGGCGACGCCGTACGCGGACCGGGCGGCGGCCACCGAGACGTAACCGGCCCGGACGTCCGCGAGGACCTCCTCGACCGGGCGCCGGTACGGGGACCCGAACCCGCCACCGCCGCCCAGTTCCACGACGTGGCTGTCCTCGGCGGCCAGCGCGAAGGCGGTCACCTTGCCGTTGTCGAACCGGACCGTCTCGCCGTCGGCCCGCTCGACCCACACCCGGTTCGGGGCGGCGTCCCCGCCGCCGGCCAGCCCCCACGGCGCGCACACGGTGCGCTCGATCCAGGTGTCCAGGTGCGCGGGCGTACGCAGGCGCACCCGCAGCCGCGTGCCCAGGCCGCCCCGGTGCCGTCCGGGGCCGCCGGAGTCCTGGCGCAGGGCGTACTCGTCGACCGTCACCATCGGGTACTTGACCTCGAGCACCTCGACCGGCGCGTTGTGGGTGTCACCGTCGTTGACGCAGATCGTGGCGTTCTGGCCGTCGGCCCGCGAGGTGGCGCCCCACCCGCCGCCCTGCGGCCCGCCGACGAACTGGAAGAACCGGCCGGTCCGCTGGTCGACGCCGTACGTGTGGGTCATGCCGAGTTCGGCGTGGTGCCCCGCGACGCAGGCGTCGGGCAGCACCTCGGCCATCGCCCGGAAGACGCAGTCGACCAGCGTCATCGGGTACGTCATCCACCACCGCATGGCCGCCGGCTTGGTGGCGCTGACCACGGTGCCCGGCGGCAGGATCACCTCGAGCGGGCGCAGCGAGCCCTCGTTGATGGGGAACTCCCGCGGCGAGGTGAGGCACTTGAACGCGACCTGCGCCGCGGACCGGCCGGCGGTGGCGCCGGAGTTGAAATAGCCGGCGACCTGGGGGCTCATCCCGCTGAGGTCCACGGTGAAGGTGTCGCCCCGGACGAGCACCCGGACGCGTACCGGGACGCGGCGTCCAGGGTTGACGCCGTCGTCGTCCATGTACGCCTCGGCCGCGTACTCCCCGTCGGGGATGCGGGCGACCGCCCGGCGGGCCAGTTCCTCGCTGCGGCGGAACAGGTCGGCGATGCTCGCCTTCACCGCGGCGACGCCGTAGCGGGCGAGCATGGCCCGCACCCGGGTCTCGCCGGTGCGGATGGCGGCGATCTGCGCCCGGAGGTCGCCCATGGCGAGGTCGGCGAAGCGGACGTTGGTGGCGATCAGCCGGGTGAGCTCGTCGTCCTGGACGCCCTCCTTGAAGATCTTCAGGATCGGGACCTGGAGGCCCTCGGCGTAGATGTCCGTGGTGGTGCCGCCGAGCACGCCGCCCACGTCGATCCAGTGCGCCATCGACGAGGCGAAGGCGACCAGTTCGCCGTCGTGGAAGATCGGCAGCGTGAAGATCATGTGGTTGAGGTGGCTGCCCACGATGTAGGCGTCGTTGGTCAGCAGGACGTCGCCGGGCCTCATGCCGTCCGGCCCGTAGAAGGCCAGCTTGGCCTTGATGGCGTCGGAGAGGCCGCCCATGAACATCGGCAGGCCGAGCCCGATCGAGATGGGGTCGCCGGCGGCGTCGAACAGCCCGACGGTGAAGTCCTGGGCCTCGTAGATGATGAGGTTGTAGGCGGTCCGCATGAGGTTCGTCTTCATCTCCTCGGTGATGGAGACGAAGCCGGCGCGGATGATCTCCGCGGTGATCGGGTCGACGTCGGGCATCTCAGCCTCCGATCTCGACCAGGAGGTTGCCGAACTCGTCCACCCGGGCGGTGTCGCCCGGCCGCAGCAGGGTGGTGGTGGTCGGTTCCTCGATCGCGGCCGGGCCGGCGATCCGGTTGCCGGCGAGCAGCCTCGCGCGGTCGAACACGGCGGCCGGCACGGCGCCGTGGACCGGGTCGAACACCACCTCGCGGGTACCGGTGCGGGCCCCGGCCGGTGGGGCGAGGTCCCCGGCGGCGACCTTCGGGACGTCCGGCTTGGTGAGCTTGCCGACCGCCGACACCCGCAGGCTCACCACCTGGGCGGGCTCGCCGGGGGCGCTGTGGCTGTAGCGCTGTTCGTGCGCCGCGTCGAAGGCCCGCTTGAGCGGGTCGTCACCGTCGTCGGCGCCGAGCAGCGGCGGCGCGGGCAGCGTCACCGTGTGCTCCTGGCCGACGTAGCGCATGTCGGCGGCGCGCAGGAATTCCAGCTGGTCGAACCCGATCGCGCTGTCGCGCAGCCGCTGCGCGCACTCGACCTCCAGCGCCCGGTACGCCTCCTCGATCTCGGTGGGATCGGTGGCGCCGAGGGTGCGTACGCCGGTCTGCACCAGGTCCAGCCGGGCGTCCGCCATGAGCATGCCGAGGGCGGAGAAGACCGCGGGCACCGGCGGGATCACCACCCGGGTGATGCCGAGTTCCCGGGCGACGAGGGAGATGTGCAGCGGCCCGTTGCCGCCGTAGGCGAACAGGGCGAAGTCGCGCGGGTCCAGGCCCCGTTCGGTGGTGACGGCGCGGACCGAGTTGGCCATGGCGGCGGCGCCGATGGCGATGACCCCGGCGGCCGCGGTGACGGGGTCGAGGCCGAGCCGGTCGGCGAGCGCCGCGATCACGTGGTGTGCGGCGTCCCCGTCGATCGGCAGGCCGCCGGAGAGCCGGCCGTCCGGCGACAGGTGGCCGAGGACCACGGCCGCGTCGGTGATGGTCGGTTCGGTGCCGCCGCGCCCGAAGCAGGCCGGGCCGGGTTCGGCGCCGGCGCTGCGCGGGCCGACGTGGATGCCGCCCGCCTCGTCGAGCCAGGCGACGCTGCCGCCGCCGGTGCCCACCTCGACGATGTCCAGGCACGGGATCCGGATGGGCAGCCCGGTGCGGTACCCGCCCAGGAAGTAGTCGCTGGCGACGGGGAAGGTGAGGTCCCGGATGACGGCGGACTTGGCGGTGGTGCCGCCCATGTCGAAGGCGATCGCCTCGCGGTAGCCGAGGGCCTCGCAGAGCGCGATGGTGCCGACCACTCCCCCGGCCGGTCCGGACTCCAGCATCTGCACGCACTGGGCGGAGGCGGTGGCCACGTCGGAGACGCCGCCGTTGGACTGCATGATCGCCAGCGAGGTCCGCGCGCCGCCCTGGCGTAGTCGCTGGTCCAGCCGGCCGAGGTAGTCGCTGACCACCGGCCCGACGAAGGCGTTGGCGACGACGGTCGAGGTCCGTTCGAACTCGCGGTACTCGCGGCTGATCTCGTGCGAGAGCGTGACGTAGGCGCCGGGCAGCTCCTCGCGGAGGATCTCGCCGAGCCGGCGCTCGTGGGCCGGGTCGCGGTAGGCGTGCAGGAAGGCGACGGCCACCGCCTCGACGCCCAGCCGGGCCAGCTTCCGGGCCACCCCGCGAGCCTGGTCCTCGTCCAGCGGGCGCAGGACCGTGCCGTCGGCCGCGATCCGTTCCGGCACCTCGAAGACCATGTCCCGGGGTACGAGGGGTCGGTGCCGGGTGAACGAGAGGTTGAAGGCGTCCGGGCGGTTGATCCGGCCGATCTCGTAGACGTCGCGGAAACCGGCTGTGGTGACCAGGGCGGTACGCGCGCCCCGCCGCTCGATCAGCGCGTTCACCACGATCGTGCTGCCGTGGATCAGGAAGGCGAGCTCGTCGAGCGGGACGTCGGCGGCGGTGAGCCCGTCGAACACCCCCTCGATCAGGTCGCGCGGGGTGCTGAGCGCCTTGCCCAGGAGCAGCTCACCGGTCTCCTCGTGGTACGCGACCACGTCGGTGAAGGTCCCTCCGATGTCGACCGCGGCCCTGATCGGCATGTCGTCTCCTTCGACAGTCGGCGCTGGCGTCGTAGCTTGCATCCGATCGCGCCGCAACTGTATCCAGATCGCGCTTGGTAGTCTACAGTTCACGTTCAAGCATGTGCAGACGTCGATCAACCTTCGCCCGCCGCCGGCGCGACCGTCGCCCGGCGGCCAGAAAGGACAGAGCATGCGACTGACGACGATCCGCCTGGACGGGGAGACGCACGCGGGCCGGGTGGACGGCAGCGAGATCGCCCTCCTGCCGTTCCGCGACGTCGGGGAACTCCTCGCCGCCGGACCGGGCTGGCGCGAGCGCGCCGCCGCGCCGGCCGCGCGGTCGGTGCCGCTGGCCGAGGCGGACTTCGCCCCGCTCACCCCCCGGCCGGAGAAGATCATCTGCGTCGGCGTCAACTACGCCTCGCACATCGCCGAGGTCGGGCTGCCGACCCCGGAACACCTGACCATCTTCGCCAAGTACAGCCGCAGCCTGATCGGCGCGTACGACGACCTCGTGCTGCCGCCGCAGTCGCACGCGGTCGACTGGGAGGTCGAGCTCGGCGTGGTCATCGGCAGCCCGGTCCGGCACGCGAGCGCCGAGGAGGGCCTGGCCGCCGTGGCCGGCTACACCGTGGTCAACGACGTCACGATGCGCGACTGGCAGCTGCGGACCTCGCAGTTCCTGCAGGGCAAGACGTTCGAGGGGTCGACCCCGGTGGGGCCGTACCTGGTCACCCCGGACGAGGTCGACCACGCCCGCGACCTGGACATGACCTGCGCGGTGGACCACACCGTCATGCAGAAGGCCAGCACCGGCGAGCTGCTGTTCCCGGTGGGCGAGATCATCGCGTACGTCAGCTCGATCATCACCCTGGTGCCCGGCGACCTCATCGCCACCGGCACGCCGGCCGGGATCGGCGCGGCCCGCAAGCCTCCGGTCTTCCTCGCCGCCGGCCAGACCCTGCGGACCGTGATCGCCGGCCTCGGCGAGCAGGCCAACCGGTGCGTCGTCGCCTGAGCGGGGAGGAGGTCCCATGCACCTGATCGAGTTCTTCGACCGCGGCGTACGGATCAACCCCGGCGGGATCGCGTTCGTCCGCCCCGACGGAACCGGCGCGGTCACGTACGCCGAGGCGGCGGCCATCACCCACCGCGTGGCGGCGGCCCTGCACCGCGTGGGCCTGCCCCCGGGCGCACCCGTCGCGGTGGCCAGCCCCAACTCGCCGATCGTCTTCCCCTGCGTGCTCGGCGTGCTGCGGGCCGGCTGCACCTGGGTGACGGTGAACGCCCGGTCGACGCCGCAGGAGATCGCCACGCTGCTGCGTACCGTCGGGGCCCGCGCCCTGCTCTACGCGGCCGGGACCGACGTGGACCGGCTTCGCGCGGCCGTGCCGACCATCGAGCACTTCGTGGCGATGGACGGGCCGTCCGGCGACGATCCGGCCCTGGCGGACTGGCTGGCGCCGGAGGGGACGCACGTGCCCCTGCCCCCGCTCGACGAGGAGGCCATCGCCGCGCTGATCGGCACCGGCGGCACCACCGGGCGCTCGAAGATCGTCCAGGTCTCCCACCGCGCCTTCGCCACCATGCTCGCCGGGTTCCACGCCCACATGCCGGAGCGGAGCCCGGTGCACCTGGTCGCCGCGCCGATGACCCACGCCGCCGGCGCGGCGGTGTTCCCGGTGCTCAGCGCGGGCGGCACCAACGTCGTGCACGCCACGGTGGTCCCCGGGGAGATCCTGGAGTCGATCGAACGCCACCGGGTCACCCGCCTGTTCCTGCCCCCGACGGCGATCTACGCCCTGCTCGCCGACCCCGACGTCCGGCGGCGGGACCTGTCCAGCCTGCGCTGGTTCCTGTACGGCGCGGCCCCGATGTCGGTGCAGAAGCTGAAAGAGGCGCTGGACGTCTTCGGGCCGGTGATGGCCCAGTTCTACGGGCAGACCGAGCTGCCGATGATGTGCACCTTCCTGAGTCCCGAGGAGCACGCCGAGGCCCTGGCCGACCCGGCGCTGCACCGGCGGCTCGCCAGCTGCGGACGGCAGACCGTCGTGGCGGACGTCGCCGTCCTGGGCGACGACGGCAGCCCCTGCCCGCCCGGCGAGCCCGGGGAGATCGTGGTACGCAGCTCGCTGCGGATGAGCGGGTACCTGCACGATCCCGAGCAGACCGCCGCGGTCCAACTCGACGGCGGCTGGCTGGCCACCGGGGACGTCGGTCACCTCGACGACGACGGCTACCTCTACATCGTCGACCGCAAGCGCGACCTGATCATCTCCGGTGGCTTCAACGTCTTCCCCAGCGAGGTCGAGCAGGTCATCTGGGGCCATCCGGCGGTCAAGGACTGTGCCGTGATCGGGCTGCCGGACGAGAAGTGGGGCGAGCGCGTCACCGCGGTCGTCGAGGTCAAGCCCGGCGCCGAGGTCGACGCCGCGGACCTGATCGCACTGTGCAAGGAGCGGGTCGGCAGCGTCAAAGCCCCGAAGGAGGTCCTGTTCCGTCAACTGCCCCGGTCCGCCGTCGGCAAGGTGCTCAAGCGCGAGCTGCGCGAGGAGTACTGGGCCGGGCAGGCGCGCCGGGTCTAGCGCAATGCCAGCACGAGGAGCCCTCGATGACACAGAGAGGTCAGCTTCGACAAACTGAGCCGGCCGTCGCGGAGCCGGCGGCCAACGACATCCCGGGCCGCATCGAGCGGATCCCGGTGGGCCGGTTCCACTACCGGCTCGCCGGCACGCTCGGCGTCGGCACCTTCTTCGACGGATTCGACTCGACCAGTATCGCGGTGATCCTGACCGTGCTCATCGCGTACTTCGACATCAGCACCGCGCAGGCCGGGATCCTGGTGGCCGCCGGATACCTGGGCCAGTTCCTGGGCGCGGTGGTCATCGGCGCGCTCGCCGACCGGTTCGGCCGGCGGCCGGCGTTCATCCTGTCCCTGGTCACCTTCGGCGTCTTCTCCGCCGTGGCCGCCGTCGCCTGGAGCGCCCCCAGCCTCGGCGTGCTGCGGGCGGTGCAGGGCATCGGCCTCGGCGCCGAGGTGCCGGTGGCGGCCACGCTCATCAACGAGTACCTGGGCGCCCGCAACCGGGGCCGGATCGCCGTCGCCTACCAGTCCACCTTCAACTGGGGGCTGCTCGCGGCGCCGGTCGTCGGGATCGTCGCGTTGCAGGGCTTCGGCGAGGACACGGGCTGGCGGGTACTGCTCGCGGTCGGCGCGCTGCCGGTGCTCGTCGCGGCGTACGCCTGGTTCCGGTTGCCGGAGTCCGCCCGCTGGCTGGCGGAGCGGGGCCGGCGCGTCGAGGCGGAGGCGTACGTGGCGCGGATGGAGCAGGAGGCGACGGCGCGCGGGGTCGACCTGGCGCCGCCGCAGCCGTCCCCACCGGCCGCCGACGGCCGGCTGCGGCTCGGGGAGCTGTTCGCCCCGGCGTACCGGCGGCGCACGCTGATGCTGGCGGCGATCTGGTTCCTCACCTTCTTCGTCGGCTACGGGTACGCGGTGTGGATGCCGACGCTGTACGTCCGGGTCGGCGGCCTGGCGACCACCCAGGCACTGGGGCTGACCGTCCTGGTCGGCGTGCTGCAACTGGCGATGGTCTACCTGACCGCGTTCCTGGCCGACCGGATCGGGCGTAAGCCGCTGCTGACCGGGGGGTTCGTCATCATGACGGCCGGCGCGCTGGTGGGCTTCGTCGGCGTCGGCGTGCTGGGGGTGCACGCCTGGCCGATGCTGCTCGCGACGGTGGCGCTGTTCGCGGTCGGCGCGACCGCCCCGACCAGCGCGCTCTACCTCTACACCGCCGAGCTCTACCCGACCCGGATGCGGGCCTGGGCGACCTCCACGTGCAGCAGCGTCAACCGGCTGGCCAGCATCCTCTCCCCGCTGCTCGTCGGCGGGCTGCTCGGCACCAGCCTCGGGGCCGGCTCGGTCTTCCTCGCCTTCGCGATCGCCTGCGCCCTCGCGCTCGCTGTGGTGCTGGCGGCGGGCATCGAGACCCGCCAGCGGTCCCTGGAGGACATCTCGCGGTGAGCCGCCCGCCGCGGGACCGGTACGTCCGCCCGGTCACCAGGGTGCCGCTGGTGACCGGGCGGGCCGGCGCTCGTCAGGAGAGCTGGAGCAGGTGCGCGGCGATGCCCTCCAGCGCGGCCGGCAGCGCCGGGTACGCCCGGATCCGTGGGGTGCGGGCGGCGTCGTTGGCGACGGTCAGCACGGCCTGCACCCGCACCCGGGCGGCGGTCGGGTCGAGGCCGGGACGGTCGGCGCGCAGCAGGTGCACCCACTCGCTGATGTAGTCGTGCTGGGTCTGCCGGCTGTCCCGGCGCTCGTCCTCGGGGAGGTGCTCCACCTCGGTGATCAGCAGGTCGACGAGGTCGTGGTGGGTCTGGGTGAAGCCGACGTAGCCGCGGACGAGCGTACGCAGCCCGTCGGTGGCGTCGGTGGCCGTGCGGTAGGCGGTGGCGACGTCGGTGAGCAGGACCGCCGCGCCGCGCCGGAGGGCGGTCACCAGCAGGTCGAGCTTGCTGGGGAAGTGGTGGTAGATGCTGGGGCCGGCGATGCCCACGGCGGCGGCGATGTCCTCGATGCCGACCTCGGTGTAGCCGTGCGTCGCGAACATCCGTACGGCCTGGATGAGCAGCGCCTCGCGGCGCGCGGCCGGCACCAGGCCGGCCGGCTCCGGTCGGGCCGGTGGTGGCGTGCCCGGGTCGGGCAGCGGCGTGTCCAGCACGGCGCCGCACAGCTCGGCGAGCAGGTCGACGTAGTCGGCGCGGGGCAGGTCGAGCCGGTGGAAGGAGACGCTGGTCAGGACACTGATCATCGCCCAGGCGAGCAGCTCGGCGGCGGCCGGGTCGAGGGCCGGCCGGACCGTGCGCACCTGCCGGGTGAGCAGCGCGCCGACCTCGTGCAGCTCCGCCCGGAAGGCCGCCCGGTCCTCCGGGCAGAGGTGCCGGGCCTCCCGCTGCCACAGCAGGCCGAGCTGGCGGTGGTCGAGGGCGAGGCTGCCGAGCCGGCGCAGCGCGGTCGTCCGCTCGGTCAGGTCGAGGCTCGTCAGCAGCTCCCGTACCGGGGCGAGGCCGCCGGTGAGGACCTCGCGCAGCAGGTGCTGCTTGCCGTCGACGTGCCGGTAGAGGGCGGACGGGCCGATGCCGACCGCGTCGGCCAGGTCGCCCATGGTGAGCTGGCCGTAGCCGCGGCGGTGGAACAGTTCGGCGGCGGCGGCGAGGATCAGCGCGCGGCGGTTGCGCGGCCGGGTGCCGCGCGGTGGGCGGGCGGGTGCGGCGGTGTGCGCGGTCACGACGCCCCCAGTTGCAGCGACCGGCCGATGATCTCCTTCATGATCTCGGTGGTGCCGGCGTAGATCCGGGAGACGCGGGAGTCCAGCCAGGCGCGGGCGATGCAGTACTCGGTCAGGTAGCCGTACCCGCCGTGCAGCTGGACGCAGGTGTCCATGACCCGGCCCTGCAGTTCGGTGCTCCACCACTTGGCCTTGGCCGCGTCGACCGGGTCCAGCTCCCGCGCGTTGAGGGCGAGCACGCACAGGTCGACGTACGCCTGGGTGATGTCGATCTCGGTGGCCAGCTCGGCGAGGGTGAAGCGGGTGTGCTGGAGGGTGCCGATCGGGTTGCCGAACGCGCGGCGCTGCCGGACGTAGTCGATGGTCCACTGCAGGGCCGCCGCGGCCTGCGCGATGGCCGCCACCGAGCAGGAGAGCCGCTCCTGGGCCAGGTTGCGGGTCAGCCCGGCGAACCCCTCACCTTCGGCGCCGAGCAGGTTGGCCGCGGGGACGCGGGCACCGGTGAAGGCGAGCTCGGCGGTGTCCTGAGCGTGCAGGCCGACCTTCGCCAGCCGGCGACCGCGGGTGAAGCCGGGCGTGTCCCGTTCCACCACGATCAGGCTGAGGCCCCGGTGCGGGTGCTCGCCGGTACGGACCGCGACGATCACCAGGTCGGCGTTGATGCCGTTGGAGATGAACGTCTTCGCGCCGTCGATGACGTAGTGGTCACCGTCGCGCACCGCCTTCGTGCGGATGCCGGACAGGTCGGAGCCGGTGTCCGGCTCGGTCATGGCGACGGCGGTGACCAGTCGGCCGGAGGTGATGCCGGGCAGCCAGCGCGCCTTCTGCTCGTCGGTGGCCAGTTGCAGGAAGTACGGCATGCAGACGTCGGCCTGGAGGCTGGGTCCGAGGACCGCGGGTGCCACGGCGAGCCGGGCGCCTTCCTCCTGCAGGACGGCGTTGTACCGGAAGTCGCTGATGCCGGTGCCGCCGAACCGTTCGGGCACCCCGAAGCCGAGCGCGCCGAGCGCGCCGAGCTTGGTGAACAGCTCCCGTGGGGTGATGCCGTCCTGCTCCCACTGCGCGTAGTGCGGGATGACCTCCTTCTCCAGGAGGACCCGCACGCTGGCCCGGTACGCCTGGTGCTCGGTCTCGAACAGCTTCCGTCTCATGGCGGGCCGTCAGATCATGAATCCGCCGTCGCAGACCAGGGTCTGGCCGGTGACGTAGTCGGACTCGGGGATGGTCAGCAGGTAGACCGCGCCGGCCGCGTCGGCCGGGGTGCCGGCCCGGTTCAGCGGGATCATGCGTTCGGCCGCCGAGAGCAGGTCGGGGTTGACGCCGACCTTGATCTGCCGGCCCTGCACGTCGATGGTGCTGTCCCCGGCGGCGGTCGCCTCGGTGAGCCGGGTCTTGATCAGCCCGAACGCGACGGTGTTGACGGTGACCTGGTAGCGGCCCCATTCCTTGGCCAGGGCCCGGGTCAGGCCGGTGACGCCCGCCTTGGCGGCGGCGTAGTTGACCTGGCCGGCGTTGCCGTGCAGGCCGGCGACGGAGGAGATGTTCACGACCTTGCGGACCGGCACCGGCTCGCCGGCAGCCTGGGCCTGCTTGACGGCGGCGGCGATGACCGGCTGGGCGGCGCGCAGGATCCGGAACGGCGCCTTGAGGTGCACGTCGAGGATGGCGTCCCACTGCTCGTCGCTCATCTTCTGGATCACCGTGTCCCAGGTGTAGCCGGCGTTGTTGACGATGACGTCCAGGCCGCCGAATTGCTCCACCGCGGTGTCGACGAACCGCTGCGCGAAGCCGTCCTCGGTGACACTGCCGACGCAGGCCACCGCCCGGCCGCCCACGGCCGCGATGTCGGCGACGGTCTGCGCGGCCGGCTCCTCGTCGAGGTCGTTGACCACGACCGCCGCCCCCTCGGCGGCGAGCTTGCGGGCGATCTCCCGGCCGATGCCCCGTCCGGAGCCGGAGACGATCGCCACCTTGCCGTCGAGCTTTGCCATGGGCTGAACCTTTCGTACGTCAGGTGAGGTCGATGACCGCCTCGCCGGTCAGCGTGGTGGTGCCGTCGGCGAGGGTGACGGCGAGCGCGACGGTGGCCAGCCCGTCCGCGACGGCCACCACCCGCCCGGTGCAGGTCGGCTCGGCGTGCACCGGGGTGATGGCGGCGAACCGGACCCGGTAGGAACGGATCCGGTGCTGCGGCACCCAACCGGTCAGCAGCCGGCCGAGGTACGCCATGGAGAGCATGCCGTGGGCGAACACGTCGTCGAGCCCGGCGGAGCGGGCCACGTCGAGGTCGATGTGGATCGGGTTGTGGTCGCCGGAGGCGCCGGCGAACAGCGCCAGTGTGGTCCGGGTGATCGGCGGGAGCCGCAGCGGCGGCAGCTCGGCACCCTCCCGGAGGTCGTCCACCGTGGTCACCGGGCCACCTCCGGATCGCGTACGACGACGACGGCGGTCGCCTCGGCCACCAGGTGGTCGCCGCGCAGCACGTCGGTCCGCTTGACCAGGAACTCCAACGCGCCGCCCTTGCGGGTGTAGACGTCGACGATCCGGGGCCGGAGCTCGACCGTGTCGCCGGCGTACACCATCGCGTGGTAGACGAACTCCTGCTCGCCGTGGAGCACCCGCCGCAGGTCGACGCCCAGGTCGGCGAGGTACGACCAGGGATCCGGCGCCTCCATCTCGAGGCTGAAGAAGAACGTGGGTGGCACCGGCAGGTCCGGATGGCCGGCCGCGCGGGCGGCGGCCAGGTCGACGTACACCGGGTCGGTCTCGCCGATGACCCTGGCGAAGAAGCGCAGCCGGCCGCGCTCCACCGTGACGGTGACCGGCGGGAAGGCCAGCGCCCGGGCCTTGTCGGGGTCGACGGGCATCGCCTCAGCTCCGCTTCTCGTAGAGGGTGACCACCGCGGCCCCGCCGAGGCCGATGTTGTGCTGCAACGCGACGGTGACGCCGTCGACCTGCCGGGCCTGGGCCTGCCCGCGCAGCTGCCAGACCAGTTCGGCGCACTGGGCCAGCCCGGTGGCGCCGAGCGGGTGCCCCTTCGACAGCAGGCCGCCGGACGGGTTGGTCACCACCCGGCCGCCGTAGGTGTTGTCGCCGTCGGCGATGAACTTCTCGGCGGTGCCCTCCGGGGTCAGCCCGATCGCCTCGTAGGTGAGCAGCTCGTTGGTGGTGAAGCAGTCGTGCAGCTCCACCACCCGCAGGTCGTCGGGGCTCACCCCGGAGCTCTCGTAGACCTGCCGGGCGGCCTCGCGGGACATCTCGTAGCCGACCAGGGTGCGCAGGTCGCCGCTGTCGAAGGTGGACGGCCGGTCGGTGGTCATCGTCTGCGCCCGGATCGCCACGTCGGTGCGCAGGCCGTGCGCGCGGGCGAAGTCCTCGCTGCACAGCACGGCGGCCGCCGCGCCGCAGGTCGGCGGGCAGCATTGCAGGCGGGTCAGCGGGCCGTGGAGGTGCGGCGAGGTGAGCACCTCCTCGACGGTGACCGGGTCGCGGAACACCGCGTACGGGTTGTTGGCCGCGTGCCGGCGGGACTTCACGGCGATCGCGGCGAAGGTCTCCGGTCGGGTGCCGTATTGGTCGGCGTACGCCGCGCCCGCGCCGCCGAAGAAGCGGGCGGCCATCGGGGCGTCGTCGGCGCCCTGGAGCCGGTCCGAGACCTCGTGGAACCGGTCGAACGGGGTGGGCCGGTCCGACCAGTGGGTGGTGAGCGCGCCGCGCTGCATCTGCTCGAACCCCAGCGCCAGCACGCAGTCCACCGCGCCGGACGCGACGGCCTGGCGGGCGAGGTACAGCGCGGACGAGCCGGTCGAGCAGTTGTTGTTGACGTTGACGACCGGGATGCCGGTCTGCCCGACGCGGTACAGCGCGGCCTGCCCGCAGGTCGAGTCGCCGTACACATAGCCGACGTACGCCTGCCGGACCTGGGCGTAGTCGATGCCGGCGTCGGCGAGCGCGGCGCGCGTCGCCTGCTCGCCCAGCACGTCGTACGGCTGGCTGGTCCTCGGCGTGGCGAACGGGACCATGCCCACGCCCGCCACGAGTGCTCGCCGTGTCATCGGCGCTCCTCACTAGCGGCTGTTCACTTGTTGCCTCCTTCGAGGAGAGTAGGGCACGCCATCGGGTCACATCAAGCTTGGCCTCGTTCACAAATCGCCAGCGGGGCCGGACTCTCCCGTCACTTACGGCTGTCGATTGACCGGGAAGCCTTGATATCGACGGTCTTCACCGACAGCTGGCCGGCGCCCGCGACCGTCGGCGCCCAGCGCTGACCATCGCGGCCGGGGTCGGCGGCACGCGCCGACCCCGGCCGCGCCATTGCCGGCCGCCCCTACCCTGGCCCGGTGGCCCGCCAGAAGCGCACCCGACCCGCGACCCGCCGGCCCGCCCTCCCCGTGCAGCGTGACGAGCGGCCGGCAGCGCCAGAGCGCACCACCCTCTTCCGGTCCAGCCCGGCCGCCCTCGTCATGGCCGCCCTCATGGCGGTCGTCGTGCTGGGCGGGCACCTCGCCGCCCGGTACATCGACGACCCCGGCCTGATCCCCCGGCCGTGGCGCGTCGTCGTCGCGGCCGTCGCGGCCGTCGTGGTGTTCCTGGCGGTCTCCACGCTGACCCAGCTGACCACGGTGCTCATGCTCCCGGTGACCCCGCCGTCGACCAGGAGCTTCCTCACGCACATCGGGGAGTTCTCCGCGGTGGGGGCGATCCTCGGCACGGCACTCGGCTTCCGGATGGGCGAGCACCTGTTCGTCGAGGCCGGCCGGGATCCGGCCCGGTACGGCTTCCCCGACCTGCTGGGCGCCATCAGCGACGCGATCACGCTGATGACGCTGCTCATGGTGGCGCTCTGCTGGGCCCGCTCCGCGATCTTGGCCCGGGAGATGGTGCGGGCGCTCCGCGAGTCGGGGCGGCTGCGCGGGGTCGCCGCGTACGCGCCCGTGCTGCTGCTGGCCGTCGGCAACTACATCGGCGTGCAGGCCGGGGCCTTCGCATACGAGTTGCTGGCCCGGTAGGCAGGCTCGGGTTTTCCCGGAGGAATGCCGCAGGGCACGTAAAGTCGGACACGTTATGACGGCATCATGGCGGACAGGACCGAGGGCCGGCGGGCACCGCGCGGAACGGCGGCCGCTGACCCGGCTGACCGTGGTCAGCCTCGCCGGCCACGTGGCGTTCGAACTGGGGGCCGGCGTCGGTATGCCGCTCGCCTCGGTGATCGGGCCGTACGCCGCCGCGGGTTTCTGGACCCTGGTGACCGGCGGTGTCCTGGCGGCCAGCACCGGCGACGAGTCCGCGGACCCGCTGCTGGCGGCGGCGAACGGCTTCGGCGTCGCGGCGATCTCGGCTCATCTGCTCGGCTGGCCGACTCGTCGCACCCGGACCGGTCTGCCCTGGCTGGAGGATTGCGAGGGGCTGGGACCGACGTTGATGCCGTTCTACAACCCGATCCTCTACTTCTCCGGGGTCACCGGCCTGCTCGCCATCGCCGGGGAGAACCGCACCGCCCGCCGGTACCTGCCGATCGCCATGCTCGGACTCGTGCCGGGGCTCATCGCGTTCCAGCACTGGGAGCACCGGCGACTACGCCGGCTGGCGCAGACCCGCCCCGGGTGGTGGAACCGCCGGCTGCGTCAAGGCAGCGCCGACAGCCGGCCGTAACGCCGGGCGCCGGACGATCGCTGTCCACAAGGGACGGCCATGGTGCGAAGGCCGTCCCTTCGACCGGACGGGACAGCTCGTCCCACACCTCACCGGGGTCCCGTCCGGTCTCCCATGTCCGACCCGCAACAGCGACCCCTGACGCTGCCGGAGGCACCGTGATCGTCGAATCGACCACCCGCACCGCATCCCGCTGGCCGATCAACACCAGCCGGCCCGCACCTGCCTCGTGGAACCAGCCAACCCGTCCGATCCAGCAGGCGCGGCAGCAGCCGCGCGACTGGTGGGCGTACGGCATGCTCGCCGGCACCACGGTGCTGATCGGGTGCCTCGCCACGCTCGTGGTGGTCCTGGCTCGATAGCCGGCCCTGGCCCGGGCCAGGCGCCTGATCGATCACCGATTTCGGCCAGGGGGTGGGCTGGCCCGGCAGCCTGCGGCTGGGCAAGGCGGCCGAGGCGCCACGCCAGTGGGAGTCAGCGCACTGCGTCAACGACGCTTCCCCACAGCAACCGCGGGCATCGCGTTGAGGCCTAGGTGACCTTGACGTACACGCTGCTGCTGGTGACCGCCGCGGTGGTCGAGGTGCCCGCGAAGACGTAGCGCCAAGATCCGCTCACGGAGGCCGTGACCTTCACCGTCACCTCACCCATCTGGTCGACCGTCACGGTCTTCACCGCCGCGTAGGTGCTGGTGCCCGCCTTCTGGAACTGCAGCGTCACCGCCTGGCCCGGGTAGCCGCGGTAGGACGTCCGCTCCCAGTTCGCCTGAGCGAGCACGCCCTTGACGGCGAACGTCTTGCCCTTGACCACCGAGGTCGGTGCCGCGCTGGCCGTCAGCATGGTGTGGCGGAGCATCGAGAAGCTGGCCGCCGCCCGCCGGTCGGTGAAGCTCCTACCGTCCTTGCTGTGTGCGCGGACCGCGACCTGCCACACGCCCGCCAGGTCGTTCCTGCCCAGGCTGAGCCTCGGATCGGCGCGGAAGGTCGCCTGGCAGGTCGACGTGGTCGCGGAGGTCTCCGTGCAGTCGGCGGCCCACCCGCTGACCAGGACGCGATCCGGGTTTCCGGATGAGCCGCGGGGGAGGTAGCCGCGGGACGGGCCCCGCCAGAGGTAGACGTCGCCGCCGGCGATGCCGGACGGGTCGGTGGCGGTGAACGTGGCGGTGAACTCGCGGGCGCCGGACGCGGTCAGGACGACGGGCTTGCCTCCGTTGACCACCACGTTGGAGATCTTGGTGGCGCCGACCGTCTCGTCGGACTGCGACGCCGGGCCGGCGAAGGCCCGGATGACGGTACGCCGGAGGGTGCCGCCGGAGTCGTCGGCCGCGGTGGCCCGCAACGAGACGAAGGCGGCGGTGGAGGGCACCGTCAGCTCGACCGAGGCGCGGTCCGCCGAGCCGGAGACGGGCAGAGCCGCCCAGGTCGTGCCGTCGTCGGTCGAGTACTCCAGCCCGGTCAGGGTCGCCACCGCGCCCGAGCGGCGCGAGCTGGCCGTGGCGGTGATCTTCACCGGGGTGAGCCGGGCCGTGTTCTGGGTGTCGAGGCCGGCCGTCGCGAAGTCGACGTCGACCAGGGGCAGCGGGTCGCTGTACCGGACTCCGGCGGACAGGAACTGCCACTGGCTGCGGACCTCGGTGGAGAGCCGGGACCAGGAGGCGACGCGGGTGACGGTGTGGTTCAGCTGGTAGACCGTCGACACTGACGGCACCGTCGCGGACACCGACTGGTACGGCGACAGGCCGCTGGCCGAGATGTAGGGCTCCCCGCCGGAGCTGAGGTTGATCGAGACCTTCGCGCTCCGGTCGATCCCCAGGTTCCCGGCGGCGTCGCTCAGGGCCGGGTACTCGTAGATGAACATCCGGGTGATGTCCCGGGAGGAACCGGTGCCCGGGGACCGGCGCGGGGCGAACGGCGCGCCACCGATCGTCTCACCGGCCGACAGGCCGGCGGACAGCGCCCGGTCCCTCAGGGTCATGTCCTGTGCCATGGGGCGGTAGTGCAGCAGCCGCATGAAGGACCGTTCGGGTGTCACGTACTCGGTGACGGTGCCCGGGACCGCGACCGGCGACGGGAGATAGACCCCGGTCCAATCCGAGGTGGACGGCACGGTCAGCAGCGAAGCGTTGGTGGCCCTCCCCTGCCCCCGGACCGAGGTGGTCGTGACGGCCAGCCCGGTCCGGGTCAGATTCACCACCGGCGTGGCCGGCACGGTGTCGTCGAAGCTGCGGTAGAGGTCGTACCGGTAGGGGCTCGGCACGTACTCGGACGTGCCCTGCTTGATCAGGATTTCGTGCAGCCGCAGCGAGGTGCCGGCCACGGAGTACGGCGTCACGTACACCTTCTCGGCCCCGCCGCCGGCGAAGCCGGCCAGCCCGCCGGGCACGGAGATCCACACGGCCGAGGTGTAGCGGGTCGCGGTGGGGTCGTCGACCGCGATCCGCGTCTCCTTCGCCGTGCTCTGGTCGAAGCGGACGGTGGCGCCGCCGTTGGCGATCTGGAAGGTCCGGGTGAGCAGGTAGCTGCCGCCGCCCCACTGTGTGTAGAGCGCGACCGCGAAATAGTCACCGTTGGGCAGGTTCGTGCTGCCGTTCGGGGTGAACTGCTCGTCGTTGACGGCGTAGGCCGTCCAGGTCCTGCGGTCCCACACGTAGATGAGCTTGGAGCCGAAGCCGGTCGGGCTGTTGATGGTGAGCTTCACCGGGTAGTAGGCGTCGGCCCGCACCGTGGCGGAGCCGCGCGCGCCGGCCCGCAGCTGCACCGCCTGGGCCCGGTGGCCGGTGGGCTGCACCCGCAGCTTCCCGCCGGCCGCCCCGTACGCGAAGCGCCCGGGCCGGACGGAGTCGCCCGCCGGGAGGACCCGGAACGGCGAAGCCGAGCGGGTGGGGTCGCCCATCAGCTCCAGCCGCTCGCCGGTGGCGAGCCGGACCGCCTGCTGCGGGCCGCCCACCGTGCTGACCGAGGCCCGACCGGCCTTGCCGGTGGTGGCTCGGTCCACAGTGGGTGGGGCAGCGGTGGCGGTTCCGGACAGGATGGTGACCAGGGCGGTCAGGGACGTGATGGCGAGAAGCCGATACGACGCCATGAAGTTCTCCCCGTGATGGCGCGGCTGATCGCGTTCGGACATGCCGAGCGCGAGGGCTCACCGTAGCATCGACGGGCGTTCTCCCACGGTGCCCGTTCGTCCCGTTGTCAGTCGGCGTGATGGGCAGCGAGGTGGGCGAGCATCGTCTGGTTGGCCTCCCAGCCGTCCGGGAACTTCACCGGCACGTCCAGGTGCACCCGCTCGGTCGACGGGTGCGCGTCCAGCAGCTCCGGGATCCCCGCCCGCGCCACCACGAGGCACGCGTGCCGGTGCCGCGATGCCAGCACGCAGAGCCGCCCCGACTCCAGGTGGAACGCGGTCGCGTCGCGCCGCCCGGACAGCGGGTGCAGCACGATCGTCACGTCGTACTCCCGGCCCTGCAGGCGGTTGGCGGTGTCGACGGTGATGCCCGCGCCGGCCGCGCCGAGCTGCGCGCGGATGGCGGCCGCCTGGTCCCGGTGCGCGGCCCCGACGGCGATCCGGTCCGCCGTCACGGGCGCGCCACCGGGGGCCTGCTCGGAGACCGCGACCGCGCCGCGCCGCAGCACCCGCAGCGCCAGCTCCGCGCAGGCCGCCGCGGCCTCCCCGTCGGTACGGAGGGTGTGCCGGGCCGGCAGCTCGTACAGTCCCCAGCCGGTGCGGGCGGCCAGCTCGACGGTCGCGTCGACGCGGTCCCCCGGCCCGGTCCCGGTGAACGTCAGCGCCCGGTCGGCCGGCCCGGTGCCGGCCCGGAACCCGGTGAACGGGTAGAACGCCGCCGCCACCACCGGCGCCGCCGTGGCGGGCAGCCGCCAGGACACGGGCAACCGGTGTACGGGCAGCTCCGGGTTGTGCCGCAGCAGGGTGGCCACCGCCGACTGCATCGGATCCCAGGTCAGCCCGGTCCAGCGGGCGGTCTCGACGGTGGAGAACGGGTCGAGCTGCCCGGGATCCCCCACGAACAAGGCCCGCTTGAACCGTCCGGCCACGCGCAGCAGGGCGTCCGAGCGCATCTGGTACGCCTCGTCGACGATTGCCCACGGCCAGGTGCCCTCGGCGACGGTGGCCCACTTGGCGGCCGTACCGATGGTGACGGCCGGGCCGCCGAGGTCGGCGACCTTCGCGGCGACCCGGACCGTCGGGTGGTCCTTCACCCGGTCCGAGGGCCGGTAGTCGGTGGCGGAGAGCCGGCCGATACGCAGCTCGGGGGCCTTGCGGACCAGTCGGTCGATCAGGTCGTCGACCTGCTCGTTGGTCTGCGCGATGATGAGCAGTGGCTCGCCGGTGGCGGCCAGTTCGGTGGCGGCCCGGACCACGAGCGTCGACTTGCCGGCACCGGGCGGGGAGTCGACCACCACGCCGCGGTGGTCGCCGGAGCGCAGGTCGGCCAGCACGGCGGTGATCACGCGTTCCGCCTCGACGGCCGGTGGCACCGCCAACTCCGCGAGCATCGTCCACCTCCCGACCGGGTGGCCGCCCGGACGGGCGGCGATCCCGTCACCATACGAGCCCGCCGGTCCGGGTCGCCGACCCGGCGGGTCGCATGACCGGGCTGGTCCCGCCGGCGGACTGCACAAGGGCCGGCCCGAAGGCCGGCCCTTGTGAGTGGCGCGCGCGTACATCTGGGGGTGGGCCGTCGCGGACGGCTGGGCTGCGCTCGGTAGCGGGTTACCCCGGGGTGCCTGGCGCGGCGTCTTACTCCCCGATCGGCTGGCGCCGGTAGGCCAGCCAGCCCAGGGCCACGAACCAGGCGTGCACCTCCAGCACGAGCAGCCGCTGCACTAGTCCCGCGATGCCGTGCTCGGCGCCGTCGGCGGTGGGCTGGAACGTCGCGAAGAAGGCGACCAGGAGGACGAGGGTCAGCGGGCTGCCGAGCAGCAGGCGGGTGCCGAACCGCCGCCACCCGGGGACGCCCCGGAGGTAGCAGCCAGCGACGACGAAGGCGGCGATCGGGGTGCCGGCGGCCAGGGCGAAGCCGAGCGAGTGCGGCATCGCGGCTTCCAGGTTGAAGATCCCGCACACGACCTGCCCCAGGCCGGTGCAGGCGAGCAGCGCGATCGACCAGCGCCGCAGGGCCGGCCGGGTGGGCGGCATCGTGCGGAACACGCCGACCACGCCGGCGACCAGGACCAGGCCCGTGACGACGAAGGCGGTGTTCATGTACGGGGCGGTCACTCCCATGCCGAGGCCGCTGATCGGCTGGCTGATCGGCGAGTAGTCGGTGAACCGGTGGCCGAAGAAGGTGTAGCCGGGGCTCAGCAGGCCGAGGACGAGCCAGGCGAGGGTGAACAGCACCGGCCCGGCGACGGCCCCGAGGGCGAGCGGTCGGGTGGTACGGGAGGCGTGGAGGCGAGGCGCCAGCGTGATAGTCATGAGATGACTATACATTCTATGACTATCCAAATGTCAACGGTTAAGCTCGGGCCGTGACCCCACCACGCCGCTCCGTGCTCGCCCTCGCTGTGCTGTCGATGCTCACCGAGGAGCCGATGCACGCGTACCGGATGCAGCAGCTGATCAAGGAACGACGCAAGGACGACGTGGTCAACGTCAGCCAGCGCAACAGCGTCTACCAGACGATCCAGCGGCTGGTCCGGGACGGCCTGGTGGCGGTGGAGTCCACCGAGCGCGCCGAGAACCGGCCGGAACGCACGACGTACCGCATCACCGACACCGGACGGGCCACGCTGGCCGAGTGGCTGCGCGCCATGCTCTCCGCCCCGGCCCAGGAGTACCCGGAGTTCCCGGCGGCCCTGTCCTTCCTGCCGAACCTCGCCCCGGCCGACGCCATGGCCGCGCTGAGCACCCGCGTCGCCCGGCTCGAGGAGCGGCTGGCCGCGCTCGACGAGGAGATCACCGAGGTCGGCCGGTTCCTGCCCCGGCTGTTCGCGATCGAGGCGGAATACCAACGCGAGGTCGTCACCGCGGAGCTGGCGTACGTCCGCAGCCTGGTCGAGGACCTGCGCGCCGAACGCGTCACCTGGCCGTTCGTCGACGGCGCGCCGGTCTGGCCGGGCTGAGCGAGGGCGAGTCGCCGGCCTGCCCCACCGTCAGCCGTGGGTCACTGCGGTCAGCGTGCGCGCCGGCTGTGCGGGCACGGCCATGCCGGGCGGCGGCAGGGTCACCGTCACCACCAGCCCTCCCCCGTTTCGCGGCTGGGCGTACACGGCGCCGCCGTGCGCCTGGGCCACCGCCCGCACGATCGACAGGCCGAGCCCGAAGCCGCGCCCGGCACCGGCCCGGTCCTGGGTACGGCCGGCCACCCGCTCCTGGCGCAACCGCCGGAACGGCTGGAAGATCGTCTCGATGTCGTAGCTGGGCACCGCCGGGCCGGTGTTGGCGATCACCAGGGTGGCCCGGCCGTCGACGACGCCGGTGTGGAGGTCGATCTGGCCGCCGGCCGGCAGGTTGTGCCGGACGGCGTTCTCCACCAGGTTCTGCGTCAGCCGCTCCAGCAGCACCGGGTCACCGGCCGTGGGGGCGGTCGCGAGGTGCCGGCGTACGGTCAGCTCCGCCGCGCCGGTTGCCTGGTCGAGGACGTGGCCGGCGATCTCGGCGAGGTCGACGGGCGTGCGCTCGACGACCTGCTGCTCCGAGTCGGCGAGGGTGAGCAGCCCGTCGATGAGCCGCTCGTGGCGTTCGTTGATCGCCAGCAGGGTCTCACCGAGCTGCCGCAGCTCGGCGGAGGCGCCGGGCCGGGACACCGCCACCTCCAGCAGTGACCGGTTGAGCGCCAGCGGGGTACGCAGCTCGTGCGAGGCGTTCGCCACGAACCGCCGCTGCCCGTCGAAGGACCGGTCGAGCCGCTCCAGCATCAGGTCGAACGTGTCGGCCAGTTCCTTCACCTCGTCCCGGGGCCCGTGCAGCGCGATCCGCTCGTGCAGCCCCCGGCCGGCAGTGCCGGCCGCGATCCGCTGGGCGGTGCCGGTGATCTGGTGCAGCGGCTGCAGCGCCCGTCCGGCGATCAACCAGCCGAAGCCGACGGCGATCATCGAGATCAGCAGCAGCGCGACGCCGCCCTGGGTGAGCAGCGACTCCAACGCGTTGCGCTTCGCCTCGTCCTGGGCCTCCTGGACCAGGATCCGCACCTGCTCGGCCGCGCCCACGTCGGGCAGCTTGCCGAACGGGGTCTGGACGATCTGGGCCTTCACTCCCGTCAACGGTTGCCGCATCCGCTGGTCGACCAGCACGTACGTGACGGCGAGCAGGACCACGCCGGCGAGCAGCAGGAGGCCGCCGTGGATGAGGGTCAACCGGGCCCGGATGGTCAGTCGCTTCATCGGATCTGATACCCCACTCCCGGCACCGTCTCGACCACCTGCGGGTCGCCGAGCTTGCGGCGCAGCTTCATCACGGTCACCCGTACCACGTTGGTGAACGGGTCGATGTGCTCGTCCCAGGCCCGTTCCAGCAGTTCCTCGGCGGAGACCACCGCCCCGCCGGCCCGGACCAGCTCGGCCAGCACGGCGAACTCCTTGCGGGACAGCGCGACGTACCGGCCGTCCCGGTAGACCTCCCGCCGGGCCGGGTCGACCACGATGCCGGCCCGAGCGAGCTTCGGCGGGACGGCCGGGCGGGCCCGCCGGGCCAGCGCGTGCACCCGCGCGGAGAGCTCGACCAGCGCGAACGGCTTGACCAGGTAGTCGTCGGCGCCGAGGGCCAGCCCGGCGACCCGCTCCCGGACGGCCGCGGCGGCGGTCAGCATCAGCACCCGCGTCTCGGCGCCGCTGTCCACCACCGCCCGGCAGACGTCGTCGCCGTGCACCACCGGCAGGTCCCGGTCGAGCACCACCACGTCGTAGTCGGTGACGCCGAGCCGTTCCAGCGCCGCGTCCCCGTCGTACGCGACGTCCACCGCGAACGCCTCCCGGCGCAGCCACTCGGCGATGGAGTCGGCCAGCAGCGTCTCGTCCTCGACCACAAGCACTCGCACGCTCCCATGGTGCCGCGAGCGCGGATAACGCCGGCGTTAACGCTGGTGGTTACGCCCGGGATACCGCCGCTGCGGTCGACTCGTCCCTATCGGCCGGCGGTCCGCGCCGGCCCGGAGGAAGGAGTTGTGCGATGCGCCGACGAATGTCGGGCACCCTGCTCGTCCTGCCCCTGCTGCTGGGGCTGGCGGTCGCCGGCTGCGCGGGTGCCGACCCCGACGGGAAGCAGGTGGCCACCGCCGGCGGGGGCGCGGCCAGTGCCTCGCCCAGCGCCAGCGTCGCCCAGGTCAGTGATGAGGACCGGCAGCGCGAGTTCGCCAAGTGCATGCGGGAGAACGGGCTGCCGGACTTCCCGGATCCGGAGACCGGCGACGGCAAGTTCCGCATCCGCATGCCCGCCGGGGCGGACAAGGAGAAGGTGGAGGCGGCCATGGAGAAGTGCCGCAGCCTGATGCCCAACGGGGGCAAGGCGCTCAAGCTCGACCCGGAGCAGGTGGAGCAGGTGCGGCAGCTCGCCAAGTGCATGCGGGAGAACGGCGTGCCGGACTTCCCGGACCCGGGCCCGGACGGTGCCATCGAGCTCAAGGGCGGCACCGGCTTCGACCCGGACAGCCCGACGATGAAGGCCGCGCTGGAGAAGTGCCGCCAGGGTGACGCCCCGCTCCTGATGAAGAGGACCCAGTGAACGCGAGGAGTGAGCCGGGGTTGCGAGCCCCGCAGTCGGGAACGGAAGAGGGCTCAGTGAGCGCGAGGAGTGAGCCGGGGTTGCGAGCCCCGCAGTCGCAAACGGAAGACGGCTCAGTGAGCGCCGGCACCGCCGCGCCGGTCGAGGCCGCGACCGCCCCTACCCCGCCGGCGGGAGTCGGCCGCAGCCGTCGTCGTCGCCGTGGGCGTACCCCGCTGGTGGTGGCCTCGGCGGTGGTGGTCGCCGCCGCGGCGGGTGTCACCGCCGCGGTCGCGAGCGGCGGCCGCTCCGGGGGTACGCCGGCCCGCGGCGGCCTCCCGCCGGCGACCGCTCAGGTCACCCGGCAGACCCTGGTCGACGCGGAGAGCTTCGACGGGGAACTCGGCTACGGCGCCACCCACACCGCGGCGGCGCGCACCGGCGGCACGGTCACCTCGCTGGCGGCCACCGGCAGCCAGGTCAGCCGGGGCAAGCCGCTGTTCGCGGTGGATGACGCCAAGGTGGTGCTGCTGTACGGGAAGCTGCCGGCGTACCGGGCGCTGGGGCCCGGCACGTCCGGCGAGGACGTGCGGCAGTTCGAACGGAATCTGGCCGCGCTCGGCTACTCCGGGTTCACCGTCGACGACGAGTACACCTCGGCCACCGCGGACGCGGTGCGGGACTGGCAGGAGGACCTTGGCCTGCCCGAGACCGGCCGGGTCGAGCTGGGCCGGGTCGTGTACGCCGACGGCGCGGTCCGGGTGGAGAGCCACGAGGCGGATCTGGGCGACCCCGCCCAGCCCGGCCAGGCGGTGCTGACCTGGACCGGCACCACCCGGGTGGCGACGGTCTCCCTCGACGTCGACGATGAGCGGCTGGCGAAGCGGGGCACCAAGGTGACCGTCTCGCTGCCGAACGGCAAGGAGGTCGCCGGCACGGTCTCCGACACGGAGACGGTGATCGACACCGGCACCGGCGGTGGAGCGGGCGGCCAGGACGAGCCGGAGACCACGATCGAGGTCACCGTGACCGTGGCCGATCCGAAGGCGCTGACCGGCTTCGACCAGGCCTCGGTCAAGGTGGCGTTCACCGCCGCCGAGCGCCGGGACGTGCTCACCGTGCCGGTCGCCGCGCTGCTGGCGCTGGCCGAGGGCGGCTACGGCGTGCAGCTGGTCGAGGGCGCCACCACCCGGACCGTCGCCGTGGAGACGGGGCTGTTCGCCGCCGGCCGGGTGGAGGTCTCCGGTGCGGGGCTCGCCGAGGGGGCGACCGTGGGGATGCCGACGTGACGGGCCGCGCGGTGGTCGAACTGGCCGAGGTGACCAAGGCGTACCCGGGCGGCGTACGGGCCCTCGACGGGGTGTCGCTGACCATCCGGTACGGCGAACTGGTGGCCATCGTCGGCCCCTCCGGGTCGGGCAAGTCCACCATGCTGCACCTGATCGGCACCCTGGACCGCCCGTCGACCGGCCGGGTCCGCATCGACGGGTACGACGTGGCGGCCCTCGGTGACCGGCAGCTCTCCGCGCTGCGGTCGTCCCGGATCGGCTTCGTCTTCCAGCAGTTCCACCTCGCGCCGAACGTGCCGGTGCTCGACAACGTCGCGGACGGGCTGCTCTACGCGGGCGTACCCCTGCGGGAGCGGCGGCGGCGCGCGGAGGCGGCGCTGGCCCGGGTCGGGTTGGCGCACCGTCTCGACCACCGGCCGCACGAGCTGTCCGGCGGTGAGCGGCAGCGGGTGGCGATCGCCCGGGCGGTGGTGGGTGCGCCGGCGCTGCTGCTGGCGGACGAGCCGACCGGCAACCTGGACTCGGCGTCCGGTGCCGGCGTGCTGGCGCTGCTGCGTGACCTGCACGCGGCCGGGACCACGATCGTGGTGATCACCCACGATCTGGAGATCGCGGCCGGGCTGCCCCGCCGGGTCCAGATGCGCGACGGCCGGATCGTTGCGGACCAGCGCCCGGTGGGGGTGCCGGCATGAGCGAGCGGATCGGCCAGCTCGACCCGGCGGTGCCGGCCGGCGGCGGCGCGAGCGCGCGGGACGAGCCGGTTCGGCAAGCCCCGCGGCGTGCGGCGGCGTCGACCGGCGCGGCGAAGCCGCCGCGGTTGGCACCCGCCCGGCTGCGGCCGCGGGACATCCTGCGGGTCGGCGGGGTCGGGTTGCGTACCCGGCCGTTGCGGGCGTTCCTGTCCGCGCTGGGCATCGCGATCGGCATCGCCGCGATGGTGGCGGTGGTCGGGATCTCGGCGTCGTCGCGGGCGGAGCTGGACCGTACGCTCGCCCGGCTCGGCACCAACCTGCTCACCGTCGGTCCGGGCAACACGCTCTTCGGCGACGACGCCCAACTGCCGGTGGAGTCGGTGGCGATGATCGGGCGGATCGGTCCGGTTCGGACGGTCGCGGCCACCGGGCTGCTGGCCGACGCGAAGGTGTACCGGTCGGATCTGGTGCCCCGGGGTGAGAGTGGGGGGATCGCGGCCCGGGCCGCCGGCCTGGAGCTGCGGGACACCGTGGGTCTGGAGGTGGTCAGCGGCACCTGGCTGAACGCCGCCACCGCGCGGTACCCGGCGGTGGTGCTGGGCGCCACCACGGCCCGGCGGCTGGGCATCGGCGCCGCCGGCCCGGACGTGCAGATCCAGGTCGGCGGGCGCCTGTTCACCGTGGTGGGGATCCTGGCGCCCGCGCCGTTGGCGCCGGAGCTGGACCTGTCCGCGCTGGTGGGCTGGGACGCCGCGACGTCGTACCTGGACTTCGACGGGCACCCGACCACGGTGTACGCCCGCACGTCCGACACGGCGGTCGAGGCGGTCCGGGCGGTGCTCGGCGCCACGGCGAACCCGGAGGCGCCGAACGAGGTGAAGGTGGCGCGGCCGTCCGACGCGCTCGCCGCGAAGCAGGCCACCGACGAGGCGTTCACCGGGCTGCTGCTCGGGCTCGGCGCGGTCGCCCTGCTGGTGGGCGGCGTCGGGGTGGCGAACACCATGGTGATCTCGGTGTTGGAGCGGCGGCCGGAGATCGGCCTGCGCCGCTCGCTCGGCGCGACCCGTGGGCAGGTACGCACCCAGTTCCTGGCCGAGTCGCTGCTGCTGTCCGCCCTCGGCGGGATCGGCGGCGTGCTGCTGGGCAGCGGGGTCACCACCGGGTACGCGTTCTCGCAGGCGTGGCCCTCCGTGGTGCCGCTCTGGGCAATCGCCGGCGGGGTCGGCGCCACGCTGCTGATCGGGGCGCTCGCCGGGCTCTATCCGGCGATCCGGGCCGCCCGGCTCGCGCCGACCGAGGCGCTCGCCACGCCCTAAGCGGTTCCTGGCGGGTTGTGGTCGATCGCCGGCCGCAGCCCGCCAGGGTCCGGCACCTTGCGCAGTACCCCAGGTGCGGGATCGCCAGGTTCGTCAGCTGCGCCCCGACGAGGAGTGGGCGATGGCTGCCAGCTGGGCTCGGGAGGTGACACCCAGCTTGGGAAACGCCTTGTAGAGGTGGTAGCCGACGGTCCGCGGGCTGAGGAAGAGCTGCGCGGCGATGTCGCGATTGGAGGCCCCGCCGGCGGCCAGTCGTACGACCTGACGCTCCTGGGGGGTGAGCACGCTGAGCGGGTCGCCGGCCTTGCGCGGCGCCGCCGGCACGTCCCCGGTTGCCCGAAGCTCCGCGCGCGCACGTTCGGCCCACAGCTCGGAACCGAGTCGATCGAAGATCTCCAGCGCGCCGCGCAGCTGCACGCGGGCGTCTGCCCGCCGCCGGGCCCGTCGCAGCCACTCGCCGTAGGCGAGCCGCGTCCTTGCCAGCTCGTACGGCTGGGAGTCGTCGTCATGGAGGTGCACGGCCTGCGCGAAGTGCGCCTCGTCCTCCTCGACGAGAGCCCGGCAGCGCAGGGCGACCGCGTCCGACGACGGCTGACGGACGTGCCGCGCCCAGGCCACGTAGCGGGCGAGCGGCTCCCCTGCCTGCCCCGGCCGGCCGCTGCGGACGGCCGCCTCGACCTGGTCCGGGGCGGAGAGGACGGCGATGCTGGACACCGGGATGGCCGCCAACTGCCGCAGGGCCGCGTCCGGTCGGCCCAGGCCCAGTTCAAGCAGGCCGAGTGCCCAGCGCCCGATGGCCGCCGCGAGGACCATTCCCCGCTGGTCGGCTCTCGCCACGCCCTCTTCGGCGTTCGCGCGGCAGCCCGGCACATCCCCGAGGTGCGCGAGCACCCAGGCGAGAGAGCACCTGAGGTGGTTGATCCGGTGCTCGTGCCCGAGGTCCGTCGCCAGCCGCAGCCCTGCGTTCAGTGCCGCCGTCGCCTCGCCGTACCGGCAGAGCCATCCCTGGGCGAGTCCGTGCTCCTGCAGTGCGTTGGCCAGCCAGCCGATCATCCCGCTCTGCTGGCAGTTCGCGACCACGCGGCCGGTGATCTCTTCGCCGACGGCGGCCCGGCCCAGCGGGAGACACAGCGAGGCGATGAAGGTCAGCCCAGGCACCCCCAGCCCCGCACGCCAGTGTTCGTCCACCGCCTCAGCCATAAGGGTGATCCCAGCGCCGACGTCTCCGCCCATCAGTCGGGTCAGCCCGAGTGCCCCGGTGACCAGCGGCGAATCGATTCCGGGCAGCGCACGGAGTCCGGTTGCTGCCTCCTCCGCCAGCCGGGTGTCCCCGGCGAACCAGGCGCAGCGGACGGCCTCCACCAGCAGCCAGGTTGCCCGCTCGGTGGACCGGGCCGCCACGCGAGGGACGCCGTCCATGATGATCCGGCCCGCCGCGAGCGGTGCGCCTGACTCGAATTCACCATGGGCGCGCACCTGGATCAGCGCGGCGATCATGTCCGGGTCGTCCACGTCGGGCGTGGCGCGGTCGGCGAGCGCCGCGGCCCGGTCCGTCAGTCCGGCGTCACTCGCCGCCAGCGCGGCGGCGGCCAGTCGCCCGGAGCGTCGTACCGGGTCGGCGGTGAGCTCGGCGGCCCGCTCGTACGCGGCCGTGATCGCGGCGTGGCCGCCGCGGGTACGTGCCCGTTCCGCCGCCGCCGTCAACTCCCGGGCGATGTCCTCGTCGGGACCGAGCGTCGCGGCGGCCAGGTGCCACGCCCGCCGGTCGGCCGCGTCGATGGCCGGCGAGAGGGTGAGGGCGTCGGCAAGGGCCCGGTGTACGGCAAGGCGTCGGGTGGCCGGTGCGCTCTGGTAGGCGGCTGCCCGGATCAGCGGGTGGCGGAAGCCGACAGCGTTGCCCCTGATCTCGATCAGCCGGCTCCGCTCGGCCGCACCCAACCCGTCGAGCGAGGCACCCGCACCTACCAGGGTCTCCAGCTCGCCAGAGCCGTCCGCCGCCGCGATCAGCAGCGCACCGCGCGCCGGTTCGGGAAGCGCGGCGATCTGTGTGTGGAACGCCTCCTGGACCCGGTCGGCGACGGGCATCGCACCGACCGGTGACAGGCGTCCTGCCCGCTGCTCGGCACTGAGTGCGGCAGGCAGTTCCATGAGCGCCAGCGGGTTGCCGTCCGATTCCTCGATGAGGCGCTCTCGCACCTGGGGTGGGAGGTCGGCGGGGAGCAGGGCGGCGGCGGCTGCTTTGTCCAGTCCGCCCAGCCGCAGCTCGGGCAGCCCGGCGGCAGCAAAACCCGCGCGGGCGGCGAAGATCATGACGACGCCTTCCGCCTCGAGGCGACGAGCGGCGAACAGCAGCGCGTCGATGGACGCCTGGTCGAACCACTGTGCGTCGTCGATGAGGCAGAGCAGCGCGTTGTCCCCGGCAAGCTCGGCGAGCAGGCTCAGCGTGGCCAGACCGACCAGGAAACGGCTCTCCGGAGCGACGTCGCCCAGCCCCAGGGCACCGTTGAGCGCGGTGGCCTGCGCATCGGGCAGCGTGTGGATCCGGTCAAGACCGGCACGCAGAAGCAGGTGGAGTGCGGCGAACGGCAACGTGGCCTCGGACTCGACGCCGACGCCGCGCAGCACTCGCATGCCCCCGGCCCGCTCGGCGGCGTGGTCCAGGAGCGCGGACTTGCCGATCCCCGCCGGGCCTTGGATGACCAGGGTTCCGCTCTGGCCGGTCCGAGCCTCCGCCAGGAGCCGCTCGATCCTCGCCTGTTCCCCAGCTCGTCCGTGCAGCACGGTCAGGAAGCTACCGTCACGATGACTGATTCGGCTCGGCGCGGACCTCCGTAGCTTCGTGATCATCCGCACGTCAGCACTACGAAGGGATCGCCGACATGGTCACCGTCGCGAGCACCGTCCACCCTGCCGCCGACGCCAAGCTGCTCCGCTTCGCCCTGAAGCAGGACGCGATCGGGTCGGGCGCCAACGGAGTCGTCTACGTCGCCGCCGCGGCGATCTTCGGGGAACTGTTCGGCCTCCCCGCCGCCTTCCTCTACCCGATCGGTGTCTTCCTGGTCGCCTGGGCCGCCGCCCTGTTCTTCCTCGCCTCGCGATCGGCGGTGAGCAGGGCCGCGGTCGGCGTCGTCATGGCGGTCAACGTCGCCTGGGTGGTCGCGAGCGCCGAGTTGCTCATCGCCGGTTGGTTCCCGTTGACCGGCCTCGGCACCGCCCTGGTGATCGCCCAGGCGGTGGTGGTCGCCGGTTTCGTCGGCCTGCAGTTCGCCGGTCTCCGCAAGGCCGGGTGAGTCCGCGGCGATCAACCGGCGCCTCTCCCACTGGAATGGGAATTCACGCCGGCAGCGGCGACCGCTCGCCACGCCTTGAGCGCGGGTGGCGGGAGTCCTGGCGGGTTGTGGTCGAGCGTCGGCCACGACCCGCCGGGATCGTCACTCTCGGGACCGTCCGGCGGAGGCGGCGCCGCCGTCGCCGTGCCGTGGCCACCCGCACCGCAGGCACGGACCGTGCGAGGCGAGTCCGGGGCCAACTGGGCGTCGAGTCCGCGGGATCGTTCGTGCCCCAGCACCGCGAGCGCACGGGCTCCGTTCAGGTGGCGACGTTCTGCAGGGCCGCGGCGAGGGTCTTGAGGTCCAGGCCCGCCAAATGGTCGAGGAGGTGCCGGCGTACGGCGGCCAGATGGGTGGGCCAGGCCTCGCTCAGGCGGGCGAAGCCGGCGTCGGTGAGGACGGCGTTCCAGCCCCGGGCGTCCTGCTCGCACCGGACCCGCTGGACGAACCCCTGGCTCTCCAGCTTCTGCACCACGCGACTCATGCCGCTGAGCGACATCTCGCAGGCGGTGGCGAGTTCGCTCATGCGCAGGTGCCGGTCCGGGGCCTCGGAGAGGTGCATCAGGACCAGGTAGTCGATCAGCGGGAGCCGCTGCTCGCGGACCATGTCGGCGTCGATGGCGCGCGGCATGGCGTAGATGAGCCGAGGGAGCGACCGGACGACGGCTTCTTCGTCCTGGTTGAGGGGTTTCACCCCTTCCGGGGTCGGTGTCGGCTGCGGTGTGACGGTGGACATGACCCCATCTTACTTGCTTGACGAAGGAAGTGCTCGACATATAGTTGCTGCGCGAAGCAATGACACCGATCGGGTGTCCCGCTACCATGGAGGAACCGCAGTGACCAGGATCGGAATCATCATCGGCAGCACCCGGCCGGGCCGTAACGGGGCCGCCGTCGGGCAGTGGGTCCACGAGGTCGCCAAGCAGCGCACCGACGCCGAGTTCGAACTCGTCGACCTCCTCGACTACAAGCTGCCGCACCTGGACGAGATGTACCCGCCGTCGATGGGGCAGTACCAGCAGCCGCACACGCTCGAGTGGGCGCGGAAGATCGCCTCGTTCGACGGGTTCGTGATGGTGACCCCGGAATACAACCACTCGACGTCCGGCGCCCTGAAGAACGCCATCGACTTCCTCTACAGCGAGTGGAACAACAAGGCCGTCGGGTTCGTCAGCTACGGCTCGGTGGGTGGCGCCCGGGCGGTGGAGCACCTGCGGCTGATCGCCGGTGAGCTGCAGATGGCCGACGTGCGCTCCCAGGTGGCGCTGTCGCTCTTCACCGACTTCGAGAACTTCAGCGTCTTCACGCCCAACGAGTTCCAGCGGGACACCCTCAACACCACCCTCGACCAGGTCGTGGCCTGGAGCCAGGCCCTCGCGCCGCTGCGCGGCAAGTGAGCACGCGGTAAGGGACAGGACAATGCGCGGACTCAAGGACAAAGTTGCCCTCGTCGCCGGTGCGGCGCCGGGCAACATCGGGGGCGCCACAGCCCTCCGCCTCGCCGAGGAGGGCATGCTGGTCGTCGCGGCGGACCTGAACGAGGCCGCCGCCCGGGCCGTGGCCGACGAGATCAACGGCTCCGGCGGGACGGCCGTGGCGCGCGGCTTCGACATCAGCGACGAGCAGTCCTTCCGGGGGCTCGCCGAGTTCACCGTCGAGCGGTTCGGCAGCCTGCACGGTCTGTTCAACGTGGCCGCCGACCTCTCGCCGCGAACCATCGGGCGGGACAGTGACGTCGTCTCGGTGCCGATCGACGTCTGGCAGCACACGATCGACGTCACCCTCACCGGCTACATGTACGGCATCCGGCACGCCCTGCCGATCATGATCGAGCAGGGTTCCGGTTCGATCGTCAACACCATGTCGAGCGCGGTGTGGATGGGGGAGACCGAGCGCGTCGCCTACCAGGCGGCGAAGAGCGGGCTGGTCGGGCTCACCCGGCACACGGCGACGCTCGGCGGCAAGCACGGCGTCCGTACGAACCTCGTGTCGCCCGGCGTGATCCTCACCGGGGCCGCGCTCGAGGCCACCACCGAGGAGTTCCGGGAGCAGATCCTGGCGACCGTACGCTCGCCGCGGTTGGGCAGGCCGGAGGACCTCGCCGCCATGGTGGCATTCCTCTTCTCCGACGACGGCGCCTACATCAACGGCCAGTCACTGTTGGTCGACGGCGGCGCCAACTTCACCTGATCCGGCCAGGGGCGCGTGCGGTTCGCGCACGCGCCCCGGCGTATCCGAGGCCGGGCAGGCAACGGCCACATTCACCAACAACTGCTTGCGGAGACGAGCAACGGCGACCATGAGGCAGGCGAGTCAGATGCAGTTCGGGATCTTCGGCGTCGGGGACGTGGCCCGCGACCCGGTGTCCGGGCGTACGCCCTCAGAACACGACCGGATCAAGGCGGTGGTGGAGTACGCGCAACTCGCCGAGGACGTGGGCCTGGACGTCTTCGCGATCGGCGAGCACCACAACCCGCCGTTCATGCCATCCTCCCCCACCACGCTGCTCGGATACGTCGCGGCGCGGACGAACCGGATCCTGCTGTCCACGTCGACCACGCTGATCACCACCAACGACCCGGTGAAGATCGCCGAGGACTACGCGATGCTGCAGCACCTGGCCGACGGCCGGGTCGACCTGATGATGGGCCGTGGCAACACCGGCCCGGTCTACCCGTGGTTCGGGCAGGACATCCGCAACGCCATCCCGCTCGCCATCGAGAACTACGACCTGCTGCGCCGGCTCTGGCGCGAGGACGTCGTCGACTGGAAGGGCCGCTTCCGCACCCCGCTGCAGTCGTTCACCTCGACCCCGCGCCCGCTCGACGGCGTGCCGCCGTTCGTCTGGCACGCCTCGATCCGCAGCCCGGAGATCGCCGAGCAGGCCGCGTACTACGGCGACGGCTTCTTCCACAACAACCTCTTCTGGCCCAAGGAACACGTCCGGCGGCTGGTCGGGCTCTACCGGCGCCGTTTCGAGCACTACGGGCACGGCCCGGCGGACCAGGCGATCGTCGGCCTGGCGGCGCACCTGTTCGTGCGGAAGAACTCCCAGGACGCGATCCGCGAGTTCCGGCCCTACTTCGACAACTCCCCGGCGTACGGGCACGGCCCGTCGCTGGAGGACACGATGGCGCAGACGGCGGTGCTGGTCGGCAGCCCGCAAGAGGTGATCGACCGGGTGCTGACGTACCGCGACCACGCCGCCGGCGACTACCAGCGCCAGCTGTTCAACGTGGACGGCATCGGCGTACCGCACCGGACCGTGCTGCAGCAGATCGAGATGCTGGGCGAGATCGTGCCGGTGCTGCGCAAGGAGTTCGCCATCGGTCGGCCCGCCCACGTTCCGGACGCCCCGACCCACGCCGGCCGCAAGGCGGCGTACGAGGCAAAACGCCCGGACGAGGCCGCGCGATGACCCGTACCCTCGCGGTGGTCTCCGCCGGGCTGCGGCTGCCGTCGTCGACCCGGATGCTGGCCGACCGGCTCGCCGATGCGGCGCGCCACGAGTTGGCGCAGCTCGGCGCGCAGGTCGACGTCAGCGTCATCGAGGTGCGCGACCACGCGCACGACCTGGTCAACCACCTGCTGGCCGGCTACCCGTCGCCGCAGCTCGGGGCGGTGCTCGACACCGTCGCGCGGGCGGACGGCCTGATCGCGGTGACCCCGACGTTCACCGCCTCCTACAGCAGCCTGTTCAAGCTGTTCTTCGACAGCCTCGACGACACCGCGCTGGCGGACAAGCCGGTCCTGATCGCCGCCACCGGCGGCACCGGACGGCACTCGCTGGTCCTCGAGCACGCGCTGCGCCCGATGTTCACCTACCTGCACGCGGCGGTCGTGCCCACCGCGGTGTTCGCCGCGCCCGAGGACTGGGGCGGCGGCGATGCCGAGGGATCGCTGGTGAGCCGGATCGCCCGAGCGGCCCGGGAACTCGCTCGTGAGGTGGACCGGCGGGACGCGCCGACCATCGACGACCCGTACGACGACCCCACGCCGTTCGACCGGCTGCTCCGCGGCGAGTGACCTGCCTGCCCGGGACGGCGCCGGGCGACAGGTGATCCCGCCGCGGCGGCGACGTCACCGGCCGCCCGCTGTTTCACCCGATCCGCGCCGGGTATCCGCGTCGCCCGGCCAGTTCGCCGTCCCGGCACGGCGAACCCTGGTCACGCCCGGCCGACGCGGACACCGGCTGCGACGGCGATCGGGGCCAGGCGGGCGAACGGCGACCGCGGGCGGCGGTCGCCACGGTGATGCCGGGCATCGGGGCAGGTTCGGGGGACGCATGCGTGCGCTGCTGGCCGTCGTGGCCTGGGTCGCTGCCGCCTTGCTCGTGGCCTGGCTGGCCAGGCTGTTCTTCCGGTGGGCGACCCGCACCCGCTACGGGCGGATCATCGGTCCGCTGTACGGGGCGTGTCGCCTGCCCGCCACCGCCGTCCTGGTGATCGGGGCGTTGTTCGCCTCGGTGCCCGGCACGAGATACCACTGGTTGGCCGCCTTCCGGCACGGCCTCCTGTTGGCGTTCGCGGCGGCCTGTGCCTGGCTGGCGATCAGATTCCTCCAGGTCACCGAGAGCCTCGCATTGGGGCGCCTCTCCCACGAACCGACGGCGAACCGGCGGCAGCGGCGGATCCGGACCCAGATCCGCCTGATCCGGGCCGTGACCGCCGTGATCGTGACGCTGATCGCGATCGCGGTCGCCCTGATGAGCTACGAGCAGGTACGTGTGGTCGGGGTGTCCCTGGTGACCTCGGCCGGCGTGATCGGCGTACTCATCGGTGTGGCCGCCCGTACCTCCCTGTCGAACGCCTTCGCGGGCCTGCAGATCGCCTTCACCGACGCGATCCACGTCGACGACGTGGTGGTGGTCGACGGCGCGTGGGGTCGCGTCGAGGAGGTGAAACTGACCAGCGTCGTGCTACGCATGTGGGACGAACGCCGCCTCATCCTGCCCACCACGTACTTCACCGACCGCCCCTTCCAGAACTGGACCCGGCACGAGGCCCGGGTGGTCGGCGAGCTCCGGCTGCACCTGGACTACACCGCGGACGTGGAGCAGCTCCGCCGCGAGGCGCGCCGGCTGGTCGAGCAGTCGCCGCTGTGGGACCAGGCGCTCTGGACCCTCCAGGTGGTCGACGTGACGCCGCAGACGCTGGAGGTCCAGGTGCGCGTCTCGGCCGGCGACGGGCCCAGCTCCTGGGACCTGCGCTGCGAGCTGCGCGAGGGCCTGGTCAAGTACGTCCGCGACCAGCACCCGCAGTGGCTGCCCCGGACCCGTGCCGAGTACCAGCCCTAGGCGCCGGCCGGCTCAGGCGAAGCCGAACACGAGCGGGAAGGCGAGGACGACCGTCCAGGCCCACACTGCGTACACGATGATGTAGCGGGTCTGCCAGTGCTCCAGCCGGGCGAAGGGCATCCGGCGACGCAGGAAGCCGAGGAACAGCCACGCCGACCACGCCAGGTTGGTGAGCAGGACGAGGTTCTCGCCCAGGGCCGCGGTCTTGTTGGGGCTGAAGCCCCACTCGCTGATCCGGCCGGCGATCGCCACCAGCACCAGGACGTCGATGATCAGAGCGCTGACGACCAGCGCGAGCTGCAGGCGGTCGAACAGTCCGGGTCGGGCCGTGAGGTCACGGGCGGAGATGGCGTACAGCAGCAGGCCCAGCACGATGACCAGCAGCAGGTCGAAGAGGATGAGCACGTCGCGCTCGACGTCGATGCCGTTGTTGGTCCAGATGACGGCGACCAGGAAGGCCAGCAGGGTGGCCGCGAACAGCGGGGTGAAGACGCGGGTCAGCACCGGCGCCATGTTCTCGATGACGCTCTGCTTGGCCTCCACCAGCCAGGCCGCCACGATGACCGCGGCCATCGCGCCGCACGGCACCAGCCACGACTGGATGAATCCCTCGGGGTCGATGCCGATGGCGTTGAAGGTGCCGGCCGTGAAGGCGGCGAGCAAGCCGCCACCCAGTCCGAGGAGGGCGAAGTAGATCAGCCACTCCCCGGTGAACCGGACGAAGTCCATCCGCCGCCGGTCCGAACGCCAGTCACCGCCGACATAGGCGACGCCGACCACCAGCCACAACGCGATCGGCAGGTGGATCGCCGTGAGCACGATGCTCTGCGAGTCGTCGGCCAGCGGGTAGGCGTTCGCGGCGACCGCGCCGAGCACGAACAGCGCGGCGAGCACGCCGATGACGCGCGGACCGACCCGGCGTTGCCAGGCGAAGTACGCGGCCAGCGCCGGCAGCGTGAAAAGGCTGATGTTGCGAGCGTAGAAGGCGCCGTCGTCGGACAGGTCGAACCCGAACCAGCTCGGCACCTTGATCGCTAGCGCCGCCAGGGCCGCGCACAGCACCATGACCGCGAGCTGGCGACGGGACCGGGCGGCGGTGGGCGCGTCCGGCTCGCCGGGCAGCACGAGCTGCTTCCACAGCCGCTCGGAGTGCTCGCGGGCGAACTCCCGCGACAGCTCGTCGAGGCTGCCCATGCGTTTGACGGCGATGAGGAACGCCTCGTCGTCCCGCAGGCCGCTCTCGGTCAGCTCGGTGATCCGGCTGCGGAGGTGGTCTTCCAACTCCTCGGCGTCGGTGTGGTGCAGTTCCTGGCGGCGGTGCATGTAGGCCCGCCACTCGGCGATCTGGCCCTCCAGATCGTTGTCGCGGTCGACGGTCATCGTCCCGCCTCCCATGCTGGCGCCGTGATCGGTTGGATGGACTGGGTGGTGCTCCAGACGCCGCGCAGGGCGTCGACGACCGTGGCCCACTGGCGGCGCTGCTCGGCGAGCTCGGCCCGGCCCTGGTCGGTGATGCGGTAGTACTTGCGGCGGCGCCCTTCGGGCGGGGTCTCCCAGGCCGACTCGACGTGGCCGAGCCGCTCCAGGCGGTGCAACAGCGGGTAGAGCAGGCCGTCGGTCCACTCCAGCTGCCCGCCCGACAGCTCGTTGACCTGTTTGAGGATGGCGTAGCCGTAGCTCTCGCCCTCGGCGAGGATGCCGAGCACGAGTGGCGTTGCCGAGGCCGCGACCAGGTCCTTGGTGATGCGCATGTGACCACCCCAACCCTAGAACTGCAATACATAGTAGTTCTAGGTATGGCGGCCGCGCAATCCGGGCGACCAGACGCGAGAGCGGGAGCTAGCGGGGCCCGGTGTCGGCGGGGAAGCGCTCGTGCCCCAGTACGGCGAGCAGCTGGAGCTTCTCGTAGCCCTCGCTGCGCGGAGGCGCGGTGAGCACGAGCAGCGCCTGGGACTGGTCCTCGGTGAACAGCGCCTGGCAGTCGAGTTCGATCGCGCCGAGCTCGGGATGGACGAGCGTCTTGTGGTCCGCGAAGCGCTGGGCCACCTCGTGCCGTTCCCACAGCTCAGCGAACTCCGGGCTGGCCTTCTGCAGGGCCCGGACGATCTCGCCGGCCCGCGACTGCGGGCCCATCGACCCGTACGCGGCGCGCAGGTTGGCGACCTGGGCGCGGCTCTGCCGGTCGCGGTCCTCCTCCGGGTAGCGCAGCCGCTCGGCGGGATCGGTGAACCACCGGTAGATCTCGCTGCGGGCCAGGCCGGTGTAGCCGGACCGATCGCCGAACAGGGCCTCGGCCAGCCGGTTCTGCACGAGGGTCTCGCCGAGGTTGGACAGGATGAGCGCCGGGGTGTCCTCCAGCCGGTCCAGCACGCGCAGCAGCGCGGGGGCGACGTGCGTCGCCACGGACACCGAGGTCGGGGCGTTCTGCCCCGCCACCCGGAACAGGTAGTCGCGTTCACCGCCGGTCAGCCGCAGCGCCCGGGCGAGGGAGGCGAGCATCTGCGGGCTCGGCTGCGGGCCGCGCTGCTGTTCGAGCCGGGTGTAGTAGTCGGTCGACATGGCGGCGAGGGCGGCCACCTCCTCCCGGCGCAGGCCCGGAGCGCGCCGGCGGGCGCCGGCGGGCAGCCCGACGTCCCCGGGCTGCAGCGTCTCGCGGCGGCGGCGCAGGAAGTCGGCCAGTGCTGCACGGTCCATGAGCCCAGTATCCGGCGGCGGCGGGGACGAACCAGGGATTACCGATCCCCCGATGACCGGTCTCTTAATCCGCCCGGCAGGATCGGCCAGGCTCGGGGCATGAACATTTCCGGGAACACCATCTTCATCCCCGGCTCCACGAGCGGGATCGGTCTCGCCCTCGCGCTGGAGCTGCAGGCCAAGGGCAACACGGTGATCGTCGGCGGCCGGCGCACCGACCTGCTCGACGAGATCGCCGCGGAGCACCCCGGCATCGACACCGTTCAGATCGACACGGCGGACCCGGCGAGCATCGAGTCCGCGGCGAAGCAGGTGCTGGCGCGGCACCCGGAGCTGAACGTTCTGGTCACGATGGCCGGCATCATGCGCGTCGAGGACTGGCACCAGCCCGAGTCGTTCCTCGCCTCGGCCGAGTCGATCGTGACGACCAACGTGCTCGGCCCGATCCGGCTGATCGCCGCGTTCATCGCGCACCTGCGGTCGCGGCCGGACGCGACGATCATGACCGTCTCCTCGGGCCTGGCGTTCGCGCCGCTCAAGGTCACCCCGAGCTACAACGCGTCGAAGGCCGCGATCCACATGCTCAGCGAATCGATCCGGCTGCAGCTCGCCGACACCAGCGTGAAGGTCGTGGAGCTGGAACCGCCGGCCGTCCGTACGTCGCTGCTGCCCGGCCAGGAGACCAGCGAGTTCGCGATGCCGCTCGACGAGTTCGTGGCCGAGGTCGTCGCGCTGCTCGAGTCGCAGCCGGACGCGAAGGAGATCCAGGTCGAGCGGGTGAAGTTCCTCCGGTACGGCGAGGCGCGCGGCGACTACGACCAGGTCGTCGCGACGCTCAACGCGGCCGACCCGCACGGAAAGTAGGCCCGGACGCCCGTCCGTCTCCCGAGCCCACGGGCATCTGGTGCCACCACGATCTGTGAGGGCCGGTCGCGAGCGACCGGCCCTCCGCGTTTCCGCGATGGCGTGCCCGGACGAGCGTGGCCGTCGAAGCGCCACCGGCTGGTCATACCGGCTTCGGCAGGAGATCATCGATGACTCCACGAGCGGCATTTAGCGTGTATTGCGCCCCGAACCGGGGTAAACCATGCGGGAGGACACCTTGAGACTGACCCTTCACCGCCGCGTCCTGCTCGGTGCGGCGCTCGCCGTCACGCTGGCAGCGCTGCCGCTGGCCACACCGGCCGGCGCGGCCGAGCCCGCGGGATCGGAAGCGCCGCCCGTGGCGCTGCGCGTGGCCACCTACAACATCCATGCCGGGGCCGGCGAGGACAACGTCTTCGACCTGGCCCGGACCGCGGAGGCGATCCGGGCGCTGAACGCCGACGTGGTCGGCCTTCAGGAGGTCGACGTCCACTGGGGAACCCGCAGCAACTTCGTGGACGAGGCCCAGGAGTTGGCCGACCGGCTGGGTATGCAGGCGTTCTTCGCGCCGATCTACGACATGGATCCGCTGACCGCCGGTGCGCCCCGCCGTCAGTACGGGGTCGCGGTCCTCAGCCGCTACCCGATTCTCGATGCCGAGAACCACGAGATCACCCGGCTCTCGACCCAGGTGCCCGACCCGGTACCCGCTCCGGCGCCGGGCTTCGCCGAGGTGACGATCAACGTGCGGGGTGCGCACGTGCACGTGTACTCCACGCACCTCGACTACCGGGCGGACCCGACCGTGCGGCGCATGCAGGTCGCGGACACGCTGGACATCCTGGCCGCCGACTCCGGGCCGAAGGTGCTGGTCGGCGACCTCAACGCGGAGCCCGGGGCGCCCGAGTTGGCCGCCCTGTGGCAGGACCTGCGTGACACCGCCCCGACCGGCGGCAAGACGTACCCGGCGATCAATCCGGTGAAGCGGATCGACGTCATCGGCACCTCGCCGGACATCAGCGTGGTGGGCACGAACACCATTGCGACCTCGGCGTCGGACCACCGGCCGGTGGTCAGCGACCTCCTGCTGCACCAGCGCGGCAACTGATCACGGCCGCCAGGGGGTGCTCCGGTCATGGGACCGGAGCACACCTCGGCCTGCTGCGACCCCGGGAAAACCGCTGAGCCTCACCCGGGGATCGCCGGGAGGAAACAGGACGCAGGTTGCCGCCCCAAATTAGGGCCGATTAAGAATTCGATTAGCGAAGACTTATGGTACGCATAATCCCGGCACCCAATGTGCCCGCCTGACCGCGCAGAGAATTGGCGTCACCGGCTCGTTGATTTCCTCGGGCTGCCCTCACTAATGTTGATCAGCGTCCGTTCCGGATGTCGGTCTCCACCTGGAGTTCCCCGGGACGGTCACCGCCGAGTCGCTGGACGTCACTGGCGTCGCCAGGCGAGCCGGGGAACCACCGTAGTTTCGGGGTGAATCCGCATCAGCGGTAGGGCGCCTTCCACGCCCGAACCCGTCAGCTAACCCGGTAGGCGGTCGAGGTCGGTGCAGCGTGACGTGCGTCGGCCCCGAGTGGAAGGAGCCGAGCCCGTTGCCACCCGTGCGCACCCGGCCCGCCGGATCGCGGCTGTTCACCAGAATCCTCGCCGTCGCGGCGGCGGCCATGGTGGCCGTCGGACCGGCGGCCCCCGCCCACGCCGCGCCGTCGGCCGCCGATGTGCAGAAACAGATCGACGCGGCGTGGCAAAAGCTCGAACCCGTTATCGAGCAGTACAACAAGGTCCGGACAGACCTGACCGCGAACCAGCGTAGATCGGCCGAACTGAGCCGGAGGATCGAACCGCTCGGCAGGTCGGTGGAGGTCAGCAGGAACCGGGTCCAGGAGATTCTGGCGGGTTACTACAAGCAATCGAGGTCACTTTCCACATTCAATGCCCTACTGACCCCCGGCACGCCGCCGACCGCGTTCGGGGATCAGCTCGCACTCGTGAATCAGGTGGCGAATTCGGAGCAGCGACAGATCACCCGGCTGTCCGCCGAGCAGGCGACCTACGACGCCGACAAGGAGAAGATTGACGCGCTGATCGCCATACAGCAGCGCCAGCAGGCCCAGCTGGCGGCGCGCAAGAAGGCCATCGACGCCGAGATCAAGCGGCTCAACGCGCTACACCGGCAGATCGCTGCCGCGGACGCGGCCAAGGCGGCCGCGGAGGCCGCGGCGGCCAGAGCCGCAGCCGCCGCGCAGTCAGCCGCCACCACGAGCAGCACCTCCCCCATCACGGGGACCAGTCCGCTGTTCATCGGTGGGAAGTGCCCCGCCGTCCCCATCACCGGCAGCGGCGGCGTCGCGGCCAAGACCGCGTGCAAACAGATCGGCAAGCCGTACGTATGGGCGGCAAACGGCCCGGACTCGTTCGACTGCTCCGGCCTGACCCAGTACGCGTGGGCTGCGGCCGGAGTGCAGCTGGACCATTACACAGGTTCTCAATGGACCGCGGGCGTGGCGGTGAGCAAGGCGAACCTTCGCACGGGTGACCTCGTCTTCTTCTACTCGGATCACCACCACATGGGTATCTACGTCGGCAACGGACTGCTCGTCCACGCCCCGCACACCGGGGACGTGGTCCGCATGGCCCAGCTGTCGACCATGCCCTACAGCGGCGCCCGCCGCCCCGGCTGACCGTCCGGGGTCACTTGAACAGGCCGCTGTGCAGGATGTTGATCACACCGGGTCCGAGCACGACGATGAACAACGACGGGAAGAGGCAGAACACCAGCGGGAAGAGAATCTTCACCGGCACCTTCTGGGCCAACTCCTCGGCCCGCTGCCGCCGCCGTACGCGCATTTCCTTGGCCTGCTCGCGCAACACCTTGGCGACCGGAATGCCGAGTTCGGTGGCTTGGACCATGAGCGCGCAGAAGGTCTTCAGCTCGACGACCGTCGTCCGTTGGGCCAGCCGCCGCAGGGCGTCCACCCGGCTCATCCCGAGTTGGATCTCCTGGAGGGTGCGGGCGAACTCGCTGGCCATCGGTCCCCGGCCGTAATGCGTCACCTGGGCCAGCGCCGCGTCGAAGCCGAGTCCCGCCTCCACGCTGACGGTGAGCGTGTCGAGGATGTCCGGCAGCGACCGCCGGACCGCCTCCTGCCGCCGATAGCCGAGATCGTAGATGACCAGGTCGGGAAGGTTGGCCCCGAGCGCGGCACCGAGCACGCCACCCACGATCACCGCGGGCAGCCCACCGAGGAGGCTGCCCAGCAGGCCCCCGCAGACCGCGAGCCCGATCAGCCCCAGCCCCTTGACCTCGTAGACCCGGTCGATCGTCCAGTACGCCGGGTTGCCGGCGAAGTCGAGCCATCTCCGCAGCCGCTCGACACCGCTCGCCGGAGTCAGCGCCCGACCGATCCGGACCATCCGGGCGCCCAGCGGCGTGACCACCCGTTCGCCGAACGCCTCATCGGCCGGTCCCGCCTGCCCGGCGGCGTAGACCTGGTCGATGGCGCTCAGGCCCTTGGCCACGCCGGCCCGGTCGAAGCTCGCCGAGGCGACCGTGACCACGATGAGCGTGACTCCGGTGAAGATCGCCGCGCCTGCCCCGACGAGGATGACCATGCCGCTCATCGAAGTCCTTTCGAGGAAACCCCGTCCTTTAGGGCAGGGAGGAATCGAACCCCTGCGGAGCAGGGCAAGAAAAGTCGGTTCGTCGTCAGGGCGGGCCGGCGTGCACCTTTAACGACCCGCGTCGGATCACACATTGATGCACTAGTATGTGAGCGGTGCGGGCCATCCACGTGAAGCGGGCGTTCAAGTACCGCTTCTATCCGACCGACGCGCAGGTAGCGGAGTTGTCGCGCACGTTCGGGTGCGTGCGGAAGGTCTACAACCTGGCGTTGGCGGCCCGCACGCAGGCGTGGACGCTGCGGCAGGAGCGGGTCACCTACAACGCCACGTCGGCGATGCTGACGGCGTGGAAGAAGACCGAGGAGTTGGCGTACCTCAACGACGTTTCCTCGGTCCCGCTGCAGCAGACGCTGCGGCACCTTCAAACAGCGTTCACGAACTTCTTCGCCAAGCGGGCCCGGTACCCGCGGTTCAAGTCGCGGAAGAAGTCGCGGAGGTCGGCGGAGTACACCACCAGCGGATTCCGCTTCCGGGACGGGAAGCTGACCCTGGCGAAGATGGCGGAACCGCTCGACATCGTGTGGTCCCGACCCCTGCCTGAGGGTGCGCAGCCCTCGACGGTGACCGTGTCGCAAGACAGCGCGGGGCGCTGGTTCGTGTCCATGCTCGTCGAGGACCCGGCCGTCCAGCCGCTGCCGGCGAACGGCCGGGCGGTCGGCGTGGACGCCGGACTCGACCACCTGTTGACCCTGTCTACCGGGGAGAAGATCACCAACCCCCGGTATGAGCGGCGGGACCGTGCCCGCCTCGCGAAGGCGCAGCGAGAACTGGCCCGCAAAGCCAAGGGTGACGGGGCGAACCGGGCCAAGGCCCGGCTGAAGGTCGCCAACGTCCACGCCCGCATCGCCGACCGGCGACGCGACAACCTGTACAAGATCACTACTCGGCTCGTTCGTGAAAACCAAACGATCGTGATCGAGGATTTGACCGTTCGGAACATGGTGAAGAACAGCGCACTCGCCCGCGCCATCAGCGACGCGGCGTGGAGCGAGTTCCGGAGCCTGCTGGAGTACAAAGCCGCCTGGTACGGCCGTGAGGTGATCGCGGTCGACCGCTGGTTCCCGTCCTCCAAACTGTGCTCCGTCTGCGGCAGCTTGCACGACAAGATGCCGCTGCACGTCCGCACGTGGACCTGCGTCTGCGGCACGACCCACGACCGGGACGTGAACGCAGCGCGGAACATTCTGGCCGCCGGGCTGGCGGTATCGGCCTGTGGAGCCGGTGTAAGACCTCAAAGGAGCACTCCTGGCGGGCAGTCGGCAGTGAAACAGGAAACCCCTCGGGTGACCGCGGGAATCCCCGTCCTTTAGGGCGGGGAGGATGTCAAGTCAGATCTCCACCTTCACGACCCGGACCATCCAGACGATCCCGACGAGCAACAGGAACACGCCCACCAGCAGCAGCGCGATGCCCAGCGGCTCGGCGACCAGGGGGCGCATGTAGTCACCGCGGATGGTGACCATGACCAGGCCGAGCACGATGGGCAACCCGACCAGTACCCACGCCGAGAGGCGGCCCTCGGCGCTCAACGCGCGGACGTGGCGCTGCAGGCGGCTGCGCTCGCGCATGGTGTCCACCGTCGTCTCCAGCACCTCGGCGAGGTTGCCGCCGACCTCGTGCTGGATCCGGATGGCCATGACGACCCACTTCAGGTCCTCGCTCCTGGTCCGCGCCGCCACCCGCAGGAGGGCGTCGGCCAGGTCGGCGCCCAGCCGGTGCTCCGCCAGCGCCCGGCCGACCTCCATGGCGATCGGGTTCGGCGCCTCGCGGACCACGGCGTCGAGGGACTGGCCGAGCGAGAAGCCCGACCGCAGCGACCCGATCACCAACTGCAAGGCGTCCGGCAGTTGCTCGACGAACTGGCGGGTCCGGCGGTCGGCCCGGGACGACAGGTAGACCCGCGGTACGAGCCAGCCGAGCAGCACCCCGAGCGGCAGCCCGAGCCAACCGCGTGCGACCACGCCGAGCGCCCCGCCGGTCACCATCGCGCTGGCCTGGACCAGCACCCACTCGTGCGGGCGCAGGCGCATCCCCGCCTGCTCCAACCGCAGGCCGATGCGGGCGTCGAGCCCGCGGGAGCGGAGCACCGAGGCGCTCGCCGCCAGCATGTTCCGGGTGACAAAGGTGGGGGCGGTGGTCTGCGGCATGGCCGGGGGCGCCTCGGCCCGGGCCGGCCCGAACTGGCCGATCTGCCGGATCCGGTCCTCGGTCGCCCCTGATCGTGGCCAGGCCATCAGCAACACCAGCACCAGCAGGCCGACGAAGCAGGCGCCGGCAATCACCCAGATCGCCCAGGCCGGCAACCCGGTCCGGGCCAGGCGCGGTCCGGCCGCGGCCGATTCCGGCAGCGGATCCGCGAACGTCACCGGCACCGAGACGGCCAGCGGCTGACCGGCGACGGCCACCGTCACGGCGAGGTCGGCACTCCGCTGCGCCAGACTGTTCGGCACCTGCGCCTCGACGGTGAGCAGCACGGAGAAGGTGGAGGCGGCGGCGCGGAACTTCTGCGCCAGTGCGGCGTTGTCGGCCGCGGTGAGCAGGTTCCCGCCCCCGGCCTGCGCGATCGCCCTCAGGTTCGTCAGCCCCGCAGCGGTGGCTTGCGCGGCCACGACGTCGGTGGGAAGGCGGCCGGCGCCCAGGGCCTCGACCACCTGGGCCCGGGTGGCGGTCGAAGCGGTGTCCGCACCGTCGGAGAGCACCAGCATCCGCCGGTCCGAGTCCGGACCGAATCCCGCCCTCTCCAGCGTGTCGCGGCCGAGCAGGACGCCGTCGTACAGGGCCGTCTCGCCCTTCGCGTTCAGCTTGTGCAGCGCCCGGGTGAAGGCGGCCCGGTCGTCGGTGGGGCTGAGCAGCAGGCGCGGGCTGTCCGCGACGGCGATCAAACCCAGCCGTACGTCGTCGGGCAGCTTCGCGGCCAGCGCGCGGGCGGCGGTGCGGGCGGCCTCCAGGCGAGCGCCGGCCACCGATCCGCTCACGTCGAGGACGACCATCAGCGCGCGCGGCGGCAGGTCCGCCGAGGAGCCGGCCGAACGGTCGACCCGGTCGGCGCTGGCCGGCAGCCGCGTGCCGCCCACGGCGACCTGCACGGTGGCCGGATCCAGCACCGAGTTGAGGGGCAGGTCGCGGGCCGCCAGCAGGAACCGCACCGTGCCCGGCGACGCGGTCAACCCGGAGACGGCGAGGCTGCCGGACGGGGCGGCGGACGCGGGCGGCGGCGCCAGGATCGCCGCCAGGACGGCGAGTACGCCGATGAGGCCGGCTGTCCGGGTACGCCGCCGGGTAGCACTGTTCACGATGCTCGTCGATCCCGTCATCGAAGGGGTGCGGTGAGGCCGAAGATGGCGGGGTCGAGCATGACGCCCACATCCGCCAGTTTCTCGACGAAGCGCGGGCGCAGGCCGGTCGGGCGAAGCACGCCGGTGAACTGCCCGTGCGCGTCCATCCCCGCCCGGTGGTCGTAGAGGAAGATGTCCTGCAGGCTGATCACGTCGCCTTCCATCCCCACGACCTCGGTGATGTGGGTGATCCGGCGGCTGCCGTCGCGGAGCCGGCTCTGGTGCACGATCAGGTCGACGGCGGAGGAGATCTGCTCCCGGATGGCTCGGATGGGCAGGTCCATGCCGGCCATCAGGACCATGGTCTCCAGCCGGGACAGCGAATCCCGCGGCGAGTTGGCGTGCACCGTCGTCAGCGAACCGTCGTGGCCGGTGTTCATCGCCTGCAACATGTCGAGCGCCGCGCCGTCGCGGACCTCGCCGACCACGATCCGGTCGGGACGCATCCGCAGCGCGTTGCGGACCAGGTCCCGGATGGTCACCTCGCCACGGCCCTCGATGTTCGGCGGCCGGGCCTCGAGCCGCAGCACGTGCTGCTGGTGCAGGTGCAGCTCGGCGGCGTCCTCGATCGTGATGATCCGCTCGTCGGGCGGCAGGAACTGCGACAGCACGTTGAGCGTGGTGGTCTTGCCGGTGCCGGTGCCGCCGCTGATCAGGACGTCCAGCCGGCCGCGTACGCACGCGGCGAGCAGGTTGGCCACCGGCCGGCTCAACGTGCCGAACGCGATCAGGTCCTCGATGCCGTACGGGTCGGCGGCGAACTTGCGGATGGTCAGCTTCGCCCCGTCGAGCGCGACCGGCGGCAGCACCGCGTTGACCCGGCTGCCGTCCGGCAGCCGGGCGTCCACCATCGGGCTGCTCTCGTCGACCCGCCGACCCACCCGCGCGACGATCTTGTCGATGATCCGCCGCAGGTGCTCCTCGTCGAGGAAGGCGGCGTCCACCGGCAGGATGCGCCCGCCGCGCTCCACGTAGATGCGATCCGGCCCGTTGACCATGATCTCGTTGATGTCCGGGTCGCGCAGCAGCGGCTCGATCGGGCCGTGGCCGAGGATGTCGTCGCAGATCTCGGCGGTGATCCGGCTCCGGTCGGCGCCGGTCAGCGCCGCCTCCTCACGGGACAGCACCGCCTGCAGGGTCTCGCGTACCCGTCGCTCCATCACCTCCGTCGACCGCTCGCTGTAGAGCGTCGGCCCGAGGATCTCCTGGAGTTCCTGGTGGACCCGCCGGCGCAGCTCCGTCAGCAGTGGTCGCGCGGCCGGGCGCCAGTCGCCGGGGTCACCCTGCTGCCGCCCGATCCGCTCGGTCAGGCTCATCGCTTACCGCCCCGGCCGAACAGGCCACGCAAGCCCTGGGCGGCGGGCCTGCTCGCCCCGCTGTCGGCCAACTGGCCGGCGGCGAAGTCCCGGATCGCCTTGCTGACCGGGTGCGACGGGTTGTCGGCCACGATCGGTATCCCCTTGTTGATCGAGACCGGGACGTCCCGGCTGGACGGCACGTACGCCGAGATCGGGACCCGGATGACGCGCTCGATGTCGGCGGCGGTCAGCCCGACCTTGGCGTCGGACCGGTTGAGCACCACCAGGCGCTGTTCGGTGGGCAGCCGCAGCAGGTCGAAGGTGTCGAGGGTGATGCGCAGGTTCTTCAGCGCCGGGATGTCCGGCGTGGTGAGCAGGACGTGCAGGTGCGAACGCTCCAGCGCGACCAGCACGTGCTCGTTGAACTGCGGTGGCGTGTCGATCACCAGGTAGTCGAACATGCCACCGGCGAGCCCCAGCACCTTGGTGACGAGCTGCTGGGAGACCTGCTCCGCCTCGGTGGGGCCGGGCGGGGCGAGCAGGGCCTGCACCCCGGGGCTGTACGGGGTGAAGAGCGTACGCAGCGCCTGCTCGTCGAGGTTGGCGCCGAACTCGGACGCGTTGGCGATGCCGCGCTGGGGCGCCAGCTGCAGCATGATCGCCACGTCGCCGAAGGCGAGATCCAGGTCGATCAGGCCGACCCGGCGGGCACCGCCGCCGGCCAGCGCGATCGCCAGGTTGGTGGCGACGGTCGTCTTGCCGCAGCCGCCCTTGGCGGCGAACACCGTGATCACCTTGGCTTCTCGCTGCGCGCCGGCCTGATCCGGGATCCCCGGGCTGACCGGTGCCATCTGCCGGGAGATCTCGATCGAGCGGGCGCACGCGGTCAGCAGTGCCACCCGGTCGTCGACCGGCACCACCTCGCGTACGCCGGCGCGCAGCGCCTCGCCCAGCAGCACCATGTCCACCATCACCCGGATCAGCACCACGCCGAGGGCAGGGCGGCTGACCCGGTACTCGGCGGCGATGGCCAGTGCCTCGCGCAGGTCGACACCCGGCCCGAGGACCACCAGCGGCTCCGCAGGACGTTCGGTGAGCAGCCGGGACAGGTCCTGGCGCGTCGACGCCGAGTGCACGTCGCCGGCGAGCAGCACCGCGACCTGCTGGGCGTCGCGGGGCTGCGGCTCGTACAGGATGGTCATGGGTTCACTCCGTCCGCATCACTCGAAGATGGAGTTCACGTTGGAATCCTTGTCGGTGTTCTCCACACCGCCGCCCGGCTTGACCTGGACCGCGTCGGTGAGCAGACCGAGATAGAGGCTGCCGGTGTTGAGACCGAGGATCAGCCGCTCGGCCTCCTTCTGGTCCACGGCGAGCGTGACCAGGAGTGTCCCGTTCCTGGCCGACGCGTCATCGCTGGTCTCGGTGTCGTCTTTGGTGTCGCGCGGCGGGGTGTAGGTGCCGACCGCCATGACCTGGACCTTCTCCAGCAGCAGCCGGGTCCGCTGGATCTTGGTCTCCTGGCCCGCCTTGTCGAGCAGCTTGTACGTGAGGAAGATGGCGACCTCGGAGCCGGGGCGCACGTAGCCGGCGACCTGCTGCGGCGCGCCGGTCTGCACCGTCACCGCCATCTTGCCGTCCGGCAACTCCAGCCCGCTGGTCACCTGGCTCTGCTGCCCGAAGTTCGCCTTGAGCAGGATCTGCCCCTCGGCGATGTTCGAGGTCACGACGAGCTTGTCGAATTCGGATCCGACTGCCGCCAGGGCGTCGCTGGGCACCGCCGACCTCGGCATCCGTTCCGTGCGGACCATCTGCTCGGCCTGGATCCGGGCGCCGGCCGTACCGGCCGGGATCCGGGCCTTGGCGACCACCACCGTGACCGCGTCGGTGATCCGCGCCCTGGCCCGGGCGTCCGCGCTGAACCCGTAGAAGAGCACTCCAACGGTGCCGATCGCGGCAAGCACGATGGCGAGCATGATGGTGACGATCCGACGTGTCATGAGGGGAGGCTTCCTGGTCGTTATCTGGTGGGGCGAGTTAGCCGATAAGGGAGACGATGGTGGCGCCGAGTGGGTCCAGCGGTCCAATTTCCACCGGCCCCGGCTGCAGGACGTCGACGAAGTAGCCGTAGATGCACCGGTCCTCGCCCGTGCAGTACTCCCTAGCGGTCAGCCACGATTCCCTTCGCTTCCCGCCGGCGCTACCGAAGAAGTAGCCGGTGGGCACGAACGCTGCCATTCCGATGATGTGGTACTTGGCGTTACTGCCGGTGCCGTAAACCTCGTCATAGATGGGGAGGTAGAACACCTTGGCGGATGAAGCGTCGGTGGTGACTGGATCGAGCACGTCGGTGCAGTTTTTTTCCGTAACGCCGGTCGGGCCCGCGGTGAATGTCTCCGTGGTGCAGTCGGCGGCGCCATCGTCGTCCAACCAGCCGAAGCCGCCCGGCTGATCCCAGCCGGGGGGACCTTTCTCGTCCGGGCAGAGACTGTCCGGATCCTTCGCGTCGTGGGTCCGCAGCACGATCTCGTACTCGTCGGCGGGACTCGGCTCCGCGTTCGGCGGATAGGGCGGCGGCGCCGGGAAATGTTCGCCGTTTCTCGTGGCGTCATCCCATTCGCATTTCGAGAAGGTCACCGCCAGGCCAGCTTTCGGCGCGCCCCAGCTCACCCGGGCGCAGGCCCCGACCGTGGTGCCTTCGTAGTCTTCGTTGCCGAGCAGCGCCCTGGCAAAGGACGGCGGCAGCAGGGTTGACCCGTCGGACTCCTCGGTGCTGGTGTGCACCTCGAGGTAGGGCTGACCTGCGGCCAGCGCCGCGCCGTCCAGGCAACGGGTCAGGTTCCGCGGAGCTGTGGTGGCGTCGCACGAGGGCAGGCCACCAGAGCTCACGCCGGGCACGGATCCGCAGATCGTGAAGTTGGTGGCCCCGTCCCTGGCGTTCCCTCCCGCGAACGGGCTCGTCGTGGTCGTCAGGTCCGACGTGTTGCAGGCATCCGCATCGGCAGCGCAGGATTTCGCGGCGGCGATGGCCACCGCGTCCGCACCGGACTGCAGTTCCTCCCGCTCGACGTAGAGCTGGCCCACGTCCACGACGAGCGCGAGCATGCCGAGCAGCACGCCACCGGCGAGCAGGACGCCGAAGACGGTGGCGACGCCGCCGCGGTCGTCGCGCCGCAGCCGCCGGAGGATCCCGCCCCGGCCCGGCCGCCACGTCGCCGGGCCGGCCGCTCCCGACCGGCCGCTCAGTGCACGCATGGCATCACACTCTTGGCGGTCAGGGTCGTCCCGCCCCCGCTGCCGATCATGAATCCGAGCGGCGTGAGGTAGGAGAACTTGTAGGTGACCTTGGCGGTGGCGTCGTCGCCCGATGCCGGGGTGCCCGAGCACCCGTTGATCTCCGCACCGACGAGGCCGCTGTTGCTGGTGGCCTCCGCGACCCGCGCCCTGCCCTCGCCCTCGCCGATCAGCGCAGCGGCACGGGCACCTTCGCGGGCGGCCTGGCTGATGACGATCTGCGCGTTGAGCATCCGGCCGAAGTCGATGATGCCGAAGATGATGAGCAGCACCACCGGCAGCAGCAGAGCGAACTCCACTGCCGCCGCGCCCCGGTCCACCGGCCGCCTAGCCTTGCCCACTGCCGCCCTCACCAACGAGCATCGTCAGCCTTCCAAGGAGGATTTGTCGTCGTGCTCTGCACGCAGGTCGAGAAGTTTTTCGCACACGAGTCAGCGGGGCATTTGATCGTTTGCGCGAGTGCGGGGATGGGCGGCCGCTCACCCACCCCCGCACCGGCCCGCGACATTTAGGCGGCGGGCGCCGGCTGACCCCAGGGGAACGCGCAGACCCGCACTCATCGTGCCCTGACTAGACGCCGATCTTTCCGGAGAGCGCCTTGAAGAAGTCGTTCAGCTTGCCGCCAAAAATGCCGACGCCGGCCGTGATGAACACAGCGATCAGCGCCACGATCATGGCGTACTCGACGGCCGAGGCCCCCTCGTCGCGGCGGGACTGCAGTTTGCACCAGAGCTTGAGCATGAGTGTGTCCCTTCAGCATCCATCCACTTCGGACGGAAATTGTTGCCGGGCGAAAACCTGCGCTCGCGCGCCGCACGGTTTCCCGCGGAATCGAGCAGCGACAGTCAACACCGCGGGGACCGCAAAACTAAGCTTCGATTAGCCGTATTCGCTGCGACGGCCGGACGGTGCCGCCGACCGGCCAGATCCGGCCGGCCCCCGGTCGGCTACCAGGCCGCCACGCAAACGGCCAGCAGTCCCCCGCCCAGCAGGGCAGGGCCGAACGGCAACTGGCTCTTCCAGCCCACCCGACCGGAGGCGAGCAGGGCCAGCAGCAGGGGCGCGTTCAGCAGCCAGGGCAGCAACGCGCCGAGCAGCACGGCATGCCAGCCGAGCCAGCCGAAATACCAGCTGAGCAGGGCGGATACCTTCGCGTCGCCCATCCCGTAGCCGCCACCGGGCAGCAGCGCCATCCCCACGAAGACCACCCCGGAGACCAGGCAGGCCAGCAGCGCCCGGAGCCAGTCGCCCCACTGGCCCGTTCCGGCGGCGACGATGGCGAACAGGACCGGTGTCACCGCCAGGGCCGGCAGCACCAGAGTGTCGGGAAGCCGACGGCAGGCGAGGTCGATCGCGGCGAGCAGCACGCCGAGCACCGCGACGGCCAGATAGAGCGGGAGCACGGCCGCCGGGCCGAGCGCGGCGGCGAGCAGGCCGCCGGCGAGCCCCGCTGCCACGCCGGTCAACCAGGACGGGGGGCCCAGCCGGGCCGCGCAGGCGGCGCAGGTCAACCGGACCGACAGCAAGCCGCGCACGCCCGGCCGCAGCGGGACGCCGCAGCCGGCACAGGCGGCCCGCAGTGGTTCACCGAACGGTACGGCGAAGCGGTAGGCGACCCGCGGCAGGAGCAGGCCGGCCCCGCCGCATGCGATCGCACACGTACCGATCAGCAACGGTGACATCCGGGGAGAGTAGCGGTATCCGGGGCGGTCAGAGCACCCACCAGAACGGCGAGAATGCGGCCGGGGTGCCGGGGGGCTGGCTGGGCCGAGAGGGAAGGTGGTCCAGCGGGCGGCATGGGTGGACGTGACGTAGGGAACAACCGACGGCCGACCGATCCTGCCGGCCCGCACGGGCTGACTAGCGTGGAGCCAGCAGGGAGTCGATCCCGACCCACCTCCAGGCCACGCGCACCACCTCGGGGCCTTCGTGCACAACCGCCAGGGAGGGCGCATGCAGTCGCGCACCGATCTCATCGAGGACCTGATGGGGCGCTTCCCCCACGTGCCGAAAGAGGCGGTCATCAAGGAGGACCTGCTGCGTGGCGGCCTGGCCTTCGACGACTCGGCGCTGACCGACAACGAGAGCGGGGCCGTCAAGCCCAAGTCGTACTTCATCTTCTCCTTCGACCACCGGACGTTGCCGGACCTGGGCACCGCCGCGCTGCGCAGGCCGCCGGAGGAGATCGTGCTCACCGGCGGCCCGTACGGGCTGCGCCGCACGGTCGTCTCGGTCCGCACCAATCCCGACTCGCCGTACCGGGTCAAGGACGACGGCGACGGCCGCCTGCGGTTGTTCCTGGACGGCCGGCCGATCGCCGACGTCGGGCTGCCGCCGATGCCGGACTACTACCGGCACACCCTCGCGAACGGGAAGTCGGTGATGGAGGTCGCACCGACGATCCAGTGGGGCTACCTCATCTACCTGACCGTGTTCCGGGTCTGCCAGTACTTCGGCGCCAAGGAGGAATGCCAGTACTGCGACATCAACCACAACTGGCGTCAACACAAGCAGGCCGGCCGCCCGTACACCGGGGTCAAGCCCGTCGACGAGGTGCTGGAGGCGCTGGAGATCATCGACCGGCACGACACCACCGGCGCGTCCCAGGCCTACACCCTGACCGGCGGCAGCATCACCTCCAAGGTCGACGGGCTGGCCGAGGCCGACTTCTACGGCCGGTACGCCCAGGCGATCGAGGAGCGGTTCCCAGGCCGGTGGATCGGCAAGGTGGTCGCCCAGGCGTTGCCCCGGGCCGACGTGCAGCGGTTCCACGACTACGGCATCCGGATCTACCACCCCAACTACGAGGTGTGGGACAAGCGGCTGTTCGAGCTCTACTGCCCCGGCAAGGAGCGGTATGTGGGTCGGGAGGAGTGGCACCGGCGGATCCTCGACTCCGCCGAGGTCTTCGGGCCGCGCAACGTCATCCCGAACTTCGTCGCGGGCGTCGAGATGGCCGCCCCGTACGGCTTCACCAGCGTGGACGAGGCGATCGACTCCACCACCGAGGGCCTGCAGTACTTCATGTCGCGGGGCATCACCCCGCGGTTCACCACCTGGTGCCCGGAGCCGACCACCCCGCTCGGCCGGACCAACCCGCAGGGTGCGCCGCTGGAATATCACATCCGGCTGCTGGAGGCCTACGCCGCGACCATGAAGGCCAACGGCCTGTCCAGCCCGCCCGGGTACGGCCCGGCCGGCCCCGGCCGCGCGGTCTTCTCGGTCAGCTCGTTCATGGACAGTCTGCCCGCGGATACCGAACCGGAGTCGTAAAAGCCTGCTGCTCGGACTCGGCGCGGCCGCCGTGCCGGTAGGCGACGTTGACCGTCGCGGTTCAGCGGGTGAGCGTGGCGAGGAAGTCGTCGACGAGTCGGGTCTGGGTCGCGGCCGGCAGCCGCTCGGGGTCGAACAGCGCCTGAACGACCAGCCCGTGGGTGAACGACAGCACGGTCGTCGCGAGCCCGCCCGGGTCGCCGTCGGGCAGCTCGCCCAGCCGTTGCGCCTCCTCGATGGAGGTACGCAGGCCTGCCCGGATGCGTTCGTAGCGGTGGGTCTGGGCGGCGAACAGGTCGGGGTCGGCCAGGGCGACGTCCCAGGAGCCGACCCAGATCCGGTTCATCGCCGCCGCGTCGGGGGTCAGCGGGAGGATGTTGAGGATCTGCGTACGCAGCGCCGCCAGCCCGGGTGCGGGCGCGGCCTGCCGGGGGCGCTGCGCGGTGCGTACCTCGAGGATGTCGAGGGCGTGGGCGATCAGTTCGCGCTTGCCCGCGAAGTAGTGGGTGACCAGTCCGGTCGATGACCCGAGGGCCGCCGCGACGGCGCGCATGGTGAGGCCGCCGAAGCCGTGCTCGGCCAGGACCTGCCAGACCGCCTCGGAGACGTCCTGGCGGCGGGAGTCGTGGTCGGTGCGTGCGGGGGTCATGGCCTGCTAGCGTACATGCCAAACGTTTGTTATGTACGGAGGTCCGTGATGTTCGCGCTGCCCCTCGCCGACTCGGCCGTGCTGCGCCCGCTGGAACCGTGGCATGCCGAGGAGTTCCTCGCCCACCTGGACCGGGCGCGCGAGCACATCGCTCCGTGGGTCTCGCCCGCGTTCGTCGCCCGCGACCTCGGCGAGGCCCGCGCGGTGCTGCAACGGTATGCGGACAAGCGGGCTCAGGACGGCGGCGGCATCTGGGGCATCTGGCGGGACGGTGTGCTGGTCGGCGGCGTCATGTTCGTCTCCTTCGACACCAGGCTGGGGGTCTGCGAAGCGGGCTGCTGGTTGGAGCCCGGCGCGGAGGGGCATGGGCTGATCACCCGCGCCGCGGAGCGGATCATCGATTGGGCCGTCGAGGAACGCGGCATTCACCGCGTCGAGTGGCGCACCAACTCGCGTAACGAACGCAGCATCGCGGTCGCGCAGCGGCTGGGGATGAGCCGGGACGGAACGCTGCGGCAGGTCTACCCGCGCAGCGGGGACGGACGGATCGATCTGGAGATCTGGTCCGTGCTGGCCGACGAGTGGCGGGCCCGCCGTGCGGGCCTTCTCACCACCAGGAGCACCGTCTCAGCTGAGGTGAAGGCCGAACTCGACGGCCTGATGGCCACCTTCCTGGGCGCCTTCGCCAACCCGGGCGGCACCAGACCGAACGTCGAGGCGATCGAAGAGGTGTTCATCCCCGAAGGGATGATCATCAGCAACGTCGGCGGGACCCCGGTGATCTACGATCTGCGCCAGTTCATCGATCCTCGCGAGAAGATCCTCACCGACGGGACGCTGACCGAGTTCCGGGAGTGGGAGACCGCGGAGACCACCGAGATCTACGGCTCGGTCGCCCACAGGTTCAGCGAGTACCGCAAGTCGGGCTACCTCAACGGCGAGTGGTTCGAGGGTCGGGGCAGGAAGACGACCCAGTTCGTCAGGACCCCGTCGGGCTGGAAGATGAGCTCGCTGGCCTGGGACGACGAGCCGGCCCTCGGGCAGGCCACGGCAGGGGCTTGACCGGGACCCGACACGACCGGGGCCGCCGAGGCGGATGCCGGCTGTGCGGGACGACACACCGTCAGGTCATCACATGCCCGACCGGTTCCTCGTCTACCGGGTGAGATCTGCGGAAAGGAACCGAAGCCATGAGAGTTCTGCTCGCCGGTGCCTCGGGTGCCGTCGGTACGCCCCTCACCCGTCAACTCATCGCCGCCGGCCACGAGGTGGTCGGCATCAGCCGCAGCCAGACCAACGCCGAGCGGCTGCGCAACGCCGGCGCCGAGGCGGTGGTGGCCGACGTGCTGGACCGCGAGAACCTGCTCGCCGCCGTGCGGGGTGTGCGGGCCGACGCGGTCATCCACGAGTTGACCGCGTTGGGCACCACGAAGATGCGGGAGGCGCTTCAGGGCACGAACAGTCTGCGTACCACCGGAACCGCCAACCTCCTCGCGGCCGCGCGGGCGGTCGGCGCCCACCGCTTCCTCACCCAGTCGATCGTGCTCGGGTACGGCTACCGCGACCACGGCCCGAGCGTGATCACTGAGGACGCCCCGTTCGCCGAGCCCGTGGGCGGCAAGCTCGGCGAGGCCGTGGCGGCCATCGGCTCCACCGAGGAGCAGGTGTTCTCGGCCGACGAGGTGGAGGGCATCGCGCTGCGCTACGGGTTCTTCTACGGGCAGGACAGCATGACCAGCATGATCGTCAACCTGGTGCGCAAGCGCCGGTTGCCGGTGCCCTCGTCCGGCGGCTTCGCCAACTTCATCTACCTGGAGGACGCCGCCGCGGCGACCGTGGCCGCCCTGGAGAAGGGGCGCGCCGGGCAGGCGTACAACATCGTCGACGACGAGCCGGTGCGCTGGGGCGACTACCTGGACGCGCTCGCGGCCGAGCTCGGGGCGCGCCGGCCGTGGCGGGTCCCGACCTGGATGCTGCGGCCCATCCCGTACGCCCACGCGATGATGACCACCTCGATGCGCGTCTCCAACGCCAAGGCCAAGCGCGAACTGGGCTGGGCTCCGGCGGTGCCGACCTACCGCGAGGGCCTCCCGCTGGTGGCGAAGGCGAGCCGCTGAGCGTCGGCCGGCAGCCGGGCGGGATGGCGTACGGCCGGGCCGGCGGGACCAACAACTGGTCCGGCCGGCCCGGCCGCCTGGTCAGGGGCAGGTCGCCGTACCGCCGTTGGCGGCGGACCGGATTCCCGGGGTGTCGCGGACCGTGCGGAAGTTGGTCCGGAAGGCGTTGAACACGGTGGAGTCCTCGAGCTGCAGCAGCGTCTCGTCGGCCTGACGCAGCGAGTTGTAGCTGAAGTTGTGACTGCCGACCCAGGTGATCGTCCGGTCCGCGCCGCCGTAGTAGTTGCCTTCGACCTGGAGGTACTTGCTGTGCGTCCAGACGCTGTCGCCGACGCAGTAGTACTTGACGACCGGCCCGCCGTAGCCGCTGCTCGTGGCGGCGAGGAGGTTCTTCATCGCGGTCACCTCGGAGCCGCTGCCCGGGTCGTACCGCTGCACCACCTCGACGTAGCAGCCCGCCTTGTCCAGCTCCCACAGCTTCGAGGCGAGGTACGTGCGGCTGAAGATGGTCTGGTTGACCCGGATGATGGTGCGGTGGGTGCCGTCCTGGGTGCCCACCACCGAGTTGCCGAAGCAGGCGACGTTGTTGAGCACGGTCATGACCGTGTCCTCGCTCGGGTCGTTGTACGGCTGCCCGTTGCTCTCCTGCCGCGGATAGAAGTGGATCTTCGCGTTGCCGGAGGCCACCGCGGGCCGCCCGGTGTCGTAGTAGTTGTTGTTGACCACGCGAGCCTTGAGGTCGTCGAAGTAACCGCTGTAGGCGTTGTAGATGCCGGTGTTCCCCACCAGGACGAGCGCGGCGTTCCACCCGCCGAGCCCGTCCCGGCCGGTGTGCAGGTTGGCCGTCGACTGGACCACCACGTTGGCGGCACCCTGCGTGCTGGAGAACAGGAAGAACTTGTTGTGGTTGAGCGACGTGACGCCGCTCAGCACCCGGTCGCCGATACAGCCGCGACCCGCCGGGCAGAACAGCATCCACGACGACGCGCTGAGGTTGGTGCCGAGCGCCGCCACCAGCCCGGCGTACGGCGCCTTGGTGGGGTCGTTGTCGTTGAAGATGACCTGGACGTTGACCCCGCGGTTCTTCGCCGCGATCAGGGCGTTCGGCACGGTGGCGTCGGTCGCGTAGAACATCGCCATCCGGATCCGGGAGCCGGCCGGCGCGCCGTCGATCAGCTCGACGAGGCGGGTCTGGATCGCCGCCTTCTCCGCGGCGGTGCCGACCGGGTTGTTGAAGACGGCGGTGGTGGTGGGCACCGCCACGGCGGGCTCCACACCGACGGATAATCCCGCAGCCAGCAGGCACACGAAGGCGGCCAGCGCCGATACGACTCTGCGTGGGGACATGAAACCTCCCGGGGGCGTGAAGGTACGGGGGCTGCCGATGACGACCGGTATATCAAGAAGTCAATCGATGAAGCAGTCCCGTCGTCGCGATCCGGCGGGTCGGCGGTGACGCTCGGTCAGGGACCGAACCTACGTGCCGCCTCAGCCGACTGCCAGTTCCGCAGGGCGTTTTTGATGCGTTGGTTCTCGACGCGTGCCTCGTCCCGTTCGCGGGCGCGTTCGCTCAGCTCGTAGACGAGCCGGTGCAGCAGGGCATCGACGTCCTCTCGCCGACGTGGCTCGGTCATCGGCTGGACCTTTCGTGCGTTGCCGAGTTGGTGAGGTCGCCAAGCGCGACTCACGGGGCGCGGCCGGCCAGTTGGACACGTTGCCGGGCGAGATCCAGAGCAGCCGCAGCGGGCGTCACACCGGCTCTCGTCGCGTCCTGAAGGATTCGCGCCAGCGTGTCACCGATGGTGAGGACACGGTGGCTGGCTTGGTCGGTGGTTTCGTGGTGCAGTTCGACGGCCGTGGCGTGGATGACGCCGCCGGCGCTGACGACGAAGTCTGGTGCCCACAGGATGCCTCGGCGGTGGAGCAGGTCGGCGGTGGCGGGCTCGTCGAGCTGGTTGTTGGCCGGTCCGGCGATCGCGGCGCAGCGAAGCTGGCGGACGGTTTCGGTGGTGAACACGCCACCGAGTGCGGCCGGGACGAGTACGTCCACCTCGGCGCGGAATGCGTCGTCCGGGTCCAGCCAGGCGGCGCCGAGCTCGTCGGCGAGCGGTCGCTTGTTGAGGTCAACGTCGGTCACGACGAGCTGGGCTCGTACGGCGGCGAGTTGTCTGGCGAGGTGGGTGCCGACCCGGCCCAGGCCGAGGATGCCGAAGCGGCGGCCCGCCAGCTGCGGTGATCCGAACACCGCGTCACAGACGGCATGCAGGGCTGCCATGACGCCGGTGGCGGTGTGCGTGGACGAGTCGCCGCTGCCGCCGGCTTCCGGGGGCCGGCAGAAGACGTACGGGGTGCGCTCGGCGATGGTGGCCATGTCCGTGGGGTCGGTACCCACGTCGGGGCCGGTCGCGTACGCGCCATCCAGCGAGGCGATCACGTCCGCCACGTCGTACAGGAGCGCGCGACGCGCGGCGGGGCCGAGGGTGGCCTCGGGTGGGAGGGCGACGACGGTCTTGCCGCCGCCGTTGGGCAGGCCCGCGACAGCGCACTTGTCCGTCATGGCTGCGGAGAGCCGCAGCGCGTCGGTGAGCGCGTCGCGCCAGTGCCGGTACCGGGCGAGCCGGCAGCCACCGATCGCCTGCCCGAGGGCTGTGGAGTGCACGGCCACGATGACCGGCAGACCGGACCGCCGCCCACGCTGGATGCGGACCTGCTCGTGGACGAGCGGGGCAGCGCCGGTGTCGTCAACGGTCGTTGAGCGCTTTGGCATGACTGACTGTCCCAACTGGTGGGTGGTCGGGCGGTTCACTTGGCCTGCCCGAGCAGGGGGAAGCGTTTGGTGAGCGCGGTGATCCGGTTCCGGGGGCCGAACAGCGCCATCGCGACGTACTCCAGCTCCGAGTCCGGCGTGGTCGCGAGATTGTCGAGGTACGTGGCGTAGTCGCGGGCACGCCGGGCGACCTCGGTGAACCCGACGGCGACGATGTCCTCCCCCGCCTGGGCCTTGACGTGCAGCTCGGCGATCTGCCGCGCGTCGGCGGTGACGATCGGGACCGGGTGGGTGTTCAGGCCGGCGTGGATGCCGCCGGAGGCGTCCTTACCGTCGGCTCCGAGCAGGTGCGGTAGCCGCCCGCCGAGGCTCAGCCCCAGTACGGCGGCGGCGTTGGTCGCGACGGGCGGGGCGAGCCCGTCGCGGACCACAATCACGATCTTGGTTTCCAGGCGCATCAGCAGCTCCATGACTCGGTCGGGCAACGCGCCATAAGCTAGTCATCGGAACGGTCAGACGGATCGTTCAACGAACGAAATTCGGCGTACAGGGAGAAACAGCGGCCGTGGACGAACTTGATTCGGCGATCATCCAGCATCTGCAGCGCGATGCGCGGCAATCCAACCGTGACCTCGCCCGGACCCTGGGCATCGCCCCATCCACCTGCCTCGAGCGGGTACGCGCCCTACGCGAACGCGGCGTCATCACCGGCTACCACGCCGAGATCAGCCTGCCCGCCCTCAACCGGAACGTGCAGGCCCTGCTCCACGTCCAGATCCGCCCGCTCAGCCGGCAGGTCATCGAGGGCTTCAAACAGTACGTCTCCGCCCTACCCGAAGTCCTGTCCGTCTTCGTGGTCGCCGGCGGCGACGACTTCCTCGTCCACGTCGCCGTGCCCAGCGTCGACAGCCTGCACGCCTTCCTCATGGACAAGTTCAGCAAGCGCCGAGAAATCATCGGTTTCCGCAGCTCGATCATCTACCAGCACGCCCGCAACCAGGTCATAGCGCCGCTAGCCGCAAGCGGCGAGCCATCGACACCAGGCCCGCGATAGGCGCCACGTCCCGCCACCTGGCCCTCGTATCGGCCGAGCCAGTCCGCGATGCCTACCGCTCGCGCAGCAATGCGTCCCCCGTCCGGTAGAGCTCGACGAGCAGCGGGCGCAGCCGCACACCCGCCCGGGTGAGGCGGTAACAGGTACGCGGCGGAAAGCTGCGGATGCGTTCGGCTTCGATCAGGCGCTGCCGCGTCAGCGCAGCGAGCCGCTCGCTGAGCACCTTGGCGCTCAGGTCCGGCAGCGCCGCCTGAAGCTGGCTGAACGTGCGGGGCCCGTGCATCAGTTCCCGCAGCACGAGGGTCGTCCACCGGCCGCCCACCGCGGCCAGCGCGACCTCGACCGGGCAGCTGGACTCCGGCCGGCGGGTCGCGCCGCGTTGATCCGGCACCAGGTCACGGTCCCAGCCGCCGCTCACCGTTTGGTTACCTTCGCGGACAGCACCTTCACTGTCGGCATGTCTCGTCACCTCAGCACCCACCCCGCCAGTGTGCCGCTCACCGACAGCGCAGCCCGACACCCGTCGGTGTTCGCCCGCGCCTTCAACACCGGAGACGTCGCGGCGGTCGAACAGGTCTACGAACCCGGCGGCGTGCTCGTCACCGTCCCTGGTCAGCCCGTCACCGGCACCGCCCGGCGCGCGGCCAACCAGGAGTTCCTCGACCTCGGGCTCCCGATCGAGGTGCGGCCGCGCCACGTCTACGTGGCCGACGACATCGCCTTGCTCATCGTGGACTGGACCATCAACGGCACCGATCGCGGCGGCCGGCCGGTACACATCGAGGGCACCGCCACCGACGTCGCCCGCCGCGGACCCGACGGCCGCTGGCGGTACGTCATCGACAACCCGTTCGGCACGGCGGAGCCGCAGGTCCACCACGGTTAGGAGTGTCGTGCCCCCACCGCGAGGTCACCACCCTGCCCGAGAAGGTTGCCCGCCGTCACCGTTTGCCGAACCGGCAAAGATTCTTGCCACCTGGTGTCCCGGCGGCACACCATCGCCAGGTCGCTGCGACGGCCGCCACCAGAGGAGAGGCACATGATCGAGCACGAGGCACACCGGGTGGACCCGGCCACCGCCCGATACTGGGACGACCTGTACCAACAACGCGACCGGGTGTGGAGCGGCCGGGTGAACGCCGTCCTGGCCGAGGTGGTGGACCCCCTGGGGCCCGGCACCGCGCTCGACCTCGGCTGCGGTGAGGGCGGTGACGCGATCTGGCTGGCCGGCCGGGGCTGGCGGGTCACCGCCGTCGACGTCTCGACCACCGCCCTGGACCGGCTCACCGCCGAGGCCACCCGCGCCGGCGTGGCATCCCGGATCACCGTGGCCCGGCACGACCTGACCCGGACCTTCCCGGCAGGCCGGTACGACCTGGTCTCGGCGCAGTTCCTCCAGTCCCCGCTCGAACTCTCCCGGCAAGCGGTGCTGCGCAACGCGGCCCGGGCGGTCACGGCCGGCGGACGGCTCCTGGTCGTCGAGCACGGCGCGCCGCCGCCGTGGGCCCGCGAAAGCCACCCACACGCCCACTTCGCCAGCCCGGAGGAGATCCTCGCCGCGCTCGACCTCGACGCCGACGGCTGGCACACCGAGCGGCTCGAGGCCTACCACCGGACCGGCACCGGCCCCGATGGCGAGACGGGGACCCTCGTCGACCACGTCGTCCTGGTCCGTCGCGACTGAACTCGACGATTTCCGCCCCCGTCTGCGCCGGACACGGCCAGGGCGAACACGCTCTGGCCGTGCCGACGCGTACGGGTGCGGCCCGGCATTCGTCGCACGGACCGGCCAAACCCCGGTGTCAGGCACGGACGTGGCGGCTGCTGCGGGTCACGTCCGTGAGCGGTCAGTTCCCGCTGCGGTACGGGCCCTCCACGTAGACGAGCGCGTCGCCGACGGCCCGCTCGGTCGAACCGCTCGGCCGGTTGACCAGGCTGCCCGCGACGGCCATCGCCGTGGATCCCCCGCCGTCGAGGTTGACCGCGTTCACGCCGAACAGTCCGGGCCGCACGGGAAGTTCCTCGCCGTTCTGGTCGGTCAGCGTCGAGGTGGTGCTGACGCACCCCTGCGTGGTCACGTCCAGCAGGGCCGCCGCGTCCCGGCCGGTGGGCCTGCAGCGACGTCTGGTCGGCGGCGAGGGCGGTGCCCCGGGCGGTCGAGGTGCGCACCACGCAGCCGAGCCGGTCGAGTACGACCTCCACGCCGGCGCCGGCCGGGGTGGAGGAGGCGAACTCGGGGTTGAATTCGACGACGTCGCCGGGGAGGGTGCACTGGGTCTGGTCGGCGAGGGCGGCGCAGCCGGCGGGCACGACCGGCGGGTGGTTGAGGAACTCCAGCGGCAGCGTGGCCCCGGTCTGCCGGTTCCGTACGCTGCCCGACCAGGTCAGCTTTCCGGTCAGGGCCCGGTTGCTGTTGGCGTCGACCACGAAGTTGACCTCGGCCGGGTCGCTGGTGGGCTCGCTGAGCAGCTTGCCACCGAACAGCCCCAGTCCGACCGGGTCGCCAGGGTAGAGCTGGCTGGCGGTGAAGGTGAAGAAGGAGGCGGTCAGCTTCTCGGCCCTGAAGGGTCGAGCTTGCAGATCGTGGTCGGTGCTGGCTGCATCGGTCACGCCGCGTTCGGCAGGCTGACGGCTGCCCAGTCCGCGACACCGCGTGTAGCGATGTTGCGGGCTGCGTTCACGTCGGCGTGCTCAGCGAAGCCGCAGGACGTGCATCGGAAGGTGGATTGGTTGGGGCGGTTGGCTTTGGCGATGTGCCCGCAGGCGGAGCAGCCCTGCGAGGTGTACGCCGGATCGACATGAACGAGCGCTACTCCGGCCCGGGCCGCTTTGTAGGCGATGAACTGGCCGAGTTGGTGGAACGCCCACGAATGCAGAGTGACCCGCTGGGGCCGTCGGAGCCGTACCCGGTCGCGGATGCCCGTGAGGTTTTCCAGGGCGATACCGCGTCCGGTGCGTTCGGCCTCGGTCACGATCTGCTTGGCGATGCGATGGTTGATGTCGGCCGCGAACCGGGCTTCCTTACGGCGGCGGGCCTTCAGCAGCCGCTTGGCCGATTTGGTGCCGATGCGCTGAAGCTTGGTTCGTAGCCGCTGGTTACGGTGACGGACCCGGTTCAAGCCCTTGCCGCTGTGTCGGGTGCCGTCGTTGGTGGTGGCGATGTTCGCGATGCCCAGGTCAACGCCGAGGAACCCGTCAGGCTCTTTCACCTCGACGTCAGGGATGTCGCACGTGGCGTACAGGAACCATTTGCCGTCGCAGTGCACCAGGTCGGACTCGCCCCGCCGGTGCGCCACTAGGGTGGCGTACTGCTGCTCCGAGCAGCCGAACCGAACTCGGTTCAACCGGCCGCCGACGGCCCAGATCGACACCGTGCGGTCGGCGAGCTGCCACGACAGGCACCGGTCGTCGAACGGCTGCGCGGCGTCGCGGCGAAACACGATCGGCTTCGCCTCGGCCTTGCGGCGGCGTTTCGACCAGGGTTTGCCGAGGTTACCGGTGCGAATATTGGCCTTCAGGGTGGCATACGCGCCGGCGACCTTGCGGGCGACATGGATCGCCGGCTGGGCCGACAACCCCATCGCCTTCAACCGCCCGTAGGTGAGCCGCTGGAGTGCCTGCTTCGCGTAGGTCCGCCGCTGGAATGCCTCAGCCGAGGCAAGGTTCGCGCCGTCGTTGCACAGGTCCAGCGTCGTCCGAAGCGCCGCCCTCTGAGCGGCGTCCGGGTACAGCCGAACCTGCACCACGATTTTCACGTCCACAGTGTACCATCTTGTCTATGTCGCCTCGGTGGGCTCCAGACCCAGACGTTCGCCGTGGCCGCAGCGTTGTTTACGACCTGCACGTTCATCTTGTCTTCGTCACCAGGTACCGGCGGGACGTGCTTGACGACGCCATGCTCACCCGGTGTGGACAGATCATGGCCGACGTGTGCGACAAACTCGGCGCGCAACTGCGGGAGTTCAACGGCGAAGACGACCACGTCTACCTGCTCGTCCACTACCCACCGAAACTGCCGATCTCAACCCTGGTCAACCGACTCAAAGGCGTCTCCGCACACTACCTACGGCAGGAATTCACCAACCGGATCAACCGGTACATCACGCACGGCCACCTGTGGTCACCCTCGTACTTCGCCGGATCCTGCGGCGGGGCACCCCTCACCGTCATCCGCGAATACATCGACAACCAGAAACGCCCCGGCTCGTGACGCGATTCCTCCCGGCCCTGAAGGACCGGGACTCCTCGCTAAATCACGTTGACGATCGACGGACCGCGCCTGGTGGTGTTGATCTGGTCGGCGGGCGCCGGCTGGCTCCCCCGCCCGATCCGGGTCAGCGTGACGGCGTCAGCCAACGCGTGGCTGGCACGTACGTCCGTCAGGTCGGCATCGCCCAGCGGAAGGGTGTCACCGGCGGCCTCGGCACGGGCCCCCGGGACGACCCCGAGAGCCAGCGCGGCCAGGGCGCCTGCTGCGATCACCCGGCGCCGCGGAAGCGGGACAGGTCAGGAGTAAGCGCGGTAAGCGCTGTCATGGCCGCTGACCCTGGCGGTGCCACTGAACGGCGTACCCGACAACACCTGACGCCGAGTCGAATTGTTCGGCAAGGAAGATCACGGGACGCCGTGCGCTCGCTGCTCCGCCTGCCACGCCCGCAGGCACCCTTGATGCGCTGGGTCTCCGCCCGCGTCTCGTCCTGCTCCCGAGTACGCCGGCGCAGCTCGGTTGATCAGGTTGCTCGGAAGCACCCTGGCGTCCCGCGACCGGGACCGTCATCACCCGGACGGCCCGCAAACAACCAGCTCCCGCTCACAGCCTTGATCATTTCATGCGCTTGTGCCGAACTCTCTCACCGTCCCGTTCGGACCAGCTCACCCTATGGGGAATGCCGACGTCGCCGCGACGCGGGAGGGCAACTGGTTGCGGCCCGCTTCTACCCCGATCACCAGCAGCCAGCTACGTCGGCAGGTCCGATGCGGGCGGCCGAGGTCGTGGTTGTGGTCGACATAGGTGGCGTGGTGCTGGGACCCGTCAGGCGATGGTGTTCAGTTCGGTGAGCGCATCGTCGGGAAGGGCCAGCCCGGCAGCGGAGACGTTCTCGCGCAGGTGGGCGACGGATGAGGTGCCGGGGATGAGCAGGATGTTCGAGGACCGGTGCAGCAGCCACGCCAACGCCACCGCCATCGGGGTGGCCTCCAGGCGGCTGGCGACCGCGTTCAGTTCCTCTGATTGCAACGGGGAGAAGCCGCCGAGCGGGAAGTAGGGCACGTAGGCGATGCCCAGCGCCGCGAGCGAGTCGACGAGGGGGTCGTCGTCCCGGTTGGCGATGTTGTAGAAGTTCTGCACGCACACGACCGAACCGATGGACTGCGCCTCGGCAATCTGCTCGGCGTTGACCGTGCTGAGCCCGAGATGTTTGATCAGCCCCTCTTGCTGCAGCTGCGCGAGGACCGTGAACGGCTCTTCGATGGAGCCCGGGGTGGGGCGGTCGAAGCCGCCGACGCGCAGGTTGACCACGTCGAGCACGTCGAGTCCGAGGTGATCCAGGTTGTCGTGCACGGCTTGGCGGAGCTGCTCCGGGGCGAGCGCCTGGGGCCAGTTGCCCTCGGCGTCCCGCAGTGCCCCGACCTTGGTCACGACGTGCAGATTGTCCGGATAGGGATGCAGCGCTTCCTTGATGATCTCGTTGGTGACGTACGGGCCGTAGAAGTCTGCCGTGTCGATGTGGTTGATCCCCAGCTCGACGGCCTCGCGCAGCACGGCGACGGCGGCGTCGCGGTCGGCCGGTGGGCCGAACACGTGCGGGCCGGCCAACTGCATCGCGCCGTACCCCATCCGGGTGACCGTCAGATCGCCCATGGCGAATGTCCCGCCGGGCAGGCTGGTCGACGTCATGCGAAGTCCTCTCCCTGTTGTCGCAAATCCGCGGGTTTCCCGCCGGTGTGGCCATCAAACGCTGGCGGCGCCACCGGGTCAGCTGCGCGGGGACCGTTGACAGCCAGCCGGGCCCGGCGGGTGCGCCACCGGCTCAGGACCGCCCGGGGGCCGAGCGGGCGGGGTTGCCCGCTGGTAGCGGCGCTACCTCGCGGAGTGTTCGTCAGCGCGGGCGCTGGTTGGTCGAGGGCTGGCCATCAGCCGAGGTGCCACGTCCTCCGGCAGCTCAGCACCGCAGAGCGCGCAGATGTAGTCGTCGTCGCGGACGACGTTGCGTTCGCCGCAGTCAAGGCAGCGCCGGAAGACGACCGCCGCGGTGAAGCCTTCCGGGTGGCCGATACCCGCCCGGTCGAGGGCGTCCGCCACCGCCGCCCATGAAACGGGAGCGGGGCAGTAGCCGGTGGACTGGTTGCTCACCTCGGTCACGACCCAGCCGTCCCGTTCGCCGGCGAGGGCGATCTCCCCCGCGCCGAGGACGTCCCCACCGCCGGCGCAGGCGACGTGCTCGCTGCGTCTCGGCGCGAGCCGCAACGTACCGGCAGGGTCGATGACGTACGTGAACGGCTCGTCACGGTCGCGCGGATCCGCGGCCGCCAGGTAGGTGTCGAGATCGGCCGGTGATCGGATGGGGCAGCCCTCGGGAGCGTCGGCGACCGACGCCCGCACGTCGGCCGGGCCGACGTACCGGTATCGACGCCCCGCCCCTTCCACGCACCGACCCTACGCTCGTGCGGCGGCCGCCGTGGTCAACCGCACCGGTCCGGCAGCCGAGACCTGCCCCCGTTACCTCACCGTTGAGCCGCGAGCGCGGGCCGACTGGTTGATTCCGCACCGTGCGGACATAGGCCGCTGTCAGCCCTGACAGGGTCCGACACGGGTGCAGCAGCGGTGTGGCATTGCTGCGCCGTCGCCGCGGTGGCCTGCGGGCTGCGCGGCGGCCCGTGCGAGCGGTTGAGGGGGACTGTTTTGGGTGCTCGTCGCGGCCGATCCGGCCCTGTGGTTGTCAGCGCGCATGGGGGCTCGGCTGGGTGCGGCATTGGGGGCTCGGTTGGGGGCGTCGGCGATTCGAGGCCCCACACGAGTCTTGTCGATCTGCTCTGTCAGGCGCCTGAGCTGCGGAAACCCGACCTGACAGGAACCCATCGGCAAGATCAACCTATCCCGACTCCCTAACGTTTCTTAGGGACCCCAGGGGTTCTTACGCCGGGTAGGACATGTTTCGCACGTGGCGGTCGCCGGCAAGACGGGCGGACTTTGATGAATGGCAGCTCGGAGCCGTTCGATCGGGGCGTTGTCGCCGGGGTCGAATGGCGTCGCGAGTCAGCCGCCCGCCGACTGGGTGCGCCGGGCCGGGTGCGGGCCGACGGCACACCGCCGGCCCGCACCCTCCCCAGGTCAGGCGCGCCGCTCCCCCACCCGGTACGTGACCAGGTTCGGATCGGCGTTGAGCTGCTTCTCGGTGAACTTGATGGTGTCCCAGCCCTTGCCCGAGTAGAGCCGGGTCTGGTCGGCGTACCAGGGCGAGTTCGGGTTGGCCGACTGCGAGTAGGTGAGGATCTGCCGGCCCGACGGCCCGTCCCGGCCCAGCTCGACGGCCATCAGGAACGAGGTGCCGTGCTGCACCTTCCGGTAGCCGACGCCGGGCTCCACCACGTTGATGGTCATGTTGAACACGCCGGCCTCCGGCCAGCCGCCGTGGATCGGGATCCGTTCGGCGCCGCGCGGCTCGGTCTGGATGTCGCCGAGGCGGGCGTCGAGCGGGATGCCGCCGAGCAACTGGACGGCGTCGGCCAGGGCGGTCCGCACCGCCGAGTCGGCGACGGCCAGCCGGCTCGGCGTGGTCAACGGCCGGTGCGGGTCGAACGGGTCGGCGAAGCGCAGGCCCCCGGCCCGGGCGAACTCGGTGAACACGTGCGAGCCCCGGCTGTTCAGGTTCACCCGCAGATCCCAGCCGCGCAGCGCGGCGCACGCGCCGGTCAGGTCGACCGGGGTGCCGTCGGAGGCGGTGGCGACCGGGTGGGCGGTGCAGGCCCCACCAGGTCGTCGCGGACCAACTCACCGCCGTACGCGCGGTTGCCGAGAGTGACCGCCCACAGGTTGGCCGGGGTGAACCCGGTGCCCGGCAGCCCGTCGGTGCCGGCGATCCGCTGCCGCACCTGATGCACCCCGAGCCGGGTACGCAGGCTGCGCTCCGTGCGCTCGGCGCCGAGGATCCGCGGGAAGCCCGCCAGCGGCTGGGCGGGGTTGGCCAGCCAGTAGCTGTCGTTGGAGTTGGTCACGTAGTCGCTGCGGACCAGCGTCGGCAGGCGCGCCGGGCCGAGGATGCCGGGCACCGCAGCGTCCGGGTCCCGGCCCAGCTCGCACGACGAGCGGGAGCCGTCGAGGACGGCCTGGCCGCTGCTCGCGTACAGGGATCGGAAGGGGGCGGGGATGCAGGCGGCGGCGAGGTCGTCGGTGACCCGGGGCACCACCGAGTGGTCGGCGTAGAGGGCCTGGCCGTCGCGGTCGGCGGCGATGACGTTGACCCAGGGCAGGAACTGCCGCTGGTCCAGCGCCGCGCGCAGCTCACCCACCGACCCGGCGCGTCCCATGGCGAGCCAGCCGTCCAGGGCACGGTTGTTCGCGGCGTTGGGGTCGCTGATCGCGTACGCGGTGTCGGCGGTCCAGTCGAACCTGCCGGGCACCACCACGACCGGGCCGAAGTGGGTGTCGTAGAAGGTACGGCTGACCGGCCCGCCGGAGGTCTGCACGGTAACCGTGCGGGTGGTCATCTTGCGGGGCTGGCCGTCGTAGAGGTAGCTGGTCGGGTCGCCGGGGACCAGGGTGAGCCGGTGCCAGGCGAAGCGGCGGGCGGTGGAGACGGTGTGGCTCCAGGCCACCCGCCCGTTGTGCCCGATCTCGATGAACGGGTCGCCGATCAGGGCCGCGCCCTCGACGTCGTAGCGGCCGGGGACCTTGAGGTGCATGCGGTAGAAGCGGTCCGGGCCGTCCCACGGGAAGTGCGGGTTGGCCAGCACCATGCCCGCCCCGCTGGCGGTGGCGTCACTGCCGAGGCCGTACGCGTTGCTGCCCACCCCGGCCGGCGACCCGTCGGCGGCGGCGACCAGGGCCGCGGACTTCGGGGCGGGCCGGGTGCCGGTGAGCTCGCCGGGGCGGGCCGGGGTGCTGCCGGCGGGCGGGGCGGCGGCGACGATGCCGTCGGCGAGGGCGGCGGAGCTGGCCCGGACCATGTTCGTCCAGTGCACCCGCCACAGGTCCAGCTCGGTGATCGGCTGCACCCACGGCTTGCCGGCGCAGGCCGGGTCGGTCAGATTCGCCGCGCCGGTGCGGCGCAGGTAGGCGTTGTAGCCGGCGGCGACGCCGCGCAGCTGGTCGCGTACCTCCTGGGAGGGCGAGTGCACGCCGTCGCGCGGGCCGGTGAGCAGCCGCTCGACGGTCCGGTCGTCGATGACCTTCTGGTGGAACAGATCAAGGACGACGTTGGCCGCGTTGTCGCCGGTGGTCCCGAACCAGCGCGAGCGCTGCGCCCGGACGGTCACCACCTGCTCGGCGATGATGCAGATGTTGTCCTCGGCCTGCACGTACCCGACCCCATAGCCGAGGCTGCCGAAGTCGCGGCCGGTGATGTGCGGTACGCCGTACGAGGCGCGCCGGATCAGGGCCGAGTAGCCGTCGCCGGCGGCGACGGCCGGAACGGCGGTGGCGGTGAGGCCGGCGGCGACCAGGCCGGCGGCGGTGGCTGCGGCGACGAGCCGCCGGGCCCTCATCGGGCGGCTCGCTGCGGGTGCGGTGGGATCATCGGACATCCTCCCCGTGGTGTCGACTGTCCATTCCCGACCGACGCTAGCCAGGTTCCCAGGCCAGGTCATCGGGGGACAGCTCCCGGATCGGTCCGGGTTTTCCCTCAGGGGTCGAGGCGCCGGCGCCGCGGCCCGGCCCCGGCGCGGTCGCTGACCGCGCGTGGTGTCGGCGGAGAGGATGAGCTGTTCCACGAACGGCTCCGTCTTCGTAGGCTGAGCCCCCGTCCGCACTGTCTGGGGGAGCAATGGTCAGTAGGTTCACCGAGTTGGTTGTCGACTGCCACGATCCGGAGCGGCTCGCGGCCTTCTGGTGCAGGGCCCTGGACTTTAAGGTGATCGACCGGAGCGAGGACAAGGTCGAGATCGGCTCCTGGGAGCCGACCGTCGAGGAAGTTCAGGCCCGCCAGATGCCGCCCACCCTGGTGTTCATCCGGGTGCCCGAGGGCAAGACCGTGAAGAACCGGCTCCACCTCGACATCAGCCCGATCGATGGCAGTACCGACGACGAGGTGGCCAGGCTGCTCGGCCTCGGCGCCGCCAAGGTGGACGTGGGCCAGGGCCCCGGCCGGAGCTGGGTGGTCATGGCCGACCCCGAAGGGAACGAGTTCGATGTCCTGCGCACCCTGGCACCGCCCAACGCCGCGTGACGGCGTGCGGAGGGGCGGCCGGCGCCCGTCGGTCGGGGCCGGCCGCCCCTGGATCTGTCTGGAGTGCCCGCGGCTGCTCTCGTGCGGCAGTCAGTTCCCGCTCTGGTAGGGGCCGTCCACGTGGACGAGCGCGTCGCCGACGGCCCGCTCGGTCGACCCGCTGGGGTGGTTGACCAGGGCGCCCTCGACGGACATCGCGGTGGAGCCGCCGCCGTCGAGGTTGACCGCGTCGTACATCCCGAGCGCCTGGGCAACAGCAGCCGTCTCATCCATGGTGGCGCCGACGCTGGTGCTCTGGCGGCCGTCGATGGCCGCGAGGACGATCTTCCCGTCCCGCGTGGTGCCGGCGATGGTACGCGGGTTGCGGTCGAAGAAGCTGCCGGAGCCGTCCGGCACGACGATCTGGCCGTCCGCTGTCAGCGGATACCGCCCGGTCACCCCGAACAGGCCGGGCCGCACGGGCAGCTCCTCGCCGTTCTGGTCGGTCAGCGTCGAGGTCGTGCTCACGCACCCCTGCGCGGTCACCTCCAGCAGGGCGCCGCTGTCCCGCCCGGTCGCCTGCAGCGAGGTCTGGCCGGTGACCAGGGCGGCGCCCCGGGTGGTCGAGCCAGCAATCAGATGGTGAGGACGACCTTTCCTGTCGGGTGCCCGTTCCGGAGGTGCCGGATCGCGTCCGCTGCCTCGGCAAGGGGGTAAGCGCGGTCGACCGCCGGGGTGAGCGCGCCGGACTCGATCAGATTCCGTAGCTCGTCCAGGTCCTCGGCCCGCTCCACGGCGCTCACGCTGCGGAGCCGTTGGCCGACGAACAGGGAAAGCAGCGGCGCGCGGAACATCTGCCGGTCGTAGCCGCTGAGCATCGGGCCCTTGGCGTACGCGCCGCCGACCAGCGCCAGCGTCCCGTGCGGGGTGAGCGCACGCCGGAGCAGTGACAACGGCCGATCACCGCCGGTGTCGATGACCACGTCATACACCGGGCCGTCGCGGTCGACCTCCTCGCTCGTGTAGTCGAGGACGTCCTCGGCGCCGAGGGAACGGACGAAATCGGCCTTGGCCGGGGCGCAGACGGCGGTCACCGTCGCCCCGTACGCCTTGGCGATCTGCACGGCCTGGGACCCGACACCGCCCGATGCGCCGATCACCAGCACCCGGTGCCCCGGGCGCACCTCGCCGCTGTCGCGTACGGCGCGCAGCGCGGTCATCCCGGAGACCGGCACCGCGGCGGCCTGGGTGAACGACACGTTGGCCGGCTTGCGGGCCAGTCGCCGCTGCGGTGCGCTCGCGAACTCGGCGTACGAGCCGCGCAGGCTGGTGCCGTACACCTCGTCGCCCGGCCGGAACCGGGTCACCCGGGCGCCGACCGCGGCCACCACCCCGGCCAGGTCCCGGCCGCGCACCGGCACCCGGGGCCGGCGCAACCCGCTCGCCAGCCGAGCCAGGTAGGGGCGGCCGGCCATGAAGATCCAGACTCCGGGGTCGACCCCGGCCGCGCGGACCTGGACGAGGACATCCTCGTCGCCGATGGCCGGCCGGTCGATGTCGCGCAGCTGGAGCACGTCCGCCGGGCCGTAGGTGTCCTGGACGATGGCCTTCATGGTGCCGCCTCCTCTGGGTACTGGAACACGTCGTCGAGCCGTACGCCGAACACGCGAGCGATCCGGAACGCCATTTCCAGCGAGGGCGAGTAGCGGCCCTGCTCGATGGCGATGACGGTCTGCCGGGTCACGCCGATCCGCTCGGCGAGTTCGGCCTGGGTCATCTCGTCATGCGCGAAGCGCAGTGCGCGGATGTTGTTCGTGACGTGGGTCGGCTTCACCACTGCGGGACACCGGTGCGGTAGACGATCACCTTCGTCAGGGAGCCGACCACCGCCGACAGGACGAAGCACAGGTAGATGACGTTGGCGATCCAGAACCAGTCCCACTCGGCCAACGCCATGAGCATCGCCGACACCGCGCCGATGACCACGAACGCCTGGCCGACATGGTCGCCGAGCCGCCCGATCTCCCGGTCGCGAACGTCCTTGACGCGGGACGCCCGCGGGTTCACCACGCCCATCCCGATCTCGGCCACGATGTTCGCGATGATGGCGCCGCCGACCGTCCACAGGAGGACGCCGGCGTAGGGGGTGGTGGAGAGCGGCCCACCGTCGACCCGGCTCAGGACGACCGCCGCGTAGACCACGTACCCGACGACGCTGACCACCAGCATGGTCCAGGCGCGTTTCTCCTCATGCGTCATGACCGACTCCCGATGTAAAGAATCCTTGACACGCCTAGAGTAAGGCGTCTTTGACACCGTGTCTAGAAACTTTTACACCGCGTGGGCGGCGGGAGCCCGTGACAAGGCCGACGCGGTCGCGCGGGCCAAGGTCCGGTGCCGGCCAAAATGGCTTTGTTGCCCTGCTGGCCCGCGCCTAGCGTGGGGCGATGAACTCTCGACTTCGCTCGGTGACCTTCGATGCGGGTGATCCGGGTCGCGTGGCGCAGTTCTGGGCCGGCATGCTCGGCCGGGAGATCGTCGAGGACGCCGGTGGTGTGCTCCTGCCGGGACACGAAACCCAGCTCAGTCTCCGGTTCGCCCGCAGCGGCGCGCACATGGTGCGGCCGAACCGCATGCACCTCCACCTGACCAGCGCCAGCCTCGACGACCAGCAGCAGACGGTGGCGACGGCGCTGAGGCTCGGCGGAAGTCACCTCGACGTCGGGCAGCGCCCCGAGGAGGGGCATGTCGTCCTGGCCGACCCCGAGGGCTACGAGTTCGACGTGATCGAGCCGGGCAACAACTACCTCGCCGGGTGCGGCTTCCTCGGGGAGCTCACCTGCGAAGGCACCCGGGACGTCGGCCTCTTCTGGAGCGAGGCGCTCGGCTGGCCGCTGGTGTGGGACCAGAACGAGGAGACCGCGATCCAGTCACCGCACGGCGGCACAAAGATCGCGTGGGGCGGACCGCCCGTAGCCCCGAAGCAGGGGCGGAACCGGCAGCGCTTCGACCTCGCCCCGGCCGGTCGCGACCAGCAGGCGGAGGTCGACCCGCTGGTCTCTCTCGGGGCCACTCCGCTCGAGGTCGGTGACGACGGCACCGTCGTGCTGGCCGATCCGGACGGCAACGAGTTCTGCGTGCGAAGGAACTGACCGGAGCTCCCCCGCCGCCGGTCCCGCTGGAACATCCACTCCGCGGGCTGTTCAGTCGAGGCACTGGCCGTGCGGCAGGGTGCCGAGCACGCGTGTTTGCCCGCCGCCCCGACCGCCTGCGTCGAGGTAGCCCACCACGCAACCGCGGCCGGCGCGCACGGCGTAGACGATGGCGTCCCGGGGTGCCGGATCCATGGGCCCGGCCTGCCTCACCACGATGTCGGGGTAACCGGTGGTGGTGAGCGCCCGCCGGACCCGGTCGGTGACCTGCTCCGGGCTGTCGCTGGGCGGAGACATCCGCCGGCGCGCCTGCTGCGCCAGGCATTCCTCACTGATCGGCTGGGGACACTCAGACCTCGTCCGCCCGATCGCCTGGCCGACTGCCTCGGCCGCCACCTCCGTCTCAGCTCGCTGCTCGGCGGTGAGCTTGCTGCGACGCCGTTCGTCGTCCGCTTGTCGCTGGCAGTAGGTGGGGTCGTACCAGCCGGCGGGGCCGGCCCATTCGCAGTGGATGGCGGGGGCGGATGGGTCCTCCTGCCGTGCCGGGTCGGCGATGGCGGTGGGCCGGGTGCCAGGAGCCGCGGGCGACCCACAAGCAGTGAGTGTCAGGGCAGCGAGCACAAACCCCGCCAGCGCCGCCCGGGCGGAACCGATGGTGGAAGCCCTGCGCGCGCACTGCCGGAGCATAAGGTGGCGGCGGCCGCTCCGGTGCCCACCGGATGCTGGCCAGCGCGACGCTGCGGGGCGCTGTCCGGTGGCCGTGTCCCAGACTCCCCAGCGATCTTGGCCGCTCGCCGGGCAGGAACGCCGGATGTCCAATGACGACACGATGATCCGGCCGAGTGGGATGGCGAGCTGAGGGCGCGAACCGTCGAACGGGCCGGAGCCGGGTGCTGAAATCGTGTGAGCTGCGCGTCGACCGACCTCGATAATCGCCCCGTGAGCTTCGGAACCTACGCCCGTCGCGTCCGTGATACAGCTCGGACACACGGCGAGCGGTACGGGGCGCTGAGGTGCGCGGTCAGCATGTACTGCCCGATCGGGTTCACCGCGACATGGTCATGGCTAAGCACCGCAGGCGATCTCAAGCGCGACGACGTGGCTTTGATCGCGGCGCTGGAGACGGTGGAACGCAGCCGTGAGGTACAGCTCGCCGAGATGAGCGCTTTCGCCAGCCGGCGGCGTGCGGAGAAGGACGAGCACCGGCGGACGCCTACTCGGGAGGAGCGGCGATACCTGTACGGGTGGCGCTGGCCAGGCCCGGACGGACGTGTGGTGACACTTCACGCCGTCGAGAGCGCCTGGACCGACCACTGGGAAATTGCACTCCACCGGACTGCCGTCAAGGTTCGGTGACCGAACTGCCCGAAAAACGAGGTTGACTCGACGGGTGTTCCAGGGGCGTACTGGATGCGTTCCCGCATCGCCGGCTGACGGGGTCGGCCACAAGAGGCGCGCGCAGGCACTGTAGGGACGGGGTGCCTGCTGTTGTTCGCGCCGGCGCTGCGGAGGACGTCGAGAGATGGGAGGCCCCGCATGAAGGTTCGCCCGTCGGCGAGTTGAGCCGCGCCACTGTGGCGCTTGTTGGGCGCTGCCGGTGGCGAGAGTCCTGATGGCTCGGCTTGGCCGTCTGCCCCCGTGTCCGCCCGTTGACCTCAGCCTGCAGTACGGGTTGTGGCCACAGCTCATGCCCGACTGCCTGCTCCTGCGCGGCGTCTGGATTGTTCGTTGGTTCGACCGCAGTGAGGTCGTTGCCGACCCCTGCACGCACGAGCGGTCCGCTCTTGCCGGCAGCCCCGGGGCAGGGGACGCGCCTGCCCGAGAACTGGCTCTGTGGGGTAGGCGCGGTCTCGGCGGCATCCCCCGTCGCTCTTGAATCCCTATAAACGAAGCTGGAGCCGAGAGATGATCTCAACCCACATCAATACGAATAGGTCGGCGGCTGCCTCCTCGGCCGGCCTGCCCGGGGCGGCGCCATTCGAGGCTCTACCCGGACGACGTGTCGACAGGTGGTGGGCCGTTGGCACCATTTGAGCAGCGGCCGCCTGACCTGCCCAACGAGATGCGGTCGGGGCGGGAGCGGCTGGAGAACCGCATCCAGGTTCTGATCATGCTGTTGATCGGCGGCGCGGCCGGCGCAGCCTCGTTCCGCCATGTCCATGACGTCGCGGCGGCGCACGGCCAGCCGGGCTGGCTCGCCTGGGCCGACGCGGTTGTCCTGGAACTGGCCTCGATCGCCGCCGGTCTGGAACTGCGCCGCAACCGGCGCCTAGGTAAGAGCGTCGCGTTCCCGGCGACCGTGCTGACCGTGGCGGTGTTCCTGTCCCTCGCGGCCCAGGTCGTGGAGGCCGAAGCGTCGGTGATCGGCTGGGTCGCCGCCGCGCTGCCCGCGCTCGGCTTCCTGACGATGGTGAAGATCGCCCTCGGCCGTGCCGACCCCGCCCCACTCGACCACGCCGCCCGGCCCACACCGGGCGAGCCAGTAGCACCGCTGGTCGTGAACGCGACGGTCCCGGACACGCGTAAGCCGGTCCCCGGACCGCCGCTGCCGGTCCCCATGAGCATTGCCACGGTCCCGGACTGCACCACCGCGGTCCCGGCTACAGCGGACCAGGACCCGGCGGTCCCGGACCGCCGCGGCGGCGGCCCGCCGGTCCGGGACCGCGGCCCGGAGATCACCGCGCTGGTCCCGGCCGCCCGGACCGCCGCCCAACAGCTCGCCACCCACGGGACACCGCTGTCCCGCAAGGAACTCGCCCGGCAACTTCGCGCGGACGGGCACCACCTGTCCAACGCCACCGCCTCAGCACTCGTGCGCGTCCTACGCGCGGAGGCCACCGCACCGGCCCCGGCCTCGCCGAATCTGTCACATCAGGAGGCCGCGTGACAGAACCACAACCGGCGACTTCTGTCAGACCAGGCCGTCCCTGTCAGACCAGCGCCTGTCAGGAAGCCCGCCTCCGGACAGAACCTGACCCGACCTGTCAGAGCGAACACCGCCCCGCCCGCCACGGCGCAGCAGCCATTGCGCCTACTGCCCCTCTACCCGCATCCCGATCCTCCCAAGGAGCAACGAGCGTGCTGATCCATCTCGACGACCCGCACCCGCGCCACCAACGCTGTCACCGGCCCCCATCACACGCCCTCTCACACCATGCTCACAGCGGTGTGACCGGCCATGCCGGTGTCGGTGTCGATCCCCGTTTCACCGTCCGCCTTGATACTGACCCCCAAGCCGACCCCCCGTACTCGCTTACAGCCCAGGTCAGGCCCGCTCTCACCGACCCTGATGGGTTCCAGACACACCCTCATGGGTGGGGTGTCCCCCCAGGGGCCGCCCATGCGTAAACCGCTACCGGCACCGGATCCGCTGCTGCGCCTGCAGGCCAGCATCACCGCCCGAGACGACCGCCTCCTCGGCTGGCTCTACGACCACGGGCTGCTGACCACCGACCAGATCGCCGCCGCCCTGTTCCCGTCCCTCGATTTCGCTCAACGCCGGCTACGCCGCCTCACCGTCCTCCGCGCGGTGGACCGCTTCCGGCCCAACAAACCCGACGGCGGCTCCTACCCGTACCACTACCTGCTGGACCAGCTCGGCTACAACCACGTCCGCGCCCAACGCGGGCTCGGACCACCACGCCGGGACCAGGCCCGCCGCCGCAAACAGTCCCTCACGTCGCGCCCGGACCTGCCCCATCTGCTCGGCGGCAACCAGGTCTTCATCGACCTCGCCGCCCACACCCGCACCCATCCCAACAGCCGCCTGGACCCGGGCGTGTTCTACCGCAAAGGCGAAGACCCGCAGATCATGGTCCACGGGCCGAGCCACTTCCCCCGCCCGGACGGCGCCGGGGTGTGGACCGAGCAGGACCGTTCGGTGCCGTTCTTCCTCGAATACGACACCGGCCGCGAACGCCTCGACATCCTCACCGAGAAGATCGCCAAGTACGAGCGCTTGTATGCGATGAGCAGCTGGACATGGCCGGTCTTGTTCCACCTACCGTCGGCCCGACGTGAGGCGAGCCTGCACCACCGGTTCACCGGCACCACGCCAAGAGCGTTCATCGCCACCACCACTGCCGACCTACGCGCCGCCACCGGCGCCAGCCCCGCCGAGCAGGTGTGGCATCTGATCGGTCTCGGCGCCGGCCGTCGCCGCCTGGTCGACCTGCCCTACATCGACACCCGCCACGACCAAGAGTTCCCCGGCCCCACCGGGCCCGGCCTGCATCGACGGGAATCCTGATGGCCTGGATGGTATGAGCAGCCCGACGACCGGGCTGCTCATACCGTCTGGACGGAGCCAGCGGGTGCGGTGGGGCCGGAATCCGGGCTGGCACCTACGACTGGGCCGCGAGTCAACCGTGGGATCACGGAGCTTGGTACGTCCGCTGCTCCGACTGCCACGCCCGTAGGGCGCCCTTGATCCGCTGGTTCTCCGCCCGCATCTCGTCCCGCTCGCGAGTACGCCGCTGCAACTCGAAGGCAAGGCGGTGCAGCAGGGCATCGACTTCGTCGACCCGATAGCCGCGCCGCCATCGTCGGGTCAACGGCAACGCCAGCGCGGCGATCCGGTCCTGGGTGAGCGGACCGCGCAGGGCGTGCCGGCTGCGGTAGACGGTCACCGCCACGGAATCCGTTCCGGCAGGTGAATCCGCTCGCCCGGTACCCCGGCGGTGAGCAGCCGCAACCGTGACCCGGCCAGCATCGCCGGCGGCCCGCACACGTACACCTGCTGGCCGGCACGATGATGCTCGAGGGCGACGGTCAGCGCGTCACCCCGCTCCCCCGGCTCGGCGAACGGATCGTGGGAGAACGCCGGCACGACGGTCAGCCAGTCGTGGGCCTGCTGGAGCTTGTCGAGGGTGATCGCGTCGTAAAGGCTCGCCACGTCACGGCTGCCCGCGACCAGCGTCACGCGCCGGCCATCCGGGGCGGCGGCGACCTGCTCGACGATCGCGCGCAGCGGCGCCAGCCCGGTGCCGCCGGCGATCAGCAGCAGGTCCTCGTCGTGCAGGCTCAGCCCGGTGTCCGCCGGGGGGCCGAGGTGGAGCAGCTCTCCCGGGCGTACCTGATGGACCAGGCTGGTGGAGACGGCGCCGCCGCGGACCGCGCGAACGTGCAGCTCGACGGTGCCGTCGGGGCGCGGCGCGTTCGCCGGGCACAGCCAGCGCCACCGGCCGGGCCGGCGCGGCGTGCAGACTGGCACCGCCTGGCCGGGCCGGTAGGGCAGCCGCCGCCACGGCCGTACCGTGATGACGGCAACCCGGTCGCAGGCCAGGTCGTGGTCGAGCACCTCGACCGGCCACCAGGCCGGGCCGTCCCCTGCTCTTGTGGCTGCCCGCTCGACTTCTTGCCAGGGCACAGCGGTCCGTAGCGCGTCGTCGATGACCGTCTGGTGCTCTGGTCGCAGGCCGAAGCGGCGGTACGCGCGGCCCAGGACGTTCAGCAGCGCCAGCTTCTCGGGGCGGTCGGGCCGGTCGGTGAGCCGGCGCAGGGCGGCCTCGATCAGCGGGGCGTCCCGTTCGGGCAGCAGGCCCGGGCAGCGGTCCTCGACCTGCTCCCAGAACGAGCGCCGCCGCAGGTAACTCTCCGCGCGGCGGTGCTCGGCCTCCGACCAGCCGAGGTGCGGCAACTCCGTGCCGGAGGCCAACGCTATGGCCACCTGCTCCTTCAGCCGGTCCCGGTCCACCCCGATCAGGTATGGGGACAGCTCCGCGTCCGCCGCGACAAGGCTGAGCCAGCGGGCGACGGCCTCGGGCATCTCCTGTTTCGTCACGCCAACTCCCCGAACTGTTCCTCGGTCAGGCCGGCAGCGTGGATCGTGGCGTGGGCCCAGCGGGCCAGGCGACACGGGTACGGGACGCGTTCGCTGCGGCACAGCAGGCCCTGCGGCCACGGCTCGGGGGCGTGGACGCGGACCGCGTGGGCGGCGAGCGTCAGGTCCTCGTCGGTGACCGGAGCCTGCACGGGAAAATCGGCGAGTAGGGCGGACATCGGTGGGCGCCTCCGGCGATGGGGTGCGTGGAGTGGCGCCGGGGCGGGCGGGGACGGCCGCCGCCGTACGGGGGAACGACGCGGCCGGCGCCCAGCACCCGCCCCGGGCCATGCGATCAGCCTCGGGTTCGGCCTGATCAGGAGCTACAGCGCCCGAGAAGCCTCTATGACGCAGAAGTGAGGCATCTGCCTACCTGCCCAATCGACAGACTGTTACTACAGTTGCGACAGAATGGAGGGAGATCAGGCGTGGCCCTGAAGCGACACCGGCTCTGCCAACGGCGCAAGGCCCTCGGATACAGCCAGGAACGCCTGGCCGAGCTTCTCGACGTGGAACGGTCGACCGTGGTGCGCTGGGAGAACGCCGAGACGGACCCTCAGCCGTGGCATCGAACCCGTATAGCAGCTGCATTGGGGGTTACGCTCGGACAGCTCGACGACATGCTCGTCGACGTGTCGGTGGCAGCACATCGAGGGCAGGCCATGGGAAGAGACGCTCGTAGTCCAGCTTCCGGCGCCGCCCGGCCGGAGCTGCTGAACGACCTCCGCACCTTCCTCACTAGCTATCTGGCGGCTCCCGGCGGACCGATGCCGTCGCTCGTCGAAGTACGGCGGGGCGTTGGTCGCGTGCACAACCTCTACCAGCGGGCAAGCTACACCTCGGCCGCTCGCCTGGTGCCGGACGTGCTCAGCCAGGCGACAGCCCTGACTGGCGCCGCCACCGGACTGCATCGCAGCAACGCCTTCCGGCTGCTCGCTGCCGCGTATATCGCTGCCTCAAAGCTGGCGGCCAAGGTCGGTGACGGTGACACCGCCCTGCTAACCGCCGATCGCGCCTCCATCGCCGCGCGGCTTGCGGACGACCAGGCGTTGGCGGCCGTTGCTGCCTACCAGGCGGCATGCGGGCTGATGCGGCTGCCCGGTCGACCGGCCGAGGCCGAGCAGGTCGTCCTGACCAGCATCAACCGCCTTGGTGCGGTTGACGATCCGGATCTGCTCTCTGCGCAAGGGGCGTTATTGCTGCTGGCTGCCGTGATGGCGGCCGGACAGGGTAACCCGAAAGAAGCGGGCCAGTTCCTTGCGCAGGCCGGCGGACTGGCGATGATGCTCGGCTCAGACCACAACCGGCTGTGGACCGGCTTCGGTCCGACGAACGTCCTCATCCACGCGGTCTCCGCCGCAGTCCGGGCCTGCAATGCGGATCAGGCGCTGGAGATCGGATCGCGGCTCGACACGTCACGGTTGCCGGCGGTGCTGGTCGGTCGACGGGCACAGGTGCACGTCGACCTGGCGGCAGCGGCGCTGATGTCGACCGGCGACCGGTCGATCTCGGTGCTGCACCTGCTCGAAGCCGAGCGGGTGGCCGCCGAGTTCGTTCACGCCAACGTACAGGCGCGGGCGCTGTTGCTCGACCTGTTGGCCAAGGAGCGGCGAGCGGCGACGCCGGGGCTGCGGTCTCTGGCGGAGCGGTCTGGGCTATTGGCGTGACTCAGCGAGGTGTGCTGGCTCTGGTGGTGTGTGCCGCTCCTCCCGTCCTGCGGATCGGTGAGTTGATCGAGCTGCTGCAGGAGGACGGATGGACTGTCTGCCTCACCGCTACGCAGACGGCTGCGACCTGGATCGATCCGGAGGCGTTGGCGCGGCAGACGGGGTATCCGGTGCGAGTGGAGTGGCGGAAGCCGGGCGAGCCGGAGTTGCATCCGGCAGCGGATGTCGTTGCCGTGGTGCCGGCGACGTTCAACGTGATCAACAAATGGGCGCTGGGGATCAACGACGCGCTTGCGCTCGGCCTTCTCAACGAGACGCTCTGCGCTGGGGTCCCGGTGTACGCGTTTCCGAACGTCAAGGCGCAGCTTGCCGCCCACCCGAGCTACGACCGGCACCTACGGCTGCTCCAGGAGGCGGGCGTCACCGTGACGCCGCTGGCCGCCCAACTGGAGTGGCGGGCGGTCGCGGACCGAATTCAAGCGCCCGTGTAGCCCGCTCCCGACATGTCGGCTCTCTCCTGCCAACGCACCTCGCACCGCCCCAGTCGGCCGACGGGTCGGCCGCGGATGCGACGGATCCGGCATTGAAGGTCGAAGGACACGCCTTGGCTACCTTTCGACGACGCGCAGTATTCGGGTAACGTGACGCAACCTACGAGCAGTAACTACGCACCACTGGCGGAGCAGCTACTGCAGTTTCTCGACCATCGACGAAGCAAGGAGCCTCAGATGTCGGCATCCAAGCCCCGAGCGGTAGTACTGCTAAGCGGCGGTCTGGACTCGGCCACGGCCCTTGCGGTGGCCGTCAAGGAGGGGTTCGAGGCGAACGCCTTGAGCTTCCGCTACGGCCAGCGGCACACCGTAGAACTCGAAGCCGCCGCACGGGTCGCAAAGGCTCTGGGAGCGACCCGACACGTTGTTGCGGACATTGACCTCAAGATCTTCGGCGGCTCCGCACTGACCGACGACGACCTCGCTGTGCCCCACCACGAGAGCGCCGAAGAGATCGGGAACGAGATCCCCATCACCTACGTGCCGGCTCGGAACACCATCTTCCTGTCGTTCGCGCTTGCCTGGGCAGAAACCCTCGGGGCATCCGATGTCTTCATTGGCGTAAGCGCCCTCGATTACAGCGGCTACCCAGATTGCCGACCCGAGTACATCGAGGCATACGAGCGTATGGCAAACCTCGCCACCAAGGCCGCCGTCGAGGGAACACAGCGGATGAAGATTCATACCCCCCTCATCCACCTAACGAAGGCAGACACCATCAGGCTGGGCCTCAGCCTCGGTGTCGACTACTCGCTCACCCACAGTTGCTACGACCCTGTCGAAGGCCGCCCCTGTGGTACCTGCGACTCCTGCCTACTCCGCATTCGGGGCTTCGCTGAACTCGGCATGTCAGACCCCGCCGTCGGCAGGGCAGCATGAGATCCGCGTACCGGGTCAAGGAAATCTTCTACACGTTACAAGGCGAAGGCAGCCACGCTGGCCGCCCAGCGGTATTCTGCCGATTCGCCAACTGCAACCTGTGGACCGGACGCGAACGAGACCGGCACCGCGCGCTCTGCCAGTTCTGCGACACCGACTTCGTCGGCATCGACGGCCCGGGCGGCGGGCGCTTCGCCACGGCCGCAGAACTGGCTGCGGCCATTGCGAAGACCTGGCATGGACAGGACCATCCCCGCGCTCGCCGCTACGTTGTATGCACCGGCGGAGAGCCGCTGCTGCAACTCGACAAGGCAGCAGTCGACGCGCTGCACGCCGAAGGGTTCGAGGTGGCCGTCGAAACCAACGGCACCCGGCCGGCGCCACCCGGACTCGACTGGATCTGCGTGAGCCCGAAGGCGGGCACCGACTTGACCCTGACCAGCGGCGATGACCTCAAGCTGGTGTATCCCCAACCGGGGGCGATGCCCGAGCAGTTCGAACACCTGAGCTTCACCCGGTTCCTGTTGCAGCCCATGGATGGCGCTGACCGGGAAGCCAACACGGCTGCAGCCGTGACCTACTGCCTCGAGCATCCGCAGTGGCAGCTAAGCCTGCAGACGCACAAGTATCTGGGGATTGCGTAGTGGAGATCTTTCGGGAGTTCACCTTCGAGGCCGCGCACCGGCTGCCGCAGGTGCCGCCGGGCCACAAGTGCGCCCGTCTGCACGGGCACTCCTACCGCCTCGAGGTCCACGTCGAGGGCGAGGTGGACGCGGCACTTGGGTGGGTCATGGATTTCGGTGACATCAAGGCGGCGGTCCGGCCGGTGATTGACCAACTCGATCACTACTACCTCAACGAGATACCCGGGCTGGAAAACCCCACCAGCGAGAACCTCGCCCGCTGGACGTGGGACAAGCTCACCGACAGGCTGCCGCTGAGCGCGGTCGTCGTGCGGGAAACGTGCACCTCTGGCTGCGTCTACCGGGGCCCATCATGAGCCTGCCCGACGTCCAGGCGCTGCCCGACGCCCGCGGTGTCGCCCTCGACGCGATCGACGTCGAGGGGTTGCACTATCCGGTGCTGATCTGCGATGGGCAGGGCCGTGAGGCCGTGGCCCAAATGACCACGTCCGTAGATGCGGCCAGCAATGTCAAGGGCGCCCAGCAGGGCCGCTTCGTCGAGGTGCTGCATGCGGCCTTCGCGCACGTCAGTTGGGTCGCCCCAGACGAGCGAGACCTCCATGGGTAATGCGCCGTCAGACAACGCGTTGCACATCGTGGTGACCTGCGCCAACCGTAAGCGGCACACAGTCGCGCCACGACTGCGCCTCGGCGACCTTGATCGAGCGCTGCCGGCTGCCCGGTTCGCCGCTTGGACTTCCCGCCTTGACAACAACTCTCACCCTCGCCATCGCGCCCTCGACCTCTACGCCGGCGAGCACTGGCAGGTGGCACGACGCCTGATTGCTGATGTGCAGGCCAGCAACGCGATGCTGTGGGTCGCCTCCGCCGGTTATGGCCTGATCCCAGCGGACGCGGCCATTCACGCTTACGGCGCCACATTTTCCGCCGGCATGCCGGACACGGTTGGGGCGACAGTGAGCGAGGTTACCGACTGGTGGCGTCGCCTCGGCGACTGGCCCGGCCCAACGCCCGACCAACCCCGAACCTTCACGGAGCTAGCTCGGGGCAACCCGGGTGCCACGATCATTGCGGTGCTGTCAGAGGCATACCAGCGCGCGTGTGGCGACGACGTGCTCGCGGCCGCCGACGTCGCGGCCCCTGGAGCAATATCGGTCGTGGGGCCGGCCGACGCCCACCCGCAGTTGGCAGAACTGCTGGTGCCTGTCACTGCCGCACTCCGTCACACTGTCGGCGGCAGCCTGCAGGCGCTCAATGTCCGTGTCGTAAAACACCTCCTCACGCACAGCGCCGGCTACGACCGGACCGCACTGCGGAATGCAGCGGCAGCCGCGACGCCGGTCAACCCGCCCGCCTCCCGGTCGACCGGAATCCGAATGTCCGACGACGACGTTCGTGCCTACATCCGCGACCATCCGCACAACAGTGCCACACAACTGCTGCGCCAACTGCGCCAGACAGGTCGCTCCTGCGAGCAGGCCCGATTCGGACGCCTGCACGCACAGGCCTGCCAACAGGGACACCGGTCATGACCTCTCAGGCCGAACTCGAACGGCGTGCGCTCAAGCTTGTGCAGACCGACGGCTACCCTCTGTACCTGTTCACCCTCACGGCCGCGGAGGTCCTGCAAGTCGCCGATGTCTCACGGGTCAGCCGGGATGAGGCTGGCACACTTATCGGCTACCAGCGCCCCGAAGTCCGCACTCACGTCCAGGACATCGTCGACTATCTCAACAGCGATCCGGTCATCTTCCCCAACGCGATCATCATGGCGTTGTCCTCGACGGTGAGGTTCGTTCCCAGCCGCGGCCCTAACGTCAGCGACGGGCTCGCCACTGGTGGCACCCTTAAACTGCCTCGGCCGGGCATCGGTCAACGTAAACCCGCATGGATCGTCGACGGCCAGCAACGGGCTCTAGCGCTGTCGCGGGCCGCTCGCATGGATCTTCCGGTCCCGATCACCGCGTTCGTGGCGGACGGGGTGAGCCTTCAGCGCGACCAGTTCCTTCGCGTCAATAACACAAAGCCCCTGCCACGCAGCCTTGTCACCGAACTGCTGCCCGAGGTCGACAGCCCTCTGCCGACACACCTGAGCGTCCGAAGAGCCCCCTCGTATTTGTGTGAACGCCTCAACAACGACACGGACTCGCCGTTCCATCAGTTGATTAGGCGCGCCTCGACCAACAAGGCCCAAGCCGCGCGCGCCGTAATCGCCGACAACAGCATCATCCGGATGCTGCAAGAGAGCTACACCCAACCGAGCGGGTGCCTGTACCCGTACCGCAACCTGACCACGGGTGAAACCGACATCGACGGTATCCACCACGCCTTGTGCGTGTACTGGAGTGCAGTACGCAACGCATTCCCAGATGCATGGGGCAAGCCGGCGGAGGAGAGCCGGCTAATGCACGGCGCCGGGATCCGGGCCATGGGCAGGCTCATGGATCGCGTGCTGGGATCCATCGACGTCCACCACGTCGATGCTCCTGCCGCGATCCGCAAGCACCTTGACCTGGTAGCGCCCTACTGTCGGTGGACATCCGGGACGTGGGAGGAGAGCGGACTGCGCTGGAACGCTGTGGAAAACACCCACAGTCACATTCAAAAGCTGTCGAACTACCTCATCCGCATCTATCTGAACGCAAGGACGAGCATCCGATGAGGTTTTTCTTCCCCGACAGCCAAGACCAGGTCGATCCGGGTTTCGACTTCATCACCGAGGAACGCGACCCCTACCGAGTTCGGCAGCGCGACGACCTCTACGCCCACGAGGTGTTCGACCCACCGCCGTTCGACGGCCTCCTGGTGTCCAAGGCCATCGTAGACGGTTACTCCGACGGCAGTGCGGGCAAATACACTGCGGCGCAACGATTGCGGCTGTATCGGGAACACGCACGGCGCTTTTTCCGTCTCGATCGCTCTCGCGGATCCTTGAAGATCATGGGAGACTGCGGTGCTTTTTCCTACATCAACGAGGATAAACCTCCCTACACCGTAGACGAGGTTGTCGGCTTTTATCACGACTGCGAGTTCGACTACGGAATCTCGGTCGACCACGTCATTTTCAGCCCAAACCCGCTGGCGACTCCGGTCCACCAGGACGACGACCAACTCAGGAGATGGCAGGAACGCCAAGACCTCACGTTGACGTTGGCCAGCGAGTTCTGGAACGCCTGTAAGGGCCATCGCGTCGGCTTCACCCCGCTAGGGGTTGCCCAGGGATGGAGTCCGGAGTCCTATGCCGACTCGGTTGCCCAGTTGCAGCGAATCGGATACGACCGAATTGCGCTCGGCGGTATGGTCCCGTACAAGACCCGCGAGATCATCGGATGCCTGAAGGCTATCGAAGACGTCCGTGAACCCGCCACAGAACTGCACCTGCTCGGTGTTAGCCGTCATGAGGACATCCCCACCTTCGCTCAACTCGGGGTGAGAAGCTTCGACAGCACCTCCCCGTTCCGCCAGGCGTTCAAGGATGAACGCAACAACTACTACACCTTTGGTGGTGCGTACGTTGCGCTGCGCGTACCGCAGGTCGAAGGCAACCTCAAACTGCGCAAGCGCATCGCGGCCGGAGAGGTTGATCAACGACTCGCGCTCACCCGTGAACGTCAGGCGCTACAGTTGCTGCGCGAATATGACAGCGGTCACGCCACTCTCGAGGAAACTTGGCAGGCATTGCAGTCCTACAGCCTGCTGTGGGACACCAAGGACCGTGGAGAGGCCTACCGGCGCACCCTCAACGACCGGCCCTGGCGAGACTGCGACTGCGCTCTGTGCCGCGCTCTCGGCATCGATATCGCGATCTTTCGCGGGACAGAACGTAACAAGAGACGTGGTTTTCATAACCTGTACGTCTTTCGGCAGCGCCTACAGGCCCAACTTGGAGAGGACCCATCGTGACGCGGGCACATGTCGACCCATCAGAAAGGACCGGCCGCCAACCACTGCGCCTTCCCGCCTTGGAGATCACGCAGGGGCCGAGCCGTCGCATCTACACCTTCGCCATCGACGGCAAGCACATGAGCGACATCGCCACCGTGGCGCGTATCCGTCGCGGCAGCGACACCCAATTGCATGGCTACCAGCGGCCGGAGAGCCTCGCCCACGTTGCGGCGATTCGTCGCTACCTCGACACCGACCCGAGCCCGATGCTGCCCAATGCTATCGTGGTCGCCTTCGATGACAGGGTCCGCTTCGAGGCCGACAGAGACACCGAGGATGTACCAGCCTTCGTGCGATCCGGGACCCTGATCATCCCCATGATGGACAGCGGCGACCCGGACAAGCCCGGATTCATCGTCGATGGCCAGCAACGCAGCGCGGCCATCCGGGACGCCAAGCTGGATCATTTTCCCGTTTGCGTCACCGCGTTCATCGCCGAGACGCACGCCGACCAGCGGTCGCAGTTCATCCTGGTCAACTCCACCAAAGCACTGCCCAAGGGTCTGATCCACGAACTCCTTCCCGGTGCGGCTGGGGCGTTGCCGGTCCCGCTGATGGTGCGTCAACTGCCCGCCACCCTTGTCGAGCGACTGAACTTCGCCCACCAGGGCCCGCTGCGCGGCATGATCCAGACGCCGACCAATCCCAAGGGCCTCATCAAAGACAACTCCATGCTGCGCATGCTGGAGAACAGCCTCAGCGACGGCGCGCTCTACCCCTACCGGGGTGACCGGGGAGGCCCCAATTTCGGGTACATGCTGGGGATTCTGAACAACTTCTGGTCCGCTGTCGCTGAGGTGTTCTCCGACGCCTGGAACAAGCCACCACGGCGATCTCGGCTCATGCACGGCGCCGGCATCATCGCGATGGGGTACCTGATGGACGCGATCTCACACAAGCGGGCTGCCCCTGACGAGATTGTGTCCGCTGCGGAGTTCGCCGCGGACTTGAAGTCGATTGCCGATGACTGCTACTGGACCCATGGCGTGTGGCCTTTCGAGGATGGTGAACGCGCCTGGAACGACGTGCAGAACACCCCACGTGACATTCAGCGCCTGTCCGATTACTTGCAGACGAGGTACCGGCGTGCCATGCAAGCGGTGACGCCGGCACAGCGTGGTCCCCAGCCGTAACCTCGGATAGGTCCCGGCGGCCCGGTTCTGCCGGGCCGCCGGTCCGGTCAGTGAACGTCGTCCGGCCTGAGATCGCCCACAGTCGTCGCATCGTTAGAAAGCCACTCCTCTGCGGCCTCGATCAACGAGGTCGACCCCTTCCCGGCGGCGTAGCGGATCGGCCGGGCCGGCCGTTCCGCTTTGAGAGCGGTGGTGGCGGCATGGGCTGCGGCTCGGTCCATCACCACGAACAGGTCCACCGCCCGGGCCGCAGCGCGCAGCGAGTCTGTCGCGACATGATCAGCGCAGACCAGCACCTCAAGGCCTGGATGGCGCGAGCGCAGGATCCGGGCGGCGCGCTCCAATGCCTGTTCCTGTAGTGAGTAGAGGGCGATGCGAGTGCCGGGACGAATCGTCCCTGGCTGCTCGCCGACGATTCGCTCCGCTGGCGGGACGGTGACGGTGAGCCCGAATGACGGGGCGAGGTCAACGGCGACGGCCAGCGCCGCCGACGGGATCCGCCCGGCGTTGTGTAGGCCAATTCGCGACAGCATCGGCACGGCGAACTTGTCGAGGCTGTCAGTGGTGCCGGCTCGATGTGCCAGGAGGTGCTCGAGCAAGTCCAGACCGAGCGGCACGTCGGCGTCGGTGAGGAAGGGATCCCATCCGGCGCGGAGCAGTTCCACCACCTCATCGAATGCCTGCACGCTGAGACCGATTGCGACGAGGCCATCAACGAGCTGCACGATGCGAGACATGCGGTGGCGATCACCACTGTCGTCGTGGTATGCCCACAGCTCCAGCACGCGGTAGCTGAGCGAGCGAACGTCGTCGACCGTCGCGTTACTGCTCTTCAGATCGCGCACCAGATCGATGCACACGTCGAGCCCGGGTGACAGGCGTCCCGGCCCGTCGCCTGCCGTGATCTTTTGGATCGCCAGACCGGCGGCGTCCGTTCCACCGGGGGCCCGCAGTTCTGAGACGCCTGTCTGTGCGATGGATTCGGCGAGTTCAGACAGTCGTTGTGGCGTCGCTGAGGCGGAGAACAGGTCGACGATCCTGTCCGGCAGCGTCATCGGTTCGATCTGCCTGTCGACGCGTGGTGCCGGGCCGAAGGCACGGCGGATGGCCTCGTCGCCATGTGCGGCGCGGTGACGCGCCAGCAGGGCCAGTGCCGCAGCCGTGAGGGTGTGCGAAACCGCCTCGACCACCGCGGGCAGGTCGACGACGTCCGTGGGGATGCGCGATAGCAAATCGACCGCAGCATCGAAGCGCCCGGCCTCAATGGATTCGTGGGCACGGTGGCGAAGCTGCGTGACGGAGGACGCGGCCTTCTCCGCGTCGTCCGTTCGGCTAGCGGTGGGCTGGGCGTCTAGCACGGCGACGATGCCCGGGTCACTCGTCCAGCCGGCGCGTGTGAGTCGCTCTCGCACCATCTCGGGTGACTCGCCCGCGGTCAGCGCCCATAGCGTGTAGTACCGGGCGCCGGCCGCGGACCGGATCGTCGACACGGAGTCGATCAGGGCGTTGAAGCGGGTCGCGACCGCTCCGAATGCCGCCAGATCGGGGGGATCGGGGAGCTTGGACATGGCCAGGCGCGCCAGAGCGTCAGAGGCCAAGCTTGGCCGGGGCAGCTTCAGGAGCGTGTCCAGTTCCGGATGCTCATCGAGTTCGTCCCAGCGTTCGAACGCGGCGAGCACCTGGATCTGGAGGAACATTCGGTTCGCCCGCGACAGACGGTGATCGGAGGCGAGTACCGCATAGGCCGCCGCGGACTCCTGCTCTGCCCCTGCGGCGCAGGCATCGGCGAGCTCCCCGATGAGCCGTCCGATGGGTAGTGAGAGACGGGCGTGTCGCCGCGGCGCTCCGGCAATCGAGGTCAGTAGGGCCTGGACCGATTCGCGTACCTCGATGCGGGCGGCCGGGGGCGTGTCGGCAACCCGAAAGCGGTAGACGTACCGGCTGTCACCGGCAAGCGCGATCGCCGCCCGTTCCAACAGGTCACCGGTCGGCCTGGCAGCCAGGCTTTGGCCCTCGAAGTCGGTCCAGGTTTTGCCGATGTGCGACTGTAGCAACTCCCGCAGCGTGCGGGACTGCTCCGCGCTGAACGCCATGGCGAAGTAGTGGGTACTGCCGTCGATGCGTGCGGGCAGCACCACTGGCTTCGGAGGGTCCTGTGCGACGAGTTGCTGCGCGATGGTGACGAGTTCATCGAGTTGCCGCACAGCACCGACACGCAGTTCGTTGGGCAGGGCGAAGAACGTGCCTTGAAATGATTCCCAGCGCCGTATCACTGGGGCTCCGGTGGCCCGCTCACTCATGCGAACAAACTCATCAGTTCGGTGGTAACCGTCGCGACGTGGCCCGGGTCGGTGGAAACGGTCACCAACTCCCCGTTGATCTCGACGCCTCGGTAGGTCAAGTTCATCGATCCGTGGACGATCCAGTCATCACCACCGATCGCTTTTTCGTGGTCCAGGGCGGTCCCGGGCTCGTGTGTTGATTGCCGCGGATGGAACAACGCCTCTGTTCCATCGCGTCGAGCGACGTCGTGGAGCCGCTCTACGAAGCGGGTTTGCGGCTCGCCCGACCCGCAGTGCAGGTAGACACTGGTCTGCTGGGCGAGCAGGGCGCGCAGGATCGCCGACAGGCGGATAACCTGTGCTCCCCAGGTTGCATCGAGGGCGCTGAAGCGCCCGCCGCGATTGTCGAGCAGTGGCACGTCGCTGATCCAGGGCGAGGCGACCAACAGGCGGCGCCCCGGTGCCAGCAGTTCGCTGACGATCAGACTCTGGAGAGCCTCTGCGATGAGACGGTGCGGGCGGGCGGCGAGCCGGTGAATGTGGCGAGTGGTCACTGCGGCGACTCCTCCAGAGACACGTCCACCGCCAACAATCCGTCACGGCGCGAGGTCGCATCGACGTGGGGGTGGACATGTAGCCAACCCAACTCGATCGGCTGGGTGACGATGTGTTGCAGCGCCCGCTTGAGTCGGATTCGGTCATTGCTTCCCGACACCAGTCGGCAACGCCCCGCCATAGCGATGGTTTTGGTGAGCTGGTCGGTCCAATCGAGTTGGTCCACATCGACGTCGTCGTAAGACTCAGGCAAGGTATCCAGCACCAATGTTCGTTCGGTCATCGGGGCGTCGCTGACGAAGCGATTCGATGCTACGAGGGACTGTGCCCGACGCGCCTCGGCGCTGGGCCATAGCAGTCCCTGAAGCACGGACTGCATCCAGGCCTGGTTCTGGATAGCTCCTTCCGGAACCGCCTTGACCAGCTCAGCGCGGATCATCGGATCGGCGGCAAGAGCCATGCAGATGCTGCGGTGATCGATGGCAAACCCGGCACGCACCTCGACGTCTTCCCAGCGGGTGAGGCATTCCCGCAGCAGCAGGTCGGAGTACGGTCCTGAGTTGGCCCGAAAGACGCGGCTGGCCAGTGTGGTGACGGTGGCGTGAGCCGGGCTGACCCCATAGTTGGTGAGCAGAGCAAGCAGGCTCTGCCAGCAGCCGAGCCGGTCTGTGGTGGCACTGCGGAACCGGCGTGCGGCCTCAGCGATCTCGGGCTCTGTGTCAAGCAAGTTCAAGGTGTGGCGGAGCGACCGGTCGACCTCCTCTAAGTCGGACGGCTGCAGCGCAGCAACCACGAGGTAATCGAACTGTCGCGGATCGTCACTAATGCGGGAGGTCAAGGCCTCCACCATGCCCCCACCGCCGATCGTGGCGTCGCTGAGGACGAATGCCACTGTCGGGCCGTCGGTGACCGGGTCGACGTCGACAACACTGTCGAGGTCCGCGTCGAAATCGGGGCACAGTTGCTGGGCTGCGGCTTGCCACGCGGCAGCCACCGTGTGCACATAGCGGGCGCGCAACCAGGAAAGCCACGTGTCGTCCGGTTCCGCGGTGAGGAGGCCGATGCTGTCGGCGATCGCATCCGTCACCGCAGGGTCATGAAGCGCATCGAGCAACTGCTGCTGCCGTGGACTCAAGCCGTTGTCTTCGTCTTCGTCTTCGTCCTCGTCCTCGAGTCCGACCAGCCCTTGGCTGAGCACATCGGAGACGAGTTCCCGCCAGCGCGCCGCGGGCAGGCCGGACAGGTGCGCTGGGTCGGTGTTATCCCGCACCGTCGCCGCGGCCGCCGCGACAAGGGCTTCCGCAATGTTGTGGGAGAGGAACGGATCGATACGCAGCGCGCGCAGCCCGATGCGAAGCCGGTCGACGAAGATGTCTCGCCGCAGCTGCCGAAGCCGGCGTGGTGAGCGATGAAGGTCAAACGCTGCCAGCGTCTGCGGTACCGCGACAGTGACGACCTGCGCATCGACGCTGGCCTCGTAGCCCACCGCTGCCGGATGCCCGTGCCAGCTGAAGCTATTGGCGATCTGCTGGCGTCCGCCGACACGGCGCAGCACCGCGGCCGACGTTTCCGTGGCATACCGCCAGGTGTGCAACGCACCGCAGCCGACGTGCAGGTATGCCTCCACAGACAACACGGTGCTGACCAGCGGGCCGCTCCGTGGTCGGAGCACCTTAATCGCGTCGGCAGGCGCCTGTCGGCGCACCTGCCAGTGCAGGCGACCGTTAGACGAGGGCCGCACATCCGGATCGGGCACCTGTGGTGCGGTGACGAGCGGACGAACCAGAGGAAGTGATCCCTGATTGTCGGGCACCTCTCCGATGACGTCTCCGCTTCGTGCAAGGCCCAGTTCGAGTGCGACGGCCTGCCCGTCAGGCGCGGGTTCGATCCACAGGCCCCGTCCGCGCTCCACCGCCCAGCGCATGGTCACCTTGCCTGGTGCCAACTCGTTGAGCGCCATGTGCACTGCGATCGATTCACGGGCCGCCTCGTCGTAGCTGGGTGGCGGTTCGATGGCGACCTCGGGCAGGCACAAGTCGCTAAACAGTGCTTTGGGAATGAATTCCGGCAGGGGCGAGTCGTTGACCCACTCCTCCCGCTCGGGTATTGCTCTGCCGTTGTCGTAAGCTGCCCACCGGCTTACCAGCCGCCGCCGAGCCGTGGGCACCGCGTCCAGAAGCAGCGAGCGGGGCTGTTCCCAGCACACCGCCTCGACTTCCTCCGGCGTCAGCCGTAGCGACGAACCGATGAAGGTCATCAGTTCCTGGCGCTCGGTGCCCCCGTTCATCACTCGAGTGAGCAATTCTGCCACCTCTTCGCGCAGGTGCGCATGGGTGGAATCAGGCTGGACGAACACGCTGCGCATGCGTTGGCCACCCGTGCGAGCCGTCACGTCCAATCGGTGCGCCGCCCAGTCGATGAGGCACATCGCCGCCTGCATCTTGCGCACTGACTGGTTGCCTAGCGGTAGGCGTTTCTCAGGGAGGGCCGGGGCGAGCAGCGTTTCGTAGTCCTGGTATGCGGTGCGGTCACGTCCGTAGTCTGACAACACCACGACGGTCCACGGGCGCTGTGTCCGCGTCCGCCCGGCTCGTCCTCGGCGCTGCAGGAACGACGCCACGTCGCGAGGGGCTTTGTGCTGCAGGACCGCACCCACGGATGGGTCGTCAAACCCCACCTCTAGGGAGGACGTGGTCACTACGACGTCGGCTCCTACCTTGACGCCGGTGTCCTGCGACGACGTCCGACCGATGGTCAGCCCCTGGTCGTCGAACCCGAGCCGTTCGGGCATCCACCACTGCTGGCCGTCTGCATCTCGCCGAGCCCAATCGGTCACCGGGCCGGACCGCCCGGCAGCGCGGCTCATGCGCAAACTCGCGAGAGCGACCCCGTTGCGCAAACGCCGACCCGTCTCGGTGAAGCCCTCAGCGGACAGCATTTGCCGATATAGCCGGTTGACCAGATCGAGGTTGTCGCAAAAAGCAAAAACACGGTTTCCATACGCGCCCAGCGAGGTGGGCTGGTGGTCGAGGACACGTCGCAGCAGCATGAGCGACTGGATCGTGCTCGACAATAGGGCGGTTTGCTGGCCGGGGTCGCCACGCAGCACCACCTGGTACTCCCGCCCGCGCGCCCTCATGTCCTCCTGCCGGGGCTCGACGGTGGTCACCGTGCCATCGGCGAGCCCGCAGAGGGTTTCGAAGAAGCGGCCCGAGTTCGCCAAAGTCGCGCTCAGCCCCACCCAGGTGGTGGGCCGGCCCAGCAAACGTCGCCACCGTCGCAGCAGGTAAGCGACCTGGGCACCATTACTGCCCTCGTAGGTGTGCACCTCGTCGAGCAGCACCAGCCCGGGTCGGCTCGCTGCCTTCGGCCCTACGCCGAACACGTGCATGCTCCACCCGTCGCTCAGAGATCGGTTGAGCATCTCTGTGGTCGTGAATAGGAGGTCGGGTGGGCGGGAGTGCATGGACCGACGGGTCAGTGCGACCTCGTCGTCGCTGACCTGCTCGCCGCAACGTACGCAGGTGAGCCGCTCACGCTGCCGCTGCGCGGAAGCGGCATAGTCGGTGAAGCGCCAGACGAGCTCGCCTCCGCACCGGCCGTCATAGCCGGAGGCGGGGCACGTGAGATACGGGCACACCCAGCCCGTGGCGGCTCTGCGCCACGCCCGGTTTGGGGCCCTGGCCGCTTCGGCCGCTTTCGGGGTGTTGCCAAAGTATGCGCCAAGGCGAATCTGCCGACCACCTCCCTTGCGCAGCCGCCGCGTCTCGTCAAGAGCCGAGGCGAGTTGGTCCTTGAGCAGTTCGTTGCGTGGATATATCGCTACGACACCGACGCCGCGGGGGGACTCGGGCCGGGTGGCGAGGTAAGTCAGCGCCGGCAGGTAGAACGCGAGCGTTTTGCCGCTGCCAGTACCCGCGCTGACGACGACACCGCGATCGCGACCGGCCATCGCGGTAAACACCTCGATCGTGGAGTCCAACTGAAAGGCCGACAACTTGCGTCCGTCGAGGATCTGGCGCACCGCTTCAACCTGCGGGCCGGACAGTTGACGAGCTGCCAGTTGTGTCGCGACGGTGTCCGGAGTGAGATCTCGTTCGGGAAACCAGCGGGGTTCATGACGGAAGCGGAAGTCGGCGACCAGAGGCGGGGCAGCCTGCCAGGGCCGGTTGGGGAACTGCTGGCGAAGATGCGCCATGAGCCGGATGGTCTCGGCCATACGGGTCCGGTACTCCGTCGGCCATCGTCGCTCAAGTTCGAAGACCAAGTTGTGCTGGAGGAGTTGCTCGAGGAGTTCCCGGGGATCGTGCGACGGCGCCGCCGCGCTAATTACCTCAAGGAGCCGGTCCTCGGTCCAACTCTCCTCAGTCAGCCCCCAGACCAGGTAACGGGCCTCCACGTCCTCGACAACGTCGAGCACACGCAGAACGGCAGCGGAAAGATCGCTCACCATTTACGGACCCCGTATCCCTCACCGTTGCCATCCCTGTCCAGCCACAGGCGAACGGCTGGGGTGACCAGCGACCAGGGTGCACCATTGTCACCGGCGGCGGCCTCGACGAACGCCTTGATCTCCGATGGAAGCTCGGCCAAGCGCCGATCGATCTCTGCTCGAACCTCCTCCCACGCCGCTGAGTCCCGCCTCCACTGCTCGATGGCCGCGGGAGCTTCTTGCGCGGTCCCGTTGTACGGACGCGACAACGACAACTTGATCCTGCTGATGCGGTACTGCAGCGACTCGTGACCTGGCATAGCAGGGATGGGTCGGCCGAGGTCGGCGGGTGCAAGGCGGCGCTGTTCCTCCGCCGCCGCGCGGGTCAGCGCCCGTTCCAAGTGTGCGGCGGTGGTCTCCGCTGCCTTCAGTGCTTCCTGGACCGCGCCGCCTCGTAGACGTTCGGCGAGCTCTCGATCAGGATTGGTGGCTTCCGTCGCGGCCCTGCGCAGGTTCGGAATCGCCTTGGCGGCTGCTGGTGATAGCGCGGGCCGGACGTACTCCACATCGAGCGACGAGATTTGTTCACCAATCCGCAGGCAGGCCTTGAGGCTGGCGACCAAGGTCTCTGCACGGTTGCAGGCCACAGTGATCGCGGTCAATTCTGCCTCGGTCTTCTTGCGATCAGCGCGGTCGGCAAGGGCCAGGAGTGTCTGGTTGGCCCGATCGGCCAACGAGCCAGGTCCCGATCTTGCATCTGCACGGGGCAACTCCGTCACTGCTTGCTCAGCTCCTCAAGAGTGTCCGCGAGTTCCCGCAGCGCACGCTGCAGCCGGGCCCGATCGTACCTGTCCGAGGCACCACTAGGGGCACTCGTCGTATCGCGCAACGAGTGCAGAATGTGATCACACATCCGCCAATAGTTGAGCAGGTCGGCGAGAGCAGGAAGGGGATCGACTGTCAGGTGCCAGATCGCCCCCGAGTCCGCCGAGGACGGCACGAGTTTGTTGAGCCGCCGCAGCAGGTCTAGCTGCTCGCCGGTCACCTTGTTTCGTAGTCGGTCATAGGTGGCCTTGGTGCCAGCATCGGCCAGCACGGACTCCCGGTGTGCCTGATACACGACCCTGTCCATGGCCGTCAGCGCTTCGGGGAGGTCCTCACCCTCCGCGACGTGCTGCCCGATCTCCCGCAGGCGGTCCCGCACCGGTCTCCACAAGGAATCCGCCGCGCTGCTCTGCGCGTCGTGAAATCCACGTACGTTGATACGCGCATCCGACTGGGTCTGCAGTTCGGGGGGCAGTTCGGTCAACTGGGCGCACCGTACGAGATCTTTCAAAACGGCGCCTGCGTCGAAGATCGAGGGAGCGCCGTCGCTTTTGCGTTGGGTGAGGTTGTCTCGCAGGATCATCAGAGCTGAGGTGCGGTACCGCGCCACCTCGGCCAGAAACTTCACCATGCCGGGATTGATGGAGTCTGGACGTTGCGGCCTGATCATTACGCCGAGGGCTTGAGCAGGCGATGAGACCCGGCGGCCGTCGACACGACTGAGCACCCCCAGGACTGCGAGAGCCGGGCCGACCCCGAACGTCGTCTCGCGCCGCACCCGCTCGACAATCTCCGCTTCCAATGCAGCCAGTCGGGCCTGCAGTTCGAAGAACCAGCGGCCGCCGTTCGGTCCCGCCAGACTCTCTGTGGCGGCGAGGACGCCCTTCAAAAGCACCGCATCCTGATCATTGGGGAAGAACTTGATGGTGAGGCTCTCAGGGGGGGTGCTACCGCCGCCGGCCGAATTGTCTAGCCACACGTGGCTGGTTCTGATGGCCACCGGCCCGACCAGGACGCTGGCGCCAGACCGTTTGACATTTACTCCATGAGGGCCGTTCTGCAGGCGGGCAGCGAGGACGTCGAGAATCCACCGGCGAATATTCTTCGATGTGGTCGCCCCCAACCGCACGCCAGCAACCCACCGGTCGAGTTCATGAATTGCCGGCGGCACCGGCGCAATCGCCTCGACAGGTGTGGCCGACGGTGCGCTGTCGTCGCCGAGTTCGGTCAGGCGGACACCAAGAATGTCAGCGATATCGCGTACCTGATCGTCGGCGGCGGGCGGATTGATCGCGTAGAACGCCCGCAAGCTGATCTCCGCCTGCGGGGTGCTCGACTGCCGAGTAATCGCGTCGCGCATCTCGACAGGCACCAAGAGCCTGGTGGGCTCAAGGCCCGATGCGAAGCGCGCTGAGGGAAACTGGCCCGGCTTGGACAGTTCGGCCTCGGCAACCTCGAGCGGTTCCCGGATCACCTGGCGGAGAATGTTGCGAGGATCAAAGCCGCCTTTGGGGCTGGCGAGCTTGATCAACCGGTCGATGGCCGCGCCGTTGAACGGGAACAGCCCGTGGCCCTCGCGGGTCACTCCGAAGGTCGGATGGCACCGATCGCGGTAGGTGCACTCCTCACAGCCGTTGGGAACGTCGTCACCCGATCGGTCGGCTGCAGCGAGGGCATGGCGGCCAACGCGGCCGGCATTGAGGTACTTGCCGACCAACGACCGCAGGTCCGCGCTCTGCACCTCGGCGAGATCCACATCCATGGTGTAGTGGACACCACGGTCCGCAAAAGTGGCATACCGGTCGTCGAGATAGCCTGAGGTGACTGCAATCGCGGCGCGGATCCGACAGAGGTCCGCGCGGGCAGGCACCGTCAGTGCCTGAGCCAACTGCGCATCGATGCCGTGCAACAACACCAGGTCTTCAATGAATAGGAACAACTCATGGTCGCGCCGAGCCAGTTCGGCTCGTACGTCCTCAAAAACATGCAGGAGGTCTGTCGCGCTGCCGGTGAAGACCTCCGCGATCGTGCGCGGAAGGTAGTAGTCGAGAACGGATGCCGCGGCGGCTCGGAAACTCCGGTTGTTTGCGAAATCACGGACCTTGCGCTGAAAATCCTCACTAAAGTCAGCGAACTCGTCAAGGTTGATACGCAGGTCAGCTTCACTGATGTGAAGGTCCTCTGCGTCGACGTCCGCATCGGGATCGTGGCCGTCCTTCGCCAGCTTCGCGATCCGCTCGATTGGGCCGCCGGGCCGCGACAGTTGCTGCTTGAACGAGTAGTCGCCGATCAGCCGAGCGAGGCGCTCACGGATGATCTGCAGATCCGCACCTGACAAGTTTTGGATGACGGGGGCGTCATCGAACTGCACCATCCGATGCATATGGTTGAGTAGCGCCAGCATCGCCTCCTGCACCGTGGTTACACGCGATGCCGCCCGGGCAAGGCTGGCCCGGAGATTGTCTGCGGCAGGGGTGTCGATGCCGTCGAGGATGCATTCAATGATACGGCGCAGGGACGTGTTGCGCTTCTCGATGTAGACGACGTGCCAGTCATCGCGACGCGGGGCGTGAACGCGCAGCCAGCGGACGAGGTGACTCTTACCTGTGCCGACCCGGCCCGTGATGAACCGGATGTGAGGTTCGTTTGAGTTGAGCGGCTGACACAGATCGCTCATTACATCGTCTTCGGTAACGGGCTGACTGACGCCTGCCTTAGTCCGTCGAGCCAGTGGCACGGACTGGTGCACGGCGCTGAACACCGCATCGGCTACCGGGTCACCGAAGTCCAACCCACCGGCGTCGACCTGAGCGGCGATCTGAATTTCGGCCCGCGACCAGCACGGCGGAATCGATGTCGGCGTCACGAAAGCTCCTTCGCCGGGATCTGAGGATGCCAGTCCAGGTGCGAGACCCGGACGGCGTCGCCGGGGACACCGAGGGTGACCACCAGAGTGTCCGTGTCACTTTCGGCCGGTGGCAAGGTGAGGTGTCCCCCCGCTTTGAGTTGGTGTAGCGACATCGACAGTCCCGGGGAAAGGTGTTGGACGTCGTCAGGCTTCCACAGCGTGTGGAGCCCACCGTCGCTGACCGGTAGTCGTTCACCACAGTGCGCAATGAACTCGGCCGCCCGCATGCGTCCGGGTGGCAGATCGGCCAACTCCTGCAAAAGCGCGGCACTGGCGTCGGCCACCAAGGATCTGCCGGAGATTGGTGCCGCCAATCCGAGGTAGGGAGTCCATCGACAAAAGGAGCGATACTGTTCAACGTTGGTTACTGGCCAGTCGCGCTTGTTCTGTCCAAACCAGCGCTTCTGGGCCTCGTCGAACCTCCGGCCCGCGCCGAGCTCGAAGTCGAACGGCTTTAGCGGCTCCGGCACAGCGAACAGGACCGCCACCGCATTGACGAGATCCCAGACCCGGGGATCCGCGCCGGCTTCGGCGGTCGTGGCCGCGATGCTCCAAATCTGCGACCGCAGAAGCCGACTGAACGAGATTGCAGTGACCTCGAGTGAGGTGCGCCAGCGCCGCCGAGCCGGCTCGGCTGCCGTGACCTCCATGCGGTCCAGTTCCACGAGCTTCAACGTTGCCAATGCGCTCAGCGACTTTTCCGCGATCAGCCGGCCGCTCGCTGCGGCGCCGTCAATGTCGTGGTCGGTCTCCTTGTCAGTGTCGAGCGGCTTCATTACTTCCGGGAGGCCGCTCGGCGCTACCAGTTGGATTAACTCGTCCTTGGCGCACCGGGCACCACGGTGGGCCATGACCGCGCGAAGCAGGTACCGCATCGCCTCGGGCAGGACATCCGGGGGGTTGAGCAACGGCACGTCAGATCCTCCTCAACAGATCCTCGATCGCGTAGCTGGGCGCCCATGCCTCGTGCAGAAACCGTCGCGCATCAGTTGGGTCACGACGCGTCGCGGGCGCCAGCACGATGCTGAGGGGCTGGCGGGCGAGCAGAGCGAGAGCTCGGACCAGAACCGCGTCATCGACCGACGTATCGACAATGAGGAGTGTGGGAACCCGCCATGGCGTGTCGACCTGCTTCGCCCAGGTGTGCAAGTCCTCCACCCACCACGGCTGATTGGTGCGGGGGCGTAAGGTGACGGCCTCCGGGTTGGCGACGAAGACGGTGACGCCCCTGCGGAGAAGACGATCGCTCAAGGCTCTTACGGCGGCGTCGTCGGGAGACTCCAAGCGCACGCTCATCCTGCCGTTGTCCGACAGGCACCGCAGGTCGTCGGCGGCCTGCATGTATACATTGCCGGCAAGTAAGGTTTCTCTGGCCCGGGTTAGGCGTGGCAGCCGCCCAGTACGTCGGCAATACGGGCAGCCACCGCATGCCGCAGTGACCGGAAACTGGTTCCCATCCTCGTCTTCTAGCCGGTACCGGCGTGCCAGGTACTGGTTGGTGCATTCGTCGAGGCCGAGCACAAGGGTTGTCGCGGCGGTCAGCGCGGCATAGCTGGCCATCAGGGTGGACCGCTGACTCTTGGTGAATCGTTGTGCGAATGCCGTCGCGTCGTCGAGGTCGCTGTGTACGAGTTCGATGGTGGCAGCGGTCCGCTGAGCATCGAAGAGCGTCTCCACCTCATCATCTGAGGCATCCGGGGGGACGTTCTGCGGCACCGGCCATCGACGCTTGATCATTCCGGCCCGACTCATCGCGGACAGGGTCTGCACGTTCCAATAAATGTTGGCGTCGCTTGCCGGATAGGTGACCTTAGCGTGGTCGGCACGTAGGTCAACGGTAAGCTCATCACCCTCCCATCGACCGTTGCGCATGCTCTGCCAGCGCTGCCACGCCAGATCGGGACCAATCAGGCGCTCCCGTGCCATGTCGCTGGCCACATCCATGTCTGCCTGCGTCCAAAGGACCAGGGACGCTGCCGCTTGACCGTCGCGGCCGCAGCGCCCAACCTCTTGGTAGAGCCGGTCAACGGACTCAGGTACACAAAGGTGCACAACGGCACGCACGTCCGGGATGTCAATTCCGAGACCGAAGGCGGAGGTTGCCACCACGATGTCCAAATCCTGGGCCGGAACGCCCTCCAAACGCAGGCCGCGGACGGCCGCCTGTCTATCGCTTGGCTTCGGGTTGCCGGCGATTTCCGTCACGGCCCCAAATCCTGCGTCAGCCAGCCAGGAACGCGCCGTCCTGGTGTTGGTGGAACGGTCCGAGAGGTGCAGCGTCGTATAGACGAGAGCAGGACGAGGAAGATGCCGTAGCGCCTCGATCAACTTGTCACGCTTGTCAGCTTCATCCGTGCAGGGCGCTGACCACCACGCCGGCTCTGGCCGGGTCATCTGACCGGACACGAGCAGACGGTTGTGACCGGGAAACAGTCGGGCGAGCGTCGCCAGGCCGTAGGTATCCAACGTTCCGGTGAGCAGGACAGTGGCTGCTTGGCGGCCCTGCGGAGCGATGTCGAGCAGGCGTTCCCGAAGGCCGGCGAACGCCTGGAACGCCGGCCGGAACGCATCGCCCCACTCCGCCACTATATGGGCCTCGTCGACGACAATGAGGTCAAGTGTTCCCCGCTCGGCGGCCTGCATCAGGGGTATGGCGAGCGCGGTACAGGCTGCCTCCGGTGCGGCGACCGTCAGCCATTGCGAACCTTCGGCGAGGCGGCTGCAGATCCGTTCCTTGTCTGATGCGGCGGCGGCGCCTATGTAAGCAAACCGGTCGCGGTCGTCGCCGACTAGTCCTTGTACTCGCCTTTCAAGATCCATCGCAAGAGAGACGGTCGGGACCACGATGATCGACTGGCGGGGCCGGCTACGGAGCGCTCGCGTGAGAACCACATCGCTCTTGCCCGATCCCGTGGGCAGTACAGCGATGACTGTGTCGCCGGCGCCGGCAAGGGCGGCTGCCCGCAGTGCGTCGCGCTGGCTCTGGCTCTTGGCCACGGCGCGATTCATTGTCTGCTGGTAGAACGAGTCCGCTCGGACGCCTTCGTCCGAACGTCGTGGCAGGCGGCGGCTCGGGGCGTCGTCCGGCGATGTGGTGTCGTAATGATCGAGCCACCCGGGCTTCCACGCCGTCGGCCGCACGGTCATGCCCTCGTGGAGCAGGCCGAAATCGGACCATGAGCGCGGATCCCACTGCTCGAGCGGTGTGCCCGGCAAGGCCAGCGTTGCGTAGTCAGCGGCCACAAGCCCTGAACGGATCATCACAGCGATGTCGGCGGCTGGCGCCTCGCGCCAGGACAGCCTGCGTTCCAGCCGGTGGTCCCGGGCACGGAGCTCCGCAAGTGTCATGGCCATGCTTATGCCTCCGGCCCTGTGAGAAAGACGACGCCACAGGAGTCGAGCATCATTTGCGGCGCCTCGACAGCCGCTAACACCGCCTCCAGAATGCGCGGGTCGTTCGAGGCGTCCGCCCCAGCCCGACGACGCGCCTGTACCACCGCCTCCTCCTGTGCATGCGTCGCCTTCGCTCCGGTGCAGGCGTCGCGGATATGCTGCTGCACGTTGGGGCGGCGCGCGACCCACCGCAACGCGTCGCGAGCGGCTTCTTCGCACTGATCCGGCCAGCTCATCCCTCGGGTAAGCTGTTCCAGCCGTTCCGGGCGGCTGCCCAGGTCGTCGCCCATGGTGGTGTCGAGCTGCCGGCATACCTCGTCTGGGGGTTCGCCCAGGCCGGGCCGCCACCACAGCCGCTCGGACAGCGGCGGGAACAATTGGCCCAGCCGGGTGCTGGCGGCTGCCGCAGCCGCTTGGTCAACCGCTCGTAGATGGTCAACAGGCGTGGGATCGGCTGCGATGACGATGCTGAACATGAACACCGCCACGACGAAACCGGGCTCCCGGCGCGGCTGATGGATCTCAGTTGCGAAGGCTCGTCCTCGATCGTCGCGCATCGCCAGGTCCGCGAACCGGTCGACGATGGGCTCGCCCCACCGGAGTAATCCGGCGCCCCTTACCGCCATGGCACGTCGGTGGGCGTAACGGCGGCGCAGGTTATCTGGCCCGATCTTGTGGACGTCCGACTCTGTTACGCGGGGCGGGCGCCGGGTGCTGATACCGAAGCGCGTGCCGTGCTTGTTCACATCCTCGGTGAAGCCGAGAACCTTGACGGCATAGCCGCGGAACGCACTAAGGGTACGGTCCGGGCGGTCGCCCTCGATCATGCTGCGAGCCAACTGCCCGTCCTCGGCGCGGTCCTCGATCGCGTCGAGTAAATCCTGTCCCTCGATTCGCCGCCGCTGCGCATCTAGATCGTCTCTGCGCGCAGCCATTCGGACGCTGGCGTCGGGGAGCCCTCGGTCAATGGCGTCAGCAAGGAAATCGCGTTCGACCTCCGATAGTACGTACTGCAGTGTTGCGCTTGACTCTCCGAACAGGCTCAGCCCCTCGTCAAGGGCATGCCGCCATCCTCCCAGGTGCGAGTCGAGCGCCTCGGATTGCTCACGAAACGCTGTCGAGCGAACGGGAGTCTTGGCTGAGGTGCCTCGTGGAGCCCATCGATCAAACCGTCCCAGACGCTGTTCGATGCGGGCAATGTTCACGGGCAGGTCCAGGTGCAGGACGTCCTCAACGGCCTGCAGGTTGATGCCTTCCTCCCCACTCCGGTCCATCACAATCACAGCTCGAGCCGGCTCGTCAACGAAGCGGCGGGCCGCTTCGCCACGCTCCGCAGCACTCATCGTCGACAACAGGCGCACAACGCGGTCGGTGCCGAACTGAGCTTCCAGGCGCTGCGCAGCCGCCTCGGCCGTCTTTGGGAACGAGCACGCCACCGCGACACGATGGCTTCCGACGTACGGCCATGCCCACTGCACCACGGCCGCTAGCCGGTCATCGTCGGTGTCTAGTTGGAGGATCGCCTCGATCTGATCGGCAACTGAGATGCCAAGTGCCGTACCAGCGAAGGCAGTCAGGGACGCGGTCTCCGCAGCGTCAAGATCGTGGCCGGTCTCGCCGCGCAGGGCCATCGCAAGATCTGCGAGCGCAATTACCGGTGCCATGGCTCGGCCGAGAACAGCACGAAAGAACTCTTGAGCGTTGTGCGACTCCAACGCGGCCAACTCGACGCGCAAGTCATTGATCATCCTCAGGACAGCGGGACGGCGGGCGTCCGTATCAGTCGTCAACCAATCCCGTCCCAGCGTGCGGCCACGAACAGGGAACAGGCGGGCCAGCGTGGCGCTTCTGCGCGTCCGGATCATTCGGCGATGGATGCGGTGCGTCTCGGCGAGTTGCGTTCGGACGCGGTAGCAAACCGCTCGGACAGCATCGGTGTCACGGTCTGCGATTAGGCGCTCGAGCACATCCAGTTCCTGCTGCAGCCACTGCTCATGGGGCAGCATCTGCCGCAACGCCGAACAGGGCTCATCGAGGAACATGACCGGCGTGTCGTCGCTGAGGGCAGCCAGGGCCTGTGCCAAGTCATCACGGATCTCGACCCGGTGCCGGAACTCCCGAACGCTGTCGAGCGGGTAGGCTGAGGGATCAAGTAGGTGAAGCATCCTCAGGAAGCCATCTTCGTTCGACCGCACCGGAGTAGCCGAGAGCAGCAGCACATGTGCCGCTGCGTGAGTGATCTCGCACAGGCGTCGGTAATCCCTATCACTGTCACCATTCGTGGCGGTCAGCCGATGCACCTCGTCGATGATTACGATCATCCGTTCCGCTGGGGTGGCCGACGGAATGGCGGTGTGAGGAAGTACCCGGACCCGATCTGGAAACTGATCGACGCGGAACTTCGATAGCAACTCGTCCTGCCACTGGTCGGACAGCCCGTCCGGCACGAGAACGAGCGCGTCGCCAGTGTCATCAAGGAGGAGTTGCCGCAGCACCATCCCTGCCTCGACCGTCTTGCCTAGGCCGACTTCGTCCGCGAGCAGGTATCGCTTTACGGGGTCCGCAAGAATGCGGCGCGCGGCTCCGACCTGGTGAGCGTGTGTCTCGACGCCGGAGGACCAAATCCCGGCCAGCCCCTGAGCGGCGACGCGCTGACGGAGAACATCCCTCACGAAGGCGGTTCGGCGATCATGCAGGAACCGACTCTCGACGGTGCCGGTCTTTAAAAGCGCCACAGGATCATGAACGGGCTGTGACCACCGTACGTACAATCGGTTGATTGGGGCGTACTCGGAGTGCCCGTTGAGGAAGTCGACCAAGTACAAGCCGCTGTCCGAATCGTACTCATCGACGAACCCAATCCGCCACGTTCCACCCTGGAAACACCAGACTCGCTGGTGCCGCTGTAGCCGCATCAGCCGAAGGGCAGCGTCTCCCACCGGGATCACTATCTCATCTTTCGCAGGCCCGTCGAAGAAGCGAACAACTCCCGCTTGCTTGCGGAACTTGCCGATGCCGTACACCGGATGCTGAACGAAGACATCGTCACTCTTGGCAACTGCGTCAACCAAGGGGGGGGTTCCTGCCCAATAGGCGGAGAATTTCCTATTCGAGACACCGCCAGGGCGCAGGCATCCGGTTCAACGCCGGTCGTCGGCTCCATCGCGGCGGCCAACGCAATGGCGACGTGCACGATGCGCGTCGACCCCTCGGACCCAACCGGCGAGTCGGCGACCACAGCCCGGTGTACGTCGGAGCGCGGCTTAGCAACGAACGCCGCCGCCGACTGCTCCGCCTTGCTCAAAGGCGGCAGCAACAACTCAGTAAGCACCGTCACCCCGCTTCCCACTGACGGTCCCCGGACCCTACCGCCGGCAGTCCCAGCGGCGGGACCCCTGAGCAGTCATCCGTTCGGCTGGACCGAGTTAGCCTCATTGCTATGTCAACAGCTCCGGATGTTTATATTGCTCCAGGCAACTACCGGCCGGGCGACGTACCATGCGGGCAGGTTGGGGCTTCAGGAAGGTCCTCACTTCGTAGTCCGCACCGCGTGCGTCCGGGCAGCGGGCTGAACGCGGGCTCGTTAGCCTTCCCGGCGTGACTGACCTTAGCCGGGGCATATACGAGCACTTGATCACTGGAGAGCTCGCCGAGCAGCTCCAGCAGGTCGACCCCGCCCTGGTCCAGCATGACAAGCTCAACCCGGCCGACGCCCACGACGTACTCGCCCGGCACGTCGCGATCCTCGCCCGCCGCGCCCTGCTCGCCGTAGGCGGTGGCGACGACAAGCTCGCGCGACAGGTTGAGCTCGCCAACCGCATCGCCAAGGGCATCGCCAACGCCGAGCCGCAGGCGGTCGCGGCTGAGGACCAGGTCGTCGACGCACAGCGCCTGCTGCATGCCATCGCCGCCCCACCGACTCCGCCCGCCGCACCCGCCTTCCCGGCACGCCCCACCACTCCGCTCTTCACCGGCGCCCTGCTGGTAAACGGCCGCCACCAGCCGCGAATCGGCCACGAGGTCGCCCACGAAATGGCCTCGGCCGACCGGGTGGATCTGCTCTGCGCGTTCATCAAGTGGCACGGCCTGCGCATAGTCACGCCCGCGATCCGCGATCTGATCGCCCGCGGCGGCCGGCTGCGCGTCATCACAACCACGTACATGGGCGCGACCGACCAGCGGGCCCTGGACCGGCTCGCCGAGCTGGGCGCCGACATCAAGGTGTCGTATGAAACCCGGACCACCCGCCTGCACGCCAAGGCCTGGCTGTTCCGCCGCAACAACGGCACCACCACCGCGTACGTCGGCTCGTCGAACCTGTCAAAGGCCGCGCTGGTCGACGGCGTCGAGTGGAACGTGCGGATCTCAAACCTGGAGCAGCCGCACGTCATCGACACCTTCGAGGCGACGTTCACCGACTACTGGAACGACTCGGCGTTCGAGGCGTACGACCCGGCGAAGGACTCCGAGCGGCTGCGCATCGCGCTGCGCGGCGAGCGCTCTAACGAGGCGCCGACCGAGATCGCGAACCTGGACGTGCGGCCGTTCCCGTACCAGCAGGAGATCCTCGACGACCTGGATGCCGAGCGGCTGGTGCACGGCCGCTGGCGGAACCTGGTGGTGATGGCGACCGGCACCGGCAAGACCGTGGTGGCGGCGCTGGACTATCGCCGGCTCCGCAAGGCTGGCGATGTCGACTCGCTGCTCTTCGTCGCGCATCAGGAGCAGATCCTGCGGCAGAGCCGCTCGGTGTTCCGGCAGGTGATGGGGGACGGCAGCTTCGGCGAGACCCTCGTCGGCGGCGATAGGCCGAAGGGCTGGAAATACGTCTTCGCTTCGATTCAGTCACTACATCAGCAGGAGATCGACCCCGAGGCGTACGACATGGTGATCGTCGACGAGTTCCACCATGCTGAAGCGCCAACGTATGCCCGACTGCTGGAGCGGCTGCGGCCGCGCGTACTGCTGGGGCTGACCGCGACCCCTAACCGGAGCGATGGCGGCGACGTGCGGCGGTGGTTCGACGGCCGGGCCTCTGTGGAGCTGCACCTGTGGGAGGCCCTGGAGCGGCAGCTGCTGGCGCCGTTCCAGTATTTCGGGCTACATGACGACGTCGACCTGTCGCAGCTGCGATGGAAGCGCGGGCAGGGGTACGACCCGGCCGAGCTGGACGGCGTCTACACCGGCAACCACGCCCGTGCCCGGATGATCCTGCAGGCGGTACGCGATACCGCCGACGTCGAACGGATGCGGGCGCTCGGGTTCTGCGTGAGCATCGGGCACGCCGAGTTCATGGCGGACTGGTTCACCAAGCACGGCGTACCGTCGGCGCCGGTGACCTCACGGGTCGACGCCGCCGGGCGGCAGGCGCTGCTGACGGCCTTCCGAAACCGTGAGCTGCGGGTGCTCTTCACCGTGGACCTGTTCAACGAGGGTGTCGACCTGCCAATGGTCGACACGATCCTGATGCTGCGGCCCACCGAAAGCGCCACGATCTTCCTGCAGCAGCTCGGCCGCGGTCTGCGCCTGGACGACGACAAGCCTTGCCTGACCGTGCTCGACTTCATCGGCGGGCAGCACGCCAACTTCCGCTTCGACCTGCGCTGGCGGGCTCTGACCGGGGTCAGTCGGCGGGCCGTCGAGGCGGCCGTGCGGGATGACTTCCCGTCGCTACCCAGTGGCTGCCACATCGAGCTGGACCGAGTGGCGAAGGAGCTCGTGCTCGCCAACCTGAAGTCGGCCCTGCCGACCTCGAAGAACGGTCTGGTGGCGGAGCTGCGGCAGCTCGGTGACGTGAGTATGGCCGAGTTCCTGCGGGAGAGCGGCCTGGAGATCGAGGACGTCTACCGATCGGCGAGCATCGGCGGGTGGGCAGGACTGCGGCGCCTCGCCGGCATTGACACCTCGGCCGGCGGGCCGGACGATCGCGAGCTAGGCCGGGCCATCGGACGGATGTTGCACATCGACGACATCCACCGGCTGGACCTGCTCACTCGGCTCGCGTGTGGCGAGCACCCCGGCGGCGGACGGCTGCTGAACATGCTGCACTTCAGCCTCTGGGGGCCGTCGGTGCCGCTGACCGAGTGCGATGCCCGGTTGAAGCGGCTCTGGGCGGAGCCGGCGCGCTGCGCGGAGTTGCGTCAGGTCGCCGAGGTGCTGCGGGACCGCATCCACCGAGTCACGGTGGAGCCGGAGTCGGTGCGGGTGCCGTTGCGGGTGCACGCGCGCTACAGCCGCAACGAGGCGTGCGCGGCCTTCGGAATGGCGAACCCGGGATCTTTGCGCGAGGGGGTGAAGTGGCTGCAGGACGAGCAGGCCGACCTCTTCTTCGTCACCCTGGTTAAGTCCGAGGAGCACTACTCCCCGACGACCATGTACGCCGATCGGGCCATCACCGACAGCCTGTTCCAGTGGGAGTCACAGAGCACGACGTCGTCGGCATCGGCGACTGGGCAGCGCTACATTCACCACGCCGAGCGGGGATCGACAGTGCACCTGTTCGTCCGGGAAACCAAAGTCGCCGACCGCGACCTAGGCGCACCACCGTACCTGTACGCCGGACCGATGACGTACGTGGAACACAGCGGCGACCGACCGATGCGGATCCTCTGGCGCCTGCAGCACCCGCTCTCGGCCGACATGTACGCCGCCGCTCGGGCCATCGCCGCCTGAGCTGGCTCACCCGCCCACCGCAGCCGCGACGGGTCCGGGTCATCATGGCCGAGGCCAGGCCATGCAGGCAACAGCGGTGAGAACACCAGACCGCACGACCACCTGGTCTTCGTTCCATCCCTGGTTCCATGTGTGCGTCATGTCGTCGGGCAGACCGGCAGGCGCCTGAAGAACGCTCGCGGAGGTCAACAGCAAGACCGCGTGCTTGTTAAGTGCCGCACGCTTCACGTACCAGGGCCCGCCCACGACGGGCCGCACGCGCCGCCGCCTGGGCGCGTGCCGGCCGCTGCCGCTGTCGCTCTGCGGCCGTCACGCCTGATGCCCGGCGCCTGGCGCGGAGAGCGGGAAGCCCGGAGGGCCGCCGCAGAACGACAGGCCGTTGACGGGTTAGGTGGTGGGCCGGCAGCCGGCCGGGGCGCGGCGGCCGTCGCACCGCCGCGCCGTAGGGCGAGTCGCCGCCGGCCATGGTGGGGATGCGGCGCGGAGTGTGCGGGGCGGCGTTGCCGGCAGGCCAGGGGCCTGCCCGGTGGACACGCGCCGCACCCCCACCACTGCCTCATCAAGACGCTTCCGGGCCGTCGTTTGAAGACCCCAGAGACCTAGCGTCGCTGTGTTCCTGTTGTTGAATAATTCGCCGCTTTCCGTCGAAACGTTTGCCTTGAATCGTGACAGCTCGCGGCATGCAACCTGGCTCATGCATTAGGCCAAGCACGATCGACCCAAGCCCAAGCTTTTGCCCCATCGATTGCAACGCCTCACGAAAGTAGGGCATCGCAATTTCGAGAGAGGTGCTCTTCAGGAAAGCGGATATAGCATCAGATGGAGGCTTGGGCCCTTCGGGCACATCAAATGTTTCGAGGACTGTGACTTCGATGGAAGCAACTGGGGAGCCCTCTGAGCTGTGGATCGGGACGTCCACATTCCATCGACACTGGAACACTTGGTTATGGAATCGGTATTGACCCCGGAGTTCCGCCGTGAATTCGTGAACACCTCCGATGGGGAAATCCCCCGCAAGTTCTCCTGACCATCGCGTTACCTGCACGTCCGCGAGTTCTAACTGATCGAAGAACGATTCGGATTCCCTTTCCGTAGAGGGCTGTTCGAGGACGCCATCAGCCACATCGGTCACGCTGCACTCTCCCATTGGAGCTCAACGGCTGGTACAAAATCGCCGTCCTGTGAGGCGAGTAGCTCCCGTTGCTTCTGGCTGCGGCGGGCCTCGGCCTGCCCTTCAACAGCGATCTCTAGGTCCAGCTGAACGAGCTCGTTCCATTCATGGTCGATATAGTCCTCGACCTGAAGGATTGCCGCATTTGCGACAGTGACTTGCTCGGGCGTCAAATACTGGTCCTCATCACCTAGACCAAAGTGCTCGTCCAGCCAGGCGTTAACGCTTGGCCAGGACCAGATCTGGGTGGAACCACGTTCACCACCACCAACCGAGCCCAGCGCAGATGGGAATCCGCCTGGTCCCCGCTGTCCCTTGACCCATAGCCGTACAGCCTCCCGGGTCATGCCGACACGACGAGCAATGTCGCTGACACTGACTAGGTCTTGGTCAATGCCATCGACGTGCGCCTCCGGGATTGCATGCGTGATCCGCCGAGCGATGGTTACGACATGGCTGATTGGGTCATGGTCGTCACAGTAGATGACGGCCAAGGTTCTGCCGTCGACGCTTTCCCACGAAACCTCGCAGAGAGGATCTACGGCCCCGATGCGACTCAGGACGTGAGGGTCATGTAGATCAATGTTTCCCACATGCAGAGCGATGCGATACATGGCCTCGTCTCCTAAAGTGGACCTTGTTCCTCGCCCGGCTTGCCAGTCCGCCCCTGCCGGCCAAGCTCCCTCCCTAGGGACCCCCCTGGAGCGAGTATAGGTCCGATGTTGGCATCCGCCAACAGCCAAGGTAACGTACCCGGCGTTAGCTCCGTGTGGTGGATGCGATTTCCGTACGAACGACTGATATGCGGCCACGGAGCAGGTTCGCTGTGTTACGCAGGTCAGCTACCCGCTCAAGACGCCTTGGAACCTCGTCCAGCACGGCTTCCGCCTCCCGGATGACCTCCTCAGCCGCATCTACCGGGACGTTCGGATCCTCCGTCTCAACACCTTCGGCTGCGAGGGTTTCCCTGGCATCGCGGCCCGCCGCCGTTGCCTCCATGTCCCACTCGTCCGCCCGCTCGATGAGCTCATCGATGCGAACGACGTTGGCCTCCGCGACCTCGAGCAGCTCTGTAGCCCTAGCTATCGTCTCGAGTTCCTCAGCCTCTGCCAGCGCTTCGTCGACCCGCTCATGCAGGCGTGCCCGATGAAGCAAGGACTCTGCTGCGGCGATCAAGCGATCAGCCCCTGACAGAAGCCTCTCTGCCTGCTCGATCTTAGGTTCTTCCTCTTCAATGCGATGAGTGCACGTTCGGACCTTGCGCTTGAGAGAACGGGCAGGTCCCCCTGGGGATTTACCTGTTCCGAAGATCGGGAAGAAGCAGTGTTCTTCGGAGTCTCGCCGGCAGTAGAGCTGCGCCGCTCCCGTGTGGTCTTCGGCCTTCCGATACCACCAACCATGCCGCCGCGCGAGGTCAAGCGCGTCCTGCATGTCGCCGTCTTTGTGGTCGGGCCACTTACGGGTCGGGGGTATCCAACGCCTTTCGGCATCGCCAGACATACGCAGTCACCCCGCATTTTCGTCGCGCAGGCTTCCCGGGCAAGTGTGAACGAGAGGTGTCCCGGCGCTCACCGACCGTCATTGTGCCACGCATTGTGAGTGGTACAAAGCCGAGAACTTCTCTCGTTTGGACCCATCCCGTTCGCCGCTCGCCAGACAGAAACCAAACCGTACGTTCTTCTTGTTACCAGGTGCCGTTGTCGCCCGTTCCGAGGCGGGTCCTCTGTGTCTCTAGAGGTTTTACACGTGGGTCTGACATCTCCGTTGGTCAGGTTTCTGGTCCGGACTTGAGCCGTATAAGAGCGACCGGCAGTAGGCATCCAAGATACGGACAGGCGGGTACTCCGATGTAGCGAGCAGGCACGGGAATCGATCATCAGAGTTGTCTACG
>NZ_JBICUB010000009.1:0-195796 GCF_043197935.1 Micromonospora sp. NPDC048930
GAACAACCGCACTCGCCCTACTTCGGCTCCGCCGACTCGACGATGCTGTTCGTGATCCTTCTCGACGAGTACCACCGGTGGACCGGCGACGACACGCTTGCGAAACGGTTCGAGATGGAGGCCCGCGCGGCACTCGACTGGATCGACACCTACGGCGACCTGCTCGGCACCGGATACGTGTGGTACCAGACGCGCAACCCAGAGACAGGATTGCAGAATCAGTGCTGGAAGGACTCCTGGGACTCGATCTCCTACGCCGACGGCCGGCTGCCCGGCTTCCCGAGAGCCACCTGCGAGTTGCAGGGGTACGCCTACGACGCGAAGATGCGCGGCGCCCGGCTCGCCCGGCTGCTGTGGGACGATCCCGCCTACGCGCAGCGGCTGGAACACGAGGCGGCCGAGCTCAAGGACCGGTTCAACCGCGACTTCTGGGTCGGCGACGGACGGTACTACGCCCTGGCCCTGGATGCCGAGGGCGGGCAGGTCGATGCCCTGTCCTCCAACATTGGGCATCTGCTCTGGAGCGGCATCGTCGACCAGCAGCGGGCCGCGGACATCGTCGGCCACCTGCTCGGGCCGCGGCTGTTCTCCGGCTGGGGAATCCGTACCCTCGCCACCGGCAACGGCCGCTACAACCACCTCGGATACCACGTCGGGACGGTGTGGCCGTTCGACAACTCGATCATCGCCTGGGGCCTGTGGCGGTACGGGTTCCGGGAGGAAGCCGCCATCGTTTGCCAGGCGATGCTCGACGCCGCCCGATACTTCCAAGGCCGCCTTCCGGAGGCGTTCGCCGGATACGATCGGAAGCGAACGAAGTACCCCGTGCAGTACCCCACCGCCTGCAGCCCGCAGGCGTGGTCCGCCGGAACGCCGCTGCTGCTCATACGGGTGATGCTCGGCCTGCAACCCCACGGTGACCATCTCGTCGTCGACCCGGCGCTTCCCGACAGCATCAACCGCATCGAACTGCTGGACATCCCCGGCCGGTGGGGAGTCGTGGACGCCCTCGGCCGCCGACGACCGGACACCAACCACAACGAACGAGACAGCGCCTCCCGAAGCTGATGAAAGGGCCGGCACCGGCCAAAGGAGGGTGAAGCGGTGAAGACCGCCAACGAGATCTTCTTCTACGAGCTCGCGGCCATGCAGGACCTGGAACACCAGGCGCGTTCCATTCTCGGTCTCCTGATCGGCACCCGCATCCAGGACAGCACGCTCAAACGCATCATCGAGGACATGGCCGACGCCAGCGAGCGCCACTCCGACCGGATCGACGCCTGCCTGCGGGATCTCGGCACCGCACCCCTGCACACCCGATCCGCGCCCATCCGCGGAGTCGAAAGCGACTTCCAGGACTTCCTCCGCACCCCCCACAACGACGCCATCCGTGACCTGTTCGCCCTCAACGCCGCCCAACGCATCACCAAGCTCGCCATCGCCGGCTACGAACACCTCACCGACTGGGCCACCACCATCGCCGCCGTGACCTGCACCCAGTGCCTCCTCAAGAACCTCGTCGAAAAGACGGAAACCTCACAACAGCTGAGAAAGCTCAACCAAACCCTCAGCGAACAACTCCTCGCCACCACCACCTGAACCCACCTGAACCGGCCGAAACCCCGTCCCCCTCCTCCCCGCCTACCCCACACCCGGATGTCAGACCACGACTGCTCGTGCCCGGGCGGTTCCCCCCGGGCTGGCGCGGCAGGGGCCGAAACACGTCGCGATCGATAGAATCACCGTCTCGACGGTACGGCCGCCGGGGTGCCGTTCCGGCTGCTGGCCAAGGACCGGGCGCTGGCGGTGTTCGAGGAACTCGATCCGGTGGATCAGCAGGCCATCCTTGCCGGGCCGCGAGATCAGGCGTTCCGTGAGCTGGTCGAGGGGATGGACCCGGACGACCGGGCGAGGATGCTGCGCGAAGCGCCGGCCAAGGTCGCCGAGCGGGTCCTGTCGGGGTGTCGGCGCACGAGCGGCAGATGACCGCCGCGCTGCTGGGTTATCCGGCCAGGTCGGTCGGGCAGGTGATGACACCGGAGGTGGTGGAGTTTCCCTGGCAGCTCACGGCCGGACAAGCGCTGCAAGCCGTGCGGTACAGGGGCGCGCAGGCGGAGACCGTCTACGCCTTGCCGGTGGTCGACACAGGTCGCCGCCTGGTCGGGTGACCGGGGTGCGCGACGTGGTGCTCAGCCCGCCCGGGCGGCCGGTGGCCGAGCTGGTCGACACCGGGTGCCGCGGTGATCTGGCGTGAGGCCCGGGTGGCACTGCTGCTCGGCGCGCTGCTGGCTCTGGTGGGCCTGACCGTCGGCGCTCTGGTCGTGGGTGGGAAGATCGCTCTGGTCGTCGGCATGTCCCTGGTGGTCATCTGCGCTCGGGCGGCCACCGTTGGCGCGGCCATGCCGCTGCTGGCCAAACAGCTGCGTGTCGACCCGGCGGTGGTGTCCGCCCCGATGGTCACCACCCTCGTCGACGCCACTGGACTGATCATCTATCTCCTCGTCGCGCCCGCCGTGCTCAACCTGTGACGGCCCGCGCGCGACGCCACCGTACCGCGTCGGGCACACTGATCGGCTGTGAGCCCGACAGCGCCGCAACCGGTACCGGAGCACGCTGCCGCGGACCGGCGGTGGTTGACCCCCGGCGTGGCCGGGATCGGCGCGGCGAGCTGCCTGGCCGACGTCGGTCACGAGGTGCCCACCGCGCTGCTGCCGTCGCTGCTGACCTCGACGCTGGGTGCGCCGGCGGCGCTGGGCGCGATCGAGGGCGTGTCCGACGCGGCGCGGCCCGATTCGCCGGCGGCGCCCTCGCCGACGACCCGGCTCGCCGGCGGACGGTTGCCGTCGGCGGGTACACCGCCACGGCGGCGCTGGCGGCCGGCACAGGCGCGGCAATGTCGGTGTGGCAGGTCGGTGCGCTGCGCGCCGAAGCGTGGGCGGCGCGTGGGCTTCGGGTGCCGGCGCGTAACGCGCTGCTGGCCGACATCGTGCCCGCCTCCGCGTACGGGCGGGCCTACGGGTTCGAGCGGATGATGGACAACCTCGGCGCGATCGCCGGGCCGCTGCTGGCCCTGGGCCTGGTCGCCGCGGTCGGCACCCGCTGGGCGATCGGCCTGTCCGTCATCCCCGGCCTGCTGGCAGCAGCGGCGATCGTCTACGCGATCCGCCGTGCTCCGACGGCCGAGCCCCGCCCACGGGTACCGCTGCGGATCCGGGTGCGGCCGGTGCTACGCGGCGACCTGGGCCGGCTACTGGCGGCGGTGGCGGCATTCGAAGTCGGCAACGTCGCCGCGACCCTGCTGATTCTCCGGGCCACCGAACTGCTCAGCCCCGACCGCGGGCTGCGGGCCGCCACCACCGTGGCGCTGGGGATGTACGTCGCGTACAACGTGGCCGCGCGGCGGCCGCGTCAGTGCCCGCCGGTCGTGCCGCCGACCGGCTCGGCCAGCGCGGACCCGTCCTCGTTCTCACCGTCGGCGTAGCCGGGTTCGCCGCCGCGTACGCACTGCTCGCTATCCCCAGCCCGGGCCTGTGGGCGCTGGTGGTGCCGTTTCTGCTCGCCGGTGCCGGTATCGGCGCCGTGGAGACCGCGCAGCACGCGGCGATCGCCGCACTGGCCCCACCGCAACTGCGGGGGTCGGCGTTCGGGGTGTTGGCCACCGTGCAGTCGCTCGGCAACCTCGCGGCCTCCGCCGCCGCCGGCCTGCTGTGGACGGCCGTCTCGCCCACAGCCGCGTTTGGTTACCTGATCGGATGGATGCTGCTCGCGATGGCCGGGCTGCTGCTGGTGGCCCGCCCGCGGAGGCATGCGTAACCCCAACGACCACCGGTCACCAGGCGCCAGGAGGGCGGCCTTCCGGAGGGCACGCCGCAGCGTGTCCATCGGCGCTGCCCCCGGACATGCGCCTACCCTGCCGGTACAGCCGACAGGCCAACGCAGGCCCCTGGCCCGGCTGAGGGAACACATCCCGCCCTCAAAGAATATGCTGGGTGAGCTCCAGGACGCCAGCGTTGTTCGTCTGCAGTCGGTAAGCGAGCGCCAGTCGCAGACGGAGTGTCGGCGGCGCCGGTCGTAGAAGTCGGTGATCCAGGCAGCGGGCATCGGTGCGGGGTCCGGAACCGGCGACGGTGGACGTACTCAGGTGCAGCTTCGAGGCCAGCTGCCGCACTTTCCGGCTGGCGCTGCGCCGGCGGTCGCGAAACCGAGTCCGGGTGGCGCCACCGGCGGCCTTGGCCCGCGCGACGATCCGGCTCATCTTGCCGATCGCCTTGGCCAGGAGCCCGGAGTCGGTCGGGTTCAACGTCGGCCGACACCACGGTGGTGTCGGCCCGCACTCTTCCCAACCGGATCAGTTTCTGCTCGTTCGCCTTGACCAGCAACGCCTCGTTCAGCTGCGCGACCACGTCCGCCCCGCACCGGCTGGTGGTCTTCATCAGGGTGGTCGGGTGCGGCACCACAACGTCGATGTCGATGCGGCAGAACCGCCGCCAGGAGATCGAGCCGGCCACCTCCCGGCACAGCGTCTCGTAGCCGAGCTGGTGGCGGTGCTTGAGGAACATCAGCCGCAGATAGGTCTCCACCGGCACGCTCGGGCGACCCAGCCGGGCGTCGAAGTGCTCCCGGAACGGGGCGAAGAACCGCTCGTCGTCCAGCAACTCATCAACCCGCTCCAACTCCGCCGGAAGCCGCAGGCACACCTCCGGCAGCACCGACTCCCACAACGACGGCTGCACGTTGCGCGTACGAAGCATCAGATCCCCTTACGCCGCCCCGACCTCCCCACCGTGACCAACGACAACGAGGCCAGCGACGCAGCGCGCAACCAGCCTCGTCGATCTATTTTTTTCAGGTCGAAGTAGCTAGACGGTGAAGGTGGAGAAGGTGGCCTCGGCGGCGTCGAAGCACGATCCGTCTCGGCCCATCGACTGGCGTACCTTACAGCGGGCGCAGGCGCGGGCGAAGTCGGCCAAAGTGCACTCGCCCTCACTGCTGCGGTCGCTGTGGAAGACCACGTCGGCGACAATGCCGCCACGGCGACGGCGGCCAGGGTTCAACGCCGCCACGAACAGGCCGGCGCCATGGCGCTCGCCCCTCGCGGCGGGTCATCGCCTTGGGCTTCCCCGCGCCCTCGCGGTGGCCGCAGGCGGGCGGAACCTGGAGGGGGCCCGAGGGGATGCTGGTCCCACCTGCCTGCGGCGGAGCCGCGCGGCAACACGGCTCCACTGAAGTGGCGTCACGGCTGCGGGATCCGTTACGGCCGCAGGGCCGCGGCCTGAATGGGGCACGTCCGCACTGGTGACAGAGGGGACGACGATCGCAGAATGGTCTCTGCAGCTCAACGCCCGTGACGGCGACGTGACCATCTCGGGGTGGACGGCTCGGCGGTGGTGCCGCGCCGCCGGGACCCCGACGGCGGCTGGGGCTTGGCCATCATCGAGGCTGTGGGCCACGCGTGGGGTGTGGACAGCCCCGACGACGGCGGCAAACGCGTCTGGGTCCGCCTGATGAGACCGCCCGTCCCGCCAGGTGAGTAGCGCTGCCAGGTTTTCCGCCGTGACCACGCGGACGCAGGAGGACTGGGGAGCACTGGGGCGGACCCTGTAGCACCCCGGCGGACTGGTAGCAAGACCCGGTGGCGATCCGTAGCGAATTGGGGGTTGACTCGACAAGGGTTGTCGAGGCGTACTGGATACACGTTCCCGCAGCGCCGGCCGGCGCGGTCGGCCACACAGCAGCGGGCAGGCACCCCCACAACCGGGGTGCCTGCCGTTGTTCGTATCGACGCCGCGGGGCGTGGAGAGATCGGAGGCCCCACATGAAGGATCGTCTGTCGGCGAGCTGAGCCGCCGCACCACCCCCGGCGCCTCTGCGCCGCTGCCGGTGGTGAGTCCTGATCTTTGTGGCTCGGCTTTGCCGTCCGCCCGATGTCCGCGCGTTGACCGCAGCCTGCTGTGCGGGTTGTGGCGACGCCTGCTGTCCTGGTGCCTGCCCCTGCGCGGGGTCTGGCGTGTTCGTTGACTCGACCACAGTGACTTTTGTCGTCCCCTGCACCTACGAGGGTCCGCCCGGCCGGGCGTCACCCGGCAGGGTCGCGCCCGCCCGGGAACTGACCGGAGCCGGGCAGGCGCGACCTGGGACGGAACCCTAACCGCGTGAAGCCGAACCCTTCAACCACCTGTTTGGAGCAGAACGTGACCTCACACGACAACCCCCTGGAGGCGGCGGCTGCCGTCGCGGCCCGCCTTCACACGACAACGCCGAACGCGGCCGTGCACGCGCCGCCTGAACCCAGGTGGTGGGCCGTTGGCGGCACCTGACCAACGTGACCCCGGCTCACCCGCCCGGGGTGGGCGCGGGGCGGGAGCGGTGGGAGAACCGCGCCCAGGTGACGATCATGCTGTTGATCGGCGGCGCTGCCGGCGCGGCGTCGTTCACGCATGTGCATGACGTCGCCGCCGGGCACGGTCAGCCGGGCTGGCTGGCCTGGGCCGACGCCGTCGTCCTCGAACTGACCTCGATCGCCGCCGGTCTGGAGTTGCGCCGCAAGCGGCGCCTGGGCAAGAGCGTCGCCTTCCCCGCCACGGTGCTCACTGTGGCGGTGCTGCTGTCCCTGGCAGCGCAGGTGGTGGAGGCGGAGGCGTCGGTGATCGGCTGGATCGCCGCCGCCCTGCCGGCGCTGGGCTTCCTGGCGATGGTGAAGATCGCCCTCGGCCGCGCCGACACCGCCCCACCCCACCCGACCGCCCAGCCCGCGCGTGGATCGGCGCTGACCGTCGACGCGTCGGTCCCGGATACCCGCCCGCCGGTCCCCGTCACCGCCGCCGAGGGCCGGGACTCCGCGACCGCGGTCCCCGTCGTCGCGGACCAGCCTCCGGCGGTCCCGGACCGCCGGGACGACGAGGCGTCGACCGGCGAGGGCGGTCCGGAGGTCGCCGCGCTGGTCCCGGCCGCCCGGACCGCCGCCCGCACCCTCACCGCCGCCGGGACACCGCTGTCCCGCAAGGCCCTCGCCCAACAGCTCCGCGCGGACGGGCACCAGTTGTCCAACGCCACCGCCTCCGCCCTCGTACGCGTCCTACGCGCCGAAACCACCCCGCCAGTACCAGACCTGTCACACCAAGAGGCCGCATGACCGAACCCCGAGTGTCGGCTTCGGTCAGACCGAGCCGCTGTCAGACCAGCGTCAGCGCCTGTCAGCAGGCCCGCGAGCTGACAGATGCTGACCGAGCCTGCCAATCGCTCCCGCCCGCTGCGGCGGCGGGCGCACCGACCTCACACCCACTCGCACCTGCGACCTTGGAGCAACAACGATGATCACCCCGCACCGGGAACCTCACCAGCGTCACCGGCCCGACTCACACCCACTCTCACCGCACCGTCACGCCGAACCCGGTATGCCCGACGGTGTAGGAGTCAGCGTCGATCTCCGTTCTACCGTCCGTCTTGATCCTGACCCCCAACCTGACCCCCCACAGCCGCTCACAGCCCAGGTCAACCCCGCTGTCACCGGTCTGGGACCGCTCCAGACGGACCCTCCAGTCTCGGGTCTCCCCCCAGGGGCTTGCGCTCATGGGTAAACACCTACCGACCGCCGATCCACTGCTGCGCCTGCAGGCCAGCATCACCGCCCGCGACGACCGCCTCCTGGGCTGGCTCTACGACCACGGCGTCCTCACCACCGACCAGATCGCCGCCGCCCTGTTCCCATCGCTGGACTTCACCCAACGCCGGCTGCGCCGCCTCACCGCCCTGCGGGCAGTCGACCGGTTCCGACCCAACAAGCCTGATGGAGGCTCGCACCCCTACCACTACGTCCTGGACCAACTCGGCTACGACCACGTCCACGCCCAACGCGGACTCCCGCGAGGCCGCCGGGACCAGGCCCGCCGCCGCAAACAGTCCCTGACCTCGCGGCCGGACCTGCCGCACCTGCTCGGCGGCAACCAGGTCTTCATCGACCTCGCCGCCCACGCCCGCACCCACCCCGACACCAGCCTGGTCCGCTGGCAACCCGCATCCGCCTACCACGAACCCGGCACCCTCTACCGCGAAGGCGGCGACCCGCAGATCATCGTCGCCGGAGCGACCGGGTTTCCCCGCCCGGACGGCGCCGGGGTGTGGACCGAGCGGGGACGGTCCGTGCCGTTCTTCCTCGAGTACGACACCAGTGGTGAGAGCCTGCAGGTCCTCATCGACAAGGTCATCAAGTACGAGCGGCTGTACACGATGAGCACCTGGGCGTGGCCGGTGCTGTTCCACCTCCCCTCCGCACGACGGGAGGCGAACCTGCACCACCGCATCGCCGGCATCGACCTGGAAACGGTCCTCGCCACCACCACCGCCGACCTGCGCGCCGCACTGCACGCCAGCCCCGCCGAGCAGGTCTGGCAACTGGTCGACCGCGCCGGCCGTCACCGCCTCATCGACCTGCCCTACACCGACACGCGCCACGACACCGAGTTCCCCACCCACACCGCGCCCGACCAGGAAGACCGGGCCGCCTGATGGGGGCGCGGCGGAGCACACGGCCCGCGCGTACGGGCGGCTCACTCGCGCACACGCCGCCGAACCCGCCCCCGCCCGCCCCAACCCGGGGCAGCCGTCACCGCCCGCCCTGCGGCCCTCACCGAGGCGACCAGGCCGGGCTGCGCGCCGGGCGGCAGCGCAGCGGCAGTGCCCGCAAGCTGTCACCGTCTGTCACCGGACGCGATTCGGCGACAGACCCCGCGACCGCCCTGGCCTACTCACACCAGCCGCTTACCGCTGTGAGTCGCTGTGAGTGGCGCACGTCTTCACTTCCGCGGCAACCGGAGTTACAGTCCGCGGCCCTTCACCGACGCCGACCCGCCGCCGTCCGCAGGCTGGGCGATCCGGCGATCGATCGTCAACGAGTTCCTACCACCGCGAAGGAGACGCCCATGGCCCGACACGTCGACCTCACGCCACGAGCCGTCCTGGGAGGGACATGGCCACACGCCGTGACCAGACATCACGCGCGAACGCACCACATCCGTCGCCGCCGACCCCGCCCACGCGGACAACCGACGGCGAGGCCCCGACCGCACACCCCGACACCGAACCTCCGGCTCTGCCGGGAACGCTGTCGATGGCCCTCTACCTGACCGACCCCGCCACCGAAACCGAGATCCAAGCCCTCGCCGCCGAAGCCGGCCTCCCCACCGTCGACCAAGCCGCCACCCTCGCCCGCCTGCTCCGTTTGCACCAACCCGCGCCGCCACGCGCCGTGTGACCTGCGCCCGCCTTAACAGGCGGGCGCAGCCTCCTTCACCCGAACGTCGGCCGAGTGAGCATCCATCGCCGGGGAGACCTGCGCCGTGCGGCGACACTACGATGCGGGTCGTGGACACCCCACGCCGACGCGAGCACGCCTCCTGCCTGCCGCCTGAGCTGCGTGACCAGGAGATCGCGCCCGAGCAGATGTTTGCCGAGCCGTGCTCCGGTTACGGGACCGTCTACGTGCACAAAGGCCGCGACCTGCACCGCCGTATTGTCTGGTTCGCCACATGGGTCGACGAGATCACCGCCGACACCGCCGGCATCGATCAAGTCGAGGGCACCCGCGAGACCGTCCTCGCCTGGGCCCGCTCCCGGCCCGCCGCCGCCCACCTGATGCCCCGCCGCCGGCGGGCCGGGGTGGGTGCCGCTGCCCGACACCGACGACGACATCGATCTGCCACCCCTCGCCGATTGACACCGCCGGCTCATTGCGTTCAGACGCCACGCCGACGCGCAGAGCAACCTTCAGGTGTCACCCAGCACCTCGCCGCGCTCGCAACCCCCTCTCCTGCCGGCGGCGGGGTGCGGAGCGAGGGATCATGGACCTGACGATCATCACCAGCGGCGAGGGCCCGCTCGTGCGCCTGAGCTTGACCGGTCGCCTCGGCGCAGACGCCAGCGGACTCGTGTACGACGCCGTTCTCGCCGCGCTGGGCGTCGACACCGTCCGGTACGTCGACCTCGACCTCACCGGCCTCGGCCGCTTCGATGCCGCCGCCACCAGCACGCTGGTGGCCTGCCATCGGGCCGTGCACGTGCGCGGCGGCATCGTGCGGCTGGTCAACATCCCGCCCGCGGTGCGGCGGCAACTGTTCACCGCTGGACTGCTCGGTCTGCTCGACGGCGACAGCAGCACCGTGCAGGTCCCGGCCCGGCCTGCGTAGCCGGCGGGGCCGGGACCTGCTGGCTGGCGTTCAGCCGACGGAGGTTGTGGGTGGCCTCCACATGGTCCACAGGGTGGGCCCGAAGGGCAGGGTGATGGGCGTTCGGAGTGTGTAGCCGAGGCGTAGGTACAGGTCGCGGTTGTGTTCGTTGCTGGCTTCGAGGTATGCGGGTGTGCCGGTGCGGTCGAGCAGGTCGTGGTGTGCGGTGAGCAGGGTGGTGCCGATGCCGGTGCGGTGGCGGGTGGGGTCGACGGCGACGAAGGCGAGGTAGTGGTGGGGTTCGCGGGGGTGGGCGGCTTCGAAGGTGGCGTCGAGCAGGCCGAATCGGGGTGTGTAGATGCCGGTGGCCTGTGCGAGGTCGTAGTCGGCGGATGATGGTGGCGGTGGTTGGGTGCGGTCGTACCAGATGGCGACGGCGGACAGGTCGGTGGTGGTGTCGACGTGGCCGTGTTGCAGGCCGCGGTGCAGCATCAGGGCGAAGTAGCGGTGGTAGACGGTCCGACGGTGGGCGAGGTTGGGGATGAGCCAGTCGCCGACCGGTCCGGGCATGAACGCCTCGGCGAGCACGGTGGTGAGCGCGGCGGCGTCGTCGTGGGTGGCGCGGCGGACGGTCACCGCCGGTGTGTGGGTGGCACGAGGGACTCCCTGCGCTGGGGCTAGACGGGTTGACGGAGGGCGGGGTCGCGCAGCGGCGCGGCGACGCTGGCCGCGCCGAGGCCGATCGCGGCGTACGCGTCGGGTCGGAGGGTGCGCAGCAGCAGCGCCCAGAGCAGGCCGGCGAGGCCGGCGGCGGCGTAGGCGGCGGGGAACGCCCAGCGCAGCGGGTTGGTGGCGTCGACGCCGAGGAGGGTGTCGAACTCCTGCAGGGTGACGGCGAGGATCGCGCCGAGAGCGAGAGTGGCGGCAAGCGGGGCGATCCAGGTGCGCCACGCGCTTTCGCCGTGGTCGGTGGTGGCGAAGAATCCGATGACGGCGGCGGAGGTGACGGTCATGAGGATGAGCACGCCGAGTCCGCCGGTGACGGTGATCCAGAAGAACAGGTGCACGATCGGGTCCGCCCCGGCCAGCGCGTAGCCAGCGATCACCGCGAGGGCGAGGAGGCTCTGGGTCAGCGAGCCAGCCTTCGGCGCGCCGGTGCGGCGGCTGGTGCGGGCCAGCACGGCGGGCAGGACGCGTTCGCGGCCGAGGGCGAACAGGTAGCGGGCCACCGTGTGGTGGAACGACAGCAGGGCGGCGAACAGGCTGGTGATGAACAGCAGCCGGCCGATCGTGACGACGGTGTCGCCGAGGTGCGGGGACACGAGGTTGAAGATGAGGTCGGTGCCCTCGGTGCGGGCGGCGGCGACAATCTGGTCGGGTCCGGTAGCGACCGACATGGCCCAGGCGGACAGGCCGTAGAGCAGGCCGGTGACCGCGACAGCGATGTAGGTGGCTCGGGCAACCGTGCGACGGGGGTCCTTGGTCTCCTCGGAGAACACGACGGTGCCTTCGAAGCCGACGAATCCGGTGATCGCGGTGACCAGCGCCGCTCCGATACCGGCGGCGACGATGTGCGACGGGGCGAGCGTGTTGAACGTGAGGCTGCCGTCGGCGGGGCGGGTGAGCATGACGGTGTCGAAGAGCAGGGCGACGGCGCACTCGCCGATGAGCATGACGGCCAGGACCTTGCCGTTGAGGTCGATGCGCAGCACACCGAGGACCGCGACCACGGCCCAGCCGGCCAGGGCGCACACCCACCAGGCGATGTTCAGGCCGTAGCGGGCTTGCAGGAACTGGGCCAGGACCGCGCCGAAGCCTCCGTACAAGCCGATCTGCATCGCGTTGTACGCCAGCAGCGCCACGAACGCTGCGGCCACGCCGCTCGGGCGGCCGAGTCCCCGGGCGACGTAGGTGTAGAACGCTCCGGCGTTGACAATGCGCCGGGACATCGCCACGTAGCCGACCGCGAACAAGGCCAGCACCACGGCGACGACGAGGTAGGCCACGGGAATGCCGGTCACGCCGGTGACCGCGTAGCCCGTGGTCGCGCCGCCCGCGACCACCGTCAAAGGTGCGGCGGCGGCGATGACGAAGAACACCACAGAGGGAATGCCGAGCCGGCCACGCGCCAGTACGGCTGACACGGTGTCCGGCGGGTTGTGAGTCATGAGGTCTCTTTCCATCGGGGGTTAGGGGTGTGTTAGCCGCGCGGGTCGGGCGCGGCGGTTCAGGTGCGGTGGGTCAGGACGCTGTTCCCGATCGCGGTGCCGAGATCGGCCAGCAGGTCCCGCAGGGCGGGCCAAGCCCCGTCCAGCAGCGCGCGCAGGTGCGCTCCGGCGGCGTAGGGGGCGCCGTCGAGGACGTACCGGTCCAGGCCGGTGTGCGCCACCAGCCCGGCGAGGGCCAGGTCGAACGGGTCGAGCTGCTCGTAGCGGCGCAGCTTGAACGACAGGCGCGCGGACGGCCACGCGGCGGTGTTGATGTCGGTGGGCAGGTAGACGACACCGTTGCGCCACAGCCGCCGCGTCTGCTCTGGCCGCACCTTGCCGGCCTGCCACATCCGCTGCGCGACCTGCTCGGTGGCGGTATCCGCGACGAAGGCTAGCCACACCTGGGTGGAGGTGTGCTGCGACTGCGCCACCAACCGGTCCAGGATCAGGTGCTGCAAGGCGTCCGCCGGTGGCCGCGCGTCTAGTACTCCAGCCGCACTTCCGTTGGCCACGTTTATGCAGCTAGGACCGCAGATGCGGATCAGGCGTCAGAGTACACGATCGTCCATCGTAGACTTCCGCACTCGTGGCGGTAGGTGATCTTTCGGGGTGGGCGGCGGGTCTGGATGACCTGTTGGCGCGGATCGCTGGCCGGTTTCGGCGGGTGGAGCCACGACGGCGGGCCCGGGCGTACGTGCTGGGCCTGTTGTCGCCGCTGGCCGGCAAGAATGGCTGGACCTTGGCCGAGGCGGCCGGGGAGAATACACCTGACGGTATGCAACGGCTGCTCAACAGGTCGGCGTGGGACGCCGACGCGGTCCGCGACGACCTACGCGACTACGTCGCAGAGCATCTCGGCGACGCCGACGGCGTTCTGATCATCGATGAGACGGGGTTCCTGAAGAAGGGAACGAAGTCCGCCGGTGTCCAACGCCAGTACTCCGGGACCGCCGGCCGGACCGAGAACTGCCAGCTCGGTGTGTTCTTGGCGTATGCGTCAGCGCGCGGGCGCACCTTGGTCGACCGAGAGCTGTATCTACCGCAGGGCTGGTGCACCGATAAGGCTCGGCGGACCGAAGCCGCGGTACCCGCAAGGGTGCGGTTCGCAACCAAGCCGGCGCTGGGGTTGCAGATGCTGCACCGCGCACTGGACGGGGGGCTTCCGGCCCGGTGGGTGACCGCCGACGAGGCCTACGGCAAGGACAGCAAGTTCCGGCTGTGGCTGCAAAGCCGGCGCATGGGCTATGTCCTGGCCGTGGCTTGCAACCAGAAGATCCCAACCGACGGCGGCAGCGCCCGCGCCGACGAACTGGCCGCCGCCGCCCCTGTCCCGACCTGGAAGCGGCGCAGCTGCGGCGACGGCGCCAAGGGACCCCGCCTGTTCGACTGGGCCGTCGCCACCCTGCCTGACACGGGCACCGCCGACCACGGATTCACCCGCTGGCTGCTCATTCGCCGGTCGATCACCGACCCGACCGAGCACGCCTACTACCTGTGCTACGGACCGGCCGGCACCAATAACGAGGAACTCATCCGTGTGGCTGGCACCCGGTGGGCCATCGAGGAGTGCTTCCAGACCGCCAAGGGACAGGTCGGCCTGGACGACTACCAGGTGCGCCGCTACGACGCCTGGTACCGCCACATAACCCTGGCTATGTGCGCGCACGCCTTCCTCGCCGTCACCGCCACTCAGGCGCAAAAGGGGGCACCGCCGACCGGGCCGGGCTCGTCCCCCTCAGCCTCGCCGAGACTCGACGTCTCCTGGCACACCTGATCACCCACAGACGAACCCGCGACCACATCAATCGATGGTCATGGTGGAGGCGCCGCCACCAGTTCCGAGCCAAAACAAGCCACTACCAGCGAAGACAACGACTCAGCGAAGTGCGGCTGGAGTACTAGGACCCGCACCTGCCCCCGATCAAAGGTCACTCGGCCTGCCTCATGCAGCTCCAGCAGCAACGCGGCGGCCAAACCCAGACCCACGCCGGCGGCGTGCAGGCGCGGCCGACCCGACTGATCGTCATGGGTGACGAAGAAGAAGTCGTCCGCCAGGCGCGCCGGACGCGCCGGTGCCGTCCCGACGACCCGGGCGGGCCGCTGGCCCTCGTCAGGCTGCACATGGCGAGGGGAGTGCTGGTAGGTGGTGTCGTCGGGAGGGTTCACCGGAGGCCGCCTTCGGTGCTCGACTGGTTCTCGACGGCGAGGAGGGTGGCCCAGACGACCGGGTTGCCTGCGGCTGCTTGATCGGCCGGTGCGCCGGCGTCACCAGCTGGGCCGGCGGGGACCCCGGCGCTGTTGTCGGGGCTGGCAGGACCGAGCCCGATGGGGTCGAATGGTTCGTCACCCACCGGTAAGAACCACTTCATGCGTCTCGTCGTCCGCCCTCGCCGGTTGGCGGAGATGGTGCAGCAGGTGTGCGGTGCGGTAGCCGGCGGGTTTGGGAGGGCCGGGGTCCGGCTGGCGGGCAGCGGCTCAGGCATCGGATGCTCCAACGGACTTCTGCGCGTGGACGAGGAGGCAGCAGGTGCCGTCGCCGCCGGTCGGCGCGTTGATCGCCTCGATGTGCAGGCATCGCAGCCCGGCCGCGCGGACGGCGGCCTTCCAGCCCTGCGGACCGGACAGCCATCGGGCGACGGGCACGTGGCTTCCGTCAGCCAGTCGCATCACGGCGCGGCGTGGGCCGAGCCAGCGCGGGTCGGGCACGGAGAACAACAGCCGGCCGCCCGGACGCAGGTGCTGGGCGATCAGCGGCAGGAGCTGCTCGGGCGGGCAAAGCCCGACCGCTCCGAAGATGGAGAAACAGATGTCCAGCGGACGGGTGCGGGTGAGAAAGGCACGCGCGTCGCCGCAGTGGAACCGGATCGGCAGGTGTCCCCAGCGGGTGCGCGCTCGGCTGATCTGTGCGGGTGCGAGGTCCACGCCGATGCAGTGGGCGCCCTGCACGGCCAAGGGCGCGATGTTGTCGCCGTTGCCGCAGCCGAGTTCGGCGACGGTCAGTCCGCGGACGTCGCCGAACAGCTCGGTGCCGGGGCCGTGCCCGGGGTACTGCGTCCACTCGACCCGTCCGGGTGCCATCGGTCGGTCGTGCGGCAACGCGAGGCGCGCCTGCCGGTCCCACGCCTGCCGGTTGATCGTCGTGGAGATGCTCGCGCGCATGAGGGCTACGACTTGGTCACGTCGAGGCAGGCCTGCACGTTGCGCATCTTCTTGCCGAGGTTGACCAGGCTGCGGGCAGCGGCCTTGAGGTCCTTGGAGGCGGCGCGCATCGCGGCCAGGTTCGCCGCGTCGGCGTGGGGGTTGGCCTTGACCCAGCGGTCGATGGTGCGGGCGACGTGCTCGGCGAGTTCGGCTTCCTTGGTCATCACACTGCGGAAGTGACCGGCGGATTCGGTCCAGTTCCACGGGTGGGGCTCGTGACCGGCGCCAGCCGTGTCGAGCTGATAGTTGGTGTACTTCAGCGACGTGCTGATGCCGTCGAGCATGTCCCGGACCGTCACGACCCGGCCGCTGGTGTCCCTGGCAATCGCCACTGCCACTCCTCAGATGTTCCCGGGGGTGGCCGCGCGCGGCGCGGGGGACGCCGCCCGCGGCCACCGGTTCGGATGAAGGTGGCCCGCGCGGGCAGGGTAAAGCGGCGCTGATGCCGCGGGGCCACCGGTTCTCTGTCAGGTCAGCGGGGCCAGGGTCCGCTCGATCCAGGGCACGCGCACGCCGGCCAGCTCGCGGCGCATGACTTCGACGTCGGTGCCGAAGGGCACGACGCAGCCGCCGGACATGTTGGGAGCGCCCTGGCAGGCGTGGACCAGCCTGCCGCCGAGAGCCGCGTGCGCGAGGATGCTCTCGCGTCGCCGCGACTCGTTGAACCAGGTGCCGTGATACAGCTCGTCGAGCACTTCAGCGGTCGCCTTGTCCAGATCGTAGACCACCCGGGCGGCGGCGCACAGCATCCAGGCCGGGGAGACGTTGCTGATGTGCCCGTCCAGCTCGACCCGGTTCAGCGCCATCAGGGTGCCGCACTCGCGCAGCATCAGCAGCGTCCCGTCGGGCACGAAGTCCAGGCCGGGGTCCTGCAGGTGCTCCTCGCGGAACATGTAGGCGTACACGTCGTGCGCGGTGCGCAGCACCTGCGCCGGGTCGGTGGTGGAGTAGCCGTGCTCCTTGACGAAGTCCAGCACGAGCTGCTCGATGGTCAGGTCTTCGCTCTCCACCGCCGGGAGCAGCTCGTCGCGGACCCGCTGCCAGTCGCACAGCAGCCAGCTCGGGTTCTCGTAGCGGAAGAAGAACTCCTCCGGCCTGATCGTCAGTGTCGGTCCGTCGATGGTGATGCCGGGGATGCGCTCCCAGGTCTTGGTGAACGGCGTGGGCAGGTCGACCTTGATAAGGTCGGCAGTGGCTACCGTCATCGCGGCAATTCCTCTCCAAGTGGGATGTGGCCGTCTGCGGTGGTCGGGCGGTCCTGCGGAGCTAGCCGGCTGGCAGGGCCGCCACTACGAGCAGTGGTGTCCGTCGCGGCGTTTCTCACCTCCTTCTCCCGGCCTTGACTCGGCGTCCGCTGCGGGCAGCCGTGCCGTCGTCAGCACGCCGATCGACCTGTGTTGCCCTTCGCTGGCCGACGTGGCCGAGGTGGGAGGCCGCGCCGACAGATAGGCCGGGCGTCGGGTCGCCCAGCCGTGCTGTCGGCGCGGCCACCTCATCACCCGGTAGCGCGGAGCCGTAGTCACGCACCGCCGGGGAACTCCGATCACAGTGAGCGTGGCCGGTGAGGGTGACGAGCGCACGACACGCTCCGCGAGCAACGCAGCTCGGTGGCACATCTGCCTCACCCCATTCGACGTGCGCTTTTACGCGGCGTTGCTCGCCCCGGGGGCCGAGAGCTTGTCCCAACGCTGCTGTCGGTGGATGCAACGGTGCGTGGCCGCGTAGATGCGTTTGGTCTTGCATCGGAGTCTGGCGATGAGCACCATGCCGTTAGAAGCGCACAGCCGGGCCGGATCACTGCCGTTGAGCTGTCATAAGGGGGACATCGACCGGCCTTATCGCCAGCCGGGGCCCGCAGGACTGGTTGCCGCACGGCGAACGGTCCTACCGTCATGGCTAGATCCGTGCGGAAAGGGGCCGGGGATGCCGGAACAGAGACTCACGCTGCTCGCGGTCCTCATCGACCGCGACGAGCGCACCCACAGCGAGATCGTGGCGCGGTTCGAGCGGTGCGCACGCGACAACGACGAAGACGCCACCCTTAGCGTGCGCACGCTGAGGCGGTGGATCGCCGGTGACGTGCAGACCGCTCCGCGCCCGTCGCAACGCCGCGTGGCCCGCCTGTTCTGGGGCTACCCGATGGCCGACCTGCTCGCACCCGCCCCCGCCGGGCTGGTGCCGGCGCCGCCGACAAGCGGAGCGGTCACCGCTGCGCCTGTCGGCCCCACCTCGCCTACTCGGCTGGCGGAACCACTCACACCAACGGACGAGCCTGGCCGCTCGTCGGACCCCCTAGAAAGGCAGGTTGCGATGGCAACGCGGCGCGCGGCACGGTTCGCCACATTCGCTGAAATCGACAACGTCGGCCCGGAGACGATCGCCCAACTCCGCGACGACGTCGTCCACCTCGCCAACGCCTACATCCACGACCCGCTCGCCTCGATCATGAGCGACCTCCTCGCAGAACAAGAAGCCGTCTTCCAACTCCTGGAAGGCCGGCAGAAGCCGACCCTGAGCCGGGACCTCTACCTGCTGGCCGGAGTCGTGTCCGGCCTGATCGCCAAGGCAAGCCAGGACCTCGGCCGCTTCCACGAAGCCATGACCCACGCCCGCACCCTGTACGTGTGCGCCGACAACGCCGACCACCAGGGACTTCGGGCATGGGCACGCGGCCTGCAGAGCCTCATCGCCTACTGGGCCGGCCGCCCACAAGAAGCGGTGCGCTACGCACAGAGCGGCGCCGAGTATGCCGCCAACGTCACCGGCTCTGTCGCGTCCTGGCTACCCGCCCTGGAGGCCCGCGCCTGGGCGATCATGAACTCCCCCGACGACGCCAACCACGCACTCGGACGAGCCGCAAACCAGCGGGCCGCCCACCGACCCGACGACCTTGACGCCATCGGCGGCCTGCTCGCCTTCCCGCAGGCCAAGCAGAGCTACTACGCCGCGGGAACGTACGTCTACCTCGACGGCGAACACGACCGGGCCCAGTCCGAGGCGTTGTCCGCCCTCGACCTGTTCGAGCACGGCCGCCCAGAAGACCGCTCGTTCAGCGACGAGGCAGGCGCCCGCGCCGAACTCGCGCTCGCCCGCGTCAACGCCGGCCAGGTCGACGGCGCCAAAGAAGCACTCGCTCCCGTCCTCGAACTCGAACCCGACCGGCGCATCGGCGGCATCCTCACCAGCGCCACCCGCGTCCACCAGGCGCTCCGCGGCCGGCACCACGCCCAATCCCCGGTAGCACGACACCTGCGCGAGGAGATCGAAGCGTTCTGCCGCGTCCCCGCCGCCGCCCTCCCCGCCTGACCGACACACACCAACCCGACTACCGTCATCGTCGTGTTCCCCGTGACGATCACCGGTCCCCGCCTGACCCTGCGCGAGTTCCGGACCAACGACCTGGACGCGTCGATGGCGGTAGTCGGCGACCCCGAAGTCACCCGCACCCTCAGCTTCGAGCCCCGTAGCCGGGCAGAACAGACCGCACGCCTGGCACAAGACATCGAGCGGGCGCAGGCAGAACCTCGGCCGGACTACTACCTCGCCGTGGCCAACAACGCCGACCTGCTCATCGGGTTCATCCGCATAGGGCTCGGACGCGACCACAGCGGCGAACTCGGCTACGCCATCCGTCGCCGAGACTGGGGCAGAGGCTACGCCACGGAGGCCGCCACCCTCATGCTCGACTTCGGCTTCAACACCCTGCGGCTCCACCGCATCCAAGCAGCATGCGGCCCGGACAACCACGCCTCCCAGCGCCTGCTCGCCCGACTCGCCTTCACTCCCGAAGGCCGCATCCGAGACCACGTCTTCACCAATGGCGCTTGGAGGGACTCCCTCCTGTACTCGATCCTCGATCACGAGTGGAAGAGCCTCTTGTCGTCTGATGACGCAATGCCTCGGACTGCCGCTGGGTAGATCCCCGGCACAGCGGCGAACCTCTCGGAAGAACCCGACAAACTCCAACGGCCTACATGTCAGGCGTCAGGTTTACCCTCCATGCCATGACGACTTGGCTGTACGCCTACGACGGCGGGAAGCCATTCGCGTGGACATCAGATGGCCGCGACTACTGGATCGTCGGTGGCAGTACCTGGTGGGCGCGGCGGGATGGCAAGTGGCTTTACTCCCCGCGCGGCCGCGTCGTGGGGTACTTCGACGGCCAGACGGTGTACGACAGTGACACGCACCGACCTGCCTACTTCGTGGGCTAAACCCGACGTCCGCCGCGATCCCTGGAAACCGACCCCGCTGGCTTTTATAGGTCCTTGACTACGGTGAAGAGCCAGACCTCGCACGGACTGGCGGCGATGCGACGACTGCTCGGCGACCGGGAGCTGGCCGGTCGGGCCGGAGAGGAGCGGTGACCATGACGACCGATGACGAACGCGTCGCCGACCTGCTGCGGCGCCTGGACGACGAGCCCGTCGGGCCGCCCCGGATCGACCTGCCGGGGGCGATCCGGGAGGCTCGGCGGCGGCGACGCAACCGGCGGGTGGCGGCGGCCGGCGCGGTGGCGCTGGGGGTGCTGGCGGTGGCCGTCCTGCCAGGGGCGCTGCGTGGGGACGGCCGGGCAGCCCCCGCGCCGGCGGTGAGCCCCAACCCGTCGGCACCGTCGCCGAAACCGCGGCCGACCGGACCGTGGCAGGGGGTGTGCGGCGTCGAGCTGCTGCCCGTGCCGGACGACGCTCTCGGCAGCGAGGTCACCGGCGGCGACCCCGACGGCCGGTGGCTGGTCGGCCGCCAGATCCCCCGGGACCTGCGGAGCTACCGCCTGCTGATCTGGGACGGGGACCGGGTCCGAGAGGTCGAGCTGCCTGGTGCGGACCAGGAGTTGCGCGACGTCAACCGGGCCGGCCTGGCGGTGGGCTCGACGGGGGTCGCCCTCCCCATGTCCCAGGCGTGGGCGGTACATGACGGCGAGGCCGTCCGCCTGCTCGGGATCAGCTCCGGGGCGGCGAGGGCGGTCAACGACGCCGGGCGGATCGTGGGCTTCCGGAATGCGGAGGAGGTGAAAGAGCCGTGGGCCGCCCCACGACCGGTGGTTTGGGACTCGTACCGGGCCGAGGCGGTCGATCTGCCGCTGCCCGGCCCGCAGTGGTCAGGATCGGCAATCGACATCGACGAGGACGGCACCATCCTGGGCGAGCTGGCTGACATGGCCGGTGCGGTCGAGCCGGGCCAGCCCCGACATCTGGTCGTGTGGCGTCCGGGTGCCGCCCGGCCGGAGGTGCTGCCGCTGCCCCGCGTGCCCGGCGGGACCGCCTCCCGGTTTTACGCGGTGTCGCTGGCCGGTGGTTGGGTGACCGGGATCGCGGCCCGGGACCTGCCCGGGAAACCCCGGAGTGCCGCGAAGGAGTACGCGGTGCGGATCGACCTGCGGACCGGGACGGTAGACGTGCTGCCGCGCGTCGTTGCCGCGGGGACCGGGAACGGTCGGGGTTGGCTGGCCGGCGTGCAGTCCTCCAACAGCACGGGCTCCATACCCTTCGTGGTCACGGACACGAAGACGGTGAAGCTGCCCGGGCTGAACGCGGCCGGTGGCGACGGCGGCTGGGTGCGGAGCCTCAGTGACGACGGGCGGGTGCTCGGCGGGCAGCTCTTCCCGAACCACCAGGGGCGGGCGGTGCGCTGGACCTGCCGGTGACCGGTCCGGGGGCGGTCCCGCACCGCCCCCGGACCGGAGCTTCTCAGCGCAGCCGGCGGATGTCGCCGTACGCCCGGTAGAAGCCGCCGCGGCCGGACTCCCGGACCTCGGTGACCAGGTAGCGGGCTCCCGGCTCGCGAATGCCCTTCGGGAACTGCACCGACCAGTCGCGGCGGTAGCCGTCGGAGAGGACGTGGATGCGCAGCCGGCCGCCCTGCTCGACACACTGGACCACCACGCCGGAGCGGTCGTCGGTGGTCACCTCGACCGACGTCCAGGCGGCCGGCTCGGGCAGCCGGGCCGGCGCCTTCACGTCCACCACCTCGGGCACGCTGCCCGCCTCGGCCGCCCGGATCGCCGGCTCGCTGGCGTCGATGCAGGCCAGGTGGCCGCTGGTGGTGACCACGTAGAGCCGCTCCTCGTGGTACTGCATCGAGTACGCCGAGCCGCAGCCGGTGCCGAGCTTCCACAGCCGGTTGCCGGCCTCGTCGAAGCAGTAGATCGAGGACGCGCTGTCCCCGGCGAAGACGTACCGCCCGCCCTCGGCGGTGGCGCAGGAGAAGACCGCGGCGTCGCACCGGTACGTCCGCTCGGCCCGGCCGTCCTTGCGCAGCCGCACCACCTCGCGGGTGCCGGTGCCGGCGAACACCGTCTCCCGCTCCTGCCAGCCGAAGAGCACCGCCCCGGTCCGGGTGTGCCACAGCTCCCGCCCGGTACGCCAGTCGTAGCCGGTCACCCCCTGCGAGTGGCCGTGGTAGAGCGCGTCGGTGTCGCAGCGCACCATCCAGGCGGAGCGGCCCCGCCCCGGCCGGCGCCAGAGGAACTCGTCCTCGTGGTCGATCGCGGCGATGCCGCCCTCCCGGTCGGAGACGCCCAGCACACCGTCGTGGATGTCCAGCCAGTAGATGTCGATGTCCGGGGCGATCGCGTAGGCCGCCCGCGGCACCTTGCCGGACAGGTCGTAGACGTTGCCGTCGTCGCAGCCGGCGTAGATCCAGGCGTCGTCGGCGACGATGCACTTCACCCCGTCGGGGAGCCGGACCTGGTTCAGCACCCGGGCGTCGTGGTCCAGCGTGGTGATCACGCCGTGCTCGTTGCCCACCATGCAGGTCTGCCCGTCGATGAAGATGCCGAACGCGGGCGCGCCCGAGTGATAGCGCCAGAGCACCGGGGCGGTGCGGGCGGTGGAGCGGGTGCTGACGATCTGCCGGCGGGACACCGCCCGCTTCTGCCGTACGCCGCGCACCGCCGGGGCGTACCCCTTGCGGACCTTCTCCCCGATCTTCTTCGCGGCGGCGGCCCGGGCCCGGGCGTTGTCCGGGTAGCTGGTGGTCTTCACCTGGCCCTGGTCGCCGATCCGGCCGTACCGCACGGTCATCGCGGTGTCGTCCACCACCACCTCGTAGAACTTGTGCGCGCCACCGTCCACTTCGGACAGTTCGAGGTAGGTCGTCTCCTGCGACATGGGGATGCCTCCGAGGGGGAAGTGCCGGACCCGGCAACGACAGCGCGCACACGCTAACCGCGCCCCCCGACAAAGAACGGGTTGTTGAAAGGGGGCCCCTGCTATGCGGGAGGCGTTAAGAAGGGGCCCTTCCTTACCGGCGGCCGGTGCCGGCGAGGGCGTCGACGGCCTTACGGGCGGCGATCAGCACCGGATCCCAGACCGGGGCGTACGGCGGGGCGTAGCCGAGGTCCAGCGCGGTCATCTCGTCCACCGTCATGCCGTTCCACAGCGCCACGGCCAGCGCGTCGATCCGCTTGGCCGCCTCCGACCAGCCGACGATCTGCGCGCCGAGGAGCCGGCCGCTGGGCCGCTCGGCGATCAGCTTGACCGTCATCGGCCGCGCGCCCGGGTAGTAGCCGGCCCGGTTGGTCGACTCGGCCAGCACCGCGACGAACTCGAATCCGGCCGCCACGGCGTCCCGCTCCCGCAGGCCGGTCCGCCCCACCTCCAGGCCACAGACCTTGGTCACCGCGGTGCCGATGACGCCGGGGAAGGTGGCGTACCCGCCGCCGATGTTGATGCCGGCCACCCGGCCCTGCTTGTTGGCGTGGGTGCCGAGGGGGACGTGCACCGGCATGCCGCTGACCAGGTGCAGGGTCTCCACGCAGTCGCCGGCCGCCCAGACGCCCGGCACCCCGGGGACCCGCATCCGCCGGTCGGAGCGGACCCCGCCGGTCGGCCCGAGCGGCAGGCCGGCGGCCGTGGCGAGCGCGGTGTTCGGGCGTACGCCGAGACCCAGCACCACGACGTCGGCGGGAATCGGGCCCTCGTTGGTGACCACCGCGTTGATCCGGCCGTCCCGCTCCTCCAGGCCGGAGACCCGCAGGCCGGTACGGATCCCGATGCCGATCCCCCGCATGGCGTCCGCGACCAGTTCCCCCATGTCCGGGTCCACGGTGGACATCGGCTGGTCGGCCTGCTCGACCAGGTTGACGGTGAGCCCGCGCTCGACCATCGCCTCGGCCATCTCCACGCCGATGTAGCCACCGCCGACCACCACCGCCCGCCGGGGCCGGGGGTCACCTTCCAGCCAGTCCAGCAGGGCCGTGCCGTCGTCGAGGGTCTGCATGCCGAAGACCCCGTCGATGCCGCCGCGCGCCCAGTCGGGCTGCACCGGCACCGCGCCGGTGGCGTACACCAGGGTGTCGAAGCTCTCGCGGACCTCGCCGCCGCCGGCCAGGTCCCGGGCGACCACCTCGCGGCGGTCCAGGTCGATCGCGGTGACCTCGTGCCGCAGCCGGACGTCGATGTCGAACTGGTCCCGGAAGGTCGCCGGGTCGCGGGCGACGAGCTGGTCCCGGTCCGGCACCAGGCCGCTGACCCAGTACGGGATGCCGCAGGCCGAGTAGGAGGTGAAGTGTCCCCGCTCGAAGGCGACGATCTCCAGGTCGACGCGGTCACGGCGGCGCCGGGCCTGGGACGCCGCCGCCATCCCGGCCGCGTCCCCGCCGATGACGACCAGCCGCTCCGCCACGAGGCCCATCCTGTCACGTACGGCAGCACCCGCGGGGGCGGTCAGCCCCGGGTCTGCCGGGCCACGTCCGCCACCACGTCGGTCAGCCGGCCGGTACGAGCGAACACCGCCCGCTGCCGCGCCGCGCCGCTGCCGTGCCGGCGCAGCCCGCCCAGCAGGTCGGTGACCTGGTCGAGGTCGCCGTGCCGGGCCAGTTCGGGGCGGACCCGGTCGACCAGCCGGTCGAGCAGCTCCCAGGCGGGGCGCAGCTCGCCGTCGGTCAGGTCGACGCCCTCGCCCTCCAGCCCGTCGTGGGCCGCCCGCCAGTGCGCGGCGACCAGCAGGTGGTGGTCGGTGTTGACGGCCGGGCGGCCCTCGGCGAGCTCCGTCATCGCGGTCGCCACCAGCGCCCGGACCAGGGCCGCGACCAGCACCGCGTCGTCCACCGACGGGCAGACGTCGCCGATCCGGATCTCCACGGTCGGATACTTCGCGGAGAGCCGGGCGTACCAGTAGAGCATCCCCTCGTCGAGCATCACCCCGCTGGCGATGAGCTGCCGGATCAGCCGTTCGTAGTGCTCGTGCGAGTCCAGGTACGGGGTGGGCGCCACCGACGGCCAGCGTTCCCACTCGACCGAGCGCCAGCTCGCGTAGCCGGTGTCCGCGCCCTTCGCGAACGGCGAGTTGGCGGTCACCGCCTGCAGGATCGGCAGCCAGGGGCGGACGTGGTTGAGCACCTGCACCCCGGTCTCCGGGTCGGGTACCCCGACGTGCACGTGCATGCCGTTGTTGCCGGGGCCGGGCACCAGCAGCCGGAACCGCTCGATCATCCGGTCGAAGCGGGGCTTGTCCACCACCGGCGGCACCTGCCCGTCCACCGGCCCGGTGCCGATGGCCAGCAGCCGTACGCCGGCCCGCTCGGCGGCGTCGGCCAGCGCGCCGCGGAGCACCCCCAGCGAGTGCCGGATCGAGGTCAGCTCCAGCCCGGGCGGGCTGCCGATCTCGATCTGGCTGGTCTGGAACTCCCGTTCCACCTGGCCGCGCAGCTCGGCCGGCACCTGCTCCAGGACCAGGTCGACGGCGGGTACGGCGGCCCCGGTGTGCGGGTCGACCAGGAGGAACTCCTCCTCGACGCCGACCGTGAGCAGGTCCGGGCCGCCCGGGGCTGCGCTCGGTTCCGCTTCGGCCACTGACCCGCTCATCGCCACCACCGTTCGCTCGTGCCGCGCGGCGCCGTGCCGCGCCTGCGACAACTCCCGCCCGGCGCGCCTGGCGCCGCGCCGCGACCTGGAGCCGTCGTCGGGGCCTTACCCGCCGTGTCGGGCGCGGGAAACGCGGACGCGGCGTGTCCGACCCGGGCGGGGGACGCCGCGCACCCAGGTGTCTCCCAGCCACTTCACGGGAAGGACCAGGGTTTCCACGGGGATGCCGAGACTACGATGAGCCCGGCCCGACGCCCGGCGCGTCGGTCACCGGCAGCGAGGGAGGCCGCGTTGACCCCGAGCACCGCGTCACGGAACGTGAACGCCGGCCGGGACTGGCGACGCCAGGTGCCGCGGGCCTTCGCCGCCCTGCTCGGGGTGGTCGCGGTGGTCTGCGCGCTCGCCGCGCTGAGCAGCGCCGCCCGCCTGGAGTTCCAGCCGGTCCGCACGGCGATCGACGCGCTGCTGGTGCCCGCGCCGGCCAACCTGGCGTACGCGGTCTTCCTCGGCACGCTCGCCGCGGCGGTGCGGCGCCGCAAGCGGTTGGCGTACTGGGTGCTGGTCGCGTACTTCAGCCTCACCCTGCTGGTCAGCCTGGTGGTCGGGGTGCTGCTGCTGACCGTCGGGAGCAACGACCTCACCGACGACGCGGGGGAGCGGCTCTTCGGCGCCCTGGAGACCGTCGGGGTCTGGGTCGGCATCGCGTTCACCGCCGGCGCGCTGGCCCTGCTGCTGGCCGCCCGTCGGGAGTTCTACGCCCGGGTCCGGCCGGGCAGCACGTGGCAGGCCCTCGGCGTCTTCCTCGGCCTGGCCACGGTCTCGGTCGGGCTGGGCTACCTGCTGCTCCTCGCCGAGCCGGGCAGCCTGCGGACCTGGTCGGACCGGTTGGGGTACGCGGTCGAGAAGGTGTTCGGTGGCGCGATCACGCTGGACCTGACCCGGCAGGGTCAGGCGCCCGGCTGGGTCAACCTGCTGCTCGGCGGCTTCGGCGCGATCGCCTTCGTGGCCGGCCTGTTCACCCTGCTCCGCTCGCAGCGGGCGAACGCGGTGCTGCGGCCCGAGGAGGAGGAGCGGATCCGCGAGCTGCTCGCCCGGTACGGCGACCGCGACTCGCTCGGCTACTTCGCCACCCGCCGGGACAAGGCGGCCGTCTTCTCGCCCAGCGGCAAGGCGGTGATCACCTACCGGGTGGTCAACGGGGTGAGCCTGGCCAGTGGCGACCCGATCGGCGACCCGGAGACGTGGGGCCCGGCCATCGAGGCGTGGCTCGGTCAGGCCCGCGAGTACGCCTGGACGCCGGCGGTGCTCGGCGCGAGCGAGGCCGGGGCGCGGGCGTACCACCGGCACGGGCTCAAGGTGCTCCAACTGGGCGACGAGGCGATCCTGCTGACCCGGGAGTTCGACCTGGACGGCCGGGACATGCGCCCGGTCCGGCAGGCGGTGCATCGGGTGGAGCGGGCCGGCTACACCGCCCGGGTGCGGCGGCACGCGGAGATCCCGCCGGAGGAGCTGGCCCGGCTGGCCGACCTGGCCACCGGTTGGCGGGACACCGAGCACGAGCGGGGCTTCTCGATGGCGCTGGGCCGGCTCGGCGACCCGGCCGACGGCGAGTGCGTGCTGGTGGAGGCGCGGGACGGCGGCGGCCGGGTGCGGGGGCTGCTGTCGTTCAGCCCGTGGGGCGCGCACGGGCTCTCGCTGGACCTGATGCGCCGGGACCGCGCCGCCGAGAACGGGATCACCGAGTTCATGGTGGCCGCGCTGCTGGCGGCCGGCCCCCGGCTCGGCGTGGAGCGGGTGTCGCTGAACTTCGCGGCGTTCCGCTCGGTCTTCGAGCAGGGCGCGCGGATCGGCGCCGGCCCGGTCATCCAGCTGTGGCGGCACACCCTGCTCTTCTTCTCCCGCTGGTGGCAGCTGGAGTCGCTCTACCTCTCCAACGCCAAGTACCAGCCGCACTGGACGCCGCGCTACCTCTGCTTCGCCGAGCGCCGGGAGCTGGCCCGGGTGGGCATCGCGGCGGCGGCGGCCGAGGGGTTCCTCGCGCTGCCCGGTGGCCGGCCCGCCCCGCTGCACGGGGTGCCGCCGGCCGGGGGCGGCGTCGGCTACGTGCCGCCGGCCGCCGCGGCGGTCCGGGCCGTGCCGCCGGAGCCGGCCCCGACGCACCGGCCCGAGCAGAGCCGGGTACGCCTGGCCACGCTCGACCGGCTGCGCGCCGAGGGCATCGATCCGTACCCGGTGGGCTATCCCCGGACGGCGAGCTGCGCGTCGGTGCGGGAGCGGCACGCCGGGCTGGCCCCGGACACCGGGACCGGCGAGACCGTGGCGGTGGCCGGGCGGGTGATGCTGGTCCGCGACCACGGCGGCGTGCTCTTCGCCACCGTCCGGGACGGCGGCGGCGACCTCCAGCTGATGCTGGAGCACGACCTGGACCGCTGGCGGGCCGCCGTCGACATCGGCGACCACGTCGGCGCCACCGGCGAGGTGTACGCGACGAGGCACGGCGAGCTGTCGGTGCGGGTGGCCGACTGGCAGCTCACCGCCAAGTGCCTGCGTCCGCTGCCCGACAAGCACCACGGGCTGGCCGACCCGGAGGCCCGGGTCCGGCAGCGCTACCTCGACCTGGCCATCAACGCCGACGCGCGGGACGTGCTGCGGGCCCGGGGCGCCACCCTGCACAGCCTGCGCTCGTCGCTGGTCGGGCGGGGCTTCCTGGAGGTGGAGACGCCGGTCCTCCAGCGGGTGCACGGCGGGGCGAACGCCCGCCCCTTCGTCACCCACAGCAACGCGTACGACCTGCGGCTGAGTCTGCGGATCGCGCCCGAGCTGTACCTGAAGCGGCTGGCGGTGGGCGGCGTCGAGCGGGTGTACGAGCTGGGCCGGGCGTTCCGCAACGAGGGCGTCGACGCCACCCACAACCCGGAGTTCACCGTGCTGGAGGCGTACCAGGCGTACGCCGACTACCACGACATGCGGGCGCTGGCCCGGGAGCTGATCGTGGCGGCGGCGGTGGCGGTGCACGGCGCCCCGATTGCCCGCCGCCCCGGCGGGGAACCGGTCGACCTGGGCGGCGAGTGGCCGACGCGGACGGTCAACGAGGCGATCTCCGCCGCGCTGGGCGAGGAGGTCACCGCCGACAGCGACCTGGCCGCCCTGCGCAAGCTCTGCGACGCCGCCGGGGTGCCGTACGACCCGGGCTGGGCGCGGGGCGCGGTGCTGCTGGAGCTCTACGAGCGGCTGGTCGAGGCGCGGACCGAGGTGCCCACGTTCTACCTGGACTTCCCGACCGACGTGTCCCCGCTGACCCGGCAGCACCGGCGCGACCCGCGGCTGGCCGAGCGGTGGGACCTGGTCGCGTTCGGGATGGAGCTGGGCACCGCGTACACCGAGCTGGTCGACCCGATTGAGCAGCGGCGCCGGCTCACCGAGCAGTCGCTGAAGGCGGCCGGCGGCGACCCCGAGGCGATGGAGCTGGACGAGGACTTCCTCACCGCGCTGGAGTACGCCATGCCGCCCACCGGCGGCCTCGGCCTCGGCGTGGACCGCCTGGTGATGCTCCTCACCGGCCGCTCGATCCGCGAGACCCTCCCCTTCCCCCTGCTCCGCAAACCCACCTAACCCCACCCTCCCCCCGCCCTCCCCCCTCCCCCCGGGCTTGTTGATCAAGGAGTTCGCGTCTGAATCCGCGCATTTTCCGACGCAAACTCCTTGATCAACCGGGCCGAGGGGGGCGAGTGGGCCGGTGGGGGTGACGGGGGGTTCTAGGGTGGGCGTGTGCCGGGGGTGCTGGTGGGGGTGACGGGGCTGTGGGCGTACGCCCTCGCCCAGCTCAGCCTGCTCGCGGACCGCCCGGCGACGCTGCTCGCCGGCGCGGCGGTGGCCGCCGCGCTGCTGCTGGCCGCCCTGCTCGCGTCGCGGGTGCGGGCCCTGCCCGACCCGCCCGGCGGGCGGCACGCCACTGCGTTGCGGGCCCGGGCCCGCGGTCGCCGGGTACCCCGCCAGGCCGACCCGGACGCCCCCGGCCGGCCGCGTCCCCGCGCACCCGGCCGGCACCCCTCGGCCGCGTAGCAACCGCCCGTGCCGGGCCCGCCCGGCACGGATCGCCCGTCGTCGCGCGGCCGGTTCCGTCGTCATCCGTCCCGCCGGGACGCGTCGTCCCGCGGGGCATCCGGGATCGGACCGAGGGGTTCCCCATGCTCGCCTTCGCACCACTGCACACCGCGGCGTCCGCCGCCGCCACCGTCGTCACCTGGCTCGCCGACCTGCTCGCCCCGCTGGCCGGCGGGGCCGCCACGGCGGTCGCCATCGTCCTGTTCACCGCCGGGGTGCGGCTGCTGATCTCACCGCTCACCCTGGCCCAGGTCCGCGGGGAGCGGCGCCGCGCGGCGCTCGCCCCCGAGGTCCGCGACCTCCAGCGGCGGTACGCCGACGATCCGGCCCGCCTGCAGAGCGAGCTGTTCGCGCTCTACCGGCGGGCCGGGGCCAACCCGGTCGCGGGCTGCCTGCCGGCGCTGTTGCAGGCGCCGTTCTTCCTGGTCATGTACCGCCTCTTCGCCACCGGCGACGGCCATCCGGCGTTGCTCGACGAGCGGCTCGCCGGGGTGCCGCTGGGCTGGCACCTCGGTGACGGGCTCTCCGGCCCGGTGCTGGCCGTCTTCGGCGTGCTGCTGGCCGCGCTGCTCGCGCTGGCCTGGTGGTCCGCCCGGCGGGCCCGCCGGGCGGCCGCGGCCACCGGCACGATCGCCGGTACGCCGACCGAGGGCCCGGGCGCCGCCGTGCTCGGCCGGCTGATCCCGCTGCTGCCGTACACCACGGTGCTGGTGGCCCTGGTGGTGCCGCTGGCGGCGGTGCTGTACCTGGTCACCGCGACCGGATGGACCGCCCTGGAGCAGGCGGTGCTGCGCCGTCCGCAGTCGGCAGGCATCGACGTGCGTTGACAAGGCGGGGGTGGGGGCGTAGAAAACGCACTCAAGAGAGCGCTCTCTTGCCCCCGTCCCCGCAGAGAGGCACCCCGATGAATCCTGCCCCGGCGGCTCCGGCCGCCTCCCGCGCCGTGCGCCGCCCGCGCCGGCGACTCGTCCTCGCCGTGGCCGCGCTCGCCACCACCACCGCGGTGACCACCGTCGCGATGACCGCCAACGCCGCCGTGCCGCCGCCCCCATCCGGCTGGAATCTGGTGTGGAGCGACGACTTCGCCGGCGCGGCCGGCACCCTGCCCTCGTCCGCCAACTGGATCATCGACACCGGCACCAGCTACCCCGGTGGCCCGGCCAACTGGGGCACCGGCGAGATCCAGACGTACACCTCGAACACCGCCAACCTGTCCCAGGACGGGGCCGGCAACCTGCGGATCACCCCGCTGCGGGACGCCACCGGGCGGTGGACCTCGGCGCGGATCGAGACCGTCCGGGCCGACTTCAAGCCGCCGGCCGGGGGAGTGCTGGCCATCGAGGGCCGGATCCAGATGCCGAACGTCACCGGCGCGCAGGCGGCCGGCTACTGGCCGGCGTTCTGGTCGCTCGGCTCGCCCTACCGGGGCAACTACCAGAACTGGCCCGGCATCGGCGAGATCGACGTGATGGAGAACGTCAACGGCCTGAACCAGGTCTGGGGGACGCTGCACTGCGGCGTCGCCCCGGGCGGCCCGTGCAACGAGTTCAACGGACTCGGCAACACCCGGGCCTGCCCCGGCAGCAGCTGCCAGTCCGCGTTCCACACCTACCGCACCGAGTGGGACGCCTCGGTCAGCCCGCAGCAACTGCGCTGGTACGTGGACGGCCAGCTCTTCCACACCGTCAGCCAGACCCAGGTGGGCGAGCCGTACTGGACCCAGATGACCGGGCACGGCGGCTACTTCCTGCTGCTCAACGTGGCGATGGGCGGCTCCTTCCCGAACGGGGTGGCCGGCTTCACCACGCCGACCGGGTCGACCGTCTCCGGCCGGCCGATGCTGGTGGACTACGTGGCCGTCTACGCCCGGGGTGGCGGTTCGTCGCCGAGCCCGACCACCCCGCCGCCGGGCGGCAGCGTGGACGCGTACGCGACCATCCAGGCCGAGGCGTACAACGCCCAGAACGGCGTGCAGGTGGAGGCGTGCGCCGAGGGCGGCCAGAACATCGGCTGGCTCGCCAACGGTGACTGGGCCCGGTACGACAACGTGGAGTTCGGCAGCACCCCGCCGAAGGACTTCGTCGCCCGGGTCGCCTCGGGCGCGCCGAGCGGGGTGAGCGGCCTGGTCGAGGTCCGGGTGGACAGCCCCACCAGCCCACCGATCGGCAGCTTCGCGATCGCCAACACCGGCGGCTGGCAGAGCTGGCGCTCGGTGCCGGGCAACGTCGCCGCGGTCACCGGGCGGCACACCGTCTACCTGACCTTCAGCAGCGGCCAGGGCGGCGACTTCGTCAACGTCAACTGGTTCACCTTCCGTCGCTGAGCCGGCGAACCGGAGGTCCTCCCCGGGGACCTCCGGTTCCCCCTCTGGACAGAAACAGTTAACACTCTTAATAATGAGCGCACGTCGACGGCCGTAAATACCTCGTTCCCCACCGCAACGGTCCCTGGAGGACGCCGTGAGACTCCGCTCCGCCCGCGTGGCGACATTCGCCGCCGCGCTCGCCACCACCCTGGTGGCGGCCACCGTGCTGGCCGCGCCGCCCGCCTCCGCCGCCACCGCCGCCTTCGTCCGCACCTCCAGCTGGGGCAGCGGGTACGAGGCGAAGTTCACCGTCACCAACGACAGCTCGGCCACCATCTCCTCGTGGAACGTCCAGTTCGACCTGCCCGCCGGCAGCACCGTCGGCTCCTACTGGGACGCGCTGCTGAGCACCTCCGGGCAGCACGTCACCGCGGTGAACCAGTCCTGGAACGGCACCCTCGCCCCGGGCGCCAGCACCACCTTCGGGTTCATCGTCAGCGGCAACGGCGACCCGACCAACTGCACGGTCAACGGCGGCTCGTGCACCGGCGGGGGCGGCGGCACGCCGGGAGCCCCGGCCACCCCCGGTGGCCTGCGGGTCACCGGCGCCACCAACACCTCGATCTCGCTGGCCTGGAACGCCGTCTCCGGCACGGTCAGCGGCTACCGGGTGTACGAGGGCACCAGCGTGAAGGCCACCGTCACCGGCACCTCGGCCACCGTCTCCGGCCTGGCCGCCTGCACCGGGCACAGCTACACGGTCACCGCGTACAACGCCAGCGGCGAGTCGGCGAAGTCGGCGCCGGTGTCGGGCACCACCACCGGCTGCACCGGCGGCGGCGGCGCGATGGCCGCCGCGCCCTACCTCTACCCGGGCTGGGGTGACCCGCCGGCGCCGTCGACCGTGATGGGCGCGACCGGGGTCAAGTGGTTCACCATCGCGTTCGTGCTCTCCGGTGGCGGCTGCACCCCGGCGTGGGACGGCACCGGCTCGCTCACCGGCAGCACCTGGGCCAACACCATCGCCGCGATCCGGGCGGCCGGTGGCGACGTGATCCCCTCGTTCGGCGGGTGGAGCGGCAACAAGCTCGGCCCGAACTGCTCCTCGGCGAGCGCCCTGGCCGGCGCCTACCAGCAGGTCATCAACGCGTACGGGCTGAAGGCGATCGACATCGACATCGAGAACACCGACGAGTTCGAGAACGAGGTGGTGCAGGACCGGATCCTCGGCGCCCTGAAGATCGTCAAGCAGAACAACCCCGGCATCCGGACCATCGTCACCATCGGCACCACGACCAGCGGCCCCTCCTGGTGGGGCACCCGCCTGATCAACCAGGCCGCCGCGCTCCAGGCCAACATCGACGTCTTCACCATCATGCCGTTCGACTTCGGCGGCGGGACGAACATGTACCAGAGCACGGTGAACGCCGCCGAGGGGCTGAAGAACGCGCTCAAGACCGCGTTCGGCTGGTCCGACGCCACCGCGTACGCCCACATGGGCATCTCCGGCATGAACGGCCTCTCCGACCAGCAGGAGCTGACCTCGCCGGCCACCTGGACCCAGATCCGGGACTGGGCCAAGGCCCGCGGGCTCGCCCGGTTCACCTTCTGGTCGGTCAACCGGGACCGGCCCTGCCCGGGCGGCGGCGTGGTCTCCAACTGCTCCGGCATCGCCCAGAACACCTGGGAGTTCACCTCGATCACCGCGCAGTTCTGAGCGGGCGGTCAGCGGCCGGCGGTCATCGACCGCCGGCCGCGCCGCCGGCGTACCTTCTTCACCGTCCAGCTCACGATCATCGCGGCGAAGACCGCGAAGATGGCGTAGTTGAACCAGTGGCTGTACCGGTCGACCTCCTGCCAGCGGGCGCCGAGGGCGAAGCCGAGCCCGACGAGCAACGCGTTCCACAACCCGCTGCCGATCGTGGTGAGCAGCACGAACCGGCCGAGCGGCATGCGTTCCGCGCCGGCCGGGACGGACACCAGGCTGCGGACCACCGGCACCATCCGGCCGACCAGCACCGCCCAGCTGCCGTACCGCTCGAACCAGCGGTCGGCCTTCGCCAGGTCCTCCCGGTCCACCAGCGGGATGCGGTCCAGCCAGCGCTTCAGCCGTTCCTCGCCGAGCGCGGCGCCGAGCCAGTAGAGCACCAGCGCGCCGAGCAGCGAGCCGGCCGTCGCGGCGACCACGATCAGCACCACGGAGAACCGGCCCTCGGCGGCCAGGTAGCCCGCCATGGCCAGCACGATCTCGCTCGGGATCGGCGGGATGACGCTCTCCAGGGCGACCAGCAGCGCCACGCCCACCGCGCCCAGCGAGTCGATGACCCCGGCCACCCATCCGGTCAGCCCGGTGAACTGGTTCGGGTCGACGTTCTGGGCGAGAGCCATGGGCGTCCTTCCGTGCGCTGCCGGGGGATCGGGAGGACGTACCCCGGGCGCGGCCGGTCACACCTGCCGGTGACCGGCCCCACGCACCGTCACGGGTGCAGCGCCTCGTCCGCCGGACCCTGCCGCCAGCCGGTGAACCGGACCACCAGCCCGCCCCGGCTCGGCGAGCAGCAGTACGGCCCGGCCGACGCCTCGGCCGCCGGGTCCAGCGGGGCGACCCGGACCAGCCGCCACGGCTCGTCGGCCACCCGGGCCCGTACGGTCAGCGCGTCCCCGGCCCGGCTGACCCGTACGCTGACCTCCCGCCCGGACCACTCCGGCACCGGGGCGACCGACCAGTCCGACAGCTCGTCGGTCACCACCGCGCCGACCTGCGGCTGGCCGTCGCTGACCTCCACGCCCGCCTTCGTCCAGCGCCGCTCGTCCACCCGTACCAGCACGCCCGCCTGGTCGAACTGCGCGGCGTAGTCGAGCTGGAAGCTCACCTCCACCGCGCTGTCCGCCGGGAACGGGGCCAGCAGCGCCGACCCGTCGTCGTGCACGAAGCCGTAGCTGGTCCGCCGCCAGAAGTCGCTGCCGCCGCGTGGCTCGACCAGGAGGTCGGCGCCGGCGGAGTCGGCCCGCTCCGGCGGGTTGAGCCAGCTGCCGGCGGACCAGTCGGGGGCTACGGTGTCGGCGCTCATCCCGGCACCGTACCGGGCCGGACGGTTCGGCGCGGGTTTGCCGTAGTCGGGATCCGGAGAAGTAAACCGGACATGGGTGAACGGTGGTATCAGGAGGCGGTCGTCTACTGCCTCGACGTCGACACGTACGCGGACTCCAACGGGGACGGAGTGGGTGACTTCCGCGGCCTGATCGGCCGGCTGGACTACCTGGCCCGGCTGGGCGTGACCTGCCTCTGGCTGCACCCCATCCATCCGTCGCCCAACAAGGACGACGGCTACGACGTCACCGACTTCTACAACGTGAGCCCCAGGCTGGGCACCCTCGGTGACTTCGCCGAGCTGCTGCACCAGGCGAACAACAAGGGCATCCACGTGATCATGGACCTGGTGGTCAACCACACCTCGGACGAGCACCCGTGGTTCCAGTCCGCCCGCTCCTCGCCCGACTCCCCGTACCGGGACTGGTACGTGTGGAGCGACGAGGCGCCGCCGGACCGCCACCAGGGCATGGTCTTCCCCGGCGAGCAGAAGGAGACGTGGAGCTACGACCGGACCGCCAAGGCCTGGTACTACCACCGCTTCTACGACTTCCAGCCGGACCTCAACGCGGCCAACCCGGAGGTCCGCGCCGAGATCAAGAAGATCATGTCGTTCTGGCTCCAGCTCGGCGTCTCCGGCTTCCGGATGGACGCGGTGCCGTTCATCATCGAGCTGACCGAGGCGGGCAACCCCGCCTCGCCCAAGGACCTGGAGTTCCTCACCGAGCTGCGCCAGCACGTGCAGTGGCGGCGCGGCGACGCGGTCCTGCTGGCCGAGGCGAACGTCGAGCCCGACCAGCTCCCGGTCTACTTCGGCGACAGCGGCGGCTCGGCCAACCGGATCCACATGCTCTTCGACTTCATGATGAACGGGCGGCTGATGCTGGCGTTGGCCCGGCAGGACCCGGAGCCGGTGATCGAGGCGCTGCGCGACACCCCGGCCCTGCCCGAGGGGGCGCAGTGGGCCACCTTCCTGCGCAACCACGACGAGATCGACCTGTCGCGGCTCACCGCCGAGCAGCGCAACCAGGTGTACGAGCAGTTCGGCCCGGACGAGGACATGCGCCTCTACGGCCGGGGCATCCGCCGCCGGCTCGCCCCGATGCTCGGCAACGACCGGCGACGCATCGAGATGGCGTACGCGCTCCAGTTCTCGCTGCGCGGCACGCCGGTGCTGCGCTACGGCGAAGAGATCGGCATGGGGGAGGACCTGTCGCTGCCCGGCCGGGAGGCGATCCGTACCCCGATGCAGTGGTCGTACAAGGAGAACGCGGGCTTCTCCAGCGCGGAGCCGGAGAAGCTGGTCCGCCCGGTGGTCGACAAGGGTGAGTACGGCTACCAGCAGGTCAACGTGACCGCCCAGCGCAAGGACCCGCGCTCGCTGCTGGGCTGGTTCGAGCGGATGATCCGTACCCTCCGGGAGGCCCCGGAGATCGGCTCCGGCAGCACCACCCACATCGACGTGCCGATGCCGCCGGGGGTGCTCGCGCACCGGGCCGACGGCCCGACCGGGACGATGGTCTTCCTGCACAACCTCGGCACCGAGGACGTCGAGGTCGACCTGAGCATCCTCGCCCCCGAGGCGGACCTGCCCATCGACGTGCTCACCGACCGCAACTACGAGGAGGTCGGCAAGCTGGACCGGCTCAAGCTCGCCGGGTACGGCTACCGGTGGATCCGCATCTGCCGGGGCAAGGACTGCTGACGACGGGGCCGGCGTTAAGCTCCTTCGATCGAGCCCAAGTTACCGGGAGGTAATCATGTCGGAGGAGCCCCGCGTCGCCATCGTGACCGGAGCCGCGCGCGGCATCGGCGCGGCCACCGCCCGCCGGCTGGCCGCCGACGGCATGGCCGTCGCCGTGGTCGACATCGAGGAATCGGCGACCAAGGAGACCGTGGACGCCATCGCCGCCGCCGGCGGCCGGGCGCTCGGGGTCGGTGCCGACGTCTCCGACCGGGCCCAGGTGGAGGCCGCCGTCGAGCGGGTCGCCGCCGAGCTGGGCGCGCCGACCGTGCTGGTCAACAACGCCGGCGTGCTCCGGGACAACCTCCTGTTCAAGATGACCGACGCCGACTGGGACACGGTCATGGGGGTGCACCTGCGCGGCGCGTTCCTGTTCAGCCAGGCCGCGCAGAAGCACATGGTCGAGCGGAAGTGGGGCCGGATCGTCAACCTCTCCAGCACCTCCGCGCTGGGCAACCGCGGCCAGGCGAACTACTCCGCCGCCAAGGCCGGCCTGCAGGGCTTCACCAAGACCCTGGCCATCGAGCTGGGCCCGTTCGGGGTGACCGTCAACGCGGTCGCGCCGGGCTTCATCGTCACCGACATGACCGCCGCCACCGCGGCCCGGATGAAGGTCGACTTCGAGGCGCTCCAGCAGCACGCCGCCGCCGAGATCCCGGTCCGCCGTACCGGCCGGCCGGAGGACGTCGCACACACCATCTCGTTCCTGGTCAGCGAGGGCGCGTCCTTCGTCTCCGGCCAGGTCATCTACGTCGCCGGCGGCCCCAAGGACTGACCCCCTCGCGCCGCCCCCGCTCACCGCGCCCCGAATGGCCACTCTTTCACCGAAAGAGTGGCCATTCGGCGTCCCATGACCACTCTTTCCGCGAATTAGGGCCCTCGGGCACGGGCACGGGGACGGGCGCGGGCGCGGGCGCGGGGACGGGCGCGGGCGGGGTGGGGGTGGGGGTGGGTGGGTCAGGCGGGGGCGTGGCGGGTGCGCCAGAGCCAGAACAGGCCGAGCACCGGGAGCACCAGCGGGACGTACCCGTAGCCGCTGCCGAACTGCGACCAGACCGTCTCGTCCGGGAAGAGTTCCTGGTCGGCCAGGCTGAGGATGCCGACCCCGACCACCCCGACCAGCTCCACCGAGCAGCAGGCCAGCGCGACCCGGCGGCCGGCGTGCCCGGCCCGGGCCAGCCCGACCGCCGCCACGATGTAGATCAGCGCGGCCACGGCGGAGAGCAGGTACGCCACCGGCGCCTCGTCGAACTTGGTGGCGATCTGCAGGCCCGCCCGCGAGGTCGCGGCGATGGCGAAGAGGATGTAGACCGCGATCAGCAGCCGGCCCGGTCCCTTGTTGGTGGCGCGCTCGGGCGCCCTGGTCTCAGCCACCGACGACCTCCCAGGTCTGCTGCAACCGGACCACCACCACCGGGGTCACCAGGCAGACGGCGCAGACGATCGCCGAGCCCCAGCGGGTCGGCTCCATCCGGGCCAGCACCCAGGCCAGCGGCGGCAGGCAGACCAGCGTGACCAGGTAGCCGAAGAAGGCCCCCGGCTCGCCCGGCCGCTCGCCGCCGCCGATGGCGACCAGCGCCACCACGGCGAGCGCGAGCAGCGCCAGTTCCAGTACGGCCAGGCCGGCGTACTGCAGCCGGTCCGGCGCGCGGTGGCGCAGTGCCGCCACCAGTGCCCAGACCGCGATTACGAGCGACAGCACGATCGAGGCCGTCGCGAGGATCCCGTCCACCGGCGAGCCGGCCGCCGCGGCGCTGGTCATCGACGCCATCCCGGCGCAGTCCCGTTCACCGCCACAGCCTACTAAGCGTCGTAGTAGCCACCGCCGCCCGGCTCTCCCGACGCGTCGGGGCGCACGCGCCGGGCCGGACGACTAGCGTGGATCACGGCCACCGGCGTACGCCGTGGCGGACGACGACGGCAGGGGGACTCGTGCTGCGGTTCGGCTTGTTCGGCACCGGTCACTGGGCGGCGGAGACGCACGCCGCGGCCATCGACGCCCACCCCCAGGCCACGCTGGCCGGGGTCTGGGGGCGGGATCCCGAGAAGGCCGGCGCGCTGGCCGCGCGGCACGGCGTACCGGTCTTCGACGACATGGACGCGCTGCTCGGCGCGTGCGACGCGGTCGCCGTGGCGCTGCCGCCGGACGTGCAGGCCGACATCGCCGTCCGGGCCGCCGCCGCCGGGCGGCACCTGCTGCTGGACAAGCCGCTGGCGTTGAGCCTCGCCGAGGCTGACCGGGTGGTCACCGCCGCGCAGGCCTCCGGGGTGGCCTCGGTGGTCTTCTTCACCCAGCGGTTCCACCCGAACGTCACCGGCTTCCTCGCCTCGACCGCGGCGGCCGGCGGCTGGCAGCACGCCCGGGCGACCATGTTCGCCTCCATCTACCAGCCGGGAAGCCCGTACGGGAAGTCGCAGTGGCGGCTCCAGCACGGCGCCCTGTGGGACATCGGCCCGCACGCGCTGTCGCTGATCCTGCCGGTGCTCGGCCGGGTCACCCGGGTCGTCGCGATGGACGGCCCGAGCGGCCTGGTCCACCTGCTGCTCAGCCACGACGGCGGGGCCACCAGCACCCTCTCGCTCACCCTGGACGCGCCGCCCGAGGCGGTAACCCGGGACGTCGTCTTCTTCGGGGAGAACGGCACCGAGACCGTCCCGCCCGGCGACGGCAGCGTGCTCCAGGCGTTCGGCACGGCGATCGACCAGCTGCTGGAGGAGGTCGAGGCGGGCACCCGGGACCACCGCTGCGACGTCCGGTTCGGCCGCGAGGTGGTGGCGGTGCTCGACGCCGCCGAGACCGCGCGCGCCCAGGGCCGCACCGTCGACCTCTGAGCCCGGCCGGGATGCCCGAGCAGTTGGCCGCGGCAGGCGGCCCACTCGCCGGCCCCGCCGGGCGGGCCAGCCCCGCCGGGCGGGCCGGGCGGGTCGAGGGAAATCCGTCGCGGGCCGGCCAGCCCGCGGCTAGCCTGGCCGGCATGTGCACGCACGCCCTGATCGACGCGGCCGTCACGCCGGCCGCGCGCGGGCTCCTCCTGGTCGCCCGTCCGCGAGTCCGGCGTCCGGCCCTGGCCGGCCGGGACGCCCAGCGCGCCTGACCTGACCGCTCGCACCGCCGGCCCCGCCCCGGGCCGGCCGCCGCCCGCTGCCCGGTGCACCGCCGCCTCGACCTGGGTTCGAGGCCCGCGTCCCCGCCGACTTCCAGGGTCGTCCGAGTCCCGATCCGCTCGGACAGACGCGCCAGCTCGCTGCACTCCACATCGCGGAGCTGGCGGTATCGGGCACGTCCGGATGGCGCCATCTCGCCGAACCGGAGTCGATCACCACGCGCCTGTCCGTACCGTCGCCGTCCGGCGACAGACAGGACGAACCCGTGGCGCCCCGCCGACCCACCGCACGCGACCGGTCCCGTCGCGTACTGTCCCAGAACTTTCTCGCCGACCCGGCCGCCGTCGCGCGGATGGTCCGGGCGGCCCGACCCGGCCCGGACGACCTGCTGCTGGAGGTGGGCGCCGGCCGAGGCCGACTGACCCGGCCGCTCGCCGCGCGCTGCGGCCGGCTGATCGCGTACGAGGTCGACCCGGCCGTCCTCCCCGAGCTGGCCGCGACCTGCGCGGACCTGCCGCGGGTCCGGATCCGGCCGGAGGACTTCCTCGCCGCCGCCCCGCCGGGCGAGCCGTTCGCGGTGGTCGGCAACATCCCGTGGTCGCTGACCGCCGCCGTGGTCCGCTGGTGCCTCGCCGCGCCCGGCCTGCGCTCGGCGACCCTGCTCACCCAGCTGGAGTACGCCCGCAAGCGGGCCGGCGACCACGGCCGGTGGAGCCGGCTCACCGTGCTCACCTGGCCGGAGCACCACTGGCGGCTGGTCGGCCGGGTGTCCCGGGCCGCCTTCCGGCCGGTGCCGGCCGTGGACGGCGGCATCCTGCGGCTCGACCGCCGGCCGGTGCCGCTGCTGTCCCCGGCGGCGCTGCCCGCGTACCGGAGGATGGTGGAGCTGGGCTTCGGCGGGGTCGGCGGTTCGCTCGCGGCCTCGCTGCGGACCGCCCACCCGGCCCGCCGGGTGGCGGGCGCGCTCCGGGCCGCGCGGCTGGACCCGGACACGCCGGTCGGCCTGGTCTGGCCGGAGCAGTGGCTGGTGCTGTTCCGGCTGCTGCACGCGGTGGACCCCGCGCCGCCGGTGGGTCCCCGGTCGGCGTGAACGTGGGGTACGGTCCGGCCGGGCTCAGGCGAGGGTGTTCAGCGCCTCGCCCAGCTCGGCCGGGCTGTCGAACTCCTCCACCGGCAGCGCCTTCAGCATCTGCAGCATCTCGGTGCTGCCGCCGTTCTCCTGACACCAGCGGACCAGGTCCTCACGGGAGACCGGGTAGTCGAGCCCGGCGAAGAACTCCTGCCACTGCACCCCGGTGACGGTCATGCCGCCGCCTACCCGCTTCCGGCCGCCCCATGCGCGCCCCGCCGCCCGCGTCCCGCCCCCGGGCGTGGGCCGGACCCGGCCGGCCCGGCGGTTTGCCCAGGCGGGTCCCGGGTAGCCGCTGGCATGCTGGTTCAGCGGCTCGGCGCGCCGAGCGACTTCGACCCGTTGCTGGAACGCGTCCGGGACGCCCGCATCGTGATGATCGGCGAGGCGACGCACGGCAGCTACGACTACTACCGGCTGCGCGAGCAACTGACCCGGCGGCTCATCGCCGAGCAGGGTTTCGACTTCGTCGCGGTGGAGGGGGACTGGCCGGACTGCGACCGGGTGCACCGCTCGGTGGTGGGCGCCCCGGACGGGCTGCCCGACCCGATGACCGCGCTGGAGCGCTTCGAACGCTGGCCCACCTGGATGTGGGCCAACGCGGAGGTGGCCCGCTTCTGCCGCTGGTTGCGGGCCTGGAACCTGGAACGCCCCGAGGGGGAGCGGGCCGGCTTCCACGGGCTGGACGTCTACAGCCTGTGGGAGTCCATGCAGGCCATCTTCGACTACCTGGGCGAGGAGGACCCGGCCTCGCTGGAGGCGGCGCAGGAGGCGTACCGCTGCTTCGAGCCGTACGGCAAGCGGGTCGAGGATTACGCCACGGCCAGCCGCTTCGTCTCCGCCCGCTGCGAGGAGGAGGTGGTCCGGCTGTTGGCGCGTACCCGGGAACGGGCCGCCGCGGACGGCCCGGACCGCTTCTCGGCCTGGCAGAACGCGGAGGTGGTGGCCGGCGCGGAGCGCTACTACCGGGCGATGGTCGGCGGCGGTCCGGAGTCGTGGAACGTCCGGGACACGCACATGGCGGACACCCTCGACCGGCTGCTCGACCGGTACGGGCCGGAATCCCGAGGAATCGTCTGGGCGCACAACACCCACGTCGGCGATGCCCGGGCCACCGACATGGCGGCGGACGGGATGGTCAACATCGGCCAGCTCGGCCGGGAACGGCACGGCCGGGACGCGGTGGCGCTGGTCGGCTTCGGCAGCTACCGGGGCACGGTGATCGCGGCGCCGCGCTGGGGCTCCCCGGCCGAGGCGATGGTGGTGCCGCCGGCCCGGGAGGGCTCGGTGGAGCGGCGGCTGCACGAGCTGATGCCGGACCGGGCGGTGCTGGTCTTCGGCGGCCCGGACCAGCCGGAGTGGGTGACCGGCGAAGCCGACCACCGGGCCATCGGGGTGGTCTACGACCCCAGCTTCGAGTCCTGGGGCAACTACGTGCCGACCCGGCTGTGCGAGCGGTACGACGCGTTCATCTGGTGCGACGAGGCGACGGCGCTGCACCCGCTGCCGGCGCCGACCATCCCGGGCGAGATGGAGACCTACCCGGCCGGTGTCTGAGTGCGCGAGGGGCCCCGGCCGATCGGCCGGGGCCCCGGAGGAACGCGCTCAGACGGAGGCGGTCTCCTTCTCGGCGAGGTGGGTGCGCAGCCCCTCGCCCTCGACGTCCACGTTGGGCAGGACCTTGTTCAGCCAGCGCGGGATCCACCAGGCGGCGTTGTTCAGCAGCGACATCACCGCCGGGACGATGGTCATCCGGACCACGAACGCGTCGATGGCGACGCCGATCGCGAGCGCGAAGCCCATCGACTTGATGATCGGGTCCTCCAGGAAGACGAACCCGCCGAACACCGAGATCATGATCAGCGCGGCGGCGGTGACCACCCGGGCGCCGTGGCCCATCCCGTTGAGGGTGGCCTGCCGGGCGGTGTCGCCGTGCACGAAGTCCTCGCGCATCCGGGACACCAGGAAGACCTCGTAGTCCATGGCCAGGCCGAACAGGATGCCGATGAGCAGGATCGGCAGGAAGCTGACCAGCGGGCCGGGAGTGTCCAGCCCGACCAGGTCGGCCAGGTGGCCCTGCTGGAACACCGCCACGGTGATGCCGAAGGTGGCCGCCACGGTGAGCAGGAAGCCGAGCGCCGCCTTGACCGGCACCAGGATCGAGCGGAACACCAGCATCAGCAGCAGCACCGACAGGCCGACCACCAGCAGCAGGTAGACCGGGAGCGCGGCGGAGAGCTTCTCCGACACGTCGATGCCGATCGCGGTGACGCCGGTCAGCAGCACGTCGGCCTGCTGGATCCCGGTCACCTGCCGGCGGATGTCGTGCACCAGGGTCTCGGTGGCCGCGTCGGTCGGGCCGGTCTTCGGGATGACCCCGATCAGCGCGGTGCGGCCGGTCGGGTCGAGCTGCGGCGGGGCCACCGCCAGCACCCCGTCGGTCTTCTGGATCAGCGCGGTGACCTGCGGTACGGCGGTCTGGGTGGCCTGCGGGGAGTCGGCGCTGACGACCACCGCGAGGCGGCCGGTGAACCCGGGGCCGAAGCCCTCCCGGATCAGGTCGTTGCTGGCCCGGGCCGGGGTGCCCGCGGCGGCGGTGGAGGCGTCCGGCAGCGCCAGGCGCATGTCCTGGGCGGGGATCGCGAGCAGGCCGAGGCCGAGCAGGCCGACCAGGATGACCGGGATGCGCAGCTTCGTCACCCAGCGGGCCCAGCGGAACCCGAAGCCCGACCGGTCCTCCGAGCCGGTGGCGGCGGACTCGACCGCGTCGTGTCCGCGCAGCTTGCGCGGCAGCACCCTGCGCCCGGCGAAGCCGAGCAGCGCCGGGGCCAGGCTGATCGCGACCAGCACCGCCACGGAGACCGTGCCGGCGGCGGCCAGACCCATCACGGTGAGGAACGGGATGCCCACCACGGCCAGGCCGGCGAGCGCGATGACCACGGTGGCGCCGGCGAAGACGACGGCGGAGCCGGCGGTGCCGACGGCCCGGCCGACCGCCTCCTCGGGGGAGAGCCCGTCGAGCAGGTTCTGCCGGTGCCGGGAGGTGATGAAGAGCGAGTAGTCGATGCCGACCGCGAGGCCGAGCATCAGGGCCAGGATCGGCGCGGTGCTGGTCAGCTCGACCGCGCCGCTGAGCGCGAACAGGCCGGCCATGCCGACACCGACGCCGATCAGCGCGTTCAGCATGGTCATCCCGGCCGCGACCAGAGAGCCGAAGGTGACCACCAGGACGATCGCGGCGACCAGCACGCCGAGGCCCTCGGTGGAGCCGACCTCGGGCTCGGCGTTGAGCACCTCGCCGCCGGGGGCGATCTGCCACCCCTGCGCCTCGGCCTGCGCGCCGACCTTCTCGTACGCGTCGCGCTGGGCGTCGGTCACGTCGTCCGCGCGGCCGGAGAACTGCACCTGGATCAGCGCGTACCGGCCGTCCGGGGTGAGCGCCTTGACCTGGTACGGGTCGACCGCGCCGACCACGCCGGGCAGGGTGGCCGCCTCCTGGGTGACCTGCTTGACCACCGCCTGCCCCTGCGGGGTGAGCAGCTCGCCGGCCTGGGGCGCCTTCACCGCGATGGTGCCGGTGGCCCCGCTGGCCGCCGGGAAGCGGTCGGCGAGCAGGTCGATCGCGCGCTGGGACTCGGTGCCCGGCATGGTGAAGTTGCTCGCCGTCGGGCCCTTCAGGGTGACCGCGGCGAGGCCGAGACCGACGAGTACGACGAGCCAGACGACGGCGACGAGGCGCCGACGCCGCAACGATGCCCGGCCGAGCCGGTACAGCAGGGTCGCCATGAGCGCTTCCTTTGTCCTCGGTTGCGGAACTGGGTCAGGTGGTGGGTTCGAGCGCGCGGCGGGCCACGGCCAGCAGCGCGGGCCGCAGCTCCTCGTCGGGGACGTCGAGGAACTCGCCGCAGGTCTCGGCGATCCCGGCGAGGACCACCAGCGCGGCGATCCGGGCGGCCGGGCGGTCGGAGTGGCCGGCGAAGGCCGCGATGAGCCGTTCGGAGATCTGTTGGATGTGCGCGAACGCCGGCTGCTGGAGCAGGTCGGGGAACTCGCCGCGGAGCAGGGCGATCTCCCGCCGGAAGCGCACGGCCAGGTCGACGAAGCCCTCGGCCGCGATCCGCTGGGCGTCGGCGCCGGTGTGCCCGGCGAGCCGCGCGTCGAGCGCCTCCAGCATGGCGATGGCGGGCGCCATCAGCTCGCAGAGCAGGGCTTCCTTGTTGGCGAAGTGGTAGAGCACGGTGGCCTTGGAGCAGCCCACGGCGCGGGCGATGTCCTGCAACGAGGTGCCCTTGTACCCGGTGACGGCGAAGCGTCGCCCCGCCGCCGCGAGGATCTCGTCGTGGGTCTCCGGTGTCGCCCGTGCCATGTCCTCCAGGATGCCTGACCGATCGGTCAGCACCTGACCGATCGGTCAGACGAATTGCGTGGCCTTCGCCACAGCGCCGCTCAGCCGACCGGCGCGCCGTGCTCCTGGTCGTACGCCGCCCGGGCCGCGCTGATCGCGGTGCGGTGCCGCTCCGCCCACTCGGTGAGCGCGACGAGGGACTCGTAGAGCTCCAGCGCCATCGGGGTGGCGGTGTACTCCACCTTCGGCGGGACGGTCGGGTACACGTGCCGGTGCAGCAGGCCGTCCCGCTCCAGGTTGCGCAGGGTCAGCGTGAGCATCCGCCGGCTGATCCCCTCGACCTGGCGCTCCAGTTCGGTGAAGCGGATCGGGCCCTGGGACGCGGCGATCAGGATGCCGATGCTCCACTTGCCGCCGACCCGGTCCAGCGCCTCCCGCACCGTGCAGGCCCGCGCCTGGTGGGCCGTCACGGTCACACAGCTGTTCCCCTGGGACACCAAAGTGCCTCCTTCCGCTCCGCCTGATGGTCACAGACGATGGCCTCGGTAACAAATCGTGCACCAAGGAGGCGCTCCGATGACGGGGACACACCGTTGGCCCGCGCTGCTCGTGCTCTGCGCCGGCAGCCTGATGATCATTCTGGACGGCAGCATCGTCGCGGTCGCGCTGCCGGCGATCCAGGCCGACCTGGGCTTCCCGGCCGCCGGGCTGGCCTGGGTGGTGAACGCCTACCTGGTCGCCTTCGGTGGACTGCTGCTGCTGGCCGGGCGGCTCGGCGACCTGCTCGGCCGGCGGCAGGTCTTCCTGGTCGGGGTCGCCCTGTTCACCCTCGCCTCGCTGCTCTGCGCGGTGGCCACCGGGCCGGCGTTCCTGGTCGCCGCCCGCTTCGCGCAGGGCGTCGGCGGCGCGCTCAGCACCGCGGTCAGCCTCGGCATGATCGTGCGGCTCTTCCCCGAGCCGGCCGAGCGGGCCCGGGCCATCGCGGTGTTCAGCTTCACCGGGGCGGCCGGCGCGTCGCTCGGCCTGCTGGTCGGGGGAGTCCTCACCGACCTGGCCGGCTGGCGGGCGATCTTCCTGATCAACCTGCCGATCGGCGCGCTGATCCTGGCCGCCGGCGTACGGCTGATCGCGCCCGACCGCGGCGTCGGCCTGCGGGCCGGGCTGGACCTGGCCGGGGCGGTGCTGGCGACGGCCGGGCTGATGGCCGCCGTGCTGGCCATCGTCGGCGCCGGGGAGCACGGCTGGACCTCGGCCCGCACGGTCGGCGCGGCAGGGCTCGCCGTCGCCCTGCTCGCCGGGTTCGCGGTCCGGCAGCGGACCATCGCCACCCCGCTGCTGCCACCCCGGGTGCTGCGGGCGCCCGGCCTGGTCGCCGCCAACGCCGTGCAGTTCCTCATGGTGGCCGCGTACTTCGGCTTCCAGTTCCTGCTCGCCCTGCACCTGCAACTCGTCCTCGGCCTGGACCCGGCCGCCACCGGCTTCGCCTTCCTGCCCACCCCGCTGGCGATCGCGGCGGTGTCGCTGGGCCTGGCCGGCCGGCTGATGGGCCGCCTGGGCGCCCGCCGGGTGCTGGTCGGCGGGCTGGCGCTCGCCGTGGTCGGCTTCCTGCTGCTGGCCCGCCTCCCGGTGGACGCCGGCTACGCCCGCGACGTGCTCCCGGCGCTGCTGGTCTTCGGCGTCGCCGGCGGGCTGACCCTGCCGGCGGTCACCACGCTCGCCATGGCCGGCGCGGAGCCGGCCGACGCCGGGCTGGCCTCCGGACTGGCCAACACCACCCAGCAGGTCGGAGGGGCGCTCGGCCTGGCCGTGCTGGCCACCCTTGCCGCCAGCCGCACTGACGCGCTGCGCGCCGTCGGGACCGACCCGGTCGCCGCCCTCGCCGCCGGCTACCGGTCCGCCTTCGCGGTGGCCGCCGCCCTGGTCGCCGCCGCCCTCCTGCTCGCACTGCTCACTGCCCGCCGCCCCGCCCCAACCCCGGTCCCGGCCACCGGGGTGCGCGAGACCTCCCCGGCCCGCTGACCCGTCGCGCCGCCGGACGCGGTCGAGCAGCGGCGCCAACCGCCGTGGTGGGGTCAGGCACGGGGATCGGGCAGCACGCGGGCCAGGAGGTCGAGAGCCGCCGGGTAGGCGTGCGCGGGTGGGCGGGCGTACCCGATCACCAGGCCGGGCGGCTGCTCGGCCGGTTCGTGGTGGTGCGCGGCGAGTCCGGTCAGGGCCAGCCCCTGCGCGGCGGCCGCCGCCAGCACCGCCGCCTCGGCCGGCCCATCCGGTGGCAGGTGGACGGTGGCGTGCAGGCCGGCCGAGACGCCGTCCAGGGTGGACCGGCCGCCTACCCGGGCCAGCAGCAGGTCCCGCCGCTGCCGGTAGCGCCGCCGGACGGTGCGGACCTGCCGGTCGTAGCCGTGCGTGGCGATCAGGTCGGCGAGGGCGAGCTGGCCGACGGTCTCCGTGTGCAGATCGAGGTGGCGTTTGACGTCCACCACCGGATCCACCAGCCGGGCCGGGAGCACCAGCCAGGCCAGGCGCAGCGCCGGCCCCAGCGTCTTCGCCGCGGTGCCCACGTACGCGACCTGCTCGGGGGCCGTGCCCTGGACCGCGCCGACGGGCTGCCGGTCGTACCGGAACTCGCCGTCGTAGTCGTCCTCGACGACCAGGCCGCCGCCGGCCCGGGCCCAGTCGGTCAGCGCGTGCCGGCGGGACGGGTGCAGGGTCACCCCGGTCGGGTACTGGTGCGCCGGGGTGACCACGGCGGCGCCCACCCCGGCCAGGTGGCCGGTGCCGAGCAGGTCGGTGCGGGCGCCCCGCTCGTCCACCGGCAACGGCAGCACCGTGCCGCCGTGCCGGTGGACCACGTCGCGGTGGAAGGCCAGCCCCGGGTCCTCCATCGCCACGGCGGGCGTGCCGGACTCCCGCAGCACGGTGGTGAGCAGCACCAGCGCCTGGACGTACCCGGTGGTGACCACGATCCGCGCCGGGTCGGCGAGCACGCCGCGGGCCCGGCCCAGGTAGCCGGCGAGGGCGGCCCGCAGCTCCGGCCGGCCGCGCGGGTCGCCGTAGCCGTACGCCTCGGCGGGAGCGACGCTCAACGCCCGGCGGGTGGCCCGCAGCCAGGCGGTGACCGGGAAGAGCCCCACGTCGGGGCTGCCCGGCCGCAGGTCGTACCGGAAGGGGGCGGGCCCGGGCGGCGGCGGGGCCGACGCCGGTGCGGCCCGGCGCAGCGGGCTGACCGCCGTCCCCGCGCCGATCCGGGCCACCAGCCAGCCCTCGGCGACCAGTTGGTCGTAGGCGGCGCTGACCGTGCCCCGGGACAGGCCCAGCTCGGCGGCGAGGGCGCGGGTGGCCGGCAGCCGGGTCGACGGGGGCAGCCGGCCGTCCCGGATCGCGTCCCGCAGGGCCCGCTCCAGCCCGGCCCGCCGGCCGCCGCTCGCGTCCAGCTCCAGGTGCAGGTCGACGCCGAAATCGGCCCAGTCCATCGGCACGGAATTGGAGCTTAGGGCCGACCGCCGACCCGGCGACAATCGCCGCATGACCGAGCTGAGCCGGCGGGCCGACGCGCTGCGCGCGCTGCACCGCCCCGGAGATCCGCTGATCCTGCCCAACGCCTGGGACCCCGGGTCGGCGCGGGCCGTCGTCGCGGCGGGCTTCCCGGCCGTCGCCACCAGCAGCGGGGCGGTCGCCGAGGCGCTCGGCCACGCCGACGGCGAGGCCACCCCGGTGGACGAGATGTTCGGGGCGGTCGCCCGGATCGCCGCCGCCGTCACCGTCCCGGTCACCGCCGACCTGGAGCGGGGGTACGGGCTGCGCCCCGCCGAGCTGGTCGAGCGGCTGCTCGCGGCCGGCGCGGTGGGCTGCAACATCGAGGACTCCGACCCGCGTACCGGCGAGCTGTACGACGCCGAGGAGCAGGCCGACCTGCTCGCCGGGATCCGGGCGGCGGCCCGCGCGGCCGGCGTGGACCTGGTGCTCAACGCCCGGGTCGACGTGCACCTGCGGGCGTACGGCCCGGCGGAGGGGCGGCTCGCCGAAGCGGTCCGGCGGGCCCGCCGCTACCGGGCGGCCGGGGCGGACTGCGTCTACCCGATCGTGCTGGCCGACCCGGCGCAGATCCGCGGCTTCGTCGCCGAGCTGGACGCGCCGGTGAACGTGCTGGCCCGGCCCGGTACGCCCACCCCGGCCGAGCTGGCCGCCCTCGGCGTGGCCCGGATCAGCTACGGCTCCGGCGTGTACGCGGCCGCCCGCGCCCGTACTGTCGAGATGCTCGCCGGGATCCGGGCGGGCGACGAGGTGTTCCCGACCGGAGAGGAGGCACGGTGACCTACCCACCGCCGCGCTACTCGGGGGACCGGGGTGCGGCCACGGCCACCTACCGGCCGGCCAACCACCCCCCCGGAGCTGGTCTATCCCACCGGCGGTACGGCGCACTACCTGGCCACCGGTGCGTCGACCAGCGGGCAGTTCGGGCTCTACCGCTGGGAGATGGGACCGCAGCCGAGCGGCCCGGAGCCGCACTTCCACCGGTCCATCTCGGAGTCCTTCTTCATCCTTGCCGGGACGGTGCGCATCTATGACGGCCGGCAGTGGATCGACACGGTGCCCGGCGACTTCGTGCACGTCCCGGAGGGTGGCGTCCACGCGTTTCGCAACGAGTCCGGCGAATCGGCCTCGATGCTGTTGCACTTCGCCCCCGGCGCGCCCCGGGAGGGTTACTTCGAGGGTCTGCTGGACCTGGCCGGGAAGAGCGAGGAGGAGCGGACCGAGTTCTTCCTGCGACACGACACGTTCTGGGTCTGACTGTCGCGGCCGCCGGCCGATCCCTCGTGGTCGCCGTGTCGGGGTTGCCGCCGGGCGCGGCAGCCGGGAAGGTGAGCGGATGGGTGCCGCTGACGAGACCCGGGACGGGGTGTCGCTGACCAACCTGGACCAGCCGCTCTTCGACGGGGCCGGAGCGACCAAGCGCGACCTGGTCGACTACCTCGACGCCGTCCACGGGCGGATCCTGCCCGAGCTGCGCGACCGGCCGCTCTCGGTCATCCGGGTGCGGCCCGGCCAGGATCCGTTCATGCAGAAGAACCTGCCGAAGTACACCCCCGACTGGGTGCGTCGTACCTCGGTCTGGGCGGAGGCGTCGCACCGGCGCATCTCGTACGCCCTCTGCGACGACCGGCGCACCCTGCTCTGGTTCGCCAATCAGCGGGCGGTGGAGTACCACCCGACGCTGAGCCACGCGGGGGACCCCGAGCACCCCACCCACCTGGTGCTCGACCTGGACCCGCCGGCGGGCGACTCGTTCGGGATGGCGGTGCGGGTCGCGCTGCTGGTCCGCCAGGCGCTCGCCGACGCTGGGCTGGCCGGGGCGGTGAAGACCAGCGGGGCCAAGGGACTGCACGTGATCGTGCCGGTGAAGCCCGGGACCACCGCCGAGGAGGCGGCCGCCGCGACCCGGGCCCTCGCCGCCCACGCGGAACGGCTCGACCCGGCGCTGGCCACCACCGCCTTCATCGTCGAGGACCGGGGCGGCCGGGTGTTCGTGGACTCCACCCGGGCGTATGGGGCGACGGTGGTGGCCGCCTGGAGCCCGCGGGTGCGCCCCGGCACGCCGGTGTCATTTCCGGTGGGCTGGGACGATCTGGAGTCGGTGACCCCGGCCGAGTTCACCGTGCAGACGGTGCCGGCGCTGGTCGCCGACGGGGACCCGTGGGCGGCGGCGCTGCCGGCGCCGCAGCGGCTCCCCGAGGAGTTGGTGGCCGAGGGACGGACCATCCCGGTGGCCCGAGTGCAGGCCATGCACGAGGGCAAACGCCGGGCGAAGGCCCGCCGCGAGGCCGGCTGACCGCCCCGACATGCGGAGAAGCCCGGACCGATCGGCCCGGGCTTCTCCGTGTCTGTCCCCAGACAGGACTCGGACCTGGCGCGCTTTCCTGTGGCGACCATGATCCGGTAGGTAGTCTCCGCTCATGATCGCGCCCCCCTCACCTCGCGTTCATGGCGACTCGGCGCCGCAGCGGCTGTCGTCGTCGTTCTCGCGCCTTCTGGCGGTGTTCAGCGGCTCCGATGGCGAGCCGGGTTGCCGCAGTGGATTCCGAAATCAAGGTGGAGTCTGGATATTCCATTCGAAGGAGGATTGAGTGATGAAAGTTAGTTCGAAGGCTTTGGGGCTGATTATCGCATTCCTCGTTCCATTGTCCTTGATTGGATGTACAGAGGGTGGGGAGTCACGTGGCGAAACAAAGATTTTCGAAATTGCCAATACCGAAGAGGTTGTCGGCAAGAAGGGCGAGGTGCTGACGCTCAGGAAGCATTATATGATCCTGAATCCGCCAAGAGATTTGACGGATTTGAAGGATCTGGTTGAAGGATACGTCAAGAATCACCCAGTCGAAAGTGAGAATGGATTCCTTCATCTGTCTTTCTACCGGGAAAGTGACGACTTGCCGAGGGACTGGCAGCCTGATGAAACCTACATGAATACGGATCGGCTGGAACATCATAAAAGCGATCTCATTGCATCGATCAGCTGGTCAGATACCAAACCTCAAAAAGAATACGACGTTTATGATAAAAGTGAGGAAGGAGAAATCCTGAAGCGGATGCGTTTCATTGAGGATCGGCTTGTTGAGTGAGTGCGCCAGCCCCCAGAGCCGGGGCGCGCACTGGTTGACTGTGGGGGCGGGCGCTCTACGTTGCCAGCTGTTCGGTGGCCCATCCATCAAAAGCCAAGGTGTGCACAGCTCTTGCCCGTGCTTCGATGATTTGCGTCCGGGGCCGCCCACTCGCCAGCCTCCACATGCGCCGCCCGGCTCGTGGCCTGGCCTTGCCACTTCCGATACAACAGTCCCGGCTCCGAAACGAAATATCCCGGGGTGGGCCAACTGCGTCCCGCTGCCATCAGCAGATCCGTGTCTTCGGACGCCCGCAATGCCATCCACCCGCAGAGCGCTGGAACCAAATCGCGACGGATGCACAGCGTCGGTGTATCGACGCCCGGTAGTTGTGAGTTATCCAGTAGTCGAAAACGGCCGTCCGTCGAAGCGGGCCGGCGGGCGGATCACCCGGAAAGGCCCTGCGTTGTTCCGGCCGGCATGAGATTTGGCACCCGTGATGTGGTCCATCCCGCCTCGGGACAGCGCGCGAGCACGTCGATATCCCGCCGCTACGCGCCGTCCGTCAACTGGTCGTCGGCATCTGGCACCTTGATGGGGCTGCCTTCGGCTCTTGCGGGAGCGCAACGCCCGAGGTGCAAGCCTCGCCGCTGGCCCATACGACCTGCGGCACGCCGCCGTGTCGACCTGGCCCAACGGAGGAATCCCACCGACCGAGGTAGCCGAGTGGGCCGGGCAGTCGGTAGAGGTGCTGCTCAGGATCTACGCCAAGTGCCTTGAGAGGGTGACGCAGCTCTCAGGCAGCGCATCGAGAGCGCTCGGCCACGACTGAGCCGCGCCGAAACTTCGGCAGGTATTCGGCACAGACGCCCGCCAAGGGCTACTGATGGCCGGACACGGCCGGACGCACGATTAAGGCCGCTGACCGGGTTCTCCCTGGTCAGCGGCCTTTTCGTGCTGCTTGTCGATGGTGCCCCCGGCAGGATTCGAACCTGCGCCCCCGCCTCCGGAGGGCGGTGCTCTATCCCCTGAGCTACGGGGGCTCAGTGACCCGTGAAGAGTAGCAAACGCCTTCCCGGATCACCCAATCGGCACCCGGCGCGCCGCTCCGCGCCCCCGTTTCGATCGATCATGAGGTTGGCGGCGGAGATGGAGATCCACATCGCCGCCAACCTCATGATCGCCGGGCCGGGCGGGCGGGTGGGCCCGGGCCGGGGCCGGTTGGGGTGTTCGGGTCAGGCGGCGGCCACGGGGCGGCCGCAGCTGGGGAGCGGGTGCAGGACGATCCGGCGCGGGAGGCGGCGGGGCCACTCGTTGCGCGGCCAGGAGCCGTCGACGATCAGGTGCACCGTGCGCTCCTCGGCGCCGCTGAGCCGCAGCACGAAGTCGCGCGGGAGCGGCGGGTCGACCGAGGGTGTGGTGATCATGAAGCGCACCCGGCCCCGGGACGAGACGGCGGAGATCACGTCCGCCGCCGGCATGGTGCCGCGCAGGCGTACCCGGCCGATCCAGTAGACGTCCGCGGCGTGCTCCTGGGCGGACCGCGTGATCGACGGGTACTCGCTGCGTACCCAGCGCTCGACCGCGCCCACGCAGAGCCCGCAGGCCCGCTCCCGGGGCTCCCGCGGACCCAACCCCCAGGCCCGCAGGTACGCCCCGACGGTGCCGGCGTCCATCGTCAGGTCGAACCGGCGCTGGATGAGGGTGGTGAGGCTCTGTCGCGTCCAGAGCTCCTCGTCCAGGCCGAACTCGTCGGGGTGGACGCCCCGCAGCACGTCGATCAGTTCGAGTTCCTGTTCGCGGCTGAGCGTTCCCGACTCGCCCTGCCGCAGTCCGCGACGGACGGCTGCCACCGCCCCGTCACCGCCGATGGTGTGGCGTCGGCACCAGCTGGTCACCGACCGCCCTGCGTCTCTGAGTGCAACCCCCACGTCCTGCGCAACGAGCCCGAATCGCAACTGGTCACGATATGTGGGTAGAAAAGTCTCCAAGCCACACAATCAGTCGTACTGCTCGAAACCCTTCAAACGTCCATAACGGGACATAGGCCTCGCCGGACACGGAAGGGCCCGCGTCGCGAACCGACGCGGGCCCGGGAGTCCGAGCAGGTGTTACAGGGTGCCGCCCAGGCGCTTCAGCGCCGCCTGGAGGTTGGTCAGGTCGGTCTGCTGGGTGTTCTTCATGACCTGCGCGACCGCCAGCACGTCGTCGTCGTGTCCCTGGTCGAGGACGCCGTCGATCATGTGCACCCCGCCGATGTGGTGCCGGATCATCATCTGCAGGAAGAGGATGTCGAAGTCGCGGCCCTTGGCCGCCCGCAGCTTCGCCATCTCCTCGGGGTTGGCCATGCCCGGCATCAGGCCGTTCTTCACCGACTGCGCGCCGTCCGGCATCCAGGCCATCGGCGGCTGGTCGCCGGTCGGGTCCAGCTTCCACGAGCGCAGCCAGGTCTGCATGGTGCCGATCTCGCCCTGCTGGCCGGTGGCGATGTCGCCGCCGATCTGCCGCACCTCCGCGTCCTGGCCCTGCTGGAAGGCCATCAGCCCCATTTCGACCGCCTGAGCGTGGTGGGTGCTCATGTCCCGGGCGAAGCCCGCCTCCGGCGAGTTTTCCCCGGGGCGGGTGATCGTCGGGGTGAGCAGGCCACCCGCGTACCCCAGGACCAGACCGACCACGATGGCGAGGGTCACGGCGAGCAGGCCGTAGCGTCGCGCCGGGCCCCGGCCACCCTCGGTGGCCGGGACCTCGTCGAGGTCCGTGTCCGTGGTCACGGAAGCAGTCATCGGGGCGTCCTCACTGGGTGACCGGCTGGTCCATCTGGTTGCCCATGTCCCGCGGCGTGGTGCCGGTTGCGGTGACGCCCTGGGCGCAGTTGGCGTTCGGGCCCTCGATGGAGGCGTTCACCCGCAGCGTCTTGATGAACTCGTCGATCCGGCTGTCGTCGGCGTTGTCGACCTTGAGCTGGAAGCCCCAGGCCTGGAGCGAGATCGGCTTGTCCAGCCCCTCGTACGGGCTGAGCATCAGCTTCTCCTTGCCCTCGACCTTGGCCTTGAGCTTCGTCACCTGGTCGGCCGGCAGGTCGGGACGGTAGGTGATCCAGACCGTGCCGTGCTCCAGGCTGTGCACCGCGTGCTCGTTGGCGATCGGGGCGGTGTAGACGTTGCCCATGCAGTTCTGCCAGGCCGGGTTGTGCGGGCCGCCGACCGGCGGGAGCACGTCGTACTTGATCACGCCCTGCTGGTGCTGGCCGCCCTTGACCATGTCCTTGTCGGTCTTGCGGTAGTCGACGACGCCCTTGATCGCGTCGGCCCGCTCCTCCCACGGCTGGGAGCCCTTGTACGCCGCCCAGGCGCCGTACCCGATGATGCTGGCGGCGAGCACGCCGACCGCGACGAAGAGCGCGATCGGACCCCACGAGCGACCCTGGCTGACCTTCACCGGGGCGACCGGCTTGCGGCCCTTGCCGCCGGCGGTCGGCCGCGGGTTGCCCTTGCCGGACCCGGCCTTGCCGCCGGCGGGCCTGTCGGCAGCCGCCGGCCGGCCGGCGGCCGGCTTCTTGCCGGTGCTGACCACGGTCGGACGGCGCTCCGGGCCGCCCGGGGTGCTGATGCTCATCGTGCCTCGTCAGGTCGGTCGGTCAGGGAGCCGCGGGGCCGGTTCACATGCTGGTCTGCCGCCGCGGGGACCGAGTCTACCCCCGATAACATGGTTCGGTGACTCCCGCAGAACTGGCCGAGGTCGTCCTCTCCGCAGCCCATGCCGTCTTCGAAGACCGGGGCCTGGATCGCTCCGCGCTGCCCGCGCAGACCGCCGTGGAGCGACCCCGTAACCCCGATCACGGCGACTACGCCTCGACGCTGGCGCTGCAGCTGAGCAAGAAGGTGGGCGTACCCCCGCGGGAGCTGGCCACCGCCCTGGCCGAGCAGCTCGACAAGGCGCCCGGGATCAAGTCGGTGGAGATCGCCGGGCCGGGCTTCCTCAACATCCGGCTCGACGCGGCCGCCGCCGGCCAGCTCGCCAAGGTGATCGTCGAGGCCGGCCCGGCGTACGGCCGCAGCGACGCCCTGGCCGGCCAGAAGATCAACCTGGAGTTCGTCTCGGCGAACCCGACCGGCCCGGTGCACATCGGCGGCGTCCGCTGGGCGGCCGTCGGTGACGCGCTCAGCCGGCTGCTCCGCGCCACTGGCGCCGACGTCGGCACCGAGTACTACTTCAACGACGCCGGCTCCCAGATCGACCGGTTCGCCCGGTCCCTGCTGGCCGCCGCGAGGGGCGAGCCGGCCCCGGAGGACGGCTACGGCGGCGCGTACATCGCGGAGATCGCGGCCGAGGTGGTCGAGCGCCGGCCGGACGTGCTGGCGCTGGACGACGCCGCCGCCCAGGAGGTGTTCCGGGTCGAGGGCGTCGAGCTGATGTTCGCCGAGATCAGGTCGTCGCTGCGCGACTTCGGCGTCGAGTTCGACACCTACTTCAACGAGAAGGACCTGCACGACCGGGGCGAGCTGGACCAGGCTCTCGCCCGGCTGCGTGAGCAGGGGCACCTCTACGAGTCCGAGGGCGCCACCTGGCTGCGCACCACCGACTTCGGTGACGACAAGGACCGGGTGCTGCGCAAGTCCAACGGCGAGTGGACCTACTTCGCCGCCGACTGCGCCTACTACCTGGACAAGCGGGAGCGCGGCTTCGAGCGCGTGGTGATCATGCTGGGCGCCGACCACCACGGCTACATCGGCCGGATGAAGGCCATGGCCGCCTGCTTCGGCGACGACCCGGACCGCAACCTGGAGATCCTCATCGGCCAGCTGGTCAACCTGGTCCGCGACGGCGCGCCGGTGCGGATGAGCAAGCGGGCCGGCACGGTGGTCACCCTGGAGGACCTGGTCGACGCGATCGGCGTGGACGCCTCCCGCTACGCGCTGGCCCGCTACTCCAGCGACTCGCCGATCGACATCGACGTGGAGCTGTGGACCCGGGCCACCCGCGACAACCCGGTCTACTACGTGCAGTACGTCGCCGCCCGGACGGCCAGCGTCGGGCGCAACGCCGCCGAGGTGGGGCTGACCCGGGGCGACGCCGCCGGCTTCCACGCCGAGCTGCTCTCCCACGAGAAGGAGAACGAGCTGCTCAAGGCGCTGGCCGAGTTCCCCGCCGTGGTCTCCTCGGCGGCCGAGCTGCGCGGGCCGCACCTGGTCGCCCGCTACCTGGAGCGGCTGGCCGGGGCGTACCACCGGTTCTACGACAACTGCCGGATCCTGCCGCGCGGCGACGAGGAGGTCACCGACCTGCACCGCGCCCGGCTCTGGCTCAACGACGCCACCCGGGTGGTCATCGCCAACGGCCTGCACCTGCTCGGCGTCTCGGCTCCGGAGCGGATGTAATGCGCGCGCACGAGGCCGGTGCCCTGCACGGCGAGATCGGCACCCGGGGGCCCTCCTGGCTGCGTACCCCGGTCGACGTCAACGCCCTGGTCCCGCAGCTCTGGCCGCGCAACGTCGTGCGCGCCGAGAGCGGCGCGCTGGCGGTCGCGGGCCTGGACGTCCGCGACCTGGCCGCCGAGTTCGGCACCCCGGTGTACGTGCTGGACGAGGACGACCTGCGGACGCGCTGCCGCGAGTTCCGGGCCGCCTTCCCCGACGCCGACGTCTACTACGCCGGCAAGGCGTTCCTCTGCCGGGCCGTGGTCCGGATGATCGCCGAGGAGGGCATGTTCCTCGACGTCTGCACCGGCGGCGAGCTGGCCACCGCGCTGTCGGCGGGGATGCCGGCGGAGCGGATCGGCTTCCACGGCAACAACAAGTCGGTGGCCGAGCTGACCCGGGCGGTGGACGCCGGGGTGGGCCGGATCATCGTCGACTCGTTCGCCGAGATCGACCGGCTGACCGCGATCGCCCGCGAACGCGGGGTGCGCCCCAGGGTGCTGGTCCGGGTCACCGTCGGCGTGGAGGCGCACACCCACGAGTTCATCGCCACCGCGCACGAGGACCAGAAGTTCGGCTTCTCGCTGGCCGGCGGTGCCGCCGCGGCGGCCGCCTTCAAGATCCTCGACGAGGACGTGCTGGAGCTGCGCGGGCTGCACTCGCACATCGGCTCGCAGATCTTCGACGCCAGCGGCTTCGAGGTCTCCGCCCGCCGGGTGCTCGGGCTCCAGGCGCAGATCCGCGACGCCCGGGGGGTGGAGCTGCCCGAGCTGGACCTGGGCGGCGGCTTCGGCATCGCGTACACCACCCAGGACGACCCGGCCGCGCCGAGCGACCTGGCCAAGCGGCTGCGCAAGATCGTCGACGGGGAGTGCGCGGCCGAGAAGCTGGCCGTGCCGCACCTGTCCATCGAGCCGGGCCGGGCCATCGTCGGGCCGGCCGTCTTCACGCTGTACGAGGTCGGCACGGTCAAGGACGTCGACGGCCTGCGGACGTACGTGAGCGTCGACGGCGGGATGAGCGACAACATCCGCACCGCGCTCTACGACGCGTCCTACTCGGCGACCGTGGCCAATCGCACGTCGACGGCGGAGCCGCTGCTCGCCCGCGTGGTGGGAAAGCATTGTGAGTCCGGGGACATCGTGGTGAAGGATGAATTCCTGCCCGCCGACGTGCAGCCCGGAGATCTTGTCGCGGTGCCCGGCACCGGGGCGTACTGCCGGAGCATGGCCAGCAACTACAACCATGTCCCGCGGCCGCCCGTCGTCGCCGTCCGCGACGGTCGGGCCCGGCTGATCGTCCGCCGGGAGACCGAAGAGGACCTGCTCGCATTGGATGTCGGATGACCTCACCCGTTCGCTTGGCGCTGCTCGGCTGCGGCACGGTCGGCAGCGACGTGGTCCGCCTGCTGCACGAGCAGTCGGCCGACCTCGCCGCCCGGATCGGCGCCCCGCTGGAGATCGCCGGCATCGCCGTACGCCGGCTCGGCCGGGACCGCGGCGACCTGCCCGTCGACCCCGCCCTGTTCACCACCGATCCGCTCGGGCTGATCAAGCGGGACGACGTGGACATCGTGGTCGAGGTGGTCGGGGGCATCGAGCCGGCCCGCGGCTGGCTGGTCGAGGCGCTGCGTGCCGGCAAGAGCGTGGTCACCGCGAACAAGGCGTTGCTCGCCGAGGACGGCGCGACGCTGCACGACGCGGCCGCCGAGGGCGGCGCCGACCTCTACTACGAGGCCAGCGTCGCCGGCGCCATCCCGCTGCTGCGCCCGCTGCGCGAATCGCTGCACGGCGACCGGATCAACCGGGTCACCGGCATCGTCAACGGCACCACCAACTTCATCCTCTCCGCCATGGACGCCACCGGGGCCGGCTTCGCCGAGGCCCTGGAGGAGGCCACCGAGCTGGGGTACGCCGAGGCGGACCCGACCGCCGACGTGGAGGGCTTCGACGCGGCCGCGAAGGCGGCCATCCTGGCCTCGCTGGCGTTCCACACCCGGGTCACCGCGGCCGACGTCTACCGCGAGGGCATCACCGAGGTGACCGCGGCCGACGTGGCGAGCGCCAAGGCGATGGGCTGCACGATCAAACTGCTCTGCATCGCCGCCCGGGGCACCGACCCGGCGGGCCGGGAGACGGTCAGCGTCCGGGTGCACCCGGCGATGATCCCGTTGACCCACCCGCTGGCCAGCGTCGGCGACGCGTTCAACGCGGTCTTCGTCGAGGCCGAGGCGGCCGGGCAGCTGATGTTCTACGGCCGGGGCGCGGGCGGCGCGCCGACCGCCAGCGCGGTCCTCGGCGACGTGGTGGCGGTGGCCCGCAACCGGCTCGCCGGGGTGCGCGCGGCCAGCGAGTCGGCGTACGCCGACCTGTCGGTGCGGCCGATGGGGGAGGCGCTCACCCGCTACCACATCAGCCTTGACGTGGCCGACCGGCCGGGTGTGCTGGAGGCGGTCGCCGGGGTCTTCGCCCGGCACGAGGTCTCCATCGCCACCGTGCGGCAGGCCCCGGCGGGCGAGGGCTCCGACGCCGAACTCGTCATCGTGACCCACGTCGCGCCGGACGCCGCGCTCGCCGCCACCGTGCGGGCCCTGCGCGGGCTGGACATCGTCCGGTCGGTCACCAGCGTGCTCCGGGTGGAGGGTGGCGCGTAACGCCGGCGTCCCGCCTGATGGTTAAGGGGAGGTGTGCCGGGGACCGGTCGGGGAGGCTGGTCCACGCTGGTGTGGGCCCCGACGTGGCCGGGGCGGGAGAGACGAGGTGAGCGAGATGTGGCGGGGTCTGATCGAGACGTACCGGGACCGGCTGCCGGTCACCGACGCCACCCCAGTCGTCACCCTGCACGAGGGGAACACCCCGCTGCTGCCGGCGCCGGTGCTCTCCGCCCGGGTCGGGGCCGACGTCTGGCTGAAGGTCGAGGGGGCCAACCCGACCGGCTCGTTCAAGGACCGGGGCATGACGGTCGCCGTCTCCAAGGCCGTCGAGGCCGGTGACAAGGCGATCATCTGCGCCTCCACCGGCAACACCAGCGCCTCCGCCGCGGCGTACGCGGCCCGCGCCGGGATCACCTGCGCGGTGCTGGTGCCGCAGGGCAAGATCGCGCTGGGCAAGCTGGCCCAGGCGCTGGTGCACGGCGCCAAGCTGCTCCAGGTGCAGGGCAACTTCGACGACTGCCTGGCGCTCGCCGGCAAGCTCGCCCAGGACTACCCCGTCGCCCTGGTCAACTCGGTGAACATCGACCGGCTGCACGGGCAGAAGACGGCCGCCTTCGAGATCGTCGAGGCGCTCGGCGACGCGCCGGACATCCACTGCCTGCCGGTCGGCAACGCCGGCAACATCTCGGCCTACTGGATGGGCTACTCGGAGGACCAGCGCGACGGGAACGCCACGAAGACCCCGAAGATGTACGGCTTCCAGGCGGCCGGCGCGGCCCCGATCGTCACCGGGCGGGTGGTGCCGGAGCCGTCCACCATCGCCACCGCCATCCGGATCGGCAACCCGGCGAGCTGGACCAAGGCGATCGACGCCCGGGACGCCTCGGGTGGCCTGATCGCCGCGGTCACCGACCGGGAGATCCTGGCCGCGTACCGGCTGCTGGCCCGCGAGGTGGGCGTCTTCGTCGAGCTGGGCAGCGCGGCCAGCGTGGCCGGCCTGCTCCAGCAGGCCGCCGCCGGCATGGTGCCGGCCGGCGCCACCGTGGTCTGCACCGTCACCGGCCACGGCCTCAAGGACCCCGAGTGGGCCATCAGCACCGCCCCCGCCCCGGTCACCATCGCCAACGACCCCCTGGCCGCCGCCCGCTCCCTAGACCTCGCCTGAGCCTCCACCCCGGTCCGGCCCGGGCCCGGCTGGGCTGGGCTGAGTTGTTCAAGGGGTTTGCGTCGGGGGACGCGGAATTCTGACGCAGACTCCTTGATCAATACGGTCGTCGAGTGAGGACGGGGTGGGTGCGTGGGAGCGTGATCGGGTGGGGGACACTTGGGCACCCGTCGACCCCGCCTTCCAGGAGTGAGTAACGCAGATGTCGCTGCTCGCCAGATTCAGCCTTGCCAACCGCGGACTGGTCGCCCTCATCGCGCTGGTGACCGCGGCGTTCGGGGCGTTCGCCGTGCCGTCGTTGAAGCAGCAGCTGCTGCCCTCCCTCGAGTTCCCCGCCGCGTTCATCGTGGCCGCGTACCCGGGCGCCGCGCCGGAGATCGTCGAGTCCCAGGTCACCGAGCCGATCGAGAACAGCCTCCAGGGCATCCCGGGGTTGGAGAAGGTCACCTCCACCTCCCGGGAGGGCTCCACCACCGTCCAGGTGCAGTACGCGTTCGGCACCGACCTGGACGACGTGGTCAACAAGATGCAGACCGCGTTGAACCGGATCGACGCGCAGCTGCCGGAGGGGGTGGACCCGCAGGTCATCGCCGGCAGCACCGACGACCTCCCGGCGGTGGTGGTCGCCGCCAGCGGCGACGGCGACGAGCAGGCCCTCGCCGAGAAGCTGCGCACCACCGTCGTACCCGAACTGGAGGGGCTGGACGGGGTCCGCACCGTCACCATGACCGGCACCCGCGACCAGGTCGTGCTGGTCACCCCCGACCCGGCGAAGCTGGCCGCGGCCCGGCTGGCCCCCACCGCGATCGCCCAGGCGCTCAAGACCAACGGGGTGGCGCTGCCGGCCGGCGCGGTGGCCGACGGCAGCCGCTCGCTGCCGGTGCAGGTCGGTACCCCGATCCGTACGGTGGACGACCTGCGCGGCATCGTGCTCGCCACCGCCCCGGCCGCCCCGGTCCGTCTCGGTGACGTGGCCATGGTGCAGGAGCAGCTCGCCCCGGCCACCGGCTTCACCCGCACCAACGGCAAGCCGAGCCTGGGCATCGCCGTCACCGCCACCCCGGACGGCAACGCGGTGCGCATCTCGCACGACATCCGGGACCGGCTGGACGACCTGACCGCCGCCTCCGGCGCCGAGCTGACCGTGGTCTTCGACCAGGCCCCGTTCGTCGAGCGGTCCATCGAGAGCCTCACCACCGAGGGCCTGCTCGGCCTGCTGATGGCGGTCGTGGTGATCCTGGTCTTCCTGCTCTCGATCCGCTCCACCGTGGTCACCGCGGTCTCCATCCCGCTGTCGGTGCTGGTCGCGCTGATCGTGCTCTGGGCCGGTGACTACTCGCTCAACCTGCTCACCCTCGGCGCGTTGACCATCGCCGTCGGCCGGGTCGTGGACGACTCGATCGTGGTGTTGGAGAACATCAAACGGCACCTGGAGTACGGCGAGCCGAAGCGGGACGCCATCCTGGGGGCCGTCCGCGAGGTGGCCGGGGCGGTGACGGCCTCCACGTTGACCACGGTCGCCGTCTTCGCGCCGATCGCGCTGGTGGGCGGGTTCGTCGGGCAGCTCTTCGCGCCGTTCGCGATCACCGTGACGGTGGCCCTGCTCGCCTCGCTGCTGGTGTCGCTGACCGTGATCCCGGTGCTCGCGTACTGGTTCCTGAAGCCGCGCGCCGGGGCCGACGACGCGGCGGCCCGGCGCGCCGCCGAGGAGAAGGAGCTGCGCAGCCCGCTGCAGCGGGGGTACCTGCCGGCCATCGGCTTCGCCACCCGGTCCCGGGGCACCCGGTGGGCCACCGTGGGACTGGGCCTGCTGGTGCTGCTCGGCACCTTCGGCCTTGCCCAGGCGCTGGAGACCAACTTCCTGGACGACTCCGGCCAGGACACCCTGAGCATCCGGCAGGAGCTGCCGGCGGGCACCGGCCTGGCCGGCACCGACCAGGCCGCCGCGAAGGTCGAGCAGGTGCTGGGCCGGACGAAGGGCGTGCGGACGTACCAGGTCAGCGCGGGCGGCAGCGACCAGCCCTGGGCGGGCGGGGGCGGCAACAACACCGCCGCGTACTCGGTGGCGCTGGACGGGGACACCGACGCGGCAGCGGTCAAGCGGACGCTGCGTCGGGAGTTCGACGCGCTCGGCCCGGAGGCCGGCGAGCTGAGCTTCGGCGCCGGGCAGGGCGGGGCCTCCGCCAACCAGATCGAGGTGGTCGTCCAGGCCGCCGACCAGGAGACGCTGACCCGGGCCGCCGAGGCCGTCCGCGACGCGATGGCCGGTACGCCGGGCGTGGAGGACGTCGCCACCAGCCTCGCCACCCAGGTGCCTCGGGTCGAGGTGACCGTGGACCGGGTCGCCGCGGCCCGGGCCGGGCTCACCGAGGCGGCCGTCGGGCAGCTCGTGGCGCAGGCGTACCGGGGTGCGCCGCTCGGGCAGGTCAACCTCGGCGGCGCGCCGCGGGACGTGGTGCTCCACAGCGGGGCCCGGCCGCCGCTGACGGTGGCCGAGCTGCGGGCACTGCCGGTGGGCCGGGTCAAGCTGGACGACATCGCCGACGTCAACCAGGTCGACGGCCCGCAGCAGGTGACCCGGATCGACGGCGAGCGCAGCGTCTCGGTGACCGGTACGGCCACCGGCTCCAACCTCGGCGCCACCACCCAGGAGCTGCAGAAGCGGCTGGACGCGCTGGACGTGCCGGGAGCGACCTTCACCGTCGGCGGGGTCAGCGCCGACCAGAAGGAGGCCTTCGGCGACCTGTTCCTGGCCGTGCTGGCCGCGATCGCGATCGTCTTCCTGATCATGGTCGGTACGTTCCGCAGCCTGACCCAGGCGCTGATCCTGCTGATCTCGGTGCCGTTCGCGGCCACCGGCGCGATCGCGCTGCTGCTGGTCACCGGCACGCCGCTGGGCGTACCGGCGCTGATCGGCGTGCTCATGCTGGTCGGCATCGTGGTGACCAACGCGATCGTGCTGCTCGACCTGATCAACCAGTACCGGGCGCAGGGCATGGGCGTCACCGAGGCGGTGGTGGAGGGCGGCCGGCGGCGGCTGCGGCCGATCCTGATGACCGCGGTCGCCACCGTGTTCGCGCTGCTGCCGATGGCCTTCGGGCTCACCGGTGAGGGCGGCTTCATCTCCCGGCCGCTGGCGGTCGTGGTGATCGGTGGCCTGATCAGCTCGACGCTGCTCACGCTGATCCTGGTGCCGACCCTTTACACCATGGTGGAGCGGACCAAGGAGTCGCTGCGCGAGCGGCGGGCCCGCCGCCGGGGCACTCCGGAGCCGGTGACCCCCGTGCCGGCCCCGGATCCGGCCCCGCAGCCGGTCCCGGTGACCGTCGGCGGCGGGGCACCGGTCGAGGCCACCGAGCCGCCGGCCCGCCCAGCACCGTCGGCCGCGCTGCTCGACGGCACGGACCAGTTCGAGGTCCTCCGCCTGCCGAAGAGCCGCCGCAGCCCGCTCCCACCCACCGAGTGATCCACGCGCCCCGGGGCCCGCACGCCGCGCCCCGGGCGCGCGCTCGGCCTCGGGCGCAGTTTCCTGGAAACAGTGGCCATCCCGCTTCGGATGGCCACTATTTCCATGATTGAGGGCGCTACGTCCCGGGCACGACGGAGGCGGTACTGTGAGTGAGATGGCAGCTACGTAGAGTTTCGGGCGTTCCGCTCGTGGGGCGGCCGGCGGCGTGGGAGCGGGGCCATGGCGGACGGCGCGGGTCGGTGGGGGCGGCGTGCCCTGCTGCGCCGTACCGTCCTGCTGGCCGGCGGCGCCGCGCTCGGCGCGGCGGCCACCGCCGAGACGGCGTGGATCGCCGACCGCCGGCTCCCGCTGGCCGGCGGCCCGGCCGGCGCCACCGTCGGCAACCGCCATCAGCAGGTCGGCACCGGCACGGTCGAGGTCACCTGGGGGGTACGCACCAGCGAGCGCCTCGTCGCCCTCACCTTCGACGACGGACCCCGGCCACAGTGGACGCCCATGGTGCTGGACACCCTGGCCAGGTACGCCGTCCCGGCCACCTTCTTCCTGGTCGGCGAGCGGGCCCGGCAGCACGCCGCCCTGGTGCGCGGCCGGCTGGCCGGGCACGAGGTCGGCAACCACAGCTGGGCCCACCACGACCTGGCCCGGATGGACGCCCGCGCCGCGTACGACGACCTGAAGCGCAGCCACGACGCGATCACCGCGGCGACCGGGGTGGCGCCCCGCCTGCTCCGCCCGCCCTGGGGGCACCTGGGCGGGGCGGTGCTGCACGCCGCCGCCCGGCTGGACTACCGGCTGGTGCTCTGGACGCTGCAGATGGTCGAGCGGGAGTTCCCGCACGACCCGGGCGGCCACGCCCGACGGATCGTCGCCGACGTCCAGCCCGGCACGATCCTGCTCGGCCACGACGTCGGCACCGAGCAGCGCCTGGTCGCGCTCCGCGGCCTGCCCGACATGATCACCGGGCTGCGGGCGCGCGGCTACACCTTCGTCACCGTCTCCCAACTGCTGCGCCGTGCCGCCGTGGTCTGACCGGCCCGGTAGGGTTCCCGCGTGTCACCCACCCTCTCGGTCCTCGTCCGCAATCGCGACTTCCGCAACCTGTTCCTCGCCGAGCTGGTGGTGTTCGGCGCCGACTGGTTCGTCATGGTGCCGCTGCTGGTGCTCCTGCCCGCGCTGACCGGCAGCGGGGTGTGGGGTGCGCTGGTGCTCGCCATGGACACCGGCATGACGGCGCTGCTGCTGCCGTACACCGGCACCATCGCCGACCGGTTCGACCGGCGGAAGATCATGATGATCGCGAACCTCGGCGCGCTGGCCGGCATCCTGCTGCTGCTCGGCGTCCGCAGCGCCGGGACCGCGTGGCTGGCCCTGGTGTCGATCGCGGCGGTGGCGGTGGCCAAGGCGTTCTACTCGCCGGCCGCCCAGGCCGCCCTGCCCAACGTGCTCGACCCGGAGGACCTCGCCGCGGGCAACGCGGTGGCCGGCTCGGCCTGGGGCACCATGACGGTCGTCGGCGCCTCGCTCGGCGGCATGCTCAGCGCCGCCACCGGCCCGTACGCCAGCTTCTGGGTGGCCGCGGGCGGCCTCGCCATCGCCGCCGGGCTGGCCGCGCTGATCCGCCGGCCCTTGCAGGCGCCGCGCGACCCGGCGGCGACGAGCCCCCGCACCTGGGCGGCGATCCGCGAGGCGCTCGGCTACATCGCGCACCGGCCGCGGGTGCTCGCCCTGGTCACCGTGAAGTCGGCGGTGGGCCTGGGCAACGGCGTGCTGACCGTCTTCCCGCTGCTCGCCGGGGTCTACGGGGCCGGGGCGATCGGCACCGGCCTGCTCTTCGCCAGCCGGGGCGCGGGTGCCCTGGTCGGCCCGATCCTGATGCGCCGGGTGCTGAGCAACCGGGCCTGGCTGCTGACCGGCCTGGCGCTCTCCATGTCCCTCTACGGCCTGGCGTACGTCGGCACCTCGGTGGTGGACTGGTTCCCGCTGGTGCTGGTGCTGGTCTTCCTGGCCCACCTCGGCGGCGGCAGCAACTGGGTGATGTCCAACTACGCCCTCCAAGGGGAGGTGCCGGACCGGTTGCGCGGCCGCGTCTTCGCCACCGACATGATGCTGGCGACGCTGGCCATCTCGGTCAGCCAGCTGGTGGTGGCGCTGGTGGTGGACGCGGTCGACGAGCGGACCGTGCTGGCCGGTTGCGGCCTGGTCACCGTGGTCTACGCGGTGGGTTGGCGGTTCGCCACCCGGCGGCTCTCGCTCACCGAGCCGGCCGAGGAGCAGGAGCCCTCCCGCACCCCCTGACGGCGCGGCGCCGCCCTGTGCCCCTCGGGCCCCCGGGTGCCACTCCCGACGGCCGCGCGATCGCCGGTGCGGGCGCGCCGTTCCCACGGGCCGGGCGAACCGGCCGGTTGTCGGTCCGGGGCCCTAGCATGAGCCGGTGCCGATGACTTTCGCCTCCGGTCCCGTACGGGTCCGGGTGCCCGCGACCAGCGCGAACCTGGGCCCGGGCTTCGACGCGCTCGGGCTGGCGCTCGGGCTCCACGACGACGTGGCCGCCGAGGTGACCTCCGGCGGCGTCCGGGTGCTGGTGTCCGGGGAGGGCGCCGGGGAGCTGCCGGGCGGCGACACGCACCTGGTGGTGACCTCGATGCGGGCCACCTTCGACGTGCTCGGCGCGCAGCCGCCGGGGCTGGCCCTGGAGTGCGTCAACCGAATCCCGCAGGCCCGGGGGCTGGGCTCCTCGTCGGCGGCCATCGTGGCCGGGGTGCTGCTGGCCCGGGCGCTGGTCTCCGACGGCGCGGCGCGGCTGGACGACGCCGGGGCGCTGCGGCTGGCCGCCGAGATCGAGGGGCACCCGGACAATGTCGCGCCCTGCCTGCTCGGGGGCTTCACGGTCGCCTGGACCGAGCCGGCCGGTGCCCGGGCGGTCTCGCTGGCCGTCGCCGACGCCGTCCGGCCCACCGTCTTCGTGCCCCGCGAGCGTGGCCTGACCTCGGTCGCCCGGGCCGCGCTGCCGGCCACCGTGCCGCACGCCGACGCCGCGCTGACCGCCGGCCGGGCGGCGCTGCTGGTGCACGCGCTGACCGTCGACCCGGCGCTGCTGCTGCCGGCCACCGTCGACCGGCTGCACCAGGACTACCGGGCCGAGGGGATGCCGGCGACGGCGGCCCTGGTCGCCGCGCTCCGTGAGGCGGGTGTGGCGGCTGTGGTCAGTGGGGCGGGGCCGACCGTGCTGGCGTTGACCGAGGTCCCGGCGGGTTTCGAGGCGGGAACAGATTGGCGCCGCTGGGAGTTGCCGATAGACGTCAGCGGTGCCCGGGTCGCCCGGGGTAGACTTGGACACGCCGAGCGGGACCCTGTTGCCGCAGGTCGGAAGAGTTGACTACGCTCTAGACTTAGCACAGCCGCGAAGCATGCGATCTCCTGCGGGTCGGCGCACCCCCGAAGCTCTCGGCGGTCAGCCCGTCACCCCTGCCAAAGGCCCACGCCGCACCGCAGTTTCCACAGGTCGCCGCAGACGGCGAGACCTGCTCACCGACGCCGGTGAGTCGGGAAACCGACCGGCTGCTGTGTAAAGACTCCCGCGACGCGTCCATGCGAGGCGGGTGCACCGAGGCCGCCCGGCCACCTGTTCCACGACTCCGGGCAGTCCCGGCCTATCGAGGGAAGGAATCCATTGAGCGACACCACCGACGTGACGTCGGATGTTTCCAACGTCGCTGGCGATGCCACCACTGCCGCTCCCACGCGCCGCCGGCGCAGCGGTACCGGCCTGTCGGCGATGCTGCTGCCAGAGCTCCAGAGCCTGGCCGCGTCGCTCGGTATCTCCGGTACGGCTCGCATGCGTAAGGGCGAGCTGATCAGCGCGATCACCGAGCGGCAGGGCGGCGCCGCCGCCGGGACCCCTCGACCGCGGGCCGAGGTCGCGGCCGCGGCCGCGCCCGCCCGGGAAGAGGTGCACGCCGAGGTACGCGAGGAGCGGGCCGAGACCGAGCGCCGCCCCGCCGAGCAGGCGCCGGCCGCCGAGCCGACCGAGGGTCGCACCCGGACCCGGCGGGGCCGGGCCGCCGCCACCGCCGAGGCGCGGCCGGCGGAGACCCGTACCGAGGAGGCCACCGCCGAGACCGGCGAGCGGGCCGAGCGCGGCGAGGGCCGCCGGGAGCGCGGCGAGCGCCCCGAGCGGGCCGAGCGCGGCGGTGAGCGGGCCGAGCGCGGCGGTGAGCGGGCCGAGCGCGGTGACCGGGCCGAGCGCGGCGAGCGGACCGAGCGCGGCGAGCGGACCGAGCGGGCCGAGCGCGGTGAGCGGACCGAGCGCGGCGAGCGCCCCGAGCGGGCCGAGCGCGGTGAGCGGGCCGAGCGCGCCGAGCGCGGCGACCGGGGTGACCGCAACGAGCGCACCGACCGTGGCCAGCGGGCCGAGCGCGACAACGACGGCGACGAGGACGGCGAGGGCGGCGGCCGGCGCGGCCGGCGCAGCCGGTTCCGCGACCGTCGGCGTGGCCGCGGCGAGCGGGCCGAGGGCGGCGAGGGTGGCGGCCGCGAGCCGCAGGTCGGCGAGGACGACGTGCTCGTCCCGGTCGCCGGCATCATCGACGTGCTCGACAACTACGCCTTCGTGCGGACCACCGGCTACCTGGCCGGCCCGAACGACGTGTACGTCTCGATGTCCCAGATCAAGAAGTACGGCCTGCGCCGCGGTGACGCCATCACCGGTGCGGTGCGCGCGGCCCGGGACGGCGAGCAGCGGCGCGACAAGTACAACCCGCTGGTCCGGCTCGACACCATCAACGGGATGGAGCCGGAGGAGGCGAAGCGCCGGCCGGAGTTCTACAAGCTCACCCCGCTGTACCCGCAGGAGCGGCTGCGGCTGGAGACCGAGCCGCACATCCTGACCACCCGGGTCATCGACCTGGTGATGCCGATCGGCAAGGGGCAGCGCGCGCTGATCGTGTCGCCGCCGAAGGCCGGTAAGACCATGGTGCTGCAGGCGATCGCGAACGCGATCACCCGCAACAACCCGGAGTGCCACCTGATGGTGGTGCTGGTCGACGAGCGGCCGGAAGAGGTCACCGACATGCAGCGGTCGGTGAAGGGCGAGGTCATCGCGGCCACGTTCGACCGTCCGCCGCAGGACCACACCACGGTGGCGGAGCTGGCGATCGAGCGGGCGAAGCGCCTGGTCGAGCTGGGTCACGACGTGGTCGTGCTGCTCGACTCGGTGACCCGGCTCGGTCGGTCGTACAACCTGGCGGCGCCGGCCAGCGGCCGGATCATGTCGGGTGGTATTGACTCCACCGCGCTCTACCCGCCGAAGCGGTTCCTGGGCGCGGCGCGGAACATCGAGAACGGCGGCTCGCTGACCATCCTCGCCACGGCGCTGGTGGAGACCGGCTCCATGGCCGACACGGTCATCTTCGAGGAGTTCAAGGGCACCGGTAACGCCGAGCTCAAGCTGGACCGGAAGATCGCCGACAAGCGGGTCTTCCCGGCGATCGACATCAACCCCTCCGGCACCCGCAAGGAGGAGGTCCTGCTCGCGCCGGAGGAGCTGGCGATCGTCCACAAGCTCCGGAAGGTGCTGCACTCGCTGGACTCGCAGGCGGCGCTCGACCTCCTGCTGGACCGGCTCAAGCAGTCCCGGACGAACATCGAGTTCCTGATGCAGATCGCGAAGTCCACCCCGGGCGAGTGACCTGACAGGAGCGACCCGACGAGGGGCACGGCCGACCGGCCGTGCCCCTCTCGCGTACCCGGGGGCGGGGATGAAGTTTTTCTTCGGTTAAGCCGACACCTCTTGAAACTTCTGTTCAGTTCCGGGTTGACTGTCGTCCATGCGTACCCGCAGTCGATCCGCCCGTCTCGCCGGCGTCCTGCTGCTGACGCCGGTGCTCACCCTGGCCGGACCCGTACCGGCCGGCGTCGCGGCGCCCGCGGTGGAGACCGCCACTCCCGCCGAGGACGCCCCGCCCGCCTCGTCCCGCCCCGACCCGGCGGTCACCCTCGCCGGGGGCCTGGCGCCCGCCGGTGGCCTGGAGACCGCGAAGACCACCCGTCCGGTCGCCCCCGGACTCGACCTGACCTCCTTCGACCGGTACGACGCCGCCGGCTGGCTGCGTGCCGACGCGCTCACCGCCGACCTCTCCGGCGGCCTCACCGTGGACTACGTCAACTCCGGCGCGGTCACCAGGGACGAGCCGCTGCGGGCCGCGGTGGACCGGTCCCGGGCGGTGGCCGCCGTCAACGGCGACTTCTTCGACATCAACAACTCGGGCGCCGCGCAGGGCATCGGCATCCGCTCCGGTGAGCTGGTCCAGTCGCCGGTCGCCGGGCACCCGAACGCGGCCGGGATCAGCGCCGAGGGGCTGGGCCGGATCATCCAGGTCGGCTTCGAGGGCACCGCGGCCCTGCCGGCCGGGCCGGTCCCGCTGACCCAGTTCAACAACATGGTGCAGCAGAACGGCGTCGGCGCCTTCACCCCGCTCTGGGGCACGTACACCCGGAGACGGGCCGTGGAGGGCGCGGCCCGGGTGGTCGAGGTGACGGTGACCGGCGGCAAGGTCGCTACCGTGGCCACCGCGGCCGGCGAGGGGCCGATCCCGGCCGGCACCACCGTGCTGCTCGGCCGGGAGTCGGGCGCGGACGCCCTCGCGGCGCTGCGCCCCGGCGACCCGGTCGACCTGACCTGGCGGCCGAAGGCGTCCGACGGCAGCAGCCTGCGTGCCGCTGTCGGCGGCGGCAACGTGCTGGTCCGGGACGGGGTGGTGCAGACCATCGCCGACCAGAGCCTCGCCCCGCGTACCTCGGTCGGCTTCTCCGCCGACGGGCGCAAGATGATCATGCTGACCGTGGACGGCCGCCAGGTGGACAGCCGCGGCGTCACGCAGACCGAGATGGGCCGGATGATGGTCGAGCTGGGCGCGGCGAACGCGCTGAACCTCGACGGCGGCGGCTCGTCGACCCTGCTGGCCCGGGAGCCCGGCGCGGCCACCGTCCAGGTGGAGAACAGCCCGTCGGACGGCAGCGAGCGGCCGGTGCCGAACGGCCTGGCCATCTACGCCCCGGAGGGCAGCGGCCGGCTCACCGGCTACTGGCTGGAGACCGCCAGCGACCCGACCGCCGCGCCCGGCGTCGCCCCGATCCGCGGCGGCCGTCCGGACCGGGTGTTCCCCGGCCTCACCCGCCGGCTCACCGCCGCCGGCTACGACGAGACGTACGGGCCGGCCGCCGGCGCGCCGCAGTGGCGGGCCAACCCGGCCGCCCAGGGCACGGTGGACGACGACGGCGTCTTCCGGGCCGGCCGCCCCGGCCGCAGCACCGTCACCGCCTGGCGCGAGGAGGCCCAGGGCACCCTCGACCTGACCGTGCTCGGCCCGCTGGACCGGATCGACGGCACCGTCGACCGGCTCGGCCTGAACCAGCCGGGCGACACCGGCCTGTTCGGCGTGGTGGGCTTCGACGCCGAGGGCAACACCGCGCCGATCGAGCCCGCCGACCTGCGCCTGGAGTACGACCACGACCTGCTCGCGATCACCCCGACCGCGGACGGGAACCTCGCCGTCAAGGCGCTCGGTGGCACCGGCTCCGCCCTGGTCACCGTCCACGTCGGAGTGCGCACCACGGTGCTGCCGGTGACCGTCGGGCTGACCGACGTGCCGGTGGCCGGCTTCGACGACGCGGCCGCCTGGAAGTTCAGCCAGGCCCGGGCCAGCGGTGCGGTCGCCCCCGCCCCGGGCCACACCGGCACCGGCCTGCGGATGTCGTACGACTTCAGCCAGTCCACCGGCACCCGGGCCGCGTACGCGGACCCGCCGGCCTGGATCGAGGTGCCCGGCCAGCCGCAGGCGTTCGGCATGTGGATCAAGGGCAACGGCACGGGGGAGTGGCCGAGCCTGCACCTGCACGACGCCCAGGACACCCAGTTCGTGCTGCGCGGCCCGTACGTCACCTGGACCGGCTGGCGGTACGTCGAGTTCGCGGTCCCGCCGGGGGTGCAGTACCCGGTCCGGGTGCGCCGGTTCTACGTGGCCGAGACCGACCCGGCCAAGCAGTACAAGAGCGAGGTCGTCATCGACGACCTGGTGGCGCGGGTGCCGCCGGCGGTGCAGGCCCCGGCCGAGGAGAACCGCACCGACCGGGTGGTGCTGCGGGACGGCACGGTCGACGGCGCGCCCTGGCGGTTCGCGGTGATGTCCGACGCCCAGTTCGTCGCCGCCGATCCGGACAGCGACCTGGTCGCCCAGGCCCGCCGTACGCTCCGCGAGGTCAAGGCGGCGAAGCCGGACTTCCTGATCATCGACGGGGACTTCGTGGACACCGCGTACCCGGCGGACTTCGCGCTGGCCAAGCGGATCCTGGACGAGGAGCTGGGCGGCGAGCTGCCGTACTACTACGTGCCGGGCAACCACGAGATCATGGGTGCCCCGATCGGCAACTTCCGCAGCGTCTTCGGGGACACCTCGCGGGTCTTCGACCACGAGGGCACCCGGTTCGTCACGCTGAGCACCGCCACCGGCTCCCTGCGCGGCGGCGGCTTCGACCAGGTGGAACTGCTGCGCCACACGCTGGACGCCGCAGCCGCCGACCCGGCCGTCGGCTCGGTCACGGTGCTCTTCCACCACCCGCCCCGCGACCCCAGCCCGGCCAAGGCCAGCCAGCTCGGTGACCGGAAGGAGGCGGCCCTGGTGGAGCAGTGGCTGGCGGACTTCCAGCACCGCACCGGCAAGGGCGCGCTGCTGGTCAACGGGCACGTCGGCACCTTCCACGCCGACCGGGTCGACGGCGTGCCGTACGTGATCAACGGCAACTCCGGCAAGAACCCCTCCACCCCGCCCCAGCTCGGCGGCTTCACCGGCTGGACCGAGTTCGGCGTCGACCCGGTGACTCCGGAGGAGGCCGCGCAGGCCCGCCGGGACCCGCTCGCCGAGGGGCCGGACTGGGTCGAGGCGGAGTTCCACGCCCACGTCGACCGGCTCGCCGTGGCCGCGCCGGCGAGCGTGTCGGTCGGCGCCCCGGCGCCGGTCACCGCCACGATCACCCAGCCCGGCGGCCGTACCGTGCCGGCGGCCGCCCCGGTCAGCGCCGACTGGTCCGGCTCGCCGAACCTGCACATCGGTGACGCCGACGGGGTGAAGCCGTGGCACGTGGCCCGGTTCGACCCGGCGACCGGGGTGCTCACCGCGCTGCGCCCCGGCGCGCAGGTGCTGCTCGCGGTGACCGTCAACGGCGTCCGCGCCGAGGCGACGGTGACCCTGACGGCGGCGGAGGCGCCCGCCGCCTGACCGGGCACCGGGGACGCGGCCGCCCGCGTCCCCGGTGCCGGCACCGCCCGCCGACGGGCTCCTGCACCTGGGGGAGGAGCCCGTCGGCGGGCGTACGGGGTGTCAGGAGCGGCCCTCCCTTACCCGGGGGCGTTGACCGGGGGCCCTTCCTTACCGGTCAGAAGTCGCCCTCGGCGACCTGGAAGACGGTCAGTCCGAGCGAGCGCCACATCCGGACCACCTGCTGCCGGTCGTCGAACACGCCGACCACCCGGTACCGGTCCCGGACCTCCCGCTCGTAGATCTCCTGCTTGACCACCGCGTCCTTGCGGTGGTCGCCGTTCGCCCGCAGGTGCAGCGCCAGGTACGGCACCTTGACGTGCCGGGCCAGCCAGGCCTCGGTGTCGGGCCGGGCGGAGGCGTCCCGGCCGGAGCAGAAGACCACCCCGTGGCCCGCCGCGTGCATCGCCCGGACCGCCGCGATCACCGCCTCGTTCGGCACGTCCTCGGCGACCCGGGTCATGTCGTACGGGCTGCGCGAGACGTTCAGCGCGACCGTGCCGTCGATGTCGACCAGCACGATGTCCGGGCGCTCGGCCCGCTCCCGCTCCACCCGGCCGGGGCCGCCCGTCCGGGCCGTCGGCACCGGCAGCGGTAACGGGCGGTTGGCCAGGTAGCGCTCGTGCAGCCGGCGGATCGCCGCCTCGCCGACCCGGTCCTCCTCCGGCCGGGCGGCGTCCCGGCGCAGGCACTCCTCCAGCGGCACGTCGGTGAAGTCGTGCACCTCGAACGCCGCGCCGAACCGCTCGGCCAGTTCCGCCCAGTCCCGCAGCGTCCGGGAGCGCAGGTTGGTGTCGTCCACGCAGACGCTCACCCGGGCCGCCAGCAGCGCCTCCACCTGGGCGCGCTGGGCCCGGGTCACCTGCCCCTCGGCCCACTGGGTGAAGAGCCGCTCGCCGTGCATCATCCGGCGCAGGTCGTCCCGGTTGACCCGGACCACGCCGGGCTGCAGCCGCCGGGCGAAGGTGGTCTTGCCGGAGGCGGGCAGCCCGCGGGTGGCGATCAGGCGGAACATCCCGTACCTCCCGTTCGTGCCGGCCCGTCCCCGTACCGCCGTAGACGAATGCCCGGGAACGGGCCGGGAATGCGTACGGGGAGGTGAGCGTTGAGCCTGCCGGATCACGTGTGCGGCCCGCTCGCCGGGTCGGCTGACGCCCATGGCACACTGGTCAATCGGCCACCGGTTCCGGTTCACGCCCGAGCCCGTCGCGGACGACGGGCGCAACGACGGCGACCCGGCGACCACCCACGAAAGGACCGAGGCGACATGAAGCAGAACATCCACCCGGAGTACGTGACCACCGAGGTCCGCTGCTCCTGCGGCAACACGTTCACGACCCGCAGCACCGCCAAGGGCGGTTCGATCAGCGTCGAGACCTGCAGCGCCTGCCACCCGTTCTACACCGGTAAGCAGCGCGTGCTGGACACCGCCGGTCGGGTCGCGAAGTTCCAGCAGAAGTACGCCAAGGTTCAGGCCAAGAAGGCCAAGTAGCTCCGTCGACGACGCCCGTGTCCGGCTTCGCGCCGGGCGCGGGCGTTCGTCCGTTTGTGCCCATTTCCTGCCGCCCCGCCGCCACCCGGGCCCGCCGCCGTCATCGTCGTCGAAGGAGTTTCGCACCATGAGCAGTGAGCGCCTGGCCGCCCTCCTCGACGAGTACGCCGAGCTGGAGAAGCGGCTGGCCGACCCGGCCATCCACGCCGACCAGGCCACCGCCCGGCGGGTCGGCCGGCGGTACGCCGAGCTGGTCCAGCTGCACAAGGCCGCCGGCGAGCTGGAGCAGGCCCGGGCCGACCTGGCCGCCGCCCGCGAGCTGGCCGCCGAGGACCCGGCCTTCGCCGCCGAGGCCGAGACGATCGCCGCGGCCCTGCCGGCGCTCGAGGAGAAGCTGGCCGAGCTGCTGATCCCGCGCGACCCGCACGACGCCAAGGACGTCATCGTCGAGATCAAGGCCGGCGAGGGCGGCGAGGAGTCGGCGCTCTTCGCCGGCGACCTGCTCCGGATGTACACCCGGTACGCCGAGCGGCGCGGCTGGACCACCGAGGTGATCGACTCCCAGGACTCCGACCTCGGCGGCGTCAAGGACGTCTCCCTGGCGATCAAGACCAAGGGCGTCCCGGAGGGCGGCAACGGGGTCTGGTCCCGGCTCAAGTGGGAGGGCGGCGTGCACCGGGTGCAGCGCGTCCCGGTCACCGAGTCGCAGGGCCGGATCCACACCAGCGCGGCCGGCGTGCTGGTGCTGCCCGAGGCCGAGGACGTCGACGTCACCATCGACCCGAACGACCTGCGGATCGACGTGTTCCGCTCGTCCGGGCCCGGTGGCCAGTCGGTCAACACCACCGACTCGGCGGTCCGGATCACCCACGTACCCACCGGGATCGTGGTCTCCTGCCAGAACGAGAAGTCGCAGCTGCAGAACCGCGAGCAGGCGATGCGCATCCTGCGGGCGCGGCTGCTCGCGGCGGCCCAGGAGCAGGCCGACGCCGCCGCCTCGGACGCCCGCAAGGCGCAGGTACGGACCGTGGACCGGTCCGAGCGGATCCGCACCTACAACTTCCCGCAGAACCGGATCACCGACCACCGGATCGGCTACACCGCGTACAACCTGGACCTGGCCCTCGGCGGCGAGCTGGACGGCGTCCTGGACGCCCTCACCGAGGCCGACCGCACCGCCCGCCTCGCCGGCGAAACCGAACTCACCCGCCGCTGACGCCCCGGCGCGTCGCGGGATCCAAGATCCGGGTCCAAGATCCGCACTGATTCACGGAAAGAGTGGCCATTCCGCGCGGGATGGCCACTCTTTCCCTGAAACAGGGGCCACGGCGGCGCGGGGCGCGCGGGGCGCGCGGGGTGGGGTGGTCAGGAGGCGCGGAGGCGGTCCTTGGCGCGGAGCATCTCCCGGTCGGCCAGCTCGAAGGCGGTGCCCAGGGCCTCCCGCACGCTCGCCCCGGAGCCGCCGTGCACCTCGGCGAAGCCGATGCTCACCCCGACCGGGGTGCCGGGCACCAGCGACTCCCAGTCCTCGGTGCGTACGGCGGCCTGGATCCGGCGGGCCACCTCGGCCGCCTCGGTCATGCCCGCCTCCGGCAGCACCACCACGAACTCGTCCCCGCCGTAGCGGGCCACGAAGTCGCCGCGCCGCATCACCCGGTTGATCACCCCGGCGATCCGTTGCAGCACCAGGTCGCCCGAGTGGTGGCCGTGCCGGGTGTTCACCGCCTTGAAGCCGTCCAGGTCGCAGACCCCGATCACCACCCGGTCGCCCCGGGCCACCACCGCGCCGATGTAGCGCTCCAGCCGGCGTCGGTTGGGCAGCCCGGTCAGCGGGTCGGTGAGCGCCTCGCCCTCGTACCGGGCGGCCTCGCGGCGCATCTCCTCGTGGTCGATCCGGGCGGCGATGCCGTCGATGTAGACGTCCCGCAGCCGGTCGTTGCGCTGGGCCGCGAGCCGGAACGCGTGCCGGTCGGCCCGGTGCGCGGCGGCGTGGTCCCCGGCCCGGGCCAGCGCGATGCTGCGCAGCCGGGGCGCCTCGGCGGCGCCGAGCGTCTCGGTGGAGACCCGGGTGGTGTCCAGCCGGGTGACCGCCTCGATCGGCCGGCCGTCCGCGATGGCCAGGCAGACCTGACCGAGCTGGCGCAGGTCGCGGGCGCGGGCGCTGTCACCGCCGTGCCCGAGCAGCCGGGCCGGGTCGGCGTCGGTGCCGGTCTCCACCCGGTCGCCGAGGGCGGCCCGCCGGGCGGCCGCGTACCCGTAGGCGGCCAGGCTGCTCGGCCGGATGTTGGCGGCCCGCCCGCTGCGCAGGAAGCGGGTGAAGTCGCCGGCCACGTCGCGCAGCACCCGCAGGCAGCCGTCGCCGTCGCCGTTGTGGTCGAGCGCGACCGCGTTGCGCAGCCGGATGCCCGGGGCGGCGAAGGTCTCCTCGGGGATGCCGGCGGTGAGCCCCACCTGGCGGGCGCGTTCGATCGCGCCGAGGGCGTGCCCGTGGAAGCTGAGGTACGAGTAGGCCATGGCCAGGTCGTGCCAGCCCCAGGCGGTGTCCCGGTCCGGTTCGTCGTCGGCCGTCAGCGCCCGGGCCGCCTTCACCAGGTGGGTGACGCAGCGGTCCAGCGCTCCTTGGTGGTGCGCGGCGAGCGCCGCGAGGGCGTTCAGGTGCCCGTGCAGGTACGGCTCGGCCAGGTCCCGGACGGCGGCGGACGCCTCCTCGATGGCCCGGGTGAACTCGGCGGTGCGGCCGAGATTGATCAGGGCGGAGAGCCGCTGGACCAGGGCGTCGGCCCGGGCGTACGGGTCCTCGGTGGTGCGGATCACCCGGTCGAGCAGGGCGCACGCCTCCGCCGAGCGGCTGGTCTCCTGCAGCGTCCGGGCACGCCGCAGGTCGTCAACCTGGTCCTCGACCCGGTCGAGCCAGCCCACTCGCGACCTCCTGTCGGTGTGTCTGAAGGACGCACCCGCTCGTGGTGTGACCCGCGACGCTTCATGATTATGTCGTGGCCTTTCTCCCGCAACACCCGTCCGAAGGGACAGAACGCGAGCGCCCCTCACTGGTCGTCGCCCGGGCGGCCCGTGCGCTGGCCGCGGCGGGCGTCGAGGCGCCCCGGGCGGAGGCCGAGCAGCTCGCCGCGTACGTGCTGGCGGTGCCGCGCGGCCGGCTGGCGCTGGCCGACGGCTTCACGCCGGAGCAGCGGGACCGGCTCGACGCGCTGGTGCACCGGCGGGTCGCCCGGGAACCCCTGCAACACCTCACCGGAGTCGCCGGCTTCCGGCACCTGGAGCTGGCGGTGGGCCCCGGGGTGTTCGTGCCCCGTCCCGAGACCGAGCTGCTCGCCGGCTGGGGGGTGGCGCAGGGCCGGCGGCATCCCGCCCCGCTGGTGGTGGACCTGTGCAGCGGCTCCGGCGCGATCGCCCTGGCGGTCGCCCAGGAGCTGCCGGGCGCCCGGGTGGTCGCCGTGGAGCGGTCCCCGGCGGCGCTGGCCTGGCTGCGCCGCAACGCCGCCGAGCGGGCCGCCGCGGGGGACACCCCGATCGAGGTGGTCGAGGCCGACGTGACCGACCCGGAGCTCCTGGCCGACCTGGTCGGCCGGGTCGACGTGCTGCTCTGCAACCCGCCGTACGTGCCGCGCGGGGTGGTCGTCCCACCCGAGGTGGCCGGCCACGACCCGGACGAGGCGGTGTTCGGCGGGGCGGACGGGCTGGCGGTGATCCGCCCGGTGGTGGCCCGGGCGGCGCAGCTGCTGCGCCCCGGCGGCGCGCTGGGCGTCGAGCACGACGACACGCACGGCGCGGCGGTGCCGGCGCTGCTCGCCGCCGACGGCCGGTACGAGCACGTCGAGGAGCACCGGGACCTGGTCGGGCGGCCCCGGTTCGCGACCGCGTCCCGCCGGGCGGACGGCCAGCACGCCGACCCCGCCCCGGCGTGGCAGACTGGCTCCTCGTGATGCTCTACGACTGTCGGTCGCCCGCCGACCGGGACCGCGGCATCGCCGCTGCCATCGAGGCGGTCAAGAACGGTGAACTCGTCGTCCTGCCGACCGACACGGTCTACGGCATCGGCGCCGACGCCTTCACCCCGTACGCGGTCAAGGCCCTCGCGGACGCCAAGGGGGGCGCCCGGCAGGCGCCCCCGGTGCTGATCGGGTCCCGGCACACCCTGGACGGCCTGGTCTTCTCGCTGCCCCGCTCGGCGCGGGACCTGGTCGAGGCGTTCTGGCCGGGCGCGCTGACCATCGTCGTGGAGCACTCGCCGAGCCTGGCCTGGGACCTGGGCGAGTCCACCGGCACGGTGGCGGTACGGATGCCGCTGCACCCGGTGGCGCTGGAGGTGCTGCGGGAGACCGGCCCGATGGCGGTCGCCTCGGCCAACAAGGTCGGCCAGCCGGCCGCGCTCACCGCCGAGGAGGCCCGCGAGCAGCTCGGTTACGGCGTCCGGGCGTACCTGGAGGCCGGTCCGGCGCTGGACCCGGTGCCGAGCACCATCGTCGACCTGACCGGCGAGGTGCCCCGGGTGCTGCGGCAGGGGGCGGTGTCGCTGGAGAAGCTGCGCGACGTGGTGCCGGACATCCTCGACGAGCGGGGGGTCTGAGTGCCGCCGTTCACCGTCCTGCACGTCTGCATGGGCAACATCTGCCGGTCGCCGATGGCCGAGCGACTGCTGGTGCTGGCCGTCCGGGAGCGGCTGGGCCGGCTCGGCGTCGACCCCGGCCGCGTCGACGAGCTGGTGCACAGCCACAGCGCCGGCACCGGCGGCTGGCACGCCGGCGAGGAGATGAACCCGCCGGCGGCCCGGCAGGTGACCTCGCGCGGTGGTGACGTGGCGGGGTTCGCCGCCCGCAAGCTCCGCTCCGACCTGATCGACGCCGCCGACCTCGTCCTCACCGCCACCGCGGACCAGCAGGAGTACGTGGTGGCGCTGCGCCCGGACGCCGCCGGGCGCACCTTCGTACTGGGCGAGTTCGGCCGGCTGCTGGGTGGGGTGGACGCCGCCGGGCTACCCCCGGTCGAGGCCACCCCGGAGGCGGTGTACGCCCGGGGCGTGGCCCTGGTGGAGGCGGCGGACGCGGCCCGGCAGGGCGCTTCCCCGCTGCCCACCGACGACCTCGACGACCCGTGGGGCCGGGGTGACCAGTGCTTCAGCCGGGTGGCCGACGAGATCGAGGAGACGGTCCACCCGCTGGCCGCGGCGCTGCTGCCCTGAGGTTCATCCTTTCTCGCGAACTTCCTGCGCGTTTCGCCGAAGATAGCGGCGAAACCCCCGAATCCGGTCATTCTGAACGGGTCCTACGGCCGGCTCCTGCGGGGAGAGCTGATGAATCGGGCCCATCTCGACAAGCTGTTCACCGTCCTGCTCGCCGGCGCGCTCGCCGGAGTCGCCCTGGCGGCGGCCGCGTTGCCGGCCGCGCTGGTGTTCGGGCTCGGCTTCAAGAACCTGATGCCCTACGCCGAGCTGCCGGAGTCGCTGCGTACGCCGCAGCCGGCCCAGCGGTCCAACCTCTACGCCAACGACGGCCGCACCCTGATCACCTCGTTCTACGTGGAGGACCGGGTGGACGTGCCGGTCGCCGAGGTGGCGCCGGTGATGCGGCAGGCCATCGTGGCCGCCGAGGACGTCCGGTACTACCAGCACCACGGCGTCGACGTGCGCGGCGTGGTGCGGGCCTTCACCGCGAACCGGCGGGAGGGCGGCCCCCGGCAGGGCGCCTCCACGCTGACCATGCAGTACGTCCGCAACGCGCTGGCCGGTGACCCCCGGCTGACCGAGGAGCAGCGGGCCAAGGCGACCGAGATCACCCTGGGCCGCAAGATCCGCGAGATGCGGTACGCGCTGGCCCTGGAACGGGAGCTGAGCAAGGACGAGATCCTCGGCCGCTACCTGAACATCGCGTACTTCGGGGCCGGGGCGTACGGCATCGCGGCGGCCAGCAAGCGCTACTTCTCCACCACGCCGGCGAAGCTGACCCTGGCCCAGGCGGCGCTGCTCGCCGGGCTGGTCCGCTCGCCGGACACCGACGACCCGATCAACGGGAACGCCGACGCGGCCGTGGGCCGCCGGGCGTACGTGCTGGACCGGATGGTGCAGACCGGGCAGCTCGCCGCCGCCGACGCCGCGCGGGCCAAGGCCGAGCAGTTGCAGCTGAAGCCCAGCGCCACGCCGAACGACTGCACCGCCGTGCCCGAGGCGCACAACGACTGGGGCTTCTTCTGCGACTGGTTCGCCCAGTGGTGGAACGCCCAGCCGGCCTTCGGCAAGTCGGTCGACGAGCGGCAGCGGACGCTGCGCCGGGGCGGCTGGAAGATCGTCTCGTCGCTCGACCCGGACGTGCAGCGCACGGCCACCGAGCAGGTGCTGCGGATCTACCCGATGGACAACAACCGGGCCGCGCCGACCGCGGTGGTGCAACCGGGCACCGGGCGCGTACTCGCCATGGCGGTGAACCGGAACTACAGCGTGGCCGCCAACCCGGGCGGGCAGCAGAACTACCCGAACACCGTGAACCAGCTGGTGGCCGGGGGCGGCGGGATCGACGGCTACCAGGCCGGCTCGACCTTCAAGCTCTTCACGATGCTCGCCGCGCTGGAGTCCGGGCTGCCGCTGAACACGGAATTCGACGCACCGAGCGTCTACGTCACCCGCTACCCGGTCGACGGCGGGCCGGCGAGCTGCGGCGGTCACTGGTGCCCGGCCAACGCCAACCCGCTCTGGATGGACGGTGAGCACACCATGTGGAGCGCGTTCGGCCGGTCGGTGAACACGTACTTCGCCTGGCTGACCGAGCGGGTGGGCGCGGACCGGGTGGTGGAGATGGCCGAGCGGCTGGGCATCGTGTTCCGTTCGCCCGACGACGCCGAGCTGGCCCGCGACGGGGCGAAGAACTGGGGCGCGTTCACCCTGGGCGTCTCCGCCACCACCCCGCTCGACCTGGCCAACGCGTACGCCACGGTGGCGGCCGAGGGGGTCTGGTGCCGGCCCACCCCGGTCACCTCGATCACCGACGCCACGGGCCGGCGGGTGGCCGCCGGGAACACGGACTGCCGGCAGGTGCTCGACACCGACGTGGCCCGGGCGGCCGCGGACGCCGCCCGCTGCCCGGTCGGCGACCAGTCGATGTACCGCCGCTGCGACGGCGGCACCGCCGAGCAGCTGGCGCCCGGGCTGCGCCGGCCGCTGGCCGGCAAGACCGGCAGCTCGGAGCGGAACGAGACGGAGACCGTGGTCGCCTTCACCCCGCAGCTCGCCGTCGCCACCATCGCCGCGAACCCGGACAACCCGCGGGACGCGGTCGGCGGCGGCGTGCAGACCCGGCAGATCGCCGCGGTGGGCAACCTGCTGGCCTACACCCTCCGCGACCAGCCCGTCCAGGACTTCGTCCCGCCCAGCCAGGCCGTCGCCTACCAACGCACCTCCCCCCGCACCGGCAACTGACCCCCGGCCTCCCGCCTCGCCGATCTTGCACTTGTGGTGCCGACATGACGCGCGAAAGCCGCGAAACGGCAACCTGAAGTGCAAGATCGCCGGGGCGGGGCGGGGCGGGGCGGGGTGGGGCGGGGTGGGTTAGGTGGGGTGTTGGGCGGTGAGGGCGATGTTGCGGGCCATGCCGCCGAAGACGAGCGCGTGGAACGGGAAGACCGAGCCCCAGTAGAGATGTCCGGCCAGGCCGTGGGGGAGGAAGACGGCGCGCTGGACGTAGCGGCTGCGGCCCTCGCCGGCCGGCTCGGCGCGCATCTCCAGCCAGGCCCGCCCGGGCAGCCGCATCTCGGCACGCAGCCGAAGCAGCGAACCGGGGACGATCTCCTCGACCCGCCAGAAGTCCAGCGCCTCGCCCACCTGGAGGCGGTGCGGGTCGCGCCGCCCCCGGCGCAGCCCGACCCCGCCGATCAGCCGGTCCAGCCAGCCCCGCACCGACCAGGCCAGCGGGAACGAGTACCAGCCGTGCTCGCCGCCCACGCCTTCGATGACCCGCCACAGCACGTCCGCCGAGGCGGCCACCTCCCGCTCCCGCAGGTCGGTGTAGGCGGTCCCGCCGGACCATTTCGGGTCGCTGGGCAGCGGCTCGGCCGGGGCGTCCGGCCCGCTCGCGGTGGACCAGCGGGTCTCCACCTCGGCGTTGCGCACCTTGGCCAGCGCCAGGGCGACCGACCGGTCGAAGCCGGTCAGCCCCTCGGGCGGGTCCGGGACGTACCGCGCGATGTCGTGCTCGCGGGCGACCGCCTCGTGGACCAGGCTCTCCACCAACGGCCGGGCGATGGCGTTCGGCACCGGGGTGATCAGACCGACCCAGTACGAGGAGAGCGACGGGGTCAACGCCCGCACCGGCAGGATGACCCGCCGGGGCAGGCCGGCCACCCGGGCGTACCGCCGCATCATGTCCTCGAAGGTGAGCACGTCCGGCCCGGCGATGTCGAAGGCCCGGTTCACCTCGGGCGGCAGGTCCACGCAACCGACCAGGTAGCGCAGCACGTCGCGGACCGCGATCGGCTGGATCCGGTTGCGCAGCCAGCGCGGGGTGACCATCGCCGGCAGCCGCTCGGTCAGGTGGCGCAGCATCTCGAACGAGGCCGAACCGGAGCCGATGATCACCGCGGCCCGGAGCACGGCGGTCGGCACCCCGCTGTCCAGCAGGATCCGGCCCACCTCCGCCCGGGACCGCAGGTGCGCCGACGGGACCGCCCGGTCCGCCGCCGGCTCCGGCCCGCCCAGGTAGACGATCCGGCGCACGCCCGCGGCGCGGGCCGCGGCCGCGAAGTTGACCGCCGCCTCCCGGTCGGCCGCCTCGAAGCCCGCCTGGCCGAGCGAGTGGACCAGGTAGTACGCCACGTCGACGCCCGCCAACGCGGCCGGCAGCGTCTCCGGTCGACGCAGGTCGCCCTCGACGATCTCGGCCCGGGAGGCCCACGGCACGTCGCGCAGCCGCCCGGCCTTTCGGGCCAGGCAGCGGACGGTGTGCCCCTCGGCCAGCAGCCGGGGCGCGAGGCGGCCACCGAGGTAACCGGTGGCGCCGGTGACGAGGCATCGCACGGCTTCCAGTCTGCGGCTCCGTAGACTCCTTCGCTGTGGAGAACGCGAGGGACACCTTCTGGGGACCGGACTTCCAGCAGCTCAGCACCGTCGATCCGGAGATCGCCGGGGTGGTGCTGGGGGAGCTGGAGCGGCTGCGCGGCGGGCTGCAACTGATCGCCAGCGAGAACCTGACCTCCCCGGCGGTGCTCGCCGCCCTCGGTTCCACGCTGACCAACAAGTACGCCGAGGGCTACCCGGGCCGGCGCTACTACGGCGGCTGCGCCGAGGTGGACCGGGCCGAGGAGATCGGCATCGCCCGGGCGAAGGAGCTGTTCGGGGCCGAGCACGCCAACCTCCAGCCGCACTCCGGCGCGAGCGCGAACCTGGCCGCGTACGCCGCCCTGGTGCAGCCGGGCGACACCGTGCTGGCCATGGACCTGCCGCACGGCGGCCACCTGACCCACGGCAGTCGGGTGAACTTCTCCGGCAAGTGGTTCCACACCGTCGGCTACACGGTCCGGCCGGACACCGAGCTGATCGACTACGACGAGGTGCGCGACCTGGCCCGGGCGCACCGGCCCAAGATGATCATCTGTGGCGCGACGGCGTACCCCCGGCTGATCGACTTCGCCCGGTTCCGGGAGATCGCCGACGAGGTCGACGCGTACCTGATGGTGGACGCGGCCCACTTCATCGGACTGGTCGCCGGGCGGGCCATCCCGTCCCCGGTGCCGTACGCCGACGTCGTCTGCTTCACCACGCACAAGGTGCTGCGCGGCCCGCGCGGCGGGATGATCCTCTGCCGCGAGTCGCTGGCCGCCCGGATCGACAAGGCGGTCTTCCCGTTCACCCAGGGCGGCCCGCTGATGCACGCCGTCGCCGCCAAGGCGGTCGCCCTGCGCGAGGCCGCCCAGCCCGAGTTCCGGGCGTACGCCTCCCAGGTGGTCAGCAACGCCCAGGCGCTGGCCGACGGGCTGGCCGCCGAGGGGATGCGGCCGGTCTCCGGTGGCACCGACACCCACCTGGCCCTGATCGACCTGCGCGAGCTCGGGGTGACCGGCGCGGACGCCGAGGCGCGCTGCGACGCCGCGAGCATCACCCTGAACAAGAACGCCATCCCGTACGACCCGCAGAAGCCTATGGTCGCCTCCGGCATCCGGGTGGGCACGCCGAGCGTCACCACCCAGGGCATGCGCGAGGGGGAGATGCGCCGGATCGCCACGCTGATCGCCCGGGCGGTCCGCACCGACCCCGGGTCGCCCGGGGGCGCCGACGAGCTGACCCGGATCGCCGCCGACGTGACCGAGCTGGTCACCGCCTTCCCGGCGTACCCCCGTGGCTGAGCCCGGGACGCGCGCGGCGGAGGCGACCGCGGACCGCGGCTGGCGGCTGCGGCACCTGCCGGTGCTGCTCGTCGCGTCGGTGCTGCTGGCCGCCGCGGCGGCGGTGGCCGGCGGGGTGACCCGGGGGGCGGACGGCGCGCTCGGCGCGGCGGCCGGGGTGGCGGTCACCGCGTTCAGCTACACGCTCACCACGGTCGTGCTGGCCTGGGCCGACGCCCGCGACCCGCAGCTGGTGCTCCCCTTCGGGCTCGGCCTCTACATCGCCAAGATGACCCTGCTCGCCGGGCTGATGGTGCTGGTGGGGGCGAGCGGCTGGCCGGGACTGATCCCGTTCTGCCTCGGCATCGCGGCCGGTGTGCTGGTCTGGACCGGGGTGCACATCTGGTGGCTGGCCACGGTGCACGCCCGTCGCGTCCACAACTGACTCATCCCATCCTTCGGACGGCGCGTCGGTGTGTCCGCGATCGGTCATTCTCTCAGTGGCGGCGGAGGAGTAGCGTGCCTCCAGACGACTTCGCCCGCCCGTGTCCCACACAACCAGGTTGTGCGGGGGGTGAGGCACAGCCTCGTCTCCTCGACTGATATCGTTCGCCCCGTCATGGCCGGTGACCAGAAACCCCCCAGCACTGGCGGCCCGGGCGACACTCCGCCCGGTGCCGGTCAGGGTTGGACCGCGCTCTCGTACCTCATCGGGGGCATGCTCGTCTGGGGTTTCATCGGCTGGCTGGTCGACCAGTGGCTCGACGCCGGCGGCATCGCCACCGGTATCGGGGTCGTGCTCGGCATGGCCGGGGGGATCATCCTGGTCGTCCGCCGACTGGGCACGCCTACTTAGGAAGGGACGCGGTGTTCGGACAGGCGAACGTCCTGGCAGCGGGCCAGGCGGAATTCCCACCCAGCGTGGAGGACTTCTACCTGCCCAGCATCCTGCCCTGGGGTGCGCACGACAACTTCTGGTTCACCAAGATCACCGCGATGGTCTGGATCGCCGTCGGCGTGCTGATCATCTTCTTCCTCGCCAGCTACCGGAACCCGAAGCTGGTGCCGACCAAGAAGCAGTGGTTCGCCGAGTCGATCTACGGCTTCGTGCGGAACAACATCGCCGTCGACATGATCGGGCACGCCGGGGTGCGGTTCGCGCCGTACTTCACCACGCTCTTCTGCTTCATCCTGCTGACGAACGCCTTCGCGATCATCCCGTTCTTCCAGATCTCGCCGAACTCGCACATCGCCTTCCCGGCGTTCCTCGCCGTGATCAGCTACGTGCTGTTCAACTGGATCGGCATCCGGCACCACGGCTTCGTCAAGTACTTCAAGAACTCTCTGGTCCCGCCGGCACCGTGGTACATCCTGCCGCTGCTGATCCCGATCGAGTTCTTCTCGACCTTCCTGGTCCGGCCGTTCTCGCTGGCCGTCCGTCTCTTCGCGAACATGTTCGCCGGCCACATGCTCCTGCTGGTCTTCACGCTCGGCGGGTTCGCCATGATCAGCGCAAACGCCTGGCTGGCGCCGGTCTCGGTGCTGTCCTGGGTGATGACGATCGCGCTGACCTTCCTCGAGTTCCTGGTGATCGTCCTGCAGGCGTACGTCTTCACCGTGCTGACCGCCAGCTACGTGCAGGGCGCGCTCGCCGACGAGCACTGATCCACTCTTTCGCACCAACCGTTGTCGTCCCGCGTGACCGTCACGCGTGATAACCAGGAGGAACCAAACCAATGGACATCTACGCCGCGGTAGAGGGCAGCACCGCCGCCATCGGCTACGGTCTCGCGGCCATCGGCCCGGGCATCGGCGTGGGCCTGGTCTTCTCGGCCTACATCCAGTCGACCGCCCGCCAGCCGGAGTCGTCCCGGATGACCCTGCCGTACGTCTGGATCGGCTTCGCCGTCATCGAGGCCCTCGCGCTGCTGGGTATCGCCTTCGGCTTCATCTGGCAGGGCAACCTCTGATTCGGCCCTGAGACCGGGAGGTTTCCATGTACTTCCTCGCCGCTGAGGGTGGTGAGACGACCCACAACCCGATCATTCCGGCCTGGCAGGAGATCGTGGTCGGTGGGATCGCCTTCATCCTGCTCTGCTTCGTGCTGATGAAGTTCGTCTTCCCCCGCATGGAGCAGACGTTCCAGGCCCGGGTCGACGCGATCGAGGGCGGCATCAAGCGCGCCGAGGCCGCCCAGGCCGAGGCCAACCAGCTGCTCGAGCAGTACCGGGCCCAGCTCGCGGAGGCGCGTACCGACGCCGCCAAGATCCGCGACGACGCCCGGGCCGACGCCGAGGGCATCCGGCAGGACATCCTCGCGAAGGCGCGTGAGGAGTCCGACCGGATCATCGCCGCCGGCAAGGAGCAGCTCGCCGCCGAGCGGGCCACCATCGTGCGCGAGCTGCGCGCCGAGGTCGGCACCATCGCGGTGGACCTGGCCAGCAAGATCGTCGGTGAGTCGCTCGCCGACGAGGCGCGTCGCAAGGGCACCGTCGACCGGTTCCTGAGCGGTCTCGAGAGCACGGGGGCCCGCTGATGCAGGCCGCCAGCCGGGAGTCGTACAAGGTCGCGGCGGACCGCCTCGACGCGTACGCCCGCGGCGCGGAGCCGTCGGCGGTGGCCTCCACCGCCGACGACATCCTCTCCGTCGCCGCCCTGCTGCGGCGCGAGCCGCGGCTGCGCCGGGCGCTGTCGGACCCGGCGCGCTCGGGCGAGGACCGCACCGGACTGCTCACGGGCATCCTGACCGGCAAGGTCGGCGCCGACGCGCTCGACCTGCTCGCCGCGCTGGTCTCCGGCCGCTGGTCGGCCCCGTCGGAACTGCTCGACGGCGCCGAGCGGCTGGGCGTCGAGGCGCTCCTGGCGAGCGCCGACAAGGCCGGCGAGCTGGGCGAGGTCGAGGACGAGCTGTTCCGCTTCGGACAGGTCGTCTCCGGCTCCGCCGAGCTGTCCAACGCGCTCTCCGACCCGATGGCCCCGGCCGAGCAGCGGGCCACCCTGGCCGGCCAGTTGCTCGCCGGCAAGGCCCGCCCGGTCACCGTCCGCCTCGTCGAGGCCGCGCTCGCCGGCTTCGGGGGACGCTCCTTCATCGGGGCGCTCACCCGGCTGGTCGAGCTGGCCGCCGACCGGCGGGACCGCCAGGTCGCGTACGTGACCGTGGCGGCGCCGCTGAGTGACGAGGAGGAGCGACGCCTGGGTGCCCGCCTCTCCGCGATGTACGGTCGGGAGGTCTCCGTCAAGCAGACGGTGAACCCCGACGTGCTCGGTGGGGTGAGTGTGCGGGTCGGCTCCGACCTGTACGACGGCACCGTCCTGCGCCGCCTCAATGAGACCCGCAACGCGCTCGCGAAGCGCTGACCAGCGTCTTAGCAGCCCTGATTCGACGCCATCGGACCGGTCGGTACTAGGTATCCCGGGCCCCTGATACTTAAGGAAGCAGAGGATGGCCGAGCTGACCATCTCGACGGAGGAGATCCGCGGCGCCCTGGAGCGCTACGTCTCCTCCTACACGGCCGACGTCTCCCGTGAGGAGGTCGGCACCGTCGCCGACGCCGGCGACGGCATCGCCCACGTCGAGGGTCTGCCCTCGACCATGACCAACGAGCTCCTGGAGTTCGAGGACGGCACGCTCGGCGTGGCGCTGAACCTCGACGTCCGGGAGATCGGTGTCGTCGTCCTCGGTGACTTCGCCGGGATCGAAGAGGGTCAGCGCGTCAAGCGCACCGGCCGGGTGCTCTCCGTCCCGGTCGGCGACGCCTTCCTCGGCCGCGTGGTGAACGCGCTCGGCCAGCCGATCGACGGCCTCGGCGACATCGCCAACGAGGGCTACCGCGAGCTGGAGCTCCAGGCCCCGAACGTGATGTCCCGGCAGTCCGTCTTCGAGCCGCTGCAGACCGGTCTCAAGGCCGTCGACGCGATGACCCCGATCGGCCGCGGCCAGCGCCAGCTGATCATCGGCGACCGGAAGACCGGCAAGACCACGGTCGCCCTGGACGCCATCCTCAACCAGCGGGACAACTGGCGCTCCGGCGACCCGAAGAAGCAGGTCCGCTGCATCTACGTCGCGGTCGGCCAGAAGGCCTCCACCATCGCCTCCATCAAGGGGACGCTGGAGGAGGCGGGCGCGATGGAGTACACCACCATCGTCGCCTCCCCGGCCTCGGACCCGGCCGGCTTCAAGTACCTCGCCCCGTACACCGGCTCGTCCATCGGCCAGCACTGGATGTACGGCGGCAAGCACGTCCTGATCGTCTTCGACGACCTGAGCAAGCAGGCCGAGGCGTACCGCGCCGTGTCGCTGCTGCTGCGCCGCCCGCCGGGCCGCGAGGCGTACCCGGGTGACGTCTTCTACCTGCACTCCCGGCTGCTGGAGCGCTGCGCCAAGCTCTCCGACGAGCTGGGCGGCGGCTCGATGACCGGTCTGCCGATCATCGAGACCAAGGCGAACGACATCTCGGCGTTCATCCCCACCAACGTCATCTCCATCACCGACGGCCAGATCTTCCTGGAGACCGACCTGTTCAACCAGGGCGTCCGGCCGGCCATCAACGTCGGCACCTCGGTCTCCCGGGTCGGTGGCGCCGCACAGGTGAAGCCGATGCGGAAGGTGGCCGGTTCGCTCCGGCTCAACCTGGCCCAGTACCGCGAGCTGGAGGCGTTCGCCGCCTTCGCCTCCGACCTGGACAAGGCCTCCCGCGCCCAGCTCGAGCGCGGTGCCCGGCTGGTCGAGCTGCTGAAGCAGCGGAACTACTCGCCGTTCCCGGTGCAGGAGCAGGTCGTCTCCGTCTGGGCCGGCACCGAGGGCAAGCTGGACGACGTCCCGGTCGGCGAGATCGGGCGCTTCGAGGCGGAGTTCCTGCAGTACCTCCGGCACAAGCACGAGGGCGTACTCGCCGCGATCGCCGACAACAAGTGGGACGACGAGATCATCGGCTCGCTCGACTCGGCCATCACCGAGTTCAAGCAGATCTTCCTCGGCAAGGAAGAGGAGGTCCGGCTCAACGAGCCCCCGGCGCAGCCGCTGGAGGGTGAGGAGACCCGCGAGACGGTGACCCGCTTCCGCGAGGGCTCGACCGACCGCCCGGCTGAGAGCTGACGATGGCCGCCCAGGTTCGCGTACTTCGCCAGCGCATCCGCTCGGCGAAGGGGATGAAGAAGATCACCAAGGCGATGGAGCTCGTCGCGACGAGCCGCATCGCCAAGGCTCAGGCCCGGGTGGAGGCTTCTCTTCCGTACGCCAAGGCGATCACCGGCGTGCTCACGGCGCTGGCGTCCAACTCGCGGATCGACCACCCGCTGCTCACCCCGCGCGAGCGGGTGCGGCGGGCGGGCGTCCTGCTGATCACCGCGGACCGCGGTCTGGCCGGTGGTTACAGCACCAACGCGATCAAGACCGCCGAGTCGCTGATCGCCCGGCTGAAGGCTGACGGCAAGGAGCCGGTGCTCTACGTCATCGGCCGCAAGGGCGTGACGTACTACCGGTTCCGCAACCGGGACATCGCGGCGAGCTGGACGGGCTTCTCCGAGCAGCCGGGCTTCTCCGACGCCCGCGAGGTGGGCGAGACGCTGATCAAGGCGTTCTCGGCCGGCGCGGACGACGTGGACGGCCAGGCCGGGGCGGACGGGATCGTCGGCATCGACGAGCTGCACATCGTCTACACCGAGTTCAAGTCCCTGATGACCCAGACTCCGGTCGCGAAGATCATCGGCCCGATGCAGGTGGAGGACCGGCCGCGGTCCGAGGGCCTGCTGCCGGCGTACGAGTTCGAGCCGGAGGCGGAGGCACTGCTCGACGCGCTGCTGCCGAAGTACATCAACACGCGGATCTACGCGGCGTTGCTGGAGTCGGCGGCGAGCGAGTCGGCGGCCCGTCGGCGGGCGATGAAGAGCGCCACCGACAACGCCGAAGAGATGATCGAGAAGTACACGCGTGAGATGAACTCGGCCCGCCAGGCCGGGATCACCCAGGAGATCAGCGAGATCGTCGGCGGCGCGAACGCGCTGGCGGCGGCGGGAAGTGAAGTGTGATGACTGCCCCAGTAGAGACCAAGACGGCCACGGGTCGCGTGGTCCGGGTCATCGGCCCGGTCGTCGACGCCGAGTTCCCGCGCGACGCCATGCCGGACCTGTTCAACGCCCTGCACGTGAACGTGACCCTCTCCGGCGGTGAGAAGACGCTGACCCTCGAGGTCGCCCAGCACCTGGGTGACAACGTGGTCCGTGCCATCTCGATGCAGCCGACCGACGGCCTGGTCCGCGGCTCCGAGGTGCGCGACACCGGCTCGCCGATCACCGTGCCGGTGGGCGACGCGGTCAAGGGTCACGTGTTCAACGCCATCGGCGAGGTCCTCAACCTCACCGAGGGCGAGACGCTCACCCCCGACGACCACTGGCAGATCCACCGCAAGGCCCCGGCCTTCGCGGACCTGGAGCCGAAGACCGAGATGCTGGAGACCGGCATCAAGGTCATCGACCTGCTCGCCCCGTACGTCAAGGGCGGCAAGATCGGCCTGTTCGGCGGCGCGGGCGTGGGCAAGACGGTGCTCATCCAGGAGATGATCACCCGCGTCGCCCGGAACTTCGGTGGTACCTCGGTCTTCGCCGGCGTGGGTGAGCGCACCCGTGAGGGCAACGACCTCATCGCCGAGATGACCGAGTCCGGCGTCATCGACAAGACCGCGCTGGTCTACGGCCAGATGGACGAGCCGCCGGGCACCCGGCTGCGGGTCGCCCTCTCCGCGCTGACCATGGCGGAGTACTTCCGCGACGTGAAGAAGCAGGAGGTGCTGCTCTTCATCGACAACATCTTCCGCTTCACCCAGGCCGGTTCCGAGGTCTCCACGCTGCTCGGCCGCATGCCGAGCGCAGTGGGTTACCAGCCGACGCTGGCCGACGAGATGGGCGAGCTCCAGGAGCGGATCACCTCCGTCCGGGGCCAGGCCATCACCTCGATGCAGGCGATCTACGTGCCCGCCGACGACTACACCGACCCGGCGCCGGCCACCACGTTCGCCCACCTGGACGCGACCACCAACCTGGAGCGGTCGATCTCCGACAAGGGCATCTACCCGGCCGTGGACCCGCTGGCGTCCTCGTCCCGGATCCTCGCCCCGGAGTTCGTCGGCGCCGAGCACTTCGCGGTGGCCACCGAGGTGAAGCGGATCCTGCAGCGCTACAAGGACCTGCAGGACATCATCGCCATCCTCGGTATCGAGGAGCTCTCCGAGGAGGACAAGGTCACGGTCGGCCGCGCCCGCCGGATCGAGCGCTTCCTGTCGCAGAACACCTACGCCGCCGAGCAGTTCACCGGCGTGCCGGGTTCGACGGTCCCGATCAAGGAGACCATCGAGGCGTTCAAGAAGATCAGCGAGGGCGAGTACGACCACTTCCCCGAGCAGGCGTTCTTCATGTGCGGTGGTCTCGAGGACCTCGAGAAGAAGGCGAAGGAGCTGATGGAGGGCTGAGGCTCTCGTCACATCCAGGGAGGCCGTCCCGACGAATGTCGGGGCGGCCTCTGCCCGTTCGGGGCCCCTGTTACCAGATGTTCGTTTTCCCGGCAAGCGGTTCGGTCCACCGCGCGGTACCGTTTCGTGACGCGACGTTCACCTACCGGACGTCCATCCCCCGCAACCAAACCGAACCGCGCGCCCGTCTACCAGTCGTGGGCGTGACGATTGGAGATGCTCGTGGGTAAGGCCGGCACGGACCGCCGCAAGCCGTCCATCTGGCGGGGCGTCCCCCGGTGGGCCAAGGTGTGCACCATCTTCGGCGTGGTCCTGATGGTGCTCAGCGGCAGCGTGCTGGTCGGCTACCAGACGCTGGTGAGCCGCTACGAGGGCGCGGTCGGCAAGGCCGACCTCTTCGGCGACCAGGCGGCGGGCGCCAGCGAGAAGAAGAGCGACATCAAGGGCCCGCTGAACATCCTGCTGGTCGGCATCGACCCCCGCAAGCCGGAGACCCCGCCGCTGGCCGACTCGATCATGATCCTGCACGTGCCGGCCGGCATGGACCGCGGCTACCTCTTCTCGCTCCCGCGGGACCTGCGGGTGGACATCCCCGAGTTCCCCAAGGCCAACTACGCGGGCGGCACCGACAAGCTCAACGCCGCGATGTCGTACGGCAGCCGGGTGCCCGGGCAGAACCCGGACGCCGCGCGCGGCTTCGAGCTGCTCGCCAAGACCGTCCAGCAGGTCACCGGCATCGAGCGCTTCGACGCGGGCGCGATCATCAACTTCACCGGCTTCAAGAACATCGTCGACGCGATGGGCGGCGTCGACATGTACATCGAGCGGGACGTGAAGTCGGAGCACCGCCGGCCCGACGGGACCATGCGCCAGCTCAAGCCGGGCGGTGGGGGGTACCTCGGCCCGCAGGCCGAGTACAAGAAGGGCAACGCCCACCTCAGCGGCTGGCAGGCGCTGGACTACGTCCGGCAGCGCTACCCGAAGAACGGCGTGCCGGACGCCGACTACGGCCGGCAGCGCCACCAGCAGCAGTTCGTCAAGGCCATGGTCAACCAGGCGTTCAGCGCCGACGTGGTGACCAACCCGATCAAGCTCGACCGGGTGCTCCGCGCGGCCGGGCGCTCGCTGATCTTCAACGGTCGGGGACACAGCGTGGTCGACTTCGCCCTCGCCCTGAAGGGCATCCGGTCCGACTCGATCGAGACGATCAAGCTGCCGGGCGGGCCCGTCACGATCAACGGGGCGTACAAGGGGGAGAAGCTCCAGCCCGCGGCGGAGGACTTCTTCGCGGCGATCCGGAACGAGCAGATCGACGCCTTCATGCTGGAGCACCCCGACTTCAAGCAGAAGAACAGCTAGTCTGACCGCCAGCGGGCCCCGGCACGCGCCGGGGCCCGCTGGCGTGACCGTGGCGCAGCTCTCGCCACCCGCGTTGGGGCGTACCGAGGGCCGCGACTAGACTTTCGGCAATCCGCCGCCGCAGCAAGGAGACAGCGTGGCACAGCAGCTTCACGTCGAGCTCGTAGCCGTCGAGGAGAAGGTCTGGTCCGGCGAGGCCGAGATGGTCGTCGCCCGGACGACCGAGGGTGAGCTGGGTGTGCTGCCGGGGCACGCGCCCCTGCTCGGCCAGCTCGTGGAGCCCAGCCAGGTACGCATCAAGCAGGCCGGCGGCCAGCAGCTCGCGTACGACATCGCCGGCGGCTTCCTGTCGGTGACCGGTGACGGCGTCACCGTCCTCGCCGAGAGCGCCACCCCCGCCACCCCGGCGCGCTGAGCCGACCCGCCGATGGAGATCGTGGAAGGGATCGGAATCGGCATCGCGGTCGTGTTCGCCGCGCTCCTGATCCTCTTCATCCGGCGGGCCCTGTTCACCCGCAGCGGAGGCATCATCCGGCTCAGTGTCCGGGTCTCCACGATCCTCGACGGCCGAGGCTGGTCACCCGGCTTCGGCCGTTTCGTCGGCGACGAGCTCCGCTGGTACCGCATGTTCAGCTTCGCCCTGCGTCCCAAGCGGGTGCTGTCCCGTAAAGGGCTCGCCGTGGAGCGTCGCCGGCTGCCCGAGGGTCAGGAACGGTTCTCCATGCCGGCCGACTGGGTGATCCTCCGCTGTACCAGCCACCATGCTCCGGTCGAGATCGCCATGGCGCGTTCCACGGTCACCGGCTTCCTCTCCTGGCTCGAGGCCGCCCCACCCGGGGCGGTCTCGCCGCGTCTGGCCTCGCAGGACTGGCCCGCCGCCTGACCTGCTCGCACCTCCGGTCGCCTGCGGGCCGTTGGGTTGCTGTTGCGGCTTGTCGATGGTCGCCCTTGTCCCTGGTCGCCTTGTCGGCTCTGCCGTGTTCGGCGGCTTGCGGTCCGTCGTGGTCGTTGTTCGGGTGTGGCCCGCCGTGCCCGGCTCCGGGCGGTCAGGCTTGATCCCTGCGCCGGTCACGGCGGGCCACACCCGCGTCGTGGTCGTCCGTCGTCGCGTCCGTGCGGCCTGCGGGGCCCCGGTCTGGTGTACGTCGGGCCGTGGGGGGCTCGGCCCGTGCGCGGGATCGACTCGGGGTGCGGTATGTCGTCGGTGTCCGGGCTGTCGGACAGACCGCTGTGCGGCGTGGATCAAGCCAGCTGTGGTCCAACCGCTAGCGTGTTATGCGCGTTGTCCGGTTGTGGTATCACGTCGGCTCGCTGGGTGGAACGTCATGGAGGTCTCCCGGCTCCGGTGTTCCACTGACCGCGCCGGGCGCTGGCCTGACTGACGGCTGGCCTGAGCGTGCCGGGCCTGGGGCCGACCGCGCCGGCTGCTGCGCCTGAACGTGTCGGGCTCTGGCTGACCGTGCCGGGGTGGGCTGACCTGTGCCGGGTGCTGGGCTGACTGTGCCGGGTGATGGCGTCCACGTCGTTGGTGGGTGGTGTGTCGGGTTTGTGGGTGTGGTTGGCGGCATCCTGGGGCCGGAATGGTGGGCGGGCGGGGGTCGTTGAACACGGGTGAACGGCCGAGGAAGACCACCCCGCACGGCGGGGTGGCTGGCCCGGAATGATGTGGGGTCGCCGGTCGTTACACATGGTCCCGGCGCCGCGAAGAGGCCACGCCCCGCGAGCCGGATGATCCCCCCAAGACTTTCCCCCTCTTTTGAGCGCCTGACGGTGCTTGCGTCTGTTGCTGACCCCCCTCGGCGCGGACGCCAACCCCCGAATGGAGCTTTCCCATGAACACGATCATTCGTAAGAGCATGCTGAGTGTTGCTGGTCTGGCCTTCGCTGGTGGTGTGTTCGCCGGTCCGATCGCCGCGCACGCCGACGCCCGCCCCGTCGAGGGCAAGCCCGTCGCGGTGGCCGTCCAGGCTGACAAGCCGGACACCAGCAAGCTGATCCCGCATGGTGTGCAGGGCGCGCAGTCGCGGATCGACCTGAACGACGAGCAGGTCGCGAACGCGAAGGCGATCATCGCCGCGACGAAGAAGGCGGGTCTGCCGGAGCGGGCCGCGGTGATCTCGATCGCCACCAGCCTGCAGGAGTCGAAGCTGGAGAACCTGGGCCACCTCGGCGACAAGAACGACCACGACTCGCTGGGCCTGTTCCAGCAGCGGCCGTCCTCGGGTTGGGGCACGCCGGAGCAGATCACCGACCCCGAGTACTCGACCCTGGCGTTCGAGAAGGGTCTGAAGCAGGTCGACGGCTGGCAGGACATGCCGCTGACCGAGGCCGCCCAGACCGTGCAGGTCTCGGCGTACCCGGACGCCTACGCCCAGTGGGAGCAGCAGGCCGCCGACATCGTCGCCCAGCACTGGAACAGCTGACCCACCCACAGCACACGAAAGCCGCTGGCCGGCACCCCGACACAGGGGTGCCGGCCAGCGGCGTTTCAGTCGACGGAGCCGACCAGCTCCACCTCGTACCCCTGCCCGTCGGTGAGGTAGCCGGCGTACGTCTGCGGTCCGCCGGCGTGCGGGTGGCGGTCCGGGAAGAGCAGATCCCACCCGTACGCCGGCGCGGCCGCGACCAGGCGGTCGACGGCGGCCGGCGGGCCGGCGTGGAAGGCCAGGTGGTTGAGGCCAGGGGCGAGCCGGTCGTGCACCCGGCCGCTCAGTGCCGGGGACTCCTCCAGTACCAGGTACGTGGGGCCGAGCCGCCAGGACCGGCCGGCCGGCCAGTTTTGGTACGGCGTCCAGCCCAGCTCGCCGAGGAGCCAGCCCCAGCTACGCGTGGCGGCGGCGAGATCGGGGACCCAGACCTCGACGTGGTGCAGTGCGCCGGCGGTCAGCGCTTCCCGCCCGGCACCCATAGCACATCCCCGTCCGGATTTGCCGTTCTTGCCAGGATAAAGAGCAGATCGGAGAGCCGGTTGAGATACTTTGCCGGGAGGGGGCTGGTCCGGTCCGAATCGTGCGCGACCAGCGCCCACGCCGCACGCTCGGCGCGCCGGGCGATCGTCCGTGCCACGTGCAGCAGCGCCGCGCCAGCGGTGCCGCCGGGGAGGATGAAGGAGTCGAGCTTGCTCAGGCGCGCGTTGTACTCGTCGCACCAGCCCTCGAGGCGCTCGACGTACTCCTCGGTGACCCGCAGCGGCGGGTACTTCGGGTCCGGCTCCACCGGGGTGGCCAGGTCCGCGCCGACGTCGAACATGTCGTTCTGGATCGACGCCAGCACCGCCCGCAGTTCATCGGAGAGCTGCCCCAGGGCGAGCGCGACGCCGATCGCGGCGTTGCACTCGTCCACGTCCGCGTACGCGGCGATCCGCGGATCGGTCTTCGGCACCTGCTCGTTGTTGCTCAGCCTGGTCATGCCGGCGTCGCCGGCCTTGGTGTAGATGCGCGTGAGGTGGACGGCCATGACGCACAGCCTACGGATACCGGACCTGACCATCCCGGCGCGGCCGGGCCAGTCCGGCTGGCCGGCCGGGGTCGGCCCGGGCGACGCCGGTGACCCGGCGGTCAGCGAGGTCGACGTCATCCGGGTGCACGGGGAGGCCCGGCTGGACGGCACGGTGCACGTGGTCGGGGCGAAGAACTCCGCCCTCAAGCTGATGGCCGCCGCCCTGCTCGCGCCCGGCCGCAGCGTGATCACCAACGTCCCGCGGATCACCGACATCGCGATCATGGGGGAGGTGCTCCGCCGGCTCGGCTGCGACGTACGGTTCGCCGCCGACGACCCGGTCGACCCGATGGTGGCCCGCGGCGGCGTGGAACGCTCCCGGTCGGTCGTCATCGACGTACCCGAGGAGCCGGGCGCGGAGGCCGACTACGACCTGGTCCGCCGGCTGCGCGCGTCGATCTGCGTGCTCGGCCCGCTGCTGGCCCGCCGGAGGTACGTGCGGGTGGCCCATCCCGGCGGGGACGCGATCGGCTCACGCGGCCTGGACATGCACATCGCCGGGCTGGCGCGGATGGGCGCGGAGATCTCCGGCGAGCACGGCTTCGTCATCGCCGAGGCCCCGGACGGGCTGCACGGCGCCGACATCGTGCTGGACTTCCCGAGCGTCGGGGCGACGGAGAACCTGGTCATGGCGGCGGTGCTGGCCCGGGGGACCACGACCATCGACAACGCGGCCCGGGAGCCGGAGATCGTCGACATCTGCTCGATGCTGATCCGGATGGGGGCCCGGATCGAGGGGGAGGGCACCTCCACGCTGCACATCGTCGGGGTGCCCGAGCTGCGCCCGGTCCGGCACGCCACGGTGGGGGACCGGATCGTCGCCGGGACCTGGGCGTTCGCCGCCGCGATGACCCGGGGGGACGTCACCGTCACCGGCGTCGAGCCGGCGTACCTGGAGGTCGCGCTGGACAAGCTGGTCTCGGCTGGCGGCCTGGTGGAGACCCGCGGCGGGGCCTTCCGGGTACGGATGGAGGACCGCCCCACCGCGGTGGACGTGGTGACCCTGCCGTTCCCGGGCTTCGCCACCGACCTGCTGCCGATGGCGATGGGCCTGGCCGCGGTGAGCGACGGCGCGTCCCTGATCACCGAGAACATCTTCGACGGCCGGTTCATGTTCGCCAACGAGATGATGCGGCTCGGCGCCGACATCAGGACCGACGGACACCACGCCCTGGTCTGCGGCCGCGACCGCCTCTCCGGCGCCCCGGTACGGGCCACCGACATCCGGGCCGGCGCGGGCCTGATCATCGCCGGGCTCTGCGCCGACGGGGTCACCGAGGTCTCGCACGTGCACCACGTCGACCGCGGCTATCCGGACTTCGTCGCCGACCTCCGGGCGCTCGGGGTGGCGGTGGAACGGGGCACCGTCCCGGAGGAACCCGACCTGGCCATCTGAGGGGGCAGCCTTAGCAGTCGTTCAGCCTCGCCGACTAGGGTGCTCGCAGACACTCATTCGCAGCGAGGGAGAAGCAGATGGCGGGTCGACTCGCGGTCGTCGGTGCCGGGCTGATGGGCTCGGGTATCGCCCAGGTGGCGGCGCAGGCGGGCTGGCAGGTGACGCTGCGGGACCTGGACGACGCGGCCACCAAGCGGGGCGTCGACGGCATCCGGAAGTCGCTGGAGAAGTTCGCCGAGAAGGGGAAGATCGAGGCCGGCGAGGTCGAGGCGACCCTGGCCCGGATCACCCCGACGACCGAGCTGGAGGCGGCGGCCGACGCGGACATCGTGGTCGAGGCGGTCTTCGAGAAGATCGAGATCAAGCACGAGGTGTTCCGCGCGCTGGACAAGATCTGCAAGGCCGACGCGGTGCTGGCGACCAACACCTCGGCCATCCCGGTCACCCAGATCGCCACCGCGACCGAGCGCCCGGAGTCGGTCGTCGGCACCCACTTCTTCTCGCCGGTGCCGATGATGAAGCTCTGCGAGCTGGTCCGCGGCTACAAGACCAGCGACGCGACCCTGGCGACCGCGAAGGCGTTCGCCGAGGAGATCGGCAAGACCGTCGTGGTGGTCAACCGGGACATCGCCGGCTTCGTCACGACCCGGCTGATCTGCGCGCTGGCCATGGAGGCGGTCAAGCTGGTCGAGTCCGGGGTGATCTCGGCCGAGGACCTGGACACCGCCTGCAAGCTGGGCTTCGGCCACGCCATGGGCCCGCTGGCCACGGTCGACCTGACCGGCGTGGACGTGCTGCTGAACGCCACGAAGAACATCTACACCGACACCGCCGACGAGAAGTTCTTCCCGCCGGAGCTGCTCCAGCGCATGGCGACCGCCGGCGACCTGGGCCGCAAGACCGGCCAGGGCTTCTACTCCTACTGACCGGTCCCGGGCCCTGCGGCACACCGTGTCGTAGGGCCCGTCCGCGCTCATCCCTGGGCGGGCACCTGCGGCTGGCTCGACAGCCCCCACAGCTCCCCGATCCGCCCGCCGGCGACGGTGAACATCTCCAGCATGGTGGCCGCGGAGCCGTCGGCGAAGCCGGCAACCTCCGTCCGGGTGGCGACCCGCTCTCCGTCGGTCACCAGGTCCAGCAGCCGTACCTCGATCCGGGGATGGTGGGCCCACATGCGCTGCCAGGCGTCCCGCACGCACTCCGGGCCCGTGGCCTGGAGCGGGTGGCTGCGGAAGTCGTCGGTGAAGAGCTCGCCGGTTGCCGCCGCGTCCCGGCGGTTGAAGGCGTCGTACATCCGTTCGGCGATGAGCCGTCCCTCGTCCATGCCGGGAAGCATGCCAGCGCACACCGACACCGGGCGGTGACGGCGCGGGGGATCAGGTTGCCCGGAGCGGGGTGAGGGCCGCGCCCAGCAGGGCGAACGCCTCCGGGATGACGCCGCCCCAGTAGGCGAAGCTGTGCCGGCCGTCGGTCCACGCGGCGCGGGCCGGCGGCTCCGGCAGCGCCCGGGCCAGCGCGCGGACGTCCCTGAGGAAGTTGTCCTGCCGGCCGCACCAGAGCCCGACCGGGGCGCCGCGCAGCTTCCCGACTCCGGCGAAGACCTCGTCACCGGGGCGTACGGCGGGGGAGAAGGCGGCCACCGCGCGGAGCCACCCCGGGTACGCCTCGGCGAGCAGCAGCGCCCCCGCGCCCCCGGTCGACCAGCCCCAGGCGGCCAGCCGGCTGCTGTCGAAGCCGCGCCGGGCGCACCAGGTGGGCACCTCCTCGCGCAGCATCCGGCGCGGATCGTCCTCCCGGCCGGGCTGCCACAGCCGGGTGCCGGTGGCCGCGGCGAGCACGAAGGGCGGGGTGCCGCGGCGTACCGCGTCGGTCAGGTAGCGGGCCAGCCCGAGCCGGCCGAAATCCCGGGGCGTGGCCGAGGCGCCGTGCAGCACCAGGCAGACCGGCAGGCCACGGCCGTCGCCGTACCCCTCCGGCACCGCGGTCCAGAAGTCCACCTCGCGGCCCCGAGCGCCGGAGGCGATGCGGATCAGCCGCTCGTCACCGGCCGGCACGTCCGGCCCGGCGGGGCCCGACTCGGCGTGGGTGAGCTGCCGGGCGGCGAGCCCGCCGACCAGCCCGGCACCGGCCACCCCGGCGGCCGCGGTCAGCAGCGTGCGCCGGGTCAGCAGGTGAGCCATGCCGGCGAGTGTGCCACCTGCGGTGTCAGGAAGGGTCCCCTGTTATGCACCAGGCGTTAACAGGGGGCCCTTCCTTGCGCGTCAGCCGTCGCGCTTGGTGGTCCAGCGGAAGGTGGTCAGGCAGAGCACCAGGCCGATCACGCACCAGAGCCCGAGCACCAGGGCGACCCGGCCCAGCTCGAACGAACCTGCGGGCTCCTGCCCGCCGAAGCTGTCCGGCAGGAAGACCGAGCGGAGCCCCTGGCACATCCACTTCAGCGGGAAGAGCGCGGCGACCTGCTGCATCCAGCTCGGCAGGCTGGTGAAGACGAAGAACACCCCGGAGATGAACTGGAGGACCAGCGCCACCGGGGTGACCACCGCCGAGCCGCTGCGCGCGGTACGGGCCAGCGAGGAGATGGCGATGCCGCACAGGGTGCAGGCGGTGACGCCGAGGACCGCCACCCAGCCGAAGGTGGCCCACTTGGCGGCGGTGTCGGGCAGCTTCAGGTCGAACAGCGCCGCCGAGACGGCGAGCAGCAGCGCGGTCTCGACGATCCCGATGGCGACCACCATGATCACCTTGCCGGCGAACCAGACCCACTTCGGCATCGGGGTGCCCCGGTAGCGCTTGAGCACGCCCCGGTCCCGCTCGATCGGGATCCAGATGCCGAGGTTCTGGAAGCTCACCGTCATCAGGCCGGTCGCGATCATGCCGGTGATGAAGTACTGCGTGTAGCTGACGCCGGGCGCGATCTCGTCGTCGAAGATGGCGGCGAAGATCAGGATCATGATGATCGGGAAGCCCATCGTGAAGACGACGGACTCCCGGCTGCGCAGGAACTGGGTGATCTCCAGCCGCCCCTGGCGCAGCGCCAGGGTGCCCGCCCCGAGCCGCCGGGCCGGTGCGGCGGCGACCGGGGCCGCCGGCTTCGTCGTGGTCGTCATCAGTGTCCGATCATCCGCAGGTAGACGTCTTCCAGGGTCGGCCGCGTCACGGTGAGGCCGGGGATCTCGCCGCCGAAGCGCGCGGCCAGCTCCGCCACCAGCGCCGTCGGCGTCGCGGTCGCCGCCTTCTCCAGGGCCCCGTCCGGCGTACGCCAGGAGACCGTCGCCAGCGCCTCCTGGCGGTTGCCGAGCCGGTTCGGCGGGGCCACCTCGACCACGCGGCCGGCGGCGATCACGCCCACCCGGTCGGCGAGCGCCTCGGCCTCGTCCAGGTAGTGCGTGGTGAGCACGATGGTGGTGCCGGCCGCGGCCAGGTCCCGGATCAGCTCCCAGAACTCCCGCCGGGCCTCCGGGTCGAAGCCGGTGGTCGGCTCGTCGAGGAAGAGCAGCTCGGGGCGGCCGATGATGCCCAGCGCCACGTCGAGCCGGCGCTTCTGCCCGCCGGAGAGGGTGTGCGTACGGGCCTTGGCCTTGGCGCCCAGCCCGACCCGCTCGATCACCTTCGCCGGGTCGTCGGCGTCGGGGTAAAAGCCGGAGAAGTGCCGGACCACCTCGGCGACGGTCAGCTCGTCGAACTCGCCGGTGCCCTGGAGCACGATGCCGACCCGGGAGCGCCAGCCGGGGTCCGGGTGGGCCGGGTCGGCGCCGAGCACGCGTACCTCGCCGGCGTCGCGCTGCCGGTAGCCCTCCAGGATCTCCACCGTGGTGGTCTTGCCGGCGCCGTTCGGCCCGAGCAGGGCGAACACCTCGCCCCGGTGGACGTCGAGGTCGACGCCGGCCACCGCGAGGTTGTCCCCGTACGCCTTGCGCAGTCCCCGTACGGAGATCGCGAGCTGGTCATCCATGACGTCCAGTGTGCGACTGCGTCGCACCGGGTGGCGGGCCGGGGTGTGGTGGTGTCGGCCATGTCGCGCCGCTCGTGCCCGTCGGTCCACTCCATGGACCTGTGTGGTTTTCCACAGCCCGTTTTACTGAACGGTAACTTAGACTCCGGCCATGGACGAGAAGGCTCCCTCGGGGCGGCTGCCGGAGCGCGACCGGCCCTGGGTGATGCGCACCTACGCCGGGCACTCCTCCGCCGCGGCCACCAACGCGCTCTTCCGCCGCAACCTGGCGAAGGGGCAGACCGGTCTCTCCGTCGCCTTCGACCTGCCCACCCAGACCGGGTACGACCCGGACCACGAGCTGGCCACCGGCGAGGTGGGCCGCGTGGGCGTCCCGGTGGCACACCTCGGCGACATGCGGGCCCTCTTCGACGGCATCCCGCTCGCCGAGATGAACACCTCGATGACCATCAACGCGCCGGCCATGTGGCTGCTCGGCCTCTACGGCACGGTCGCCGCCGAGCAGGGCGCCGAGCTGGCCCGCTGCGCCGGCACCACGCAGAACGACATCATCAAGGAGTACCTGTCCCGGGGGACGTACATCTTCCCGCCGGCGGCGTCGCTGCGGCTGACCGCGGACGTCATCGCGTACACGCTGCGTGAGATGCCGAAGTGGAACCCGGTCAACATCTGCTCGTACCACCTCCAGGAGGCCGGCGCGACGCCGGTGCAGGAGGTCGGCTTCGCGCTCGCCACCGCCGTCGCCGTGCTCGACGCGGTCCGGGACTCCGGCCAGGTGCCCGCCGAGCGGATGGGCGATGTCGTCCAGCGGATCTCCTTCTTCGTCAACGCGGGGGTGCGCTTCGTCGAGGAGATCGCCAAGATGCGCGCGTTCGGCGCGCTCTGGGACGAGATCACCCGCGACCGGTACGGCGTGACCAACCCGAAACAGCGCCGCTTCCGGTACGGCGTACAGGTCAACTCGCTCGGCCTCACCGAGGCCCAGCCGGAGAACAACATCCAGCGCATCGTGCTGGAGATGCTCGGCGTCACCCTCAGCCGGGACGCCCGGGCCCGCGCGGTTCAGCTTCCCGCCTGGAACGAGGCGCTCGGCCTGCCCCGCCCGTGGGATCAGCAGTGGTCGCTGCGCATGCAGCAGGTGCTGGCGTACGAGTCGGACCTGCTGGAGTACCCGGACCTGTTCGAGGGCTCGCACGTGATGACCGCGCTGGTCGACGACATCGTCGCGGGCGCCCGGGTCGAGCTGGAGAAGGTGCTGGAGATGGGCGGCGTGGTGGCCGCCGTGGAGACCGGCTACCTGAAGAGCGCCCTGGTCGCCTCGCTCGCCGACCGCCGCCGGCGGATGGAGGCCGGCACCGACGTGGTGGTCGGGGTCAACAGGTTCACCGAGACCGAGCCGTCGCCGTTGACCGCGGCCGGCGCCGAGGCGGTCGAGCAGGTCGACCCGGCGGTCGAGGCGGCCGCCGCCGACGCCGTACGCGAGTGGCGGGCCGGCCGGGACGCGGCGGCCGTGGAGGCGGCACTGGCCCGGCTCCGCGCGGACGCCGCGACCACGACGAACCTGATGCCGGCGACGCTGGCGTGCGTGCGGGCCGGGGTCACCACCGGCGAGTGGGCCGGCGCGCTGCGCCAGGTCTTCGGTGAGTACCGGGCCCCGACGGGCCTCGCGGGCGCGGCCGGAGCCGGCGGCGACGCGGGCCTCGCGGCGGTCCGGGAGCGGGTCGCCGCCACCGCCCGGGAGCTGGGCAGCGGCCGGCTGCGGCTGCTGGTCGGCAAGCCCGGCCTGGACGGGCACTCCAACGGCGCCGAGCAGATCGCGGTACGCGCCCGCGACGCCGGCTTCGAGGTGGTGTACCAGGGCATCCGGCTGACCGCCGGGCAGATCGTGGCCGCCGCCGTCGAGGAGGACGTGGACCTGGTCGGCCTGTCGGTGCTCTCCGGCTCGCACCTGGCCGCCGTGCCGGCCGTGCTGGACGGGCTGCGGGCCGCCGGGCGCGGCGACCTGCCCGTGGTGGTCGGCGGGATCATCCCCACCGGCGACGCGGACGCGCTGCGGGCCGCCGGGGTGGCCCGGGTCTTCACCCCGAAGGACTTCGCGCTGACCGGCATCATCGATGAGTTGGTCACCGTGATCCGCGAGGCCAACGACCTGTCGTGACGCGCGTCGGGCCCGCCGTCGACGGGCCCGACGCGTCAACGGCTCACGTACGTCTGGCAGTCGGCCAGGTCCGTCCGGGGGCCGACGGTGATCGCCGGGGCGTGGCACTCCAGGTCGGAGTTGTGCTGGCAGTCCGCCCGGCTGCAGGCTCCGACCTGGGCGTTGATCTGCTCGATGCCGCCGCGTACGGGCAGCTCCACGAAGGTGTGGCAGTGCGCGTGGTCGCTGCTGCCGATCGTGATGGCGAAGGCGTGGCAGTCGTTGGTGTGGTTGTAGGCGCAGGATCTGACGCTGCACTCCTGGACCTGGGGCATCTGCATCGCTGCGGTCATGGCGGCGACCCTCCTTGGACGTCTGAGCCGATTTTAGGCATTTGGTCCATTCGTCTTGTTGGCTTTGCGTCTCTGCGCGGTCGGCCTTGTCGGTGGTCGCCCTTGTCGGGTGTGGCCCGCCGTGCCCGACTCCGGGCGGTCAGGCTTGATCCCTGCGCCGGTCACGGCGGGCCACACCCGCGTCGTGGTGCCGCACCGTCCGTCCCTGCGGCCGCCAGGGCCCGGGTTTGGTGTACGTCGGCCGTCCCGGTATCCCGCCCTGCGTGGCCCAGGATCACGGGGGCGGGGAGCAGCCCGCCGATGGCCGGCGGAGCCGTGGTCGCGCGCCCACCGGGGTCACCGAGTCGACTGCGATGATCGACTCGGCATGCGGCACACCATGGATGTCACCGGAGCCCGGAGACCTCCATGACGTTCCAGCCATCGACGCCGGCCTGATGCGGCAATCGGACAACGGGCACATAACCCACCTGCCCTTCCGTCGGGGCCGCTTGATCCACTCCACATGCCCGCAGGGCGGCCTGTCCGACAGCCCAGCCGCTACGACAGTTCCACTGACCCCGCCGGGTGCTGCCCTGAGCGCGCCGGCTGGGTGGTGTGTCCGGTTTGGGGGTGTGGTCGGCGGCATCCTGGGGCCGGAATGGTGGGCGGGCGGGGGGCGTTGAATCCCGTGAACGGCTGAGGAAGAGCACCCCGCGCGGCGGGGTGACGGGCCCGGAATGATGGTGGGTCGCCGGTCGTTACACATGGTCCCGGCGCCGCGAAGAGGCCACGCCCCGCGAGCCGGATCCCCCCAAAGACTTTCCCCCCTTTTGAGCGCCTGACGTGGTGCTTGCGTGCGTGCCGACCCCCATCGGCGTGTGTGCGCCAACCCCCGAATGGAGCTTCTCGTGAACACGATCATTCGTAAGAGCGTGCTTGGTATTGCTGGTCTGGCGTTCGCCGGTGGTCTGGCCGCCGGTCCGCTGAACCACCACGAGGCCACCCCGGCCACCGCGCTGACCCCGGTCGCGGCCGTCCAGGCCGACAAGCCGGACGCCAGCAAGCTGATCCCGCATGGTGTGCAGGGCGCGCAGTCGCGGATCGACCTGAACGACGAGCAGGTCGCGAACGCGAAGGCGATCATCGCCGCGACGAAGAAGGCGGGTCTGCCGGAGCGGGCCGCGGTGATCTCGATCGCCACCAGCCTGCAGGAGTCGAAGCTGGAGAACCTGGGCCACCTCGGCGACAAGAACGACCACGACTCGCTGGGCCTGTTCCAGCAGCGCCCGTCCTCGGGTTGGGGCACTCCGGAGCAGATCACCGACCCCGAGTACTCGACCCTGGCGTTCCTGAAGGGTCTGAAGCAGGTCGACGGGTGGCAGGACATGCCGCTGACCGAGGCCGCCCAGACCGTGCAGGTCTCGGCCTACCCGGACGCCTACGCCCAGTGGGAGCAGCAGGCCGCCGACATCGTCGCCCAGCACTGGAACAGCTGAGCCCCACAACAGCTGACCCAGACAGCTGATCCGACAGAAGAGCTAACGCCGCTGGCCGGCACCCCGAGACAGAGGGTGCCGGCCAGCGGCGTTTCTGCGTACCCGAGCGGAACGGTGACGCACGAACGGACCAGGCCCACGACGAGGCTGGGGGCGAGGGTGACCGGCGCAGGGATCAAGCCTGACCGCCCGGAGCCGGTCACCCTCGCCCCCAGCCCACCAGCGCAACCAGCCAATCAGCCCCAGCCCGGAGCCCAGCCCGACCAGACCCGAGCAAGCAGCAGGATCAGACCCGGAACCCGGCGGCCCGAGCCGCCGCCCGTTCCCGGCGCCGGTCCTTGCGCCGACGCAGCAACCAGAAGAGGAACACCACGAGGCCGAGCAGGAAGGCCAGCACCAGCACCGGCAGCAGGATCGCCACCACCGACATGATGGCGCTGGTCGCGTCCTCGGCGGTGCTGGCGACCGGGGCGCCGAAGCCGGCGGTGGTCGCGTTGATGACCGGGCGGGCCGCCGCCTTGAGCAGGTGCACACCGAGCGCGATCAGCACGCCGACGACGACCGGCACCCACTGGTGCGAGGAGAAGAAGGTGTCCGGGTCGCTCACGGTCACGGTCTGCGAGCTGGAGCCGGCGCCGAAGGCCAGGCCGCCCGCGGTCGGCCGGACCACCGTCTGCACCACGTCGTTGACGTGGTCCACCACCGGCACCTTGTCGGCGACCACCTCGACGGCGAGCAGCACGGCGAGGATCAGGACGACCCAGCCGTTGCCCAGCCACTGCCAGCCGCTGGGCAGGTCGACCAGGTCGGTGTAGCGCGCCAACAGACCCATCAGGAGCAGCGGGATGTAGGCGTTCAGGCCGGCCGAGGCGGCGAGGCCGGAACCGGTGAGGACTTCGAGCACGATCTCAATATCGCACCGGTACGCCAGTGGCGCTCGTCGGCGACGGCCGGGTGCTCGGCTACCCTCGTCGGGTGCGGTTGGTGATTGCGAAGTGCTCGGTGGACTACGTCGGACGGCTCTCGGCACACCTGCCGTTGGCGACCCGGCTGCTCATGGTCAAGGCGGACGGCTCGGTGTCGATCCACGCGGACGACCGGGCGTACAAGCCGCTGAACTGGATGAGCCCGCCGTGCCGGTTGGAGGAGGCCCCCGGCGTGTGGCGGGTGGTCAACAAGGCCGGTGAGGAGCTGCGGATCACCCTGGAGGAGATCTTCCAGGACACCTCGTACGAGCTGGGCGTCGACCCGGGCCTGCGCAAGGACGGCGTCGAGGCGCACCTGCAGGAGTTGCTCGCCGCCAACCCGGAGACCCTGGGCGAGGGCTTCACGCTGGTCCGCCGGGAGTACATGACCGCGATCGGCCCGGTCGACCTGCTGTGCCGGGACGCCAACCAGGGCGCGGTCGCCGTCGAGGTGAAGCGGCGCGGCGAGATCGACGGAGTGGAGCAGCTCACCCGGTACCTGGAGCTGATGAACCGCGACCCGCTGCTCGCCCCGGTCACCGGTGTCTTCGCCGCGCAGGAGATCAAGCCGCAGGCCCGGGTCCTCGCCACCGACCGTGGCATCCGCTGCGTGGTGGTCGACTACGACAAGCTGCGCGGCATCGAGCGCGACGAGCTGACCCTCTTCTGAGCTGCGGCGTTTCGCTGCCGGTCAGCGGCCCCGCCCGTACATCAGCTTGGCGGCCTTGACCAGGCGGGCGACGTCCGCCGGGGTGCGCTCGAAGGTCATCGCCGGCAGCAGCGAGCGGGCCCGGCGGCGGGTGATGGACTTGGCCCGGCCGAACTCGCGCAGCCCGTCCTCGCCGTGGATCCGGCCGAACCCGGAGTCGCCGACGCCGCCGAACGGCAGGGTGGACATCCCGGCGAAGGTGAGCGTCGAGTTGACGGAAGCCATTCCGGACCGCAGGCGCCGCGCGATGGCCACCGCCCGCTTCCGGCCGAAGACCGAACCCCCGAGGCCGTACGGGAGGGCGTTGGCCCGCTCGACGGCCTCGTCCGCGTCGCGGACGCGGTTGACGGTCAGCGTCGGCCCGAAGGTCTCCTCGCGGACCGCCGCCGAGTCCTCCGGCACGTCCACCAGCACGGTCGGGTGGACGTACGGGGGCTTGACCGCGTCCGGGCCGCCGAGCACCGCCCGGCCGCCGCGCGCCACCCCGTCCTCGATGTGCCGGCGGATGATGTCGAGCTGCGACGGCATGGTGATCGGGCCGATGTCGGCGCCGTCCGGGCCCACGGTCAGCCGGCCGGCCTTCGTCACCACCTTGTCGACGAAGGCGTCGAAGACCTGGTCGACGGCGTAGACCCGCTCGATGCCGATGCAGGTCTGGCCCGCGTTGGTCAGCGCGCCCCAGACGCAGGCCTCGGCCGCCGCGTCCAGGTCCGCGTCGGCGTCCACGATCATCGCGTCCTTGCCGCCCGCCTCCAGCAGCACCGGGGTCAGCGTCTCGGCGCAGGCGGCCATCACCTTCCTGCCGGTGCGGGTGGAGCCGGTGAAGGCCAGCTTGCCCACCCCGGCCCGGCACAGCGCCGCGCCCACGTCGCCGAGGCCGTGCACCGCCTGGAACACCGGCTGCTCGGGGACCACCTCGGTGAAGCGGTCCACCAGCCACTGCCCGACGGCCGGGGTGTACTCGCTCGGCTTGAACACCACGGCGTTCCCCGCCGCGAGCGCGTACGCCACGGAGCCGATCGGGGTGAAGACCGGATAGTTCCACGGGCCGATCACGCCGACCACCCCGTACGGCTGGTATTCCAGGTGGCCGGTGAACTCGGCCAGGATCAGCCGGGTGCGGACCCGGCGGGGCCCGAGCACCCGCCGCGCGTTGCGGGCCGCCCAGTCGATGTGCTCCAGCGCGGTGAGGATCTCGACGACGGCGTCCGCGACCGGCTTGCCGCCCTCGGTGTGCACCAGCTCGGCCAGCTCCTCGATCCGGCGGGCGATCACGCGCCGCCAGCGCAGCAGCCGCTCCCGCCGACCGCTGAAGCCGAGCCCGGCCCACCAGTCGCCGGCGACGCGGGCGCGGGCCACCGCGTCCCGCACGTCCGCCTCGGTCGCCACCGGGAGCCGCCCGGCCTCGGCGCCGGTCGCCGGGCTGGTGGACACCAGCCGGCCGTCCTCGATGATCGGGGTCCCCGGGACATGCACAGCCGTCATGGCCGAAGTCTAGACCTGAACGTTACTCATGGGTAGGTGCGTCGTTGGCCTGGTGGGATCGACGGACGTTCCCGGCGGTGGGGAACCGGCGCCGCCCGCCGAACCGGCGAACGGTAGGTGACCGCCCAGGGTTGCGGCGGTGACCACGCGGTGGTGGAGGCGGATACGGTGAGGTGGCACGCTGACCCGGGGGCGATGGTGGGGCGGAGGGGCGAGACGTCCATGGAGGAGCACCCGGAGCTGATGCCGCTGCTGACCGTGACCGGCGGGCCGATGCGGGGACTGAGTTTCCGGATCGGCCGGACTCCGCAGGTGATCGGCCGGGCGCCGACCGCCGACATCGTGCTCTCCGACCCGCACCTCAGCCGGCGGCACGCCACGGTCCGGTTGACCACCGAAGGGGTGTCGCTGACCGACCTCGGCTCGACGAACGGCAGCTGGCTCCACGACCGGCGGGTCACCGGCAGCGTCCAGCTCACGGACGGCGACCTGGTCCGGCTCGGCCGTACCGAACTGCGCTTCTTCGACCCGGGGGTGGCCCGGACCGACCCGGTGGGGCTGCACTTCGGGAGGCCGCGCCGGGACCAGCGGCCCACCCTGCCGCTGCCGGTGCCACCGCCCCGGGAGCCGGCGGAACCGCGCACCGGCGTCGTGCCGCTCCCGGCCGACGTCCGCCGCTGACCACGTCCGGCGACATCCGCCGGCGCCCCGGAGTGGGGGTCGCCCACATGGACCGGGCCGGCCCGACGTGCCAGCATGCGCGGATGGAGAGCGCGCGGCACACGGTCCAGGCCAACGGCATCACCCAGGCGGTACGGGTGGCCGGTCCGCCGGACGGCGTACCCGTGCTGCTGGTGCACGGCAACTGCTCGTCGGCCGCGTTCTGGGAGCCGCTGCTGCCCCGGCTGCCCGGCACCCTCCGCGTGGTCGCCCCCGACCTGCGCGGGTACGGCGACTCGCAGACCGCACCGGTCGACGCCACCCGGGGCCTCGGCGACTTCGCCGACGACGTGGCCGCCCTGCTCGACGCCCCCGGACTGTTCGCCCCCGACGCCCGGCCGGTGGTCGTCGGGCACTCGCTCGGTGGCGGGGTGGCGATGCGGCTGCTGATCGACCACCCCGAACGGGTGGCCGGCCTGCTGCTGGCGGCGCCCGTGTCGCCGTACGGCTTCGGCGGCACCCGGGACCTCGACGGCACGCCCACCACGCCCGACTTCGCCGGCACCGGCGCCGGCACGGCGAACGCCGACTTCGTGGCCCGGCTGGCCGCCGGGGACCGGGGCACCGACGCCCCGACCAGCCCGCGCAACGTGCTGCGGTCCGCGTACGTGGCCGACCCCGCGTCGCTCGGCGCGGACGAGGAGCTGCTGCTGGACAGCCTGCTCAGCACCGCCACCGGGGACGACAACTACCCGGGCACCGCGGTCGCCTCCCCGCACTGGCCCGGCACCGCGGCGGGGGAGCGCGGGGTGCTCAACGCGCTGGCGCCCGCCTGGTTCCGGGTCGCCGACGAGATGGTCGCCGTCCCGGTCAAGCCGCCGGTGACCTGGGTACGCGGCGACGCCGACGTGATCGTCTCGGACACCTCGCTGTTCGACCTGGCCTACCTGGGGTCGCTGGGCGTGGTGCCCGGCTGGCCGGGGGCGGCGGACTGCCCGCCGCAGCCGATGATCGGGCAGACCCGGGCGGTGCTGGACCGGTACGCGGCGGCGGGCGGGACGTACCGGGAGGTGACGCTGCCGGGCTGCGGCCACAGCCCGCACCTGGAGCGGCCCGCCGAGTTCGTCGCCGAACTGCTGGCCCTCGCGGGGGTGCCCGCCGGGGTCTGACCGACGCGGTGCGTGAAATATCCCACGGCGTCTCGACAACGCAGCGTCACGTGGCAGACTCCGGCGCATAACCTTAGCGGCCGTTCATCTCGGCAACGGCGGAGTCAAAAGGGGAGGCCGGTCGTGGCGCGCGAGTTCACCAGTGTGGGTGTGGTGGGTCTGGGCACCATGGGTGCCGGCATCGTCGAGGTCTTCGCCCGCAACGGCATCGACGTGGTGGCCGTGGAGATCTCCGAGTCCGCCCTGGAGCGCGGCCGGGCCACCCTCACCGGCTCGACCGACCGCGCAGTGGCCAAGGGCAAGCTCGCCGAGGCCGACCGGGACGCCCTGCTGAGCCGGGTCGACTTCCAGGTCGGCCTGGACGCGCTGCACTCGGTGGACCTGGTGATCGAGGCGGTGCCCGAGCACCTGGACCTGAAGCAGCGGATCTTCGCCGAGCTGGACCGGGTCTGCAAGCCCGAGGCCATCCTGGCCACCAACACCTCCTCGCTGAGCGTCACCGAGATCTCGGTCGCCACCACCCGGCCCAACCAGGTCATCGGCATCCACTTCTTCAACCCGGCCCCGGTCATGAAGCTGGTCGAGGTGGTCCGCACGGTGGTCACCTCCGCCGACGTCGTGTCCGACGTGGAGGCGCTCTGCGAGCGGCTCGGCAAGGTCGACGTGACCATCAACGACCGGGCCGGCTTCATCGCCAACGCGCTGCTCTTCGGCTACCTGAACCACGCGGTGGGCATGTTCGAGGCGCGGTACGCCACCCGCGAGGACATCGACGCCGCGATGAAGCTCGGTTGTGGCCTGCCGATGGGCCCGCTCGCGCTGATGGACCTGATCGGCCTGGACACCGCGTACGAGATCCTGGACACCATGTACCGGCGCGGCGGCCGGGACCGCCGGCACGCCCCGGTGCCGCTGATCAAGCAGATGGTCACCGCCGGGCTGCTCGGCCGGAAGTCCGGCCGCGGCTTCTACACCTACGAGCGGCCGGGCTCCCCGGTGGTCGTACCCGACGAGCAGACGCCGGTGGCCGCAGGCGCCGCGCTCACCGACGGCGCCCGGGTGATCGCCAAGGTCGGCGTGGTCGGCTCCGGGACCATGGCCACCGGCATCATCGAGGTCTTCGCCAAGGCCGGGTACGAGGTCATCTCGGTGACCCGGGGCGCGGAGAAGTCCGCCAAGGTCTGCGAGGCGGTCAAGACCTCGCTGAACAAGGGCGTGGTCCGGGGCAAGCTCAGCGAGGAGGACCGGGACGCCGCGCTCGGCCGGGTCACCTGGTCGGCCACCCTGGACCACCTCGCCGACGTCGACCTGGTGGTCGAGGCGGTGGTGGAGGAGCTGAGCGTCAAGAAGGCCCTGTTCGCCAGCCTCGACGAGATCTGCAAGCCGGGGGTGGTGCTCGCCACCACCACCTCGTCGCTGCCGGTGATCGACGTGGCGATGGCCACCCAGCGCCCGGCCGACGTGATCGGCCTGCACTTCTTCAACCCCGCGCCGATCATGCCGCTGGTGGAGATCGTGCAGACCATCCGCACCTCGGCGGAGACCGCCGCCACCGCCCGCGCGGTCTGCGCGGCGCTGGGCAAGACCGGCGTGGTCTGCGGTGACCGGTCCGGCTTCATCGTCAACGCGCTGCTCTTCCCGTACCTGAACGACGCGGTGAAGATGCTGGAGGCCAGTTACTCGACCGCCGACGACATCGACCACGCGATGAAGCTCGGCTGCGGCTACCCGATGGGCCCGTTCGAGCTGCTGGACGTGGTCGGGCTGGACGTGTCGCTGGCCATCCAGCGGGAGCTCTACCTGGAGCTGCGCGAGCCGGGCTTCGCCCCCGCGCCGCTGCTGGAGCACCTGGTCACCGCCGGCTACCTGGGCCGCAAGAGCGGCCGTGGCTTCCGCGACCACACCAACCGCTGACCCGGGTCAACACCAGGCGCCGGTGACGGCGTCTTGAGGGTGTGACCTTCGAGGAGTACGTCGGCAGCCGCGGGCCGGCAGAGGTGGCCGGGGTTCCGTGCGCCGGGGGTGTTACGTCACCCCCGGCAGTGATAGGTGCGTAGGTGGTAGATCGCTGCCCGGCCCTGCCCGTCGTCCAGCTCTGAGAGCGTCAGGTCTTCGGGGCGAACGCTGATCTTGTGCCCCGGCCCGCTACCGCTGTCGATCCAAACCCACGCCTGTCCGTCCTTGGGTAGCTCACGCGGGCCGACCACCATGGCGCCCGTAGCTGGGAACTCGGCCACCTTGGCCCCCTTCTCTCGACCGATCCCCCCGCTAAGTGCCCAGGGCGCTTATGTCCAGGCAAGGATCCGGAAAACGCCAACCATTGCACCCTGCGAGTTGGCCAAAGTCAAGGCTAGAAGATTGGCCAAACATGGGGATATGTGAGTTGGCCTAGCATCTGACCAGGGACGATGGCCAAGTGGCAGACCTGGAGGCGTCGGTACGGAAGCTCCGCGCGGCCCAAGCTGGCGTGCCTCGTGCGGAGGAGCGGGCCGCCCGGCTCATCTCCGAGGCCCGAGCCCGGGTGGACGCGGCGCGTGCCGAACTGGCCGAGGCGATCCGCGCCGAGGCGGCGGCCGGGACGCGGCAGGTGGACATCGTGGCGGTCACCGGCTACTCGCGCGAGCGCATCCGGCAGATCATCCGGGACGGGGAGGCGTGACCGCTTCGCACGTCCCGGTCCCCGCTGGCGCTTGACGGAAGCCTGGGACTGAGCGGGGCGCATCGGCCGGACGTCCGGCGCGGGCCGGTCCGGCCGGCGGCCCGTACGCTTGGTGACCGTGAGCCCCCGTCGCAACCGTCCCCGCCGGGACGAGACCACCCACCTGGACTCCGAGCGGGCCCGCCAGGGCGTGCCGACCGTCCAGCAGTGGCGCGACGGCGACTGGCAGGTACGCGGGATCAGCGGCGGGGCGTCGGTGAAGACGTACCGCTGCCCCGGCTGCGACCAGGAGATCCGCCCCGGGGTGGCGCACGTGGTGGCCTGGCCGGCCGACGACCGGGGCGACCTGACCGACCGGCGGCACTGGCACAGCGGCTGCTGGCGGGCCCGGGACCGGCGCGGGCCGAACCTCCAGCGCGGCCGGAGCGCCCCCCGGTACGGCTGAGCGATCTGGATCACCCTGTTTCCGCCCGGGCGGGCGGCGCCGGCGGCGGCGCGGGAGACTGGATCGGTGAGCACACCGATCCGTGCGTCGTCGATCCTGCCCGGCCGCCGGGAGGACATCGAGCTGCACACCGCCGACGGCCTGACGCTGGTCGGTGAGCTGGCCCGCCCGCTGGACCGGGAGCCGGCCGGCACCCTGGTCTGCCTGCACCCGCTGCCCACCCATGGCGGGATGATGGACAGCCACGTGTTCCGCAAGGCGGCCTGGCGGCTGCCCGCGCTGGCCGACCTGGCCGTGCTCCGGTTCAACACCCGGGGCACCAGCAGCATCCGCGGCACCAGCGAGGGGACCTTCGACAACGCCGTCGGCGAGCGCTTCGACGTGGCCGCCGCCATCGAGTACGCCGAGTTCCACGAGCTGCCCGACATCTGGCTGGTCGGCTGGTCGTTCGGCACCGACCTGGCGTTGAAGTACGGCTGCGACCCGGCGGTGGCCGGCGCGATCCTGCTCTCCCCGCCCCTGCGCTACTCCGGGCCCGAGGACCTGGCCGTCTGGGCCGAGTCGGGCCGGCCGCTCACCGCCCTGGTGCCGGAATTCGACGACTACCTGCGCCCGGAGGAGGCCCGGCAGCGCTTCGCGGCCGTGCCGCAGGCCGAGGTGGTCGGGGTGTCCGGCGCCAAGCACCTCTGGGTCGGCGACGCGGAGCGGGTGCTCGACGAGATCGTCAGCCGGGTCAACCCGGCCGTGCCGGTGCCGCTGCCGACCACCTGGGACGGCCCGGTGGAGACCGGCGACGTCAGCGCGTACGCCGACCGGACCGTGGCCTCCTTCGCGGACACCCCGGTCCCCGGCCCACAGCAGCGGCAGGCGGGCTGACCCTCAGCGGGACTCCTGGCGGGGCAGGACCACCTCGCGGAGGATGAGCTGGAGGGCGGCCACCGTCGGGATGGCGATCAGCGCGCCGACCACGCCCAGCAGCGACACCCCGAGCAGCGCGGCGAGCAACGCGGCCACCTCGTTGACCGAGACCGCCCGGCGCATGATCTTCGGGTAGATGAGGTAGTTCTCCACCTGCTGGTAGACCAGGAAGAAGACCAGGCAGGCGATCCCGACCGGCAGGTCGGTGGCGAGGCCGACCAGGGTCACCACCACCGCGCCCAGGGTCGCCCCGATCTGCGGGATGAGGTCGGTCACCGCGACCACGACGGCCAGCGCGAACGGGTAGGGCAGGCCGACCGCGAGCGCGAAGACGAACGTGCTCGCCCCGGCCAGCACCGCGATGGCCAGCGCCCCCACCATGTACGCGCCGACCCGGTTCAGGATCTCGTCGCCGATCAGCCGGACCCGCTCCCGGCGCGAGCGGGGCACCAGCGCGTACCCGAGGTCGCGCAGCCGGTCGAAGTACGCCAGGAAGTAGATCGTCAGCACCAGCACGGTCAGCGCCCGGAAGATGGTGCCGAAGATCAGCTGTGCTCCGCCCAGCACGCCGCCGAGCGCCCGGCCGATGTTGTCCGGGTTCACCGCCTCCTGGACCCGGTGCACCACGTCGTACCGGACGACGAGGTCGTTGACGGTGGGGTTGCGGCGCAGCTCCTCGACGTACCCGGGGAGCTGCTGGATGAACTGCCCGGACTGGGTCACCACCGGCGGTACCAGGGCCAGCAGGCCGCCCACGATCAGCAGCACCACGGTCAGCGCCACCACCGCGACCGCCAGCCCGTGCGGCAGTCCCCAGCCGCGGAGCCGGACCACCGCCGGGTGCAGGCCGACCGCGAGGAAGAGCGCGATCACCACCAGCACCAGGATGCCGGCGGAGTTGCGGACGCCCAGGAAGACCGCGTACGCCAGGAACACGCCGAGCGCCCCGGTGAAGCCGACCAGGAAGCTGCTGCGCCGCAGCGGCTTCCCTGGTACGCCGAACCGACCGCTCGGCTCGAACTCCGTCGGCTCGGTCAGTTCGTCGATGCCGCCCGCCGTGCGACCGCCGGCCCGCGCCGCCCCGGCCTCGCCCCCGGCACCGGCCTCGCCCGCGGCCCCGGCTTGGGCCTCGTCCTCGACCTCGGCGACGGCTTCGGCCCTGGGCTCGGGCTCGGGACGCAGCGCGTCCAGGGGGTCCTCGTCCTCCGGCCGCACCTCGCCCGACGGCCCGTTCTGCGTCACGCGACCTCCCCCGGGACTGCGCTCCGGCGTCCCGGACGCCGGAGCGCCTGATCTCCTGCCCGGAGGGTAGCCGCAGCATCCGCCCACCGGCCATCCCTTCCGAGGCTCCCGGCTTCGGCCCGGTCGTCCCCGCCGGCACGAGCCTTGGGCGGCGGGATGACATCCCGCTCCGTGGAGGCTACGAACGTGATGACGGAGACGATTCGGCCGACCTGAGCCGTCCACGTCATCACGTTGGTAGCGGCCGTCCGGCTCAATGGTGGGCGGGCTGGCCGGCGGTGGCCCGGGGGCTCGGCCGTGAGCGGCGCGCCGGTCGCGATCGAAGTGGGCGGGGGCGGACAGTGGTCCGACCCGGCCCTCCGCCGGTGATGCCGCGCGGCGTCGGTCGCCTGGCTCATGCGCCTGCCGGGTCGTCCTTCTGGGCCGTGCGGGCACCGGCCACCTGGCCGCCGGCGGCGGCACCGACGGTCCGGCTTCCGGTGCCGTCAGTCCTTTTCGACCGTGACCGTGCTCGGCTTGGCGCTGCGCTCGTCGGTGGTCGGCTTGGTCGGGCGCTTGCCGTTCTCACCGGTGCTGGTGATCTTCGTGGGGGTGGCGCCCCGGCCACCCTCGCCCGGCACGGCCGCCACGGTCGGCTCGCCGTCCACCCCCTCGGTGGCGGTGCCACCGTCCACCGTGGTGACCGGCTCGGCGACCGGCCGGGCCGTCCCGGCGTCCGCGCCGGACTCGGTCTCCGCCGCCGGTTCGACCCTCGTCGTCGCCGGCTCGGTGGCCGTCGCCGGTCCGCTGCCGTTGGGAGAGACGCTCGCGCTGCCCCGGGCGGTCACCGGTGCGGTGCCCTTCCCGCCGGCGCCCGTCGCGGCGGCGCCCTTCCCGCCGGTACCCGTCGGGGCCGCGTCCTGCCGGGTCTTCGGCGCGGGCCCGACGTCGCCGCCGGCCTCGGCCGCCAGCTCGTCGGGATCCACCGGCGTGGCGGTGAGCCCGGCCGCCGTGCCCGCGATCCGCAGCTCGGCGAGCCGGCGCTGCAGGTCGTCGGACTCCTGCCGGACCTTCCAGGTCTCGGTGCGCAGGTCGGCCAGCTCCTGCTGGGCCTGGGCGATCTCCAGCATCACCTGGGCGAGCTGCTGTCGGCCGGCGGCCACCTCCTGCTGGGTGGCGGCCAGGTGCTGCTGCGTGGTGGCCAGGTGCTGCTGGGTGGTTGCCGCGTACTCCTCGAACTGGCGGCGGGAGGCGGCGACGTGCTCGTCGGCCTTGCGGCGCCGGTCGGCGGCTTCCGTCTCGGTCCGCTTCAGCAGCTCGGTGGCCTCCTCCTCGGCCCGCCGGCGCATGGTCAGCGCGTCCTGCTCGGCCGCCTGCCGGATCGTGGCGGCTCCCTGCTCGACCTCCTGGCGTCGAGCGGCGTACACCTTCTCCAGCTCGTCCTGCCGCTTCTTGTGCTGCCTGTCGAGCTCGTCGCGGCGCTTGGCGTAGTCCTGCTCGGCGGCGGCGCGGCGCTGGGCCAGCTCCTTTTCGACCGCTTCCCGCTGGGCGTTGACCTCCTGCTCGACGCCGGCCCGCCAGGCGCCCAGCTCCTGTTGCGTCTGGGCCCGGGCCTGCTGGACGTACTCCTCGGTCTCGGTGCGCATCCGCTGCACGTACGCGTCGACCTCGGCGCGGTTGCGCTTGCCGGACTCGGCGGCCTCGCTGGTGAGCCGGTTGGCCTCGGTCCGTGCCCGGCTGCGGGTGGCCTTCGCCGCCTCCTCCGCGTCGTCGACGATCTTCTTGGCCTCGGCGAGCGCCTTGGCGTGGGTGGCCCGGCCGGCCTCGGCCGCGGACTCGGTGAGCCGCTTCGCTTCCTGCTGCGCCTTGGCGTGCATCTCCTTGGCCGCCTCGCGGAGCTGGGTGGCCTCCTGCTGGGCCTTGGCCAGGGCCTCCTTCGCCGTCTCGCGCAGCCGGGTGGCCTCCTGCTGGGCCCGGGTGTGGATCTCCTTGGCGGTGTCCCGGAGCTGGGTCGCCTCCTGCTGCGCCGTGGCGAGCGCCTCCTGGGCGGTACGGCGCAGCCGGGCGGACTCCTCCTTGGCCGCCTTGAGCGTGGCCTCCGCCTCGGCCTTGCGGCTGGCGGTGTGCCGCTCCTCCTCGGCCCGGCGGGCGGCGAGGGCGATCTCGAAGTCCTTCAGCGCCTGAGCGGCCTGCTCCCGGGCCTCCTCGATGATGTGCTCGGCGGCGGCCCGGCGGGCCTCGATCTCCTCGTTGGCGGCGGCGAGGATGTCGTCCGCCTGCTCCTCGGCCATGGTGAGGATCTGTTCGACGCGCGGACCGAGGTGCCGGAAGGAGGCCCGGTCGACCACACCCACCTGCTTGCGCACCTGGGCGAGGTCCCGCTGCAGCACCTCCACCTGGCCGGCCAGCTTGTGGATCTGCGTGTACGCCTGCTCCCGCTCGCCCGTGAGCGCCGCGATCTCGTGCTCGGCGCGAGCCACGTACCGGTCGACCTGCCGTTTGTCGTAACCCCGCAGCGCGGACTCGAAGCTGGGCTCCGTGGTCACATCCCCGCCGAGCGCGAACAGTTCCTCGCCGTGCGACATGCCCCCATCCTCACACGCATCCGGCTCTGCTGGGGCGATACGGACGCCCCTGTTGGGACCTACTTCACGGAGGTGGCGAAACGGGCCGGAAAGCATGACGGCGCGGGGTGGCACCGGTCACCCGGTGTCACCCCGCGCCGCGGCTCATGCCCCGTTGCGGGTGGTGGTGGTCAGCTGGCCGACTCGGCGGTGACCTTCTCCTCGGCGTCGTCGGACTTGGCCGCCGCCGGCTTGGCGCCGGCCGCCGGCACGCCGGGGACGATGCCGGCGAGACCGGAGAGCATCTGCCCGAGCTGGGCGGTGACCGCTTCCTTCTGCCGGGTGAGGTCCTCGACCTCGCGGCGGGCCGCCTGCGTGGTCAGCTCGGCCTCGGTGCGGGCCTCGGTCAGCAGGCGCTGCGCCTCGGCCTTCGCCTCGTTCAGCGTCTTCTCGGCCAGCGCCTTGGCCTTGTCGACCGTCTCGTTGGCGGTGCGCTCGGACTCGACCCGGCGGGCCTCGGCCCGCTGCTCGATCTCCTTGGCCCGCTCGTGGGCGGCCCGGGCCCGCTGCTCGGCCTCGCTGACCAGCTTCTGGGTCTGCGCCACCTGGGCGGCGTGCCGCTCCGACTCCTCGCGCTCGGCCTTCTCCCGCCGCTCGGCGATCTGGAGCTCCAGGGCCTGCAGGTCCTTGTCCCGCTTGTCGCGGGCGTCGGTGAGCAGCTTGGTGGCCTCGGCGCGCTTCTCCTCGGCCTCCCGGGCGGCCTTCGCCCGCTGCTGGGTGATCTCCCGCTCGGCGGTGGCCCGCAGCGTGGCGACCTCACGCTCGACGGTGGACTTCAGCTCGGCCACCTCGTGCGCGGTGACCGTACGCAGCTGCTTGGTCTCCCGCTCGGCGTCGGCGCGCAGGGTGTCGGCCTCGCGGCGGGCCTGCACCCGGACCTCGGCGGCCTCGCGCTCGGCGGCGGTGCGGACGCTGCCCGCCTCCCGCTCGGCGGTGGCCTTCATCGCAGCGGCCTCGGCGCGCGCCTTGTCGGTGATCTCCCGCGCCTCCAGGCGGGCGGCGGAGAGGATGCCCTCCGACTCCCGCTTGGCCTCGTTGCGGTGGTCGTTGGCCTGCTCCTCGGCGAGCCGGAGGATCTGCTCGACGCGGGTGCCCAGACCGGACAGGGTCGGCCGGCTGTTCTCCTCGAGCTGCTTGTTGGTGTCGGCGAGCTTCTGCTCGAGCGCGCCCTGCCGCTGCTCGGCCTGGCGGAGCCGACGCTGCGCGTCGTTCATCCGCTGCTCGGCCTCGGCGCGGGCCTGCTCGGACTGGGTCAGCGCGGCGGTCAGGCGGCCGATGAAGTCGTCGACCTGACCGGTGTTGTAACCGCGCAGGCCAACGGTGAAATCGGGCTGCGAGTTCGCGTTATCGAAGAACGCAAGAGGGGAGGACTGCTGCTGGGGCATTGGGACATACTCGCAGACTCCCCAGGGTGCTTCGCAAGAGCGGTCCGGCACCTTTCGTGTCCTCATTACATGGTCAACCGGCCGGCCCGGCGGGACCGGACCAAACGGCGATCTTGGCAGCTCCCGGGCGCGCCCGGCGGCACCCGAGCAGAGCACGAAAAGGGCCGCGGGCGGATGGCCCGCGACCCTTTGTCGTACGGCAATCGAATGGCGTCCCAGCGGGACAGAAACGCGTTACGGGACCACCCTTTGGCCGTGCCGGGATCACCCGGACGGTCAGTGACCGCGGAACCGGTTGATCGCCGTTTCGTGCCGGGCCCGCAGCTCGGCGTCCCGGACGCCGAGGCCGTCGGACGGGGCGAGGCAGCGCACCCCGACCTTGCCCTGGTGCGCGTTGCGGTGCACCTCGTACGCGGCCTGGCCGGTCTGCTCCAGCGGGTAGGTCCTGGACACGGTCGGGTGCACCTTGCCCAGCGCCACCAGGCGGTTGGCCTGCCACGCCTCGTGGTAGTTGGCGAAGTGGCTGCCGACGATCCGCTTGAGGTGCATCCAGAGGTAGCGGTTGTCGTACTGGTGCTGGAAGCCGCTGGTGGAGGCGCAGGTGACCACGGTGCCGCCGCGCTTGGCGACGTAGACGCTGGCGCCGAAGGTCTCCCGGCCGGGGTGCTCGAAGACGATGTCCGGGTCCTCGCCGCCGGTCAGCTCCCGGATCCGCTCGCCGAAGCGGCGCCACTCGTCCGGGTCCTGCGTCTCCTCGTCCTTCCAGAACCGGAAGCCCTCGGCGGCCCGGTCGATGACCAGCTCGGCGCCCATCCGCCGGCACAGCTCGGCCTTCTCCGGCGAGGAGACCACGCAGACCGGGATCGCCCCGCCGTTGAGCGCCATCTGGGTGGCGTAGCCGCCCAGGCCGCCGGAGGCGCCCCAGATCAGCACCACGTCGCCCTGCTTCATGTTCGCCCCGTGGTGCGAGACGAGCTGCCGGTACGCGGTGGAGTTGACCAGCCCGGGGCTGGCCGCCTCCTCCCAGCTCAGGTGGCGGGGCTTGGGCATCAGCTGGTTGGCCTTGACCACGGCCAGCTCGGCCAGGCCGCCGAAGTTGGTCTCGAAGCCCCAGATCCGCTGCTGCGGGTCGAGCATCGTGTCGTCGTGGCCGGCGGCGTCCTCCAGCTCGACCGATAGGCAGTGCGCGACCACCTCGTCGCCGGCCTTCCACCGGGTCACCCCCGGCCCGGTCCGCAGCACCACGCCGGCCGCGTCCGACCCCACCACGTGGTACGGCAGGTCGTGCCGGCGGGTCAGCTCGGAGAGCCGGCCGTACCGCTGGAGGAACCGGAAGGTGGGCAGCGGCTCGAAGATGCTGGTCCAGACGGTGTTGTAGTTGATCGCGCTGGCCATCACCGCGACCAGCGCCTCGCCTGGGCCGAGCTCCGGGGTGGGCACCTCCTGGAGGTGCAGCGCCTTGCGGGGGTCCTTGTCCCGGGTGGCCATGCCGTCGAACATCCGGGTGTCCTCGGCGCGGACCACCACACCCCGGTAGCTCTCCGGTACCGGCAGGCCGGCGAGGCCGGCGAGTTCCCGCTCCGGCTGCGCGGAGCCCTCCGCCGCCATGATCGCTTCGAGGATGTCCTGCACGGTGACCTCCCGTTCGTTGCGCACCCGCACCGGGGCGGGCAGGGGTGCTGCCATCGTCGGCGCCGGTGCGACGGGACCGCCATGTCGGCAATCGACACATCCGGCACCGGTCGCGCTCCTGTGGGGCCGGACGTTACTGAACGGTAGCTAGGGCCGGAAGTCCTGTGTGAAAAACTGCATCGGCCGATGCGTGGAGGTGTCCGTGGGAACGTTGCACCGCGCATCGCCGCGCTCGTTCCCAGCTCATGGGACGCCGTCCCGCCTGCGAGCGCGGGCGGGACGGCGCAGCTCAGTGGCGTTCGGCGGCCGGCTCGACCAGCTCGACCAGGACCCCGCCGGCGTCCTTCGGGTGGACGAAGTTGATCCGCGAGTCGGCGGTGCCCCGCTTCGGGGTCTCGTAGAGCAGGCGGACGCCGCGCTCGCGCAGCGCCGCGCAGGCCGCGTCGATGTCCGTCACCGTGTACGCCACCTGCTGCACCCCCGGCCCGTTGCGGTCCAGGAACTTCGCGATCGTCGAGCTCGGCGAGAGCGGGGCGAGCAGCTGCACGCAGCCGCCCTCGGTGGTCGGGCCGACCGCCAGCATCGCCTCGCGTACGCCCTGTTCCTCGTTGGTCTCGGTGTGCACGCAGCGCATCCCGAAGGTGCGCTGGTAGAAGTCGATCGCGGCGTCCAGGTCGGCCACGGCGATCCCGACGTGGTCGATGCGGCGCAGGCCGATGTCTGTGACATGGTCGGCAGCGGGCTCGACAGGGGAGTTCTCAGCCATGGCGCCAGTCTGGCCGAACAGTCGTTAAGGCGTACAGGTCGGCAATCTCACGCCGCCGCATCGGGCCACGCCCGAACCTCTCCGCCCGGACCTCGGCCGAACGGGCTACCCCGAACGAGGTCACCGGGCCGGCATCCGCCGTACACCCGATCCGGCGGCCGGCGGCGCCCCGATCGTCGCGCTGGACGGACGATGCCCGGCGCAGCGGGTTGCGAGCACGATTCGAGACAGGCACGCCACCAGCAATGATCGCCCCCGGCCGGCGCTCGCGGCCCGGCCTGGAGGCCTCGATCGGACTCGGGGAGGTCCGAGCCGTGCGCACGGTACGGAGAAGGCGCGGCAACGCACCGGACACCACAGGGTCCGGCGTCCCGGATCCGGGGTGCTCGGCATGACGCTGGAGCAGTGGGCGGCAGCCGGCGTCGTGCTGGGCGTGATCCTCAGCGCGCTGACCCTGGCCGTGATGGTGAGCCGGCCGCTGCGCCGCCTGGCCCGGCAGAACGAGGAGTTCCGGCAGGACTGGTACGGGGTGCCGGCCAGGCCGGGTCACGACGCCGTCCCGGGGGTGCCGGAGCGGTTGCGGCGGCTCGAGAGGGAGCTGCACCCGAACGGAGGCGGGACGCTGCGGGACGCGGTCGACGAGGCGGAGAGCCGTCTCAAGGAGGTGGAGAGCCGCCTCGACGACCACCTCAGATCGCCCCATGGCCGGTCGTCCCGTGGCTGACCTCATCGATCGTTCGGCATATGCGAACCCGGACGGGACGCGGTTGATCTGCAACTTGCAACCGGTGAAGAGTACGGATGGTGAGTTCACTGTCACGCCCCGTCGCTGCCATCTGGATCCCCTCCCACGTCGACCCGATCGAACCCCACCTCATGGTCTGCCTGGACTACGCGCGGCGGTGCCGCTACGACCTCCTCGGAATCGTCACCACGGCACCGTGGGACGAGGTCAGGCAGATGATGATCGACGGCACCGTCGACGTCGTGGTGGTGGCCGAACGAGAGCACCTCCCGCCGGACCGGACCCCGCGGATCGAGGTGGCCGCCCGGGGGGTCCACCCGTCGCCGGCGTCGTCGCCCCGGGGTCCGGTGCCGCCGCGCCGGCGCCGCCCCTGGGAGGGCTGAACCGCGCGGCCCGGGTAAGGCATGCCGCGTGATTCCGGGCCCGGCAGGTCCAGGCCCCGATGCCGGCCGCCGCGGCGCGGCGACCAGTCATCGTCATGACCTGGAGCGCGTTGCGGACGTGCTCAGGGTCACCGTACTGTCGCTGTTCCCGGCAGATAAGGTGCGTCCTAACAATCGTTAAGGCGTACAGGTCGGCACCCCCTCGGAGGCAGGCATGGCTTCGGTGATCGTCAGTGGCGCGCGGACCCCGATGGGGCGCCTGCTCGGCAACCTCAAGGATCTTCCGGCGACCAGGCTCGGTGGCATCGCGATCAAGGCGGCGCTGGAGCGCGCCGGCGTCGCCCCCGACCAGGTGCAGTACGTGATCATGGGGCAGGTGCTCCAGGCCGGCGCGGGCCAGATCCCGGCCCGCCAGGCGGCGGTCGAGGCGGGCATCCCGATGTCCACCCCCGCGCTCACCATCAACAAGGTCTGCCTCTCCGGCCTGGACGCGATCGCCCTGGCCGACCAGCTCATCCGGGCCGGCGAGTTCGACATCGTGGTCGCCGGCGGCATGGAGTCCATGACCAACGCCCCGCACCTGCTGCTCGGCCAGCGCTCCGGCTACAAGTACGGCGACGTCACGATCAAGGACCACATGGCCCTGGACGGCCTCACCGACGCCTGGGACTGCTGCTCCATGGGCGAGTCGACCGAGCGGCACGGGGCGAAGCACGGCATCACCCGCGAGGAGCAGGACGCCTTTTCCGCCGCCAGCCACCAGCGCGCCGCCGCCGCCCAGAAGAACGGGCACTTCGCCGACGAGATCACCCCGGTGATCATTCCCCAGCGCAAGGGCGACCCGCTGGTGATCAGCGAGGACGAGGGCATCCGCCCGGACACCACCGCCGAGTCGCTGGGCAAGCTCCGGCCGGCCTTCACCAAGGACGGCACCATCACCGCCGGCAGCTCCTCGCCGATCTCGGACGGCGCCGCCGCGGTGGTCGTGATGAGCAAGGCCAAGGCCAAGGAGCTGGGGCTGACCTGGCTGGCCGAGATCGGCGCGCACGGCAACGTGGCCGGCCCGGACAACTCCCTGCACTCGCAGCCGTCCAACGCCATCAACCACGCGCTGAAGAAGGCCGGCCTGGCCGTCTCCGACCTCGACCTCATCGAGATCAACGAGGCGTTCGCCGCGGTCGGCATCCAGTCCACCCGCGACCTGGGCGTCAGCCCGGACAAGGTCAACGTCAACGGCGGCGCCATCGCGCTCGGCCACCCGATCGGCATGTCCGGCGCCCGGCTGGTGCTCACCCTGGCGCTGGAGCTCAAGCGGCGCGGCGGCGGCACCGGCGCGGCCGCGCTCTGCGGCGGCGGCGGTCAGGGCGACGCCCTGATCATCCACGTTCCGAACGGTGGCGAGTGACAGCAGTGAGTGAGCCCGTCGAGAACGTCCCGGCCGCGGCCACCGGATCGGTGCGCCGCAGCCGGGACGTACCGATGCTGGTGGAGCGGGCCCGCGCGGGTGACCCCCGCGCGGTGGCCCGCCTGATCACCCTGGTCGAGTCCGGCGACGAGGTGCTGCCGCAGGTGGCGGCGGCCCTCGCGCCGTACGCCGGGCACGCCCAGGTGGTCGGGCTGACCGGCTCGCCGGGCGTGGGCAAGTCGACCACCACCAACGAGCTGGTCCGGGCGCTGCGGGCGCGCGGCCACCGGGTGGGCGTGCTGGCCATCGACCCGTCCAGCCCGTTCACCGGCGGGGCGATCCTCGGCGACCGGGTCCGGATGCAGGACCACGCCACCGACCCCGGCGTCTACATCCGCTCGATGTCCAGCCGGGGTCACCTCGGCGGGCTCTCCGCGGCGACCCCGCAGGCGGTCCGGGTGCTGGAGGGCGCCGGCTGCGACGTGGTGCTGGTGGAGACCGTCGGCGTCGGGCAGGCCGAGGTCGAGGTGGCGTCCCTCGCGGACACCACGCTGGTGCTGCTCGCCCCGGGCATGGGCGACGCGATCCAGGCGGTCAAGGCCGGCATCCTGGAGATCGCCGACGTCTTCGTGGTCAACAAGGCCGACCGGGACGGCGCCGACGCCACCGTCCGCGACATCCAGGGCATGATCGCGCTGGGCGAGCGCGGGCCGGGGGAGTGGCGGCCGCAGGTGGTGCGGTCGATCGCCGCGCGCGGCGAGGGGATCGACGACATCGCCGCCGCGATCGACAAGCACCGCGGTTGGCTGGAGCGCCACGGTGAGCTGCGCCGCCGCCGGGAGGCGCGGGCCGCCGCCGAGATCGAGGCGATCGCGCTGGGCACCCTCCGGGACCGGATCGGCTCGCTGCGCGACGGTACGCAGCTCCCGACGCTCGCCGCCAAGGTGGCCGAGGGCGCGGTCGACCCGTACGCGGCCGCCGCCGAGCTGCTGGCGCAGTTGGGCGCCTGACCCGTCCACTCCGGACCGCCTCCGACTAGTACGCTCGCACCGCCTCACCGACCGCGTGGGGCCGGACGAACCTGGTGGGGAGAGCGCATGGCTGACGAGGCGACCCAGGAGCTGTCGGTGCTGCCGGACGCGGTGGCGGGCGGCGCGACGCACGTCTCCGACGAGGTGGTGGAGAAGATCGCGGTGGCCGCCGCGAAGTCCGTGCCCGGGGTGGCCGACCTCGGGGGCGACGTGGCGCGCTTCTTCAACGCGGTGCTGGACAAGGTCGGGCTGGACCAGGTGGGCGATGCCCGGCGTGGCTGCTCGGCGCACGTCACCAACGGCGCGGCGGTGGTCAACCTGGTCATCGTGATCGACGGCGGCCGGCCGGTGCCCGAGGTGACCGACGCGGTCCGCTCGGCGGTGACCGCCGCGGTCGAGGCGTACGGGCTGCGGGTCGACGAGATCAACATCCGGGTCGACGACGTGGCCCTGGGCGGCCCGGCGGTGCCGTCGACCTGAGGCTGCCCGCGCCCTGCTGGTCCGCCGAGGGGGCGACGGTCAGCGCCGGGTCCTCAGGTCAGCGCGGCCCGTACCAGCGGCGGCACCTGGAGCAGGTCCAGGCTGTTCCGCCACAGCGTCTCGAGCTGGGCCGGGTCGTTGAGCAGCTTCGCGAGCAGCGCGCGTCCCTCGATCTGGGCGACCAGGGACCGCGCGGCCTCGTGAGCGTCCACCGACGGGCCGGCCTGGCCCTGCTCCTTCGCCTCGATGACCACCCGCTCGATGAGGTCGATCTGGGCGTCGAAGATCTCCTGGAGCCGCCGGCGGATCTCCTCGGCCTGGGTGCTGAGCTCCAGCGCGAGGTTGCCGAAGAGGCAACCGACGACTAGGCCCGCCTTCTGCTGCCCGGCGCGCTGCACCTCCTCGGTGGCCTCGAACAGGTCCCGTAGGCGCCGCAGCGGGTCGCGGTCACTGCCGAGCAACTCGACCCACTGCCGCCGCTGGCCCGCCCAGTGTTCGTCGATGACGGTGAGCGCGAGCGCCTGCTTGGACTCGAAGAAGTAGTAGAAGCTGCCCTTCGGCACGCCGGCCGTCGCGCAGATCTCCGCCACGCCCAGCGCGGAATATCCGCGCTGTTCGAGCAGCGTGGCGGCGGCAGCGAGGATCTTGTTCCGCGCGTCACTGGTCCGTCCCATGGCTTTGACGATACACGACCGGTCGGCTAGCTTTTTGTCGACCAGTCGTCTACTGGTCCCCAGGCCCGGGCCGACGAGAGCTCCGGCCAGTCAGGAAGAGGAACGTCATGAGCAGTCAGGGACAGAAGGTCGCCGTGATCACCGGCGCCTCTCAGGGCATCGGGGCCGGCCTCGTCGACGCGTACCGCAAACTCGGATACGGCGTCGTGGCGACCTCACGCTCGATCGGTGCCGCCGATGACCCGGAGATCGTCACCGTTCGGGGCGACATCGCCGACGCCGACACCGCGCAGCGCGTGATCGACGCGGCCGTCGACCGCTTCGGCCGCATCGACACCCTGGTCAACAACGCCGGCGTCTTCATCGCCAAGCCCTTCACCGAGTACACCGACGAGGAGTACGACCTGGCCGTCGGGGTGAACCTCGCCGGCTTCTTCCACCTCACCCGGCGCGCCCTGCCGCACCTGCTCGCCACCGGCGCGGGCCACATCGTCACCATCACGACCAGCCTCGTGGACCAGCCCAACTCCAACGTCCCGTCCGCGCTCGCGTCGTTGACCAAGGGTGGCCTCAGCTCCGCGACCAAGGCCCTGGCCATCGAGTACGCGAGCCGGGGCGTCCGGGTCAACGCCGTGGCACCCGGCGTGATCAAGACCCCGATGCACCCGGTCGAGACCCACGAGACGCTCGCCGGCCTGCACCCGGTCGGCCGGATGGGCGAGACCAGCGACATCGTCGACGCCGTCGTCTACCTGGAGTCGGCACCCTTCGTCACCGGCGAGATCCTGCACGTCGACGGCGGCCAGAACGCCGGTCACTGACCACCACCACCGCAAGAGGGGATCACCACCCATGCCGATCGTCACCATCCAGATCACCCGGGAGGGCAGCACCCCCGGTGCGTCCGCGGCGACCACCGAGGAGAAGGCGGCCCTGATCAAAGGGGTGAGCCAGTTGCTGCTCGACGTGCTGAACAAGCCGTTGGACTCGACCTTCGTAGTGATCGACGAGGTCGACACCGAGAACTGGGGACGGGGCGGCCTCCCGGTCGAGCAGTACCGGCGACAGCAGCGCTCCCGCTCACCGGAGTGACCGCGCGGGTGCGTACCGGCCGGCCAGGTTACCGGCCGGTACGCACATCCTTAGCGATCGTTCAGGCAAGCGTTCTACACTCGGTCTTCAGTCGAGGACTCGAGGAGGAGCTCCGCGCATGGACGCCGACGAGATCGCCGCCGGTCGGGCCCGCTGGCAGGCCCGCTACGACGCCGCCCGCAAGCGGGACGCGGACTTCACCACGCTCTCCGGCATGACCGTGGACCCGGTGTACGGCCCGCCGGAGGGCGTGGCCTACCCGGGCTTCGACCGGATCGGCTGGCCGGGCGAGTTCCCGTACACCCGGGGGCTCTACCCGACCGGCTACCGCGGGCGGACCTGGACCATCCGGCAGTTCGCCGGCTTCGGCAACGCCCAGCAGACCAACGAGCGCTACAAGATGATCCTCGGTGCCGGTGGCGGCGGACTCTCCGTCGCCTTCGACATGCCGACCCTGATGGGGCGCGACTCGGACGACCCGCAGTCGCTCGGCGAGGTGGGCCACTGCGGCGTGGCCATCGACTCGGCCGCCGACATGGAGGTGCTCTTCGACGGCATCGACCTGGCCGGCGTGACCACCTCGATGACCATCTCCGGCCCGGCCGTGCCGGTCTTCTGCATGTACCTGGTCGCCGCCGAGCGGCAGGGCGCCGACCTGTCCACCCTGGACGGCACGCTCCAGACGGACATCTTCAAGGAGTACATCGCGCAGAAGGAGTGGCTCTTCGACCCGGAGCCGCACCTGCGCCTGATCGGCGACCTGATGGAGTACTGCGCCCGGGAGATCCCGAAGTACAAGCCGCTCTCGGTCTCCGGCTACCACATCCGCGAGGCCGGCGCGACGGCCGCGCAGGAGCTGGCGTACACCCTCGCCGACGGGTTCGGCTACGTCGAGCTGGGGCTCTCCCGCGGCTTGGACGTCAACGTCTTCGCCCCGGGCCTGAGCTTCTTCTTCGACTCCCACGTGGACTTCTTCGAGGAGATCGCCAAGTTCCGGGCCGCCCGCCGGATCTGGGCCCGCTGGCTGCGCGACGTGTACGGCGCCACCAGCGAGAAGGCCCTCTGGCTGAAGTTCCACACCCAGACCGCCGGGGTGTCGCTGACCGCCCAGCAGCCGGTCAACAACGTGGTCCGGACCGCCGTGGAGGCCCTTGCGGCGGTGCTCGGCGGCACCAACTCGCTGCACACCAACGCCCTCGACGAGACCCTGGCCCTGCCCACCGACGAGTCGGCCGAGATCGCCCTGCGTACCCAGCAGGTGCTGATGGAGGAGACCGGGGTGACCAACGTGGCCGACCCGCTCGGCGGCGCCTGGTACGTCGAGGCGCTGACCGACCGGATCGAGGCCGAGGCGGAGGAGATCTTCGCCCGGATCCGGCAGCTCGGCGGCGACGGCCCGCACCAGATCGGGCCGATGACCTCGGGCATCCTGCGCGGCATCGAGGACGGCTGGTTCACCGGCCACATCGCCGAGTCCGCCTTCGCCTACCAGCAGGCGCTGGAGAAGGGCGAGAAGAAGATCGTCGGGGTCAACTGCCACACCGGCACGGTCGCCAAGGACCTGGAGATCCTGCGCATCTCGCACGAGGTCGAGCTGGAGCAGCGCCGGGTGCTCGCCGAGCGCAAGGCCGGCCGCGACGACGCCAAGGTCAAGGCCGCCGTGCAGCACATGGTCGAGGTCGCCCGCACCGGCGAGAACATGATCCCGGCGATGCTGGACGCCGTCCGCGCCGAGGCCACCCTCGGCGAGATCTGCGACGCCCTCAAGGCCGAGTGGGGCATCTACCGCGAGCCCGCCCGCTTCTGAGCCGTCAGGAAGGGCCCTTTCTTGTCGCCAGGCGTCAAGAAAGGGCCCTTCCCTGCACCCCGACCAGGCGTGAGAGTTGCAACTGTCGCCGTCGCGGTTGATCTGAGTTCCGGACGACACGTGCGAGACTAGATAACCATGAGCGACCCACGGATCACCTCGTCGATCTTCACCCGCGGCGCGGTCGACCTCAGCGCGCTGCGCGGCACCCCCGAACCCTCCCGTCCCGCCACCCCGGCCCAGGCCGGCCCGCCCGCCGGTGTGCCCGGCGGCCCCGCGGCGGGCGGTGGCGTGGCCGTGATCGACGTGACCGAGGCGACCTTCCAGTCCGAGGTGCTGGAGCGGTCGCTGACCACGCCGGTGGTGGTGGACTTCTGGGCCGAGTGGTGCGAGCCCTGCAAGCAGCTGTCGCCGGTGCTGGAGCGGCTGGCGGCCGAGGGCAACGGCGCCTGGGTGCTCGCCCGGATCGACGTGGACGCCAACCCGCGGCTCGCCCAGATGTTCCGGGTCCAGGGCATCCCGATGGTCTACGCGGTGGTCGGCGGGCAGCCGATCGACGCCTTCTCCGGGGTGGTGCCCGAGGCCCAGCTCCGGCAGTGGATCCAGGCGGTCCTGAAGGCCGGTGGCGTGACCGTCGCCGAGCCGGAGGACCCGCGGCTCACCGAGGCCGACGACGCGCTGATGTCCGGCGACCTGGACGCCGCCGAGGCGGCGTACAAGAAGATCCTGGCCGAGAGCCCGGCGGACGCCGCGGCCGAGGCCGGCCTGGCCCAGGTCGGGGTCGCCCGCCGGGTCACCGGCGCCGACCCGCGGGCCGCGCTCGCCGCCGCCGAGCAGGCCCCCGACGACGTCGAGGCCCAGCTCCTCGCCGCCGACATCGAGGTGCTCAGCGGCCTGGCCGAGCAGGCGTACGCCCGGCTGGTCGGCCTGGTCCGGCGGACCGCCGGTGAGGATCGGGAGAAGGTACGCCAGCACCTCGTCTCGCTGTTCACCATCGCCGGCCCGGACGACCCCGCCGTGGCGTCGGCCCGGCGCGCCCTGGCCAGCGCCCTGTTCTGAGTTCGTAGCACGCCAGCGCGGGCCGGCGTACCGGCCGGCCCGCCCGACCATCGAGGACGGGAGCCCATGACGCGCCGGATCGCCGTCCTCGACGCGCCGACCAACCTCGGCCTGCGCCCACCCACGTCCACCTCGGTCCCCGGCTGTGCCAAGGCCCCCGGCGCGCTGCGCGACCACGGCCTGCTCGCCCGGCTGCGGGCCCGGGACGCCGGCTGCCTCACCCCGCCCCGGTACGACCCCGGCGACTGGCGCCCCGGCGACGGCGTCTGCCACGCCCGGGAGATCTCGGCGTACTCGGTGGCGCTGGCCGACCGGATCGGCGCGATCATCGACCGGGGCGAGTTCCCGCTGGTGCTCGGCGGGGACTGCTCGGTGCTGCTCGGCTCGGCGCTGGCCATGCACCGGCTCGGCGAGGCCGTCGGCGGCCGGATCGGGCTGGTCTTCGTCGACGGTCACTCCGACTTCCGCCACCCCGGCAACGCCTCGTACGTGGGCGCGGCGGCGGGGGAGGACCTCGCCCTGGTCACCGGCCGGGGACAGGCCGACCTGGCCGCGATCGAGGGGCGGCGTCCCTACTTCCGGGACATCGACGTGGTGGTGCTCGGCATCCGGGCGCAGGACGAGTACCGGCTCGACCTCCAGGCCGCCGGGATCACCACCCGGCCGGTGCCGGCCCTGCGGGCCGAGGGAGCGGCCCGGACCGCCCAGTGGGCGCACGAGCAGCTGGCGGACTGCGCCGGCTACTGGGTGCACATCGACGTGGACGTGCTCGACCCGGCGGTGATGCCCGCCGTGGACGCCCCCGACCCGGGCGGGATCGCCTTCGCCGAGCTGGAGATCCTGCTCTCCGGCCTGGTCGACACCCCGCACTGCCTGGGCGTCGAGCTGACCGTCTTCGACCCCGACTACGACCCCGACGGCTCGTACGCCGCCGAGATCGTCAACACGGTGGTGGCCGGGCTCGCCCCGGTCTCCGCGCCGAGCGCGGTGCCGCCGCGACTGCTGCCGTCCGGCCCGGTCGCCCCGGCACCCCGGCCGGGCACCGGGCGTCCCGTCCTGCCCGCGCCGGCGGCCGTCCCGGCCCCCGCGGTGGCCGTCGAGCCCATCGGTCCGGACCCGACCCCGGCCGACCCCGCTTCCGCCGACCCTGGCCCGGCCGAGCCGGACGGTGCCGGCCAGGACCCGGAAATCCCTGACCCGACCGGTCCCGGGCTGCTGCGGCGACCGGCCGACGACGCGGGGCCGGGGTTGTTGCGGCGGGTGGCGAGCGTGGACCAGGCCGACGAGCCGGAGGAGTCCGGGCCGTCGGCGGCGGGATCGGGACTGCTGCGACAGATCACCGGGCGGGACGAGGTCGCGGAGCAGATCGTTCCGCCCCCGTTGGCCGGTCCGGGCCTGCTGCGTCGGGCGCCGGTCGCCGAGGACGAGGCCTCCGCGCCCGCCGATGACCCCGGCCCGCACCGCTCCGGCGCCGACATCGCCTGACCGCTCGTCGCCCCGGCCGCCCTGGGGCACGATCATGCCGATGAGCGGCCGCGGCAGGCCGGTGCGTGGGGTGCCGGGGAGGCTCAGGCGAGGGCGCGGAGGAAGCGCTCGCTGATCGGGACCGCGCTGGCGGTGCTCGCGCCGCCCTGCTCCACGAAGACCGCGAACGCCACGTCGCCCTGCCAGCCGACGAACCAGGCGTGGGTGTGCGCCGGGTTGTTGTCGTATTCGGCGGTGCCCGTCTTGCCGTACACCGGCTCGCCGGGCACGTCCTTCAGGGCGCTGGCCGTGCCGCTGGTGACCACCCCGCGCATCATCGCCTTCAGCGCGGCCACGGACTCGGCCTTCAGCGCGGGACCGGCCGGCGCGGGTTTCGCCGGTGCCGGGTCGAGGAGCAGCTTGGGCTGCTCCCAGTGGCCCCGGGCCACGGCGGCGGTGGCACCGGCCATGGCCAGCGGGCTGACCACGGTGGTGCCCTGCCCGATCGCGGCGGCGGCCTGCTCGGTCGCGGAGCCGTTGGCGGAGACCTTGCCGGTGAAGACGTCCGCGCCGAGGTCCCAGCTGGCCTCCAGGCCGAGCGTACGGCCGGCGACGGCGAGCCCGTCCGCGCCGAGCTTCGGCGCCAGGGAGGCGAAGGCGGTGTTGCAGGACTTCGCGAAGTCGGTGCTGAACGGGACCGACCCCAGCGCGAAGTTGTCCGAGTTCTTGAACGGGCGGCCGTCCACCACGAAAGTCTTCGGGCAGGCCACCGTCGCCTCCGGGGTCACCGCGCCCTTGTCCAGCAGGGCGAGCGCGCTGACCATCTTGAACGTCGAGCCGGGCGGCACCTGGGCGCCGAAGGCGAGGTTCTCGCCGGCCGCGCCGGGACCGTTCGCGGCGGCCAGCACCGCGCCGTCGCTGATCCGTACGGCGACCAGGGCGGAGCGGCGGGTCTCCCCGCGCAGTGCCGCGTCGGCGGCGTTCTGGGTGGCCACGTCGAGGGTGGTCTTCAGCGGCTGGCCGGGCTTCGGCTCGGCACGGAAGACCTCCACCCCGCTCGGGGCGGTGGTCCCCTCCGGCGCGGGGTGTTCGGTGACCACGGTCAGCCCGGGGACCCCGCGCAGCCGGTCGTCGTACCGGCCCTGCAGGCCGCCGTGGCCGACCAGATCACCCCGGACGTACTTGTCGGGGTGGGCCTGGAGGTCGTCGGCCTGGGCCGGGTCGACGGAGCCGAGCAGCGCCCGGGCGAACTCCCGGGTCGGGGCCAGGGCGAGCTTGTCGCTCTGGAACTTCGTGCCGGGCAGGTCGTAGATCCGCGGCTTGATCTGTCGGTACGCCTCGTCGCGCAGCGTCACCACCTCGACGAACGCGCCCGGGTCGGCCTCGGCGACGCGCTTGGGCAGGTCGGCGAGGTCGACCGGCGGGGTGAGCGCGGGCCGGATCGCCCGGAACGCGGCGTCGAGCTGCCGGACCAGCGCCTGCACGTCGGTGACCTCGCCGGGCTGCACGCCCACCCGGACCACCGGCCGGGGCGCGACGATCGGGGCACCCGCGCCGTCGAGGATGCCGGCCCGGGGCGCGGGGTCGCGGCGCAGCGCGAGCCGGTCGCCCTTCTCCAGCTTCTCCTGGACGATGGTCGGCTCCCAGATCACCTGCCACTGGTCGTCGCCGCCACGCTTGAGGCGTACCGGGCTCTCGTAGGCCCAGCGGACCTGGCCCGGCAGCGTCCAGGTGACCTGGACCCGCGCGGTGGCCGTGTCGGCGGTGATCTTCGCGTCGCCGGCCCGCTTCAGCTCCGGCGGGGTGTCGGCCAGCTCGCCGGAGAGCGACCTGATCTCCTTCGTCACCTCGGCGGCCGGGATCTTGGCGCCGGTGGCGTCGACGAAGCCGACCGCCTGGAGCTCACCCGAGCGCCAGCCCTTCAGGAAGGCGTCGACGGTGGTCTCCGGCCCGCCCTCGCCCGAGCAGCCGGCCAGCGCTCCCGCGGCGAGCACGGCGGCGGCCAGCGCCACGAGGACCGGCCGGCGGGGGGAGAGATGGCGGCGGACGGGGTACGAGACGGGCATGAAGCATTCCCTCCGGTGCGTAACTGCCCTGCACGCTAGTACGGCGGGCCGGTCTCCACCGCCCCGCCACCGCCCTTGAGCGGGTAAAGAGTGGCCTGCGCCCGTGTGATGAACATCGCCAGTCCGGGTACTCCGCGACCGGCCGACCACGTACCCGCAACGGGTGAAAGGACAAAGTCCCGATCCGTACGTCCGGCCAGTGGTCCGCCGACGAACGGTCAGAGCGGCAGGGCCTAGGCTGGGCGGCAGAGTGACCCACAACGCGGTGGGTCGAGGGGAGTGGCACCGATGGACCGGCGTCCGGCGATCAAACCGGGACCCGACCTCCGGCAGGTTGACACCAGTCGGGACGATGACAGCTTCGATTCGGCGACCGACGGGGACGGTTACAGCCGACTTGACACAGGAACAACCGGGATGACCGGTTCCAGCATCGACACCCTCTACGACCTGGGCCTGCCGACGCAGACGCTGGGCGACGAGACGGAGGACGCCGAGCTGGACGAGCCGGTGCCCAACGCGGAGCGCCTGGTCGCCCAGGCGGTCGCGCTGGCCGGTGACGACCACGACGCGGCGACCCTGGTCGGCCGTTTCTGGCGGTTCGCGCCCGACGAGGAGCTGATCGGCTTCACCGCCGAGGAGATGCTCGACGCGGCCCGGGCCCATCGGGACCTGGCCCAGCAGCGCGTACCGGGCGAGCTGAAGCTGCGCATCCACGAGCCGGACGTCGACCAGCACCACACGGTGATCGAGATCGTCACCGACGACATGCCGTTCCTGGTCGACTCGGTGACCGCCCTGCTCAACACCCACCACCTCGACGTGCACCTGCTGGTCCACCCGCTGGTGGTGGTCCGTCGGGAGCCGCTGGGCCGGCTCACCGAGGTCTCCGCCGACGTGGAGCCGGACGACGCGATCGCCGGCGACCTGGTCGAGAGCTGGATGCGGATCGAGATCGACCCGGTCCGGGACCCGGCCGAGCGGGAGAAGCTGCGTAGGGAGCTGCAGCGAGTGCTCACCGACGTCCGGGAGGCCGTGGAGGACTGGCCGAAGATGCGGCAGCGGGCCCTCGCGCTCGCCGACGAGCTGGCCTCCGCGCGTACCTCGGACAACCGGCCGCCGGTGCCGGAGAAGGACATCACCGACTCGGTGGAGCTGCTGCGCTGGCTCGCGCACGACCACTTCACCTTCCTCGGCTACCGGGAGTACCGGCTGGTCGACACCGACGGCGCGGACGGCGGCCAGGCCCTGGAGGCCGTCCTCGGCACCGGCCTGGGCATCCTGCGCTCCGACTCGCCGGAGGCCCGGGCGCTCTCGTCGATGACGCCCGAGGCGCACGAGAAGGTGCTGGAGAAGCGCCTGTTGATCATCACGAAGGCCAACTCGCGGGCCACCGTGCACCGCTCGGCCTACCTCGACTACATCGGCTTCAAGATCTTCAACGACGCCGGCGAGGTGGTCGGGGAGCGGCGTTTCCTGGGCCTGTTCTCCACCGCGGCGTACCGCACCAGCGTGCAGGAGCTGCCGGTGGTCCGCCGCAAGGTCGCCGAGGTGCTGGACCGCTCCGGCCTGAGCCTGCGCAGCCACTCCGGCAAGGACCTGCTCCAGATCCTGGAGACCTACCCGCGGGACGAGCTGTTCCAGATCAAGACCGACGACCTCTACCACGCGGTGATCGGCGTGCTGCGCATGGCCGGCCGCCGGCAGCTGCGGGTCTTCCTGCGCCGGGACGCGTACGGGCGGTTCATCTCCTGCCTGATCTACCTGCCCCGGGACCGGTTCACCACGCAGAACCGGCTGCGCATGCAGGACATCCTGCTGCGCGAGCTGAACGGCGTCGGGGTCGACTACACCACCCGGGTCACCGAGTCGATGCTCGCCCGGGTGCACTTCATCGTCCGGACCGACCCGACCAACCCGCCCGCGGAGATCGACGCCGACCTGCTCGCCGAGGAGCTGGCCGACGCCACCCGGCTGTGGGACGACGACTACCGGCTGGTGCTGGAGCGAAAGCTCGGTGACGAGCAGGCCAAGCACCTGTTCAGCCGGTACGCCGACGCGTTCCCGGAGGGCTACAAGGACGGGCACACGCCGTACGAGGCGATGAAGGACCTGGCCAAGCTGGAGCTGCTGGAGGAGCCAGGCCAGCTCGAGATGCACCTGTTCCGCAAGCAGGTCGCGCGCACCAACGGCGCCGGCCGCGAGATCGACGAGACCATGGACGTGCGGTTCAAGGTCTACCGGTACGGCGAGCCGATGATGCTCTCCGCCGTGCTGCCGGTGCTGCACTCGCTCGGCGTGAAGGTGGTCGACGAGCACCCGTACGAGGTGGAACGGGTCGACGGCCGGATCTGGCTCTACGACTTCGGACTGGAACTGCCCGAGGCGCACCAGGAGCTGGCCGAGGTCCGCCCGCACGTGGAGAACGCCTTCGCCGCCGCCTGGCGGGGCGAGGCCGAGGTGGACGGCTTCAACGAGCTGGTGCTTCGGGCCGGGCTCACCTGGCGGCAGGTGGTCGTCCTGCGGGCGTACGCGAAGTACCTGCGGCAGGCAGGCACCGTCTTCTCGCAGGAGTACATGGAGCAGACGTTCATCGCGTACCCGAGGATCGCCACGCTGCTGGTGGAGCTCTTCGAGACCCGGTTCGCCCCGGGCGCGACCACGATGGACGAGCGGCGGCAGCGCAGCGGTGAGCTGGTCAAGGCGATCGGCGAGGCGCTGGACGAGGTGGCCAGCCTCGACCAGGACCGGATCCTGCGGTCGTACCTGACGTTGATCCAGGCCACCCTGCGGACCAGCTTCTACCAGAAGCTGGTCGGCGGGCGGCCCAAGTCGTACGTCGCGTTCAAGCTGGACCCGCAGGCGATCCCGGAGCTGCCCGCGCCGCGGCCGAGGTTCGAGATCTTCGTCTACTCGCCCCGATTCGAGGGCGTGCACCTGCGGTTCGGGCCGGTGGCCCGGGGCGGCCTGCGCTGGTCGGACCGGCGCGAGGACTTCCGCACCGAGGTGCTCGGCCTGGTCAAGGCGCAGATGGTGAAGAACGCCGTGATCGTGCCGGTGGGCGCCAAGGGCGGCTTCGTGCTCAAGCAGAAGCCGGGCGACCGGGACGAGGCGGTGGCCTGCTACAAGGAGTTCGTCGGCGCGCTGCTGGACGTCACCGACAACATCTCCAGCGGCGAGATCGTGCCGCCGGAGGACGTGGTCCGGCACGACGCGGACGACCCGTACCTGGTGGTGGCGGCGGACAAGGGCACCGCCACGTTCTCCGACATCGCCAACGAGATCTCCGCCGCGCACAACTTCTGGCTGGGCGACGCGTTCGCCTCCGGCGGTTCGGCCGGCTACGACCACAAGAAGATGGGCATCACCGCCCGGGGCGCCTGGGAGTCGGTGAAGCGGCACTTCCGGGAGCTGGGGCACGACACTCAGACCCAGGACTTCACCGTGGTCGGCGTCGGCGACATGTCCGGCGACGTGTTCGGCAACGGGATGCTGCTGTCGCAGCACATCCGGCTGGTGGCCGCCTTCGACCACCGGCACATCTTCCTCGACCCGGACCCGGACGCGGCCACCTCGTTCCAGGAGCGGAAGCGGCTGTTCGACCTGCCCCGGTCGTCCTGGGAGGACTACAACCAGGAGTTGATCTCGGCCGGCGGTGGCGTGTACCCGCGTACCGCCAAGTCGGTGCCGGTCTCGCCGCAGGTGCGGGCGGTGCTCGGCCTCGACGACGACGTCACGCAGCTCAGCCCGCAGGAGCTGATGAAGGCCATCCTGACCGCGCCGGTGGACCTGTTCTGGAACGGCGGCATCGGCACCTACGTGAAGGCGTCGACGCAGACCAACGCCGAGGTCGGGGACAAGTCCAACGACGCCATCCGGGTGGACGGCAAGAGCCTGCGCTGCCGGGTGGTCGGCGAGGGCGGCAACCTGGGCTTCACCCAGCACGGCCGGATCGAGTACGCCTCGGCCGGCGGCCGCATCTACACCGACTTCATCGACAACGCGGCCGGAGTGGACTGCTCCGACCACGAGGTGAACATCAAGATCCTGCTCAACACGGCGGTCGCCGACGGCGAGCTGGACCGGCCGGAGCGGGACGAGCTGCTGGCCCAGATGACCGACGAGGTCGCCGAGCTGGTGCTGCGGGACAACTACGACCAGGCCCGGGCGCTCAACAACGCCCAGGCCCAGGCCGCCTCGCTGCTGCCGGTGCACCGCCGCATGATCAGCGAACTGGAGCGGAGCGGCCAGCTCGACCGTGCCCTGGAGGCGCTGCCGCCGGACGACGAGCTGGCGGTCCGCACCGAGAACGGGCTGACCGCGCCGGAGTTCGCGGTGCTGCTGGCGTACGTGAAGATCGTGCTGGAGCGCGAGATCGTCGGCGAGGGGCTGGCGGACGAGGAGTGGACGACCGACGTCCTGGTCAACTACTTCCCGACGCCGCTGCGGGAGCGGTTCGCCCACCGGATGGGGCAGCACCGGCTGCGCCGGGACATCGTCACCACCGTGCTGGTGAACGAGGCGATCAACCGGGGCGGCATCACGTTCGTCTTCCGGGTCGTGGAGGAGACGGCCGCCTCGGCGGCGGACGTGCTGCGGGCGTACGTGGTGGTCCGCGAGGTGTTCGGGCTGTCGGCCATCTGGGACGCGGTCGAGGCGCTGGACAACAAGGTCTCGCCCGAGTTGCAGACCAGCGTCTACCTGGACATCCGCCGCCTGCTCGACCGCGCGGTGCGCTGGCTGGTCACCAACCGGCGCTCGCCGATCGACGTGCCGGCGGAGATCGCCCGGCTGCGGGACGGCGTGGCCCGGCTCCTGCCGGACCTGGAGCACCTCTTCTACGGCACCGAGCGCGAGGCGATCGCCGCCCACATCGACTCGCTGACCGGCAAGGGGCTGCCCCGCGAGCTGGCCGAGCAGGCGACCCGGCTGATGTACAGCTTCGGCCTGCTCGACGTGGTGGAGACCGCCCAGTCGACGGGCCGGGACGTGAGCGAGGTGGCCTCGGTCTACTTCGTCCTCTCCGACCGGTTCCGGGTGGACGCCCTGCTGTCGAAGATCTCCCTGCTGCCACGGGAGGACCGCTGGCAGACTCTGGCCCGGATGGCGCTGCGCTACGACCTGTACGCTGCGTTGGCCGCGCTCACCGCGGAGGTCCTCGGCTCCACCCCGGACAGCCTTCCGCCGGTCGAGCGGGTGCAGGAGTGGGAGCAGGCGAACGCCACCTCGATCCACCGGGCGCACCGGGCGATGGGGGAGTTCGACGAGTCCCGAGCGGACCTCTCCGCCCTGTCGGTGCTGCTGCGGCAGATCCGTACCCTGGTGCGGACCTCGGCGGCGGCCTGACCCGTACGGACACCGGCGCGGCCCGGTGGTCGGGTGACCGACCACCGGGCCGCGCCCGTTCGTCGTCCTTCACGCCGTCATGCTGGCCAGGACGATGATGTTGTTGAGATAGCTGTGGGCGTTCTGGTCGAAGTCCCCGCCGCAGGTGACCACCCGCAGGCCCGGCTTGTCGCTGGGGCCGTAGACCAACTCGGTGGGGAAGGCCGTCTTCGGGTACGACTTCACCTCGTCGACGGCGAAGGTCGCGGTCGACCCGTCCTGCCGGCTGACGCTGATGGTGTCGCCCGGCTGGAGCGCGCCGAGGTTGAAGAAGACCGCCGGACCGAGCGCGGCCGAATCGACGTGGCCGACGATGACCGCGTTGCCGACCTCGCCCGGGCTGGCCCCCAGCGAGTACCAGCCCGCCTTCATGGCCTCGCTCAGCGGGGGCACCTGGATGCTGCCGTCGGGCTGCAGTCCGAGAGACATGATCTCCGCGTGCACCCCGATCCGGGGGATCGAGATGGTCGTCGGGATCGACCGGGGCAGCGCGGTGGGTGCCGGGTCCGGGGCTGCCGTGTCCCCGTCGGCGGACGCCTGATCGGCGGTGGGTGGGGTGGAGGAAGTCGAACTGGAGATCCCGGCCTGGGCGACGGGCTGGGGCGGTCGGGGCGGTGGCGTGGTCCGCAAGGACGCCCCGATCATGCCCGAGCCCAGCATGGCGAGGAGGACGACGAGGACCGTGCCGGCGGCACGCCACGGTTTCCCGTGACGGCCGCCGGCCGGTGTCGCCGTCTCGTCAGACCAGGTCATCGGCCCGACGCCGACGCAGCAGGAAGATGCCGCCCAGGGCGGCGGCGCCGATCACGCCCGCCCCGCCGGTGGCCAGGCCGCGGTCGAGGCTGGTGGTGGTCATGCCGCCGTCACCGCCGTCGACGTGACCACGCGGCACGCAGTCCTTCCGGTCGTGGTCCTTGTCGTCCCGGTCCTTCCAGTCGTCCTTGCCGTGGTCGTCCTTGCCGTCCTTGCCGTGGTCGTCGCGGCTGCTCCAGTCGCCGTGGTCGGACTTGTCGTCCTTGCCGTGGTCGTCGCGGCCGCTCCAGTCGCCGTGCTCGGACTTCTCGTCCTTCTTGTCCTCGTCCTTCTTGTTCTTGTCGTCCTTCTGGCCGTAGTCGGACTCCGCGTCCTGGCCGTACTCGTCGTGGCCCTGCCAGTCGCTGCCGTACCCCGACTTGTCGTCCTTCTTGTCGGAGTCCTTCGGGTCCTTCCAGTCGCCCTGGTCCGGCTGGTCGGCGGCGACCATGCCACCGCCCGCGCCGCCCGGACCCGGCGGCCGGCCGCCGCCGTACTGCTGCTGGTAGTCGCCGTGGTCGGACTTGTCGTCCTTGCCGTCCTTGCCGTGGTCGTCCTTGCCGTGGTCGTCCTTGCCCTTGTCGTCGCGGCCGTGCTGGTCCTTGCCGTCGGGGCCGTGGTCCGCGTCCTTGCCCTCGTGGTCCTTGCGGTCCGAGTCCTTGTAGTCCCAGTCCTTGTAGTCCGAGTCCTTCTGGTCCCAGTCCTTGCGGTCCCAGTCCTTGTGGTCCCAGTCCCCGTGGTCCCCAGGGCAGACGTCAAGAAGACTGACCTGCGGCTTGGCTACGACGTTGCCCGCGTACGCGCCGTCCACGGCCGCGTTTGCCGTTCCGGGTGAGAACAGCAGCAGGGACGCCCCGCCGAGAGCAGCGCCCGCGACGAGCCTCCTGAACATCTTCGTTCCCATGACCAGCGTCACTCCCATCCCTGTTTGTCCTGAGCTCGACGTCGGTCGAGCTACGCCCGACGTTAGACCTTTTCACGCCTTATCCGAGGAAAGATTCGCGTATTGGAGTTTGCTGACGGTTGGCGGCTTAGGGGTGCTACGTGGCTTTTACTGCGCGTGCCGCCTCGCCTCTCACCGGCTGTGCCGCACCGGGCTCTTGCGGGCGAACCTGGGCTGGCCTGGGCGAGCCGTGCCCCAAGCGGCGGACCGGCGCGCGCTGTCGGTTCGGCGCCGCCCTATCCGTTTCGCCCGTCGCCAGGCTGTTTCGGGGCCGAGCCGCATCGAGTCGTTGCGATGGAAGCGCTCCCATGCAAGAATCGCTGCACGCGGTTCGGGGAGCCACACCGCGAACTCAGGCGTCGAGGGCAGCCGGGTCGACCGGACGGCGTCCGAGAGTCGGCCGGCGGTCGCCGGTCGCCGTTCACCACCACCACGCCCGTCCGGGTCGGGCACCCCCGAAGACACCCGTGGCGCCGACGGCCGTCCCCGAGGACGTCCCGCGGGCCATCTCGCCGGGCCGTACGCGGATCCGGTCTCGCCCAAGGAGATCAGTGGCATGAATCTGTGGAGAAGGCTGTCCGGCCGGAGCCGGACGCTCGCGCTGACCGGCGCCGGCGTCCTGGTCGCCGGCGGGCTGGTGACCCTCCCGGTCACCGCGGCGCAGGCCGCGACCCAGTGCAGCGTGGACTACGTCACCAGCGACTGGCAGGGTGGTTTCACCGCCACCGTGACCATCAGGAACCTCGGTGACCCGCTCAGCTCCTGGAACCTCGGCTTCACCTTCCCGAACAGCTCGCAGAAGGTCGTCTCCGGCTGGTCCGCGAAGTGGTCGCAGAGCGGCCAGAACGTCACCGCGGCCAACGAGTCCTGGAACGGCACGCTCGCCAGCGGCGCCAGCACCACCATCGGCTTCAACGGCGCGTGGAGCGGCAGCAACCCGAAGCCGACCTCGTTCACCCTGAACGGCACGGTCTGCAACGGCGGCACGACGCCCACCACGCCGCCGCCCAGCACCACGCCGCCGCCGACCACCCCGCCGCCGACGACGCCCCCGCCCACCACGCCGCCGCCGACCACCCCGCCGCCCGGGCAGCGCGTGGACAACCCGTACGCCGGGGTCAGGGGGTATGTGAACCCGGAGTGGAAGGCCAAGGCCGAGTCGGTGGCCGGTGGCAACCGGGTGTCCAACAACCCGACCGCGGTCTGGCTGGACCGGATCGCCGCCATCAACGGCACCCCGAACAGCAGCTCCAACGGCTCGATGGGGGTGCGGGACCACCTGGACGCCGCGCTCGCCCAGGGGGCCGGCTACATCCAGTTCGTCATCTACAACCTGCCCGGCCGGGACTGCGCCGCGCTGGCCTCGAACGGTGAGCTGGGTCCGGACGAGCTGCCCCGCTACAAGTCCGAGTACATCGACCCGATCGCCGCGATCCAGGCCGACCCGAAGTACGCCAGCCTGCGGATCATCAACATCATCGAGATCGACTCGCTGCCCAACCTGGTGACCAACACCTCCGGCAACGCGGGCGGCACCGCGATGTGCGACACGGTCAAGGCCAACGGCGCGTACGTGAACGGGGTCGGCTACGCCCTGGCGAAGCTCGGCGCGATCGGCAACGTCTACAACTACATCGACGCGGCGCACCACGGCTGGATCGGCTGGGACAGCAACTTCGGCCCGACCGCGGACATGCTGAAGACCGCGGCGACCGCCTCCGGCAGCACCGTGCGAAACGTCACCGGGTTCATCGTCAACACGGCGAACTACTCGGCCCTGAAGGAGCCGTACATCAAGATCACCGACACGGTGAACGGCACCAGCGTGCGGCAGTCCAAGTGGATCGACTGGAACCAGTACGTCGACGAGCTCTCGTTCGCCCAGGCGTTCCGCAACAAGCTGGTCTCGATCGGCTTCGAGAGCAACATCGGCATGCTGATCGACACCTCCCGCAACGGCTGGGGCGGCACCGCCCGGCCCACCGGCCCGGGCGCGACGACCAGCGTCGACACCTACGTCAACGGTGGCCGCATCGACCGCCGGATCCACGCCGGCAACTGGTGCAACCAGGCGGGGGCCGGTCTCGGCGAGCGGCCCCGGGCGAACCCGGAGCCGGGCATCGACGCGTACGTCTGGGTGAAGCCCCCGGGCGAGTCGGACGGCTCCAGCACCGAGATCCCGAACGACGAGGGCAAGGGCTTCGACCGGATGTGCGACCCGACCTACACCGGCAACGCCCGCAACGGCAACAATCTGACCGGCGCCCTGCCGAACGCGCCGATCTCCGGCGCCTGGTTCCCGGCCCAGTTCCAGGAGCTCATGCAGAACGCCTACCCGCCGCTCTCCTGATCCGGCGGCCGGCCCACCCGCGGCGGCGGGAGTGAGGCACCGCCGCGCGGGTTCCCCGGGCCCCTGGTCGACGCCCACGTCGACCAGGGGCCCCCGGCCGTCCGGCGTACCGCGTCAGGGGACCGTCTTCTCGATCGCCGCTCGGCCCAGCTCGGCCAGGTCGCGGCGGGCCCGTTCCAGGTTCTCCGGGGTGAGGTCCTGGCCGCGGGCCATCACCAGGTCCTCCGGCTCCCACGGCTGCTCGGCGCCGGTGCGGATGTTGTCCCCGCCGGCCCCGGTGCCGGTGCCGGTCGCCCCGGTGCCGGCCGCGTACGGGTCACCCAGGATGTCCGGGATGCCGGTGTCGGGCACCGCGCCGTCGGGCTCGGTGAAGACCGGATTGTCCGGGTCGGTGCCGCCGCTGCGCAGCTGCGGCACCGTGCTGTCGTCGTCCACCGCCGCGGCCACCTCGGGGGTCTCCTCCAGCGGTCGCTGGCGGTTACGGTCACGATCCGTCATGCTGCTGCCCTCCTGTCCCGTTCCGTGATCCACCTGGGGTACCCCGTGCGAGCCGGGGCATGCCGCGGCCGGTCGGATCAGCGCTCGTCGCCCTGCTGCGGCTCGGGCGGTCGGTTGGGTCGGACCCACTGCCAGCCCAGCATCGCCAGCCCGAAGACGAGCATGACCAGGCCGGCCCAGAGGTTGATCCGGACGCCCTGCGCCTTGTCGATCTCCGCCGCCGAGTCGAAGAGCCCGATCAGGCCGACGATCAACCCGTACGCGACGAACAGCCCGCCGATGACCCGGCGGATGTCGAAGAGCCGGGCCGCCGCGGAGCGGGCCTCCTCGGCCTCGGTCTCCTCGACCAGCGGGTCGTGCGCCTCGCGCCGGTGGTGGCGGCCGGGGTTGTCTGCCATGGCGTGCGTCCCTTTCTCAGAAGACCGGGAGGTAGAAGAGGGCGGCGAGGATCACGGCGACCACGCCGAGCAGCACCGGCGAGCGGTACCAGGCGGCGTCCCCGGCCAGCGAGTCGTCGGCCAGCGTGGTGTCGGCCATGCCGTAGACCAGCCCCTCCAACTCGTGGTCGCGTTTCGGGCGGGTCAGCGGGGTGACGATCAGGGCGACCACCGCCACCGTGACGAAGGCGATGCCGGCGCCCCAGAAGCTCTCCTCCAGGTCGGAGTGGAAGTGGAACCACCCGAAGAACTTGTAGCCCAGATAGGTGAAGAGGGCGGCCAGGGTGCCCAGCAGCAGCGACCAGAAGCCGGCCAGCGCGGACATCCGCTTCCAGAACATGCCGATGATGAAGGTGGCGAAGAGCGGGGCGTTGAACAGCGAGAACAGCGCCTGGATGTAGTTCATGATGTTGCTGAAGCCGGCCGCGATGAAGGCGGTGCCGATGCCGACCAGCACGCCGACGACGGTGGCGATCCGGCCGACCTTCACGTAGTACTCGTCCGACCGGTCCCGCCTGAGGTACGCCTGCCAGATGTCGTACGTGAACACGGTGTTGAAACCGCTGACGTTGGCCGCCATGCCGGCCATGAACGAGGCCAGCAGGCCGGTCACCGCGATGCCGAGCACCCCGTTCGGGAGCAGGTCGCGCATGAGCAGCGGGATGGCGTTGTTGTAGACCAGGTCACCCTTCTCGGCGCCCAGCCCCTGCACGGTCACCAGCGCGACCAGGCCGGGGATCACGGTGACCAGCGGGATCAGCAGCTTCGGGTACGCCGCGATGATCGGCGTACGCCGGGCGGCGCTCATGTTGCGCGCGGACAGGGCGCGCTGCACCTCGGCGAAGTTGGTGGTCCAGTAGCCGAAGGAGAGCACGAAGCCGAGGCCGAAGACGATGCCCAGCCAGTGCGCGCCGAGCGGGTTGTCCGTGCTGCCGGTGCCCTGCCAGGCGTGCAGGCCCGCCTCGCCGAGCCTGGAGCCCCTGACCGCGTCCATCAGGCCGGCCACGCCGCCGACCTTGACCAGGCCGAGCACGGTGATCGGGATCAGCCCGGCGAGGATCACGAAGAACTGGAGCACCTCGTTGTAGATCGCCCCGGAGAGGCCGCCGACGGTGATGTACGCCAGCACGATGAACGCGCCGACCACGATCGCCAGCCAGAGCGGCCAGCCGAGCAGGGCCTGCATCACCAGCGCCAGCGCGTACAGGTTCACCCCGGCGATGAGCACCTGGGCGAGCGCGAAGCTGATCGCGTTCAGCAGGTGGGTCGGGCGGTTGAAGCGCAGCCGCAGGTACTCGGGGACGCTGCGGACCTTGGAGCCGTAGTAGAAGGGCATCATCACGATGCCGAGGAAGACCATCGCCGGCACGGCGCCGATCCAGTAGTAGTGGACCGTCATCGCGCCGTACTGGGCGCCGTTGGCGGCCATGCCGATGATCTCCAGCGCGCCCAGGTTGGCCGAGACGAACGCCAGGCCGGTCACCCACGCGGGCAGGGACCGGCCGGAGAGGAAGAAGTCGACGCTGGTGCGGATCGCCCGGCGGGCGGCGAAGCCGACCCCCAGCACCGTGACGAAGTAGAGCGCCAGGATCACGTAGTCCAGGGCGTTCATGTTCAACCGTAGGCCGTCACCCATGCCGTAGCTCCCCTCCGTGGCGCGGTGCCGCGCCCGCAGGTACCCCCAATTGCGAAATTTCATGCCTGTTGTGCGATCCGCCCCACATGCCGGAGTCCCGGCCGGTGGACCGGCCGGGGCTCCGTGGTGGGGCGGGGCTCAGCGGCCCAGGACCCGGTCCAGGAAGTCGCGGTAGCCGCGTACCGCCACCCGCAGCTGCTCGGTGTCGGCCGAGCCGGACTCCTGCCAGCCGCCCAGCTTGCGCTTCTGCTCCCGCAGCGCGGCGGAGAGCGCCTCCATCGCCTCGTCGACCAGCGACTGCGCCTCGCCGACCGCGGCCTTCGGGTCGTCCACGAACCGCAGCTGCACCTCCCGCCAGCGGTCCCGGAAGCCCTGCGCGGCCTCCGGCGCGAACAGCGTCGCGGCGTCGGCGGGCACCCCGCCGGGGGTGGGCCGGGCGGCCCCGGCCAGCGCCGCGTCCCGCGCACCGGCCGCGCCTGCGGCGCCGAGCACGCCGGCGCCGGCCGCGGCGGTGCTGGTGTCCGGGTCGACCATCTTCGGCTCCGCGCTGCCGTACCCGGCCGCGGCCGCCTCCGGCGCGTCGTCGCGCGCCGAGCCGGAGTGCTCGGCCTCCCAGCGGTCCGGGTCGTGCAGCCGGTCGCCGGCCGTCGGGTCGGCCCGCTCGTCGTCGAACGCGTCGGTCCGCCCGGGGGCGCCGTCGCCGGGCACGGCGGTGTCCTCGCCGCGCGCATCGCGCTCGTCCTCGGGACGGCCGCTGGCCATCGCGGAGGCGGCCACCGCGTCGCCCACCGTGGTCGCCCCGAACACCGTCGGCAGCGGCGCCGGATCGTGGTACGGCGGCCGGCGGTCCCCGTCGGCGTCCGCGGCCTCCGCGTCCCGGGTGTCCCGGGCGTCGTACGCCCGGGTCTCGTCCGACCGCGTGTCCGTTTCGTCCGCGGTGTCGGCGTGGCGCTCGTCGGCGCGCTCGCCGGCCACCGTCGGGTCGTCGAAGGTGCCCCGGTCGTCCAGCGCGTCCTCGGGCACGTCGGCCCGGGCAGCCCGGTCGCGCCGGTGGCCGTCCTCGTCGCCGGGGTCACCGGGCGGGCGGACCGGCACCGGCTCGGACCGGACGGCCTCCGGGTGGTCCTGGCTGATCTGCTGCTCTTCCTGGCGCATGGCGGCGGCCTCCTCAGCGGCTCGTGACGTCGTGCTCGTGGTCGGGGTGGCGCTGTTCCGGCGGCCGCGGGCCGACCGGGTCCTCGCCGAGCAGGTCGGCGAAGAGAGCCCGGTAGTGCACGAGCGCCTGCCGGAGGTCCTCCGTGCCGGCCTCGCCGCGCTCGTTGCGCAGCCGGATCTCGTGGGCGTCCCGGTAGTGGCCCAGGGTGCGCGCGTGCTCGACGGAGAGGTGGGCGGCCTGTTCGGAGAAGTCGCCGGCGGGGTACCCACGCTCGGCGATCAGCCGGCTGACCAGCTCGTCGGCGTCGCCCACCGTCTCGGCGGGGGAGTCGACGAAGCGGACCTGGAGCTCCTCCCAGGCTGCGGCGTACCGGGCCCGGGACTCCGGGCTCAGTGGGGTGAGCGCCAGCTCGGCGTGGCGGCGCTCCCGCTCGCGCAGCTCCCGCTCGGCCGCGCTCCGGCTGTCCTGCTCGGCGACGACCCGGTCGTACTCCGGGCCGAACCGCTGCCTGAGGGCCCGCCGGCGGCCGGCCACGACGGCGACCGCGGCCAGCGCCGCGAGGACGAGGACGACGATGACTGTGACGACTACCTGCGTGGACGACATGGCTCCTCCTTCGCCGCCTGGTATTCCCTCCGTTTCGTGATCGCCAATCCCGATCCGGCAACTTTCCGTCGGCGATTCCGGGCCCGAACCCTGCCGGCCGCGTGGCGGAGCGGGGCCACCGGCCGGCTCGGTGCCGGAACTTGAGCTGTTCCAGAAGATGGGGATGCTGCCGGCCGACCGACGCGCTCCGCGCGGGGACGGCCAGGTGGGGCGCCCACCAGCACGGCGGTCCGCCGCCGTGCCAGGTGGACGGCCGGGCGGCGCCGGTGGACGCGGGTCCCGCGCGGACGCGGCCGCCCATCCGGCCTGTTCCGGCGGGGCGCTGCCGTCGAACGGCGTCCACAGCGGACCGTCTCGGACGGTAGCGCCGGGCGAGACGGCCGGTAGTGCATCCGCCGGTGATTACGTATCCTGCCCAAGGCGCCCGAGCCGGGGCCCGGCGTCGTGGCCGGGCAGCTTCCGGCCCCGTGCCGGCGCCACCCCTGCGACACCTTCCGGGCGAGGTCTCATGAACACCCGTGACTGGCCGATCCGCGCCAAGCTGACCGCGCTGGTCATCGGTCCGGTGACCGCGCTGCTGGCGCTCTGGATCTTCGCCACCACGCTGACCTTCGGGCCGGCCCTCGACCTGCTCGCCGCGCGCACCTACCTCTACGACCTCGGCCGTCCCGGCGAGACGGTGGTCGCCGAGCTGCAACGGGAGCGCCGGCTCTCGGTCGTCCAGCTCGCCGGGGACACCGCCCTCCCGGCCCTCGCCGAGCAGCGGGCCCGTACCGACCGGGCCGTCGCCGAGCTGCGCCGCCGGGTCAACGGGGACGACCTGCGCGACGCCGCCGACGACCTGCTCGACGCCCGCCTCGACCAGTTGGTCTCCGCGCTCGATGCGCTGCCCGCCGGCCGCGGCTTCATCGACGCCCGCAAGGTGGACCGGGCCGGGGCGATCGGCCTCTACAGCGGAATGATCAATTCTGCCTTCCAGGCGTTCGCCGCGATGGCCAACCTGCCCGACACCCAGCTCAACCGGGAGGCGTTGGCGCTCACCGCGCTGGGCCGGTCCCGGGAGCTGCTCGGCCAGGCCGACGCCCTGCTCGCCGGCGCGATCACCGCCGGCCGGTACGCCGAGGGCGAGCACGAACAGCTCGTCCGCACCATCGAGAACCAGCGGTTCCTGGCCGAGAACGCGGTGGCCGACCTGCCCGCGGCGGAACGGGCGGCGTACCAGCGGCTCAGCGAGGGGCAGGACTTCGTCCGGCTGCGCGCCCTCCAGGACACCCTTATCCGCAGCCGTGACCTGCCCGCCCAGCTGGACGTACGGGCCTGGGAGACCAGCCAGTCCGGGGCCTGGCAGGGGCTGCGCGACTTCGAGCTGCGCGGCGCCGACGGGCTCGCCGAGCGGTCCGTGCCGATGGCGGTGGGCATCCTGGTCCGGCTCGCCGCCGCCGGCGTGCTCGGCCTGCTCGCCATCGTGATCTGCGTGCTGATCGCGTTGCGGGTCGGCCGTTCGCTGGCCCACCGCCTCACCGGGGTGCGCAGCGCCGCGCTGGAGATGGCCGAGCACCGGCTGCCCGACGTGGTCGCCCGGCTGCGGCGCGGCGAGGAGGTGGACGTCAGCCGGGAGGCGCCCGAGCTGGACCACGGCGGCGACGAGATCGGCGAGGTCGGGCGGGCCTTCAACGAGGTACGCCGGACGGCCCTGCAGTCCGCCGTGGACGAGGTCACCCTCCGGCGCGGGCTGAACGAGGTCTTCCTCAACATCGCCCGGCGCAGCCAGGGGCTGGTGCACCGGCAGCTGGCCCTGCTGGACCGGCTGGAGCGGCGGACCGAGGACCCGGACGAACTGGCCGGGCTCTTCCAGGTCGACCACCTGGCCACCCGGCTCCGGCGGCACGCCGAGGACCTGGTCATCCTCGCCGGTGCCGCCCCCGGCCGGGGCTGGCGCAACCCGGTCGCCGCCGTCGACGTGGTCCGCGGCGCGATCTCCGAGGTGGAGTCGTACGACCGGGTGGACGTGGGGGACGTGCAGCCGGCCGGGGTGCTCGGCCGGGCCGTCGGCGACGTCATCCACCTGCTCGCCGAGCTGATCGAGAACGCCACCGCCTTCTCCCCGCCGGGCAGCCGGGTGGACGTCACCGGGCGGAGCGTGCCCGGCGGGTACACGATCGAGATCACCGACCACGGGCTGGGCATGTCGCCGCAGGCCCTGGCGGACGCCAACCGCAAGCTGTCCCGGTCGCCGGAGTTCGACCCGTCCGACAGCGCCCGGCTGGGTCACTTCGTCGTCGCCCGGCTCGCCGCCCGGCACGGCGTCCGGGTCGAGCTGCGGGTGGCCACCCCGGCCGGGACCACCGCCGCGGTGCTCCTGCCGGCCGACCTGATCACCAAGGAGCCGGCCCTGGCGCCCGTCCCCGGCGCGGGGACGGCGCCCGCCGACGACCGGCGGATGGCCAAGGTGACCCGGCTGGCCACGGTGCCCCGGACACGTACCACCCGGCCCGGCCGGGAACGCCCCGAGTCGGCGGTGGTGCCGCTGCCGGCGGGCCGAACCTCCGCCGTGGAGGCCCCCGCCGACGACGACGGGCTGCCGCGCCGGGTCCGTCGGCGCGGACCGGTCAACCGCCCCCGGCCGGCGGCCGCGGACACCCCCGCGCCGCGCTCGCCGGAGGAGGCACGCCAGGCCATGTCCGCTCTCCAGGCCGGCACCGCCCGGGGCCGCCGGGACGGCGCCCGCGCCGCCGCCGACCCCACCGCCCCGGCCCCCGACCGGGGCACCGAGCCCACCCCGCCGGCGCCGGCGCCGGCCCCGGAGCCTCCGAATGCAAGTGAGAGGGACGCCTAGTGGTGCACACGACGCGGCAGAACGCCGATCTCGACTGGTTGCTCGACGACCTGGTGGAGCGGGTGCCGGCCGCCCGCCAGGCGGTGGTGCTGTCGGCGGACGGGCTGCTGCTCGGCGCCTCCGCCGAGCTGGGCCAGGACGACGCGGAGCACCTCTGTGCCCTGGCCTCCGGCTTCTCCAGCCTGGCCAAGGGGGCCACCCGGCACGTCAACGGCGGCGCGGTCCGCCAGACGGTGGTGGAGATGGAGTCCGCGTACCTCTTCGTGACGGCCGCCGGGCAGGGGGCCTGCCTGGCGGTGGTGAGCGACGCCGACGCCGACATCGGCCTGGTGGCGTACGAGATGGCGATGCTGGTGATCCGGGTCGGCGAGAACCTGAGCGCCCCGGCCCGTACGCCGGGGGCCGACGATGCGGGCTGAGTCGCCGGGCCCGCAGCACGAGTGGCTGGACGGCGCGGCCGGGCCGGTCGTTCGCCCGTACACCCTCACCGGCGGCCGGGTGCGACCGCCGGTCGAGGGTTTCGACCTGGTGGCGTTCGTGCTGGCCGCACCGGCGGCCGACGCGACCGGCCAGCCCGGTCTCCAGCCGGAGCACCGCCGCCTGGTCGAGCTGGCCCGGCGTCCGGTCGCCGTGGCCGACCTCGCCGCCGACCTGGACCTCGCCGTCGGTGTGGTCCGGGTGCTGCTCGGCGACCTCGTCGCCCGTGGGCTCGTCGCGGTGCACCGGCCGCCGACCGCCGCGTATCTGCCCGACGACAACATCCTCAAGGCGGTGGTCAATGGACTCCGTGCGCTTTGACCGGCAGGTGAGCGCCCCGCGCGTCCCGCTGGCCCTGAAGATCCTCATCGCCGGCGGGTTCGGGGCCGGCAAGACGACGCTGGTGAGCGCGTTGAGCGAGGTCCGGCCGTTGCAGACCGAGGAGGTGCTGACCGGGGCCGGGATCGGCACCGACGACATCTCCGGGGTGGAGGAGAAGTCGACCACCACGGTGGCGATGGACTTCGGCCGGATCACCATCAACGACGACCTCCAGGTCTACCTCTTCGGTACGCCGGGCCAGGACCGGTTCTGGTTCCTCTGGGACGAGTTGGCGTTCGGCGCGCTCGGCGCGGTGGTGCTCGCGGACACCCGGCGGCTGGCCGACTGCTTCCCCTCCATCGACTACTTCGAGCAGCGCGGCATCCCCTTCGTGGTGGGGGTCAACTGCTTCGACGAGGCCCGCCGGTTCAGCCTGGAGGCGGTCCGCGACGCGCTGGACCTGGACCCGGAGGTGCCGCTGGTGCTCTGCGACGCCCGCGACCGGCAGTCCGGGAAGCTCGTGCTGATCTCGCTGGTCGAGCACGTCGCCCGGCAGCGCGGCGAACCGGTGCCGGTGGGCTGACAAACGGTCCGGGAAATGACGGCTAACCGGCCGGCTCCCGGGGAAGCCTCTGGTTGGATCGACGCAGGAGGCGGCGGAAGGTGGGACCGGTGACCGGGCAGGACACGATCGTCCACATCGGCGGGTACACGGCGGAGATGGGCGGGCGGGCCGAGGGCATTGTCGCCGCGCGCCGCGACCCGGCTTCCGGCGAGCTGACCCCGCTCGGCACGGTGGCGGTCACCCCGTCGCCGTCGTTCCTGGTCCGGCACCCGACGCTGCCCGTGCTGTACGCGGTCAACGAGGGCGCCGAGGGCCAGGTCAGCGCCTTCCGGACGGCCCCGGACGGCGACCTGGCGCCGCTCGCCGTCCGTCCCACGGGCGGGGCCGAGCCGTGCCACCTGGCGGTCGTCCCGGACGGGCGGCATCTCGTGGTGGCGAACTACGGCGGCGGCAGCGTGGCCGTCTTCCCGCTCGACGCCGAGGGTGTCCCCGGGGAGCGCAGCGACCTGGTCCGGCACGAGGGGCACGGCGCCGACCCGCAGCGGCAGGAGCAGGCGCACTGCCACATGGTCTCGCCCGACCCGGACGGCGGTCCGCTGCTCGCCGTCGACCTGGGCACCGACTCGGTCTACCGGTACGACCTCGACGCCGCCTCCGGTCGGCTGGTGCCCCGGGCCCCGCGGCTGCGGACGCCGGCCGGCACCGGCCCCCGGCACCTGGCCCGGCACCCGGACGGGCGGCGCTGCTGGTTGGTCGGCGAGCTGGACGCGACGGTCACCGGGTACGAGCTGACCGCCGACGGCGCGCTGCACCAGCGGGCCCGGGTGGACGCCAGCGAGCGGGTCGGGCACGTCCAGCCCTCCGAAATCGCGCTCGGCCCGGACGGGCGGTTCCTCTACGTCGGCAACCGCGGGGTGGGCACGGTGGCGGTCTTCGCGGTGGCGGGGGACCGGCCCGAGCTGGTGGCCGAGGTCGACACCGGCGGGGAGTGGCCGCGGCACTTCGCCCTGACCGGCCCGCACCTGTACGTGGCCGACGAACGGGCCGACATGATCCGGATCTTCCGGGTGGATGCCGCCACCGGGGTGCCGGCGCCGGTGGGGGAGCCGGTGCCGGTGGCGAGCCCGACCTGTGTCCGGCTGTAACGGATCAGTGGCGTCCCGCGCTGTCTTCTGTGGAGCGCGATCACGTCTGATGACTGATTGATCACTCAACGTAATATTTACGTGATCAACTGTTTCTCCTGCGTAACTTTCGTCCGAACGGACGTGGCAGTAACCCCACGAGATACGCAAGATGGTCACCGTGTCTGGCCGCCATCGCATGCGTTCAAGCCTCCGTGGGGCAGGTGCCGCCGCGGCGGCCACCGCCCTCGTCCTCGTCGTAGCCGGCTCCTGGTTCGGCTACCAGCAGCTGGCGGGTCCGTCCTGCTCCGGGAAGATCCAGCTGTCGCTCGCGGCGGCCCCGGAGATCGCCCCCGCCATCAAGGGGGCGGCCGACCAGTGGGTCTCCGACGGGGCGGCGGTCGGCGGCACCTGCATCGCGGTCAACGTCACCTCCGCCGAGTCGGTCGACGTGGCCGCGGCGGTGGCGAGCAAGCACGGTGCCACGCTCGCCGGCGTCGGCCAGGCCAGCGGCACCGCGGTGACCCCGGACGTCTGGGTGCCGGACTCGTCCAGCTGGCTGCTCCGTCTCAAGTCCGGCGGGGCCACCGCCTTCGCTCCGGCCAACGGGTCCTCGATCGCCCGCAGCCCGGTCGTGGTCGCGGTGCCGGAGCCGGTGGCCACCCGCTTCGGCTGGCCGGACAAGAAGCTCGGCTGGGCCGACCTGCTGCGGCAGGTCACCAGCGACAAGCCGCTGCGTGCCGGCATCGTCGAGCCGACCCAGGACGCGGCCGCCCTGTCCGGGCTGCTCTCGCTCACCGCCGCGGCCAACTCCACCGGCAACCCGCCGGGCGACCCGAAGGCGAGTGAGGCGATGGTCGGCGCGCTGCGGGCGCTGGCGACCAACCGCTCCTCGCTGCGGCAGGACCTCCTCGCGCGCTTCCCGCGCTCGTCCGACCCGACGGCCATCGCCAACGGGCTGGGCGCGGCGGCGCTCTCCGAGGAGGACGTGATCGCCTACAACAGCACCAAGCCGCCGATCCCGCTGGCCGCGCTCTACCTCGAGCCGTCGCCGATGCCGCTGGACTACCCGTTCGCGGTGCTGCCCGGGATCGAGCCGGCCAAGGCGTCGGCCGCCAAGGTGCTCTTCGAGGTGCTGACCACCCCGGGCTTCAAGAACCGGCTGGCCGCGCAGTCGCTGCGCGCGCCGGACGGCAACTGGGGTCAGGGGTTCAAGGCCCCGCAGGGCGCGCCGAGCCCGGCCAACGGCGGCGGGAGCGCCGTCCCGCCGACCGGCCAGGGCGGCGCGGCCGACCTGGACCCGGTCGCCATCCAGCAGGCCACCAGCTTCTGGTCGGTGGCTACCCAGTCCGGCCGCATGCTCAGCGTCATCGACGTCTCCGGCTCGATGAAGCAGAAGGTGGCCACGGCCAACGGCGCCACCCGGGAGCAGGTCACCGTGGCCGCCGCCACCCAGGGCCTGTCGCTCTTCGACGACTCCTGGTCGATCGGCCTGTGGACCTTCTCCACCAATCTCCAGGGTTCCCAGGACTACCGGCAGCTCGTGCCGATCAGGCCGCTGTCCGGCAACCGGCGGGCGCTGCAGCAGGGCCTGGCCTCGATCAGGCCGTCGAGCGGCAACACCGGCCTCTTCGACACGCTGCTGGCCGCGTACAAGACGGTCCAGCAGGACTGGGAGCCGGGCAAGGTCAACTCGATCGTGCTCTTCACCGACGGCAAGAACGACGACGACAACGGCATCTCCCAGAAGCAGTTGATCGACCAGCTCAAGAAGATCCGGGACCCCGAGCAGCCGGTGCAGCTGATCATCATCGGTATCGGTAACGACGTCAGCAAGGCGGAGCTCGACCCGATCACCGCGATCACCGGCGGACGGACCTTCGTCACCATCGACCCCACCAAGATCGGCGAGATCTTCCTCCAGGCGATCGCCCTGCGACCGCCGGCCCCTCGCTGATTCGTCAGTCAGTCCAAACGTTCCGCCGTATCGGGAAACCCGGTACGGCGGAACGCTTTTCGGGCCGTCCGGACGCCGAGAATGTGACGGCAATACGTCGGAAGCAATCGGCGTCCATAATTACCGAGGCATGATGTCCGGGTGCTCCGAGTCGCCGGCTCGCCAGCGGGGCCGGGCGGTGCGGGGCCGTCCTGCGCGAGGTGGGGAGGGCCGGTGACGTCCGCGACGCTGTTGACCCCCGCCCGCATGGCGACCGGTCCGGGAGACCACGGTCCCGCCCCGGCGACGCGGGCCGCGGAGCGCGCGTACGTCCGCGTCCTCGCGGTGCTGGACACCGCCGTCCTGGCCACGGCCGTCCTGATCGGGTACGTCGGCCGCTTCGGCGAGGAGGAACCGGTCGGCTCGGAGATCCCGTACGCGGTGGTGGCGCCCGGCCTGCTGCTGGCCTGGCTGGTCTCGCTGCGGGCGATGCGCTGCTACGACGACCGGGTGCTCGGCTACGGCGCCGACGAGTACCGCCGGGTCGGCTCGGCGAGCCTGCGGCTGGCCGGCGGCATCGCCATCGCCGGGTACATCGCCGACGTCGGGGTCTCCCGGGGCTTCCTGGCCATCTCCTTCGCGGCGGGCACCATCGGTCTGGAGGTGGCCCGGTTCGCCGCCCGCAAGCGGCTGCACCGGGCCCGCTACCAGGGCGCCGGCTGGTCCCGCAAGGTGCTGGTGGTGGGCGACACCGCGCACGTGCTGGAGCTGGTGCACACCCTGCACCGCGAGCCGTACGCCGGCTACCAGGTGGTCGGCGCCTGCATCCCGGACGCGCTGCTCGCGCCGGTGCCGCAGCGGCTGGGCGACGTGCCGGTGGTCGGCTCGTTCCGCGGCATCCCCGAGGCGGCCACCGCCATCGGCGCGGACACCGTGGCGGTCACCGCCTCGGGCGAGCTGACGGCGACCCGGCTGCGCCGGCTCGGCTGGCAGCTGGAGGGCACCGGCGTCGACCTCGTGGTGGCCCCGGCGCTGACCGACGTCGCCGGCCCGCGCATCCACACCCGCCCGGTCGCCGGGCTGCCGCTGATCCACGTCGAGGCGCCCGAGTTCCGGGGCGGCCGGAAGCTGGTCAAGGGACTGGTGGACCGGTCGGTGTCGCTGGTGGCGCTGCTCCTGCTGCTGCCGGTCCTGGTGGTGATCGCGCTCGCCATCAAGCTGGGCAGCCGGGGGCCGGTGCTGTTCCGCCAGGTCCGGGTCGGCCAGGGCGGCCGGGAGTTCGGCGTCTTCAAGTTCCGCACCATGGTCGTGAACGCCGACGCGCTCCTGGCCGACCTGGCCGCGCGCAACGAGACCGACGGCCTGATGTTCAAGATGCGCGACGACCCGCGGGTGACCCGGGTCGGCCGGCTGCTGCGCAAGTGGTCCCTGGACGAGCTGCCGCAGCTGGCGAACGTGCTGCTCGGCCAGATGAGCCTGGTCGGTCCCCGCCCGCCGCTGCCCACCGAGGTGGCCCGGTACGACGGCGACGTCGCCCGCCGCCTCCTGGTCAAGCCCGGCATGACCGGCCTCTGGCAGGTCAGCGGCCGGTCCGACCTGAGCTGGGAGGACGGCATCCGGCTCGACCTGTACTACGTGGAGAACTGGTCGCTCGCCGCCGACCTGACCATCCTCTGGAAGACGTTCGGCGCGGTGCTGCGCGGCCGCGGCGCGTACTGACCGCCGGGTCAGGGCTGCGGGCCCAGCCAGTCCAGGCAGACCACCACCGCGTCGTCGACCAGGTCCCCGGCGACGAAGGCCCGCAGGTCCCCGATCAGCGAGCGGACCGCGTCCAGCGGCTCCATCGGCCCGGTGCGCCGCAGGAAACGGTCCAGCGCGGTCTCGCCGTACCGGATCTGGCCGCCGGTCGCGTCGATGACCCCGTCGCTGACCACGAAGAGCCGGTCCCCGCGGCGCAGCTGGAACTGCTGCTCCTGGTAGTCCGTGCCCTCGAACATGCCGAGCGGGAACTGCTTCTCCAGGACCTGCTCGCTCACCTCACCGTCACGCAGCCGCACCAGGCGGGGCGAGCCGGCGTCGACCACGGTCATCGTCCCGGACGCCAGGTGCAGCTCCAGCAGCAGTACGGAGAGGTGCTGCCCGCCCCGGTGCAGCGCGTAGATCGCCTGGTCGGCCAGGGCGGCCTGGTCGGCCAGCCCCAGCTCGGCCCGGCGGGCGTTGCGCAGCGCGTGGGTGGCCAGCGAGGTGAGCATCGACGCGGCCACCCCCTCGCCGGAGCCGTTGATCACCGAGAGCCAGAGCCGGTGGCCGTTGTCGGACCAGTCGAAGCCGTCGCCGCGCACCGCGTACGCGGGCTCCAACTGGCCGGCCAGGCTGAACGAGGGCCGGATCCGGCTGCGGCCGGGCAGCAGCTCCCACTGCATCTCGGCGGCCAGCGTCAACCGGCGGCTGCGCCGGGCGGTCAGATAAACGTCGGTGCTGGCCATCACGGCGGACAGCTCGTGACCGAGCGCGGTGGCGATGGCGTCCAGCTCGCGGAGGGCGGCCGGGTCGTCCGGCACGGGCGAGACCCGGAGCACCCCGCGCCGCTCCCCGCGCATCCCGACCGGGAACCAGCCGGTGCCCTCCGTGACGATCGGCTCCTGGTGGTCGAAGCAGCGCCAGGCGGGATGCCCCGGACCGCTGATCGGCTCGGCGTCGTGCAGCGGCAGCAGCACCGACAACCGGTAGTCGACCTGGTAGAGCTCGGTGCGGGTGATTGCGTACGACCGTTCCAGCTCGGCGCCGAGCCGGTCGAGCAGCAGGTCCGCCGGCGCCTCGGAGATGGTCCGGCGCGCCCGATCCTCCGGTCCGCTCATCTTTGCTCCTTTGCACAGGTCGTCGGCCGGGTACGGCGGGTAGTCTCGGGCGCACCATGGCCCAAGAACTCGGTCCGCACGGACCTGAAGCGAGTATGGCCGCCGCACTGGACGAGACGGCGGGCACCCTGCTGGCTGTCTGGGAGGCGGCCCGGGAGCGGACGACGAGCCGGCTCTCGGGCGCCCAGTTACGCGCGGTCATGGTCGTGGAGCAGTACGACGGGATCAACCTCCGCCGCCTCGCCACCCTGACCGACATGCTGCTCTCCTCGGCCAGCCGGCTCTGTGACCGGCTGGTGGCGGCCGGGATGCTGGAGCGCGAGCCGGGCCGGTACGACCGCCGGGAGATCTCCCTGCACCTCACCCCGGCGGCGACCCGGCTCCTGGCCGAGCTGCGGGCCGACCGGCGGGACCGGCTGGACCGGATCCTGGCCGGGATGAGCCCGGAGGGGCGCGCGGCACTGCTGCGGGGCATGCACGAGTTCGACGAGGTGGCGCGCCGGAGCGAGGCCGCCGCCGCGGAGAGCTGGGCGGCGCTGCCGCAGTCCGGCGAGGGGATCGCCGGCCTGGAGGAGATCGCGGCGACGACCGGAGAGGCGGCCACGGAGGAGCCGCCGGCCGCCCGCACCGCCTGAACTCAGGCGCGTGCCGCCACCGGCCGTACCATGATCGTTGGTGCCCAGGCTGCGGTCTTCTTCGGCGTGTCGACCTGCTGAGCCGCCAGCGATCACGGCCGCCACTCCCGCGAAGCTCAACGGGTTCAGCCGGACCGGGCCAGCCAGCCGACCGGCCGGTCGACGATGCGCCGTACCACCGAGGCGGCCCCACCGACCGCCGCGGACTGCGCGCCGAGCGCCGCCGGGCGGACGGTGACCGGTGACCAGGCCGCGGTGAGCACCCGGCGGGAGACCTCCGCCACCACCGGCGGGGAGAGCCACGGGGCGAGCGGGGCGTATCCGCCGCCGAGCACCACGGTGTCCAGATCCAGCAGGTTCACCACGCCCGCCACGGCGATCCCGAGGGCGGTGCCGGCGTCGGCGAGGGCGGTCAGCGCGGCGGGGTCGCCGGCCCCGGCCAGGTCGGCCAGCCGGGTGGCGGCGGTGTCGGCGGGCAGTTCCGCGCCGGCCAGGCCGGCGGCGGCGAGGATGGCCTCCTGGCCCGCGTACCGTTCCAGGCAGCCCTGGCCGCCGCAGCGGCAGGGCCGGCCCCGCGGGTCGACCGGAAGGTGCCCGATCTCGCCGCTCCAGCCGCGGGCGCCCCGGTACAGCACCCCGTCGAGCACGATCCCGGCGCCGATGCCGATCTCCCCGGAGACGTGCAGGAAGCTGGCCGACCCGGGCGGGCCGGCGTGCAGCTCGCCGAGGGCGGCCAGGTTGGCCTCGTTGTCCACCACCAGCGGCGGGATGCCCGCCACCGGTTCCGCCAGCGGGTGGCCGGCGAGCAGCGCGGGCACGTCCACGTCCCGCCAGCCGAGGTTCGGCGCCAGCCGCACCAGGCCGCCGTCCCCGACCAGGCCGGGCACCGCGAGCGTCGCGCCGGCCAGGGTCAGGCCCTCGCGTACGGCCGCGGCGCGGGCCTCGGCGGCGAGCGCGGCGAGCCGGTCCAGGGCGTCGGCGGGGGAGACCGGACGCAGGTCGGCCCGGCGCACCAGATGGTGGCGGACCGTGCCGGTCAGGTCGACCACGCAGGCGGCCAGGTAGTCGACGTTCACCTCCAGCCCGAGCCCGGCCGGGCCGTCGGCCGCCAGGACCAGGCCCCGGGCCGGCCGCCCGGCCCCGGTACGCGGGGCGGGCTCCGCCTCGGCCACCAGCCGGCCGGCGATCAGGTCGTCCACCACGGCGGAGACCGTGGCCCGGGTCAGTCCGGTCGCGGCGGCCAGGTCGGCCCGGGAGGGCGGTCGGTCGGCGGCGGCGATCCGCCGGAGCACCACCGCGAGGTTGAGTTCGCGGAGGCTGCCCTGCCGGACCGCCCCGATGCTGGTGCTGGTCACCCCTTGACACTGCCACATCGCCGCCATTTAATTCAACCACTGAACAAATTGCGGACGACACCACCGGAGGTCTGCCATGGCACCCCGTCCCACCCCCGCCGACAAGTTCTCCTTCGGTCTCTGGACCGTGGGCTGGCAGGCCGTCGACCCGTTCGGGGACGCCACCCGACCCGAGCTGGACGCCGTGGAGGCGGTCCACCGGCTCGCCGAGCTCGGCGCGTACGGCATCACCTTCCACGACGACGACCTGGTGCCCTTCGGCGCGGACGCCGCCACCCGCGACGCCCACCTGACCCGGTTCCGCAAGGCCCTCGACGAGACCGGCCTGGTCGTGCCCATGGTCACCACCAACCTCTTCAAGCACCCCGTCTTCAAGGACGGCGGCTTCACCAGCAACGACCGGGACGTGCGCCGGTACGCGCTGCGCAAGGTCCTGCGCAACGTCGACCTCGCCGCCGAGCTGGGCGCCCGCACCTTCGTGATGTGGGGCGGCCGGGAGGGCGCCGAGTACGACGTGGCCAAGGACGTCCGCGCCGCGCTGGACCGCTACCGCGAGGCGGTCGACCTGCTCTGCCAGTACGTCGTGGACCAGGGCTACGACCTGCGCTTCGCTCTCGAGCCGAAGCCGAACGAGCCGCGCGGCGACATCCTGCTGCCCACCGTCGGGCACGCGCTGGCCTTCATCTCCACCCTGGCCCGCCCGGAGCTGGTCGGCCTCAACCCGGAGGTCGGCCACGAGCAGATGGCCGGACTGAACTTCATGCACGGCATCGCCCAGGCGCTCTGGCAGGGCAAGCTCTTCCACATCGACCTGAACGGCCAGCGCGGCATCAAGTACGACCAGGACCTGGTCTTCGGCCACGGCGACCTGCTCAACGCGTTCGCCCTGGTCGACCTGCTGGAGCACGGCGGCCCCAACGGCGGTCCCGCGTACGACGGGCCGCGGCACTTCGACTACAAGCCCTCGCGCACCGAGGACATCGCCGGGGTGTGGGCGTCGGCGGCGGCGAACATGCGCACGTACCTGCTGCTCAAGGAGCGGGTCGCGGCGTTCCGGGCCGACCCGGAGGTGGCCGAGGCGCTCGCCGCCAGCAAGGTCACCGAGCTGGCCACCCCGACGCTGAACCCCGGCGAGGGCTACGCCGAACTGCTCGCCGACCGCACCGCGTTCGAGGACTTCGACCCGGACGCGGCCGGCGCGAAGGGCTTCGGCTTCGTCCGGCTCAACCAGCTCGCCGTCGAGCACCTGCTCGGCGCGCGCTGAGGCGGGCCGCGATGCCGCTCGTCGCCGGGGTCGACTCGTCCACCCAGTCCTGCAAGGTGGTCGTCCGGGACGCGGAGACCGGCGCGCTGGTCCGGCAGGGCCGCGCGCCGCACCCGGAGGGCACCGAGGTCGACCCGCACGCCTGGTGGGACGCCCTGCGCGCGGCCGTCGCGGAGGCCGGCGGGCTGGCCGACGTGGCCGCCGTCTCGGTCGCCGGGCAGCAGCACGGCATGGTCTGCCTCGACGAGGCCGGACAGGTGGTCCGCCCGGCGCTGCTGTGGAACGACACCCGTTCCGCCGACGCCGCACACGAACTGGTCGCCGAGGCCGGCGGCGGGGAGGCGGGCCGCCGCTTCTGGGCCGAGGCGACCGGGGCGGTGCCGGTGGCCAGCTTCACCGCCACCAAGCTGCGCTGGCTGGCCCGGCACGAGCCGGCGAACGCGGCGCGGGTGGCGGCGGTCTGCCTGCCGCACGACTGGCTCACCTGGCGGCTCGCCGGGGCACCCGGCCTGGACGCGCTGCGGACCGACCGGGGCGACGCCAGCGGCACCGGCTACTGGTCGCCGCGGACCGGCGCGTACCGCCTCGACCTGCTGGAGAAGGCCCTCGGGCGGCGGGTCCGGGTGCCGGTCGTACTCGGCCCGTCCGAGGTGGCCGGGCAGTTGGACCCGACGGTGCTGCCGGGATCCGGCACCGCATCCGGGCCGGTCCTGCTCGGCCCCGGCACCGGGGACAACGCCGCCGCCGCGCTCGGCGTCGGCGCCGGCCCGGGCGACGTGGTCGTCTCGATCGGCACCTCCGGCACGGTCTTCGCCGTCGCCGACGCGCCCGCCGCCGACCCGAGCGGCGCGGTGGCCGGCTTCGCCGACGCCACCGGGCGGTTCCTGCCGCTGGTCTGCACGCTCAACGCGGCCCGGGTGCTGGACGCCGCCGCGACCCTGCTCGGGGTCGACCTCGACGGGCTGAGCGCGCTGGCCCTGCAGGCCCCGCCCGGCGCCGACGGGCTGGTCATGGTCCCGTACCTGGAGGGGGAGCGGACCCCCGACCGGCCCACCGCGACCGGCGCGCTGCACGGGCTCACCCTGGGCACCTCGACCCCGGCCCACCTGGCCCGGGCCGCTGTCGAGGGGATGCTCTGCGCCCTCGCCGACGGCCTGGACGCGCTCCTCGCGCAGGGCGCGCGGGCCGAGCGGATCATCCTGGTCGGTGGCGGGGCCCGCTCCGCCGCCGTGCGGCGGATCGCGCCGCAGGTCTTCGGGCGGCCCGTCGTGGTCCCGCCGCCCGGGGAGTACGTCGCGGACGGTGCGGCCCGCCAGGCCGCCTGGGTCGCCCTCGGCGGCGCGGAGCCACCGTCGTGGACGATCGCCGACACCGAGGCGTACGGGGTGGACGGCGGCTGGGCGGGCGGCGGAGACGCCGACGGGGCAGGGTCGGTTCCGGCCGTCCGCGCGCGTTACGCCCGGGCCCGCGATCTGATCATCGAGCGCGAAGCGGGCTGAGCCAGCCGGACCGTATCGACAATCGCAGAGGCCCGGCGTGCGGCCGGTGGGTTCCCGCCCACCGGCCGCCCTCGTCTGCGTTACCTCGTCGTTATCGAACTTGTCCGAACTGGGCACCTATCGACAACTACCGTTTGCGGCGTCGCTCCCGGCTGACGAGGCGGCGCGGCCCGTGCAGCCGGCACAGCGCGAGCGGACGGGGCAGGTGATGTGGATGGGGCCGGATGACCGGGTCCAGCGGGACCGCCTTCGACGCGGAGCCGGCTCGTGGTGACGAGCCTCGGCCGGACGGGACGCGCGGCGGTCGGGCCCGGCGACGAAGCCGCCGAGCCACCGGTCGTGTTCAACATTCTCGGTCCCCTCGAGGTGCGGGGGCGGTCCGGCCCGGTCCCCCTGCCGGGGGCCCGCCAGCGGATCGTCCTGGCCGCGCTGCTGCTGCGGCGCAACCGGGTGGTCTCGGTCGACGAGCTCATCGACGGGCTCTGGCCGGAGCGTCCGCCGGCGACGGCCCGGGAGCAGGTGCTGACCGTGGTGTCGGCGCTGCGCCGCCAGCTCGGCGACAACGGCCGGCCGGGCGTGGACCGGTTGCTGGTCACCCGGAGTCCCGGCTATCTGTTGCGGGTCGGTGATGGCCAGCTCGACGTGGCACGGGTCGAGCGGCTGGTGCGCGAGGCGGAGCGGGAGGACCTGGCCCCGCAGCCCCGGGCCGTGGCGCTGCGTGCCGCCCTGGCGCTCTGGCGCGGGCCCGCGCTGGCCGACGTCCCGGCGCCGTTCGCCACCGCGGAGGCCCACCGGCTGGCCGAACTGCGGCTCGCGATCCTGGTGCGGGTGATCGACCTCGAACTCACCCTCGGCCGGCACGCGGCGTTGGTGCCGGAGCTGACCCGGCTGGTCGAGGAGCACCCGCTGCGGGAGCGGCTGCGGGGGCAGCTGATGATCGCGTTGGACGCCGTGGGGCGTACCGCCGAGGCCCTGGAGGTCTACCGCGACGGCCGCCGGCGGATGGCCGACGAGCTCGGCATCGAGCCCGGCACGGAGTTGCGGCAGCTGGAGCGCGCGATCCTGGCCGGTACGCGTCCCCGGGCCGACGCCGGTCAGCCGGCGCCGCCGTCCCGGCCCGAGACCGGCCCGGAGCCGGCGCCCGTGCCGGACCAGGATCCCGGGCCGCCGCCCCCGCCGGTTGCGCGTCCGGCCCAGTTGCCGGCCGACCTCGCCGACTTCACCGGGCGTGGCACCGAGGTCGACGAGCTGCGTCGCCGGCTGACCTCGGCGGCGGCCACCGCTACCGCGGTCCCGGTCGCCGTCGTCAGCGGCAAGCCGGGGGTCGGCAAGAGCGCACTGGCCGTCCACGTCGCCCACCTGCTGCGGAGCGACTTTCCCGACGGCCAGCTCTACGTCGACCTGCACGGGACGCAGGACCGGCCGCAGCAGCCGGCCGACGTGCTGGGGCGTGCGCTCGTCGCGTTGGGCACACACCGCGCCGCGATCCCCGACGATCTTGAGGAACGGATCCTGCTCTACCGCTCCGTCACCGCGGAGCGCCGGGTGCTGGTCGTGCTCGACGAGGCGGCGAGCGCGGCACAGGTCCGCCCGCTGGTGCCGGGCGGGTCGGGCTGCGCGGTGCTCGTCACCAGCCGCTCCGACCTGGCGGACGTGGCCGGGGTCCACCACCTGGACCTCGATGTGCTGCCCGACGCGGACGCGTTGGCGCTGCTGCGGGCGACGGTGGGCGCGGAGCGCGTGGCGGCGGAGCCGGCGGTCGCCGCGCGCCTGGTCGAGCTGTGCGGGTGGTTGCCGCTGGCGGTCCGTATCGTGGGGGCCCGGTTGGCCGCCCGACCGCACTGGTCCCTGCGCAGAATGGCGGACCGGCTGGCCGACCAGCACCGCCTGGACGAACTGCACCACGGCGACCTCGAGGTAAGGGCCAGCCTGGAGCTCAGCTTCCGCGGGCTGGATCCGCACGCCGACGCCGCCGCGCAGCTGCTGGCGTTGCTGGCCGCACCGAGCTTTCCCACCTGGGTCGCCGGGGCGGTGCTGCAACGCCCCGTCGCGGTCGCCGAGGCGTTGATCGACCAGCTCGTGCAGCACCGCATCGTCGAGTACGCCGGTCAGGACGCCCTCGGCCAGGACCGGTACCGGTTCCATGACCTGGTCCGGTTGCTGCTGCGCGAACGGGCCGAAGCCCGGATCGACGAGGCGGACCGGCGGACGGCCGTGGTGGCGGGGCTCAACGCCTGGCTCGGCTACGCGCTGTCGGCGATGCGCGGCCTGCCCGACAAGCAGTTCCCGGGACTGGAGCCGGCGATCACCGGTACGGCGCTCCTCGACCCGACCGTGCGGTCCGCCGCGGCGAGCGATCCGGTCAGCTGGTACGAGGCGGAGAGCGAATCGCTGTTGGCCGGCGTACGCCAGGCGTACGACCTGGGTCTGGACGAGCTGTGCGGAGCACTGACGCACGTGCTCGGGCCGTTCCTCGAGATGCGCGGGGCGGTCGACGCCTGGCGGTCGGTCAACGCCCTCGCCGAGGCGGCGGCCGAACGGGCCGGCGACCGGCGCATGACGGCGCTGGCGATGCTCTACCGCAGCCGGGCCGACGAGTACCGGGCGCTGCCCGACGCCGCCCGCTGTGCGGAGACCGCGGCGGAACTCTTCGCGGCGCTCGACGACGACTGCGGCCAGGCACATGCCCTCAACCGGCTGACCTACCTGCAGGGTTATCTGGGGCACCTGCCGCAGGCGCGGGAATCGGCGGAACGCGCCCTGGTGCTGGCCGAGCGGGTGGGCAGCCTGTGGTGCACGGCTCGCGCCCGGCAGCACCTCGGGGCCATCGAACGCGAGCACGGCCGGCTGCGGGAAGCGGAGCAGCAGCTGCGCCGGGCACTTGATCTCTACACGGCCTGTGACAGCCGGAGCAGCCAGGCCGACGTGATGAACGGGCTCGCCCGCGTCTATCACGATGCCGGCCGGTTCGCCGACGCGATCGAGCTGCTCACCACCACGTTGTCGATCTTCCGGGAGTTGCGTGACCCGTACGGTGAGGTGATCACGCTGTACCGGTTCGCCGGGATCCACCTGGCGGCCGGGCGCGATGCGGAGGCCGTGGTGGCGGCCGAGCAGGCGCTGGCCATCGCCGAGGCGATGAGGTACGCGACGGGCACCGTGGAGGCGCTCACCGTACTGGCCAGCGTGCGTCGCCGCGCGGGGCGGCTGGCGGCGGCGGCGGAGCTGCTCACCTCGGCGATCAGCGTCGGACGCAACGAGGGCGAGCGGTGGTTGGGCAAGACCCTGCTGACGCTCGGTGACGTCCGCGAGGAACAGGGCGACCACGACGGCGCGCTGGCCGCCTGGCGGGAGGCCGCCGACCTGCTGCACGGGGTCGCCCACCCCAGCGCCCGGGACGCCGACTCACGGTTGGCCGCCTGGTTCCCGTTGCCGCCGCCGGCCCGGCGCGCGACCTCGCCGGAGGAACAACACGGCCGGTTGGCGTAGCGCGGATCTCCGTTGGGCGCTGGCGGTCGGCGGCTGATCCTGGTTGGGTGCCAGACATGACCATGGGCACCGAGCGCGCGACCCGGGGCGGGGGAGCAGCCCACCGGCTCTACAGCGTGGTCGTGTTCGTGCTGCTGGCCTCGCTGGACAACGTGGCGATCGGCCTGGTCCCCCCGCTGTACGGGTCGATCTCCGGCGCGCTGGGCGTGCCGCAGCGGCTGCTCGGGCTGGTCACCGCGGTGAGCTTCCTGGTCAGTGCCGTCGCCGCCGTCGCCTGGGCGTACGTGGGGGACCGGACCGACCGCAAGCCCCTGCTGATGGTGGGCACCCTGATCTGGGCGGCCGGCACCGGGGGCAGCGCGCTGGCCCAGCAGTACCCGACCTTCCTGGTGGCCCAACTGGTCGCCGCGGTCGGGCTGGGCGCGGTCGGCTCGGTGGGCTTCTCGGTGGTCACCGACCTGATCTCGCCCCGGCGCCGGGGCCTGGTGATGAGCTTCTGGGGGCTGTCGCAGGGGGTGGGCACGCTCGCCGGCACGCTGACCGGCGGGATCCTCGGCGCCACCGACTGGCGGCGACCGTTCCTGGTGCTCAGCGTGGTCGGTCTGGTCGCCACCGTGGCCTACCTGTTCACGTACGACATCCGGCGTGGGCAGAGCGAGCCGGAGCTGGCCGCCGCGCTCGACGCGGGTGCCGACTACGACTACCGGATCAGCCGCGCCGACCTGCCCCGGATCCTGGCCCGGCGGACCAACCGCTGGCTGATCCTCCAGGGACTGACCGCCCAGGCGGCGTTCGGCTCGCTGGTCTGGTTGCCGGTGCTCTTCGCCCAGCGGGCCGAGGCGCAGGGCTACTCGGCGGCCACCGCCGTGGTGGTGGGCAGTGTCTTCGCCACCCTGTTCCAGCTCGGTGGGGTCTTCTCCATCGTGGGTGGCCTGGCCGGCGACGCGCTGCAACGGCGTACGCCGAGCGGCCGGGCCCTGGTCGCGGCGGTGGGCATCCTCGCGGCCGTGCCGTTCTACCTGGTCCTGTTCCTGGTCCCGATCCGGATCGACGTGCCGGACGGGGGCAGCTCCGGCGCGGTGGTCGGCGCGGTGCTGGCCAGTGTCGTCACCGAGCCCACGGTCGGGCTCAGCCTGCTGACCGCCCTGCTGGCCCTCGCCCTCACCTCGGCGAACTCGCCCAACTGGTTCGCGCTGATCGCCGACGTCAACCCGCCCGAGCACCGGGGCACCGTCTACAGCCTCGGCAACCTGGTCAACGGGGTCGGCCGGGCGGCCGGCAACGGGCTGGTCGGGGTGGCCTTCGCCGGGCTGCGGGCGGCCTTCCCGCCGCCGCTGAACTACGCCGTCGGGCTGGCCGTGTTCCAGCTCTTCTTCATCCCGACCGGGTTCATGTACTGGCTGGCCGCCCGCACCTCACCCGGGGACATCGAGTCGGTCCACGACCTCCTGCACACCCGCGCCGACCGCCTCTAGGGAAGGGCCCCCGGTCAACGCCTCGCGTTGCACCGGGAGCCCCGCCTCACCTGTCAGACGTGGTACCAGACGGTGACGTCGGTGGGGACGGCGTTGTCGTCGTCGAGCGGGGCGCTGGCCGCCAGCACCTTCGCGCCGACCGGCAGCGGCACCGGCTCGGCGCCGAAGTTGGTCAGCACGGTGATCCCGCGGTTGCTGAAGATGAGCACCTCGTCGCCGGAGGTGTGCCAGCGCAACGGCCCGCGGCCCAGGCGGTGCTCGCGGCGCAGCCGCAGCGCCGTCCGGTACAGCTCGTACGTGGAGCCGGGCACGTCGCGCTGCCGGTCGAGGGCGTACTCGGCCCAGCTCGGGGGCTGGGGGAGCCAGCTCGCGTCGGCCGGCCCGAAGCCGTACGACGGGGCGTCCGCCTCCCACGGGATCGGCACCCGGCAGCCGTCCCGGCCGCGCTGGGTGTGGCCGCTGCGCTCCCAGGTCGGGTCCTGCCGGGCCTCGTCGGGGAGCGTCGTGTGCTCCGGCAGCCCCAGCTCCTCGCCCTGGTAGAGGTACGCCGAGCCGGGCAGGGCGAGCATCAGCAGGCTGGCCGCCCGGGCGCGGCGCAGGCCGAGCGCGGCGTCGGGCTGCGGGTCGCCGATGCCGATGCCGTTCGGGCGGCCGCCGCCGATCGGCAGGCCGAGCCGGGAGGCGTGCCGGACCACGTCGTGGTTGGAGAGCACCCAGGTGGTGGGGGCGCCGACCGAGTCGGTGGCCTCCAGGGAGCGGGTGATCACCGCATACTGGGCCGGGGCGGTCCAGGCGGCCAGCAGGTACTCGAAGTTGAACGCCTGGTGCATCTCGTCCCGCCGGACGTAGCGCGCCAGCCGCTCGGCCGGCTCGACCCACGCCTCGGCGACCAGGATCCGCTCGCCGTCGTACGAGTCGAGCAGCCGCCGCCACTCGCGGTAGATGTCGTGCACGCCGTCCTGGTCCCACATGGGCGGGCGTGGCTTGTCGACCTCCGCACCGGAGAGGATCTCCGGTTGCTCCTGCCAGTCGGCCAGGTCGGCCTGCTTGATCAGGCCGTGCGCCACGTCCACCCGGAAGCCGTCGACCCCCCGGTCCAGCCAGAACCGGAGGATGTCCAGGAACTCGGCGCGCACCTCGGGGTTGCCCCAGTTGAGGTCGGGCTGCCCGGGGTCGAACAGGTGCAGGTACCACTGGCCGTCCGGCAGCCGGGTCCAGGCGGGACCGCCGAACACGCTCTGCCAGTCGTTCGGCGGCTCGGCGCCCTGCGGGCCCTTGCCGTCGCGGAAGACGTAGCGCTGCCGTTCCGGGCTGCCCGGCGCGGCGGCGAGCGCGGCCTGGAACCAGCGGTGCGCCGAGGAGGTGTGGTTGGGCACCAGGTCGACGATCACCCGCAGCCCGCGCGCCTTCGCCTCGGAGATCATCTTGTCGGCGTCGCCGAGGGTGCCGAAGAGCGGGTCGACGTCCCGGTAGTCGGCCACGTCGTAGCCGGCGTCGGCCTGCGGTGACGGGTAGAACGGGGACAGCCAGACCGCATCGACCCCCAGCTCGGCGAGGTGGCCGAGGCGGGCGGTGATGCCGGGGAGGTCCCCGATCCCGTCGCCGTTGGAGTCGGCGAACGAGCGCGGGTAGATCTGGTAGATGACGGCCTCGGTCCACCAGCCGGTGGCCGGGGCCCCGGCCGTTTCCTGCTGTGTCGCGTCGGTGTTCAGAGCCTTCTCCCCTGTGTCGTGCGGTGGCCGCCCGGTGACCGGACGGTCGTTGCCCGGCCGCCCCGCGGACGGCCGGATCGGTTCAGTGTGCCCGGGGTGGGGCGGTCGACTCACGTACCACCAGACGAGTGGGCAGGATCACCGGTGGCGTCGGCGTGTCGTCGTCGGCCTCGGGCCCCCGCGGTGCGGGCACCAGCCCCCCGTACGGTTCGGCGGCGCGGACGCCGAGCGGGTCGAGCAGGATCCGGGCGGCGAGCTGCCCCTGCTCGGCCGCGGGTTGGGCGATGGTGCTCAGCCCGAGCACCCCGGCCAGGTCGTGGTCGTCGACCCCGATCACGCTGACGTCCTGCGGCACCCGCAGGCCGGCGTCGCGCAGCGCGGTCATCGCGCCCATCGCCATCTCGTCGCAGGCCGCGAAGATGGCCGTCGGCGGCTCGCCCCGGGCCAGCAGCTCGGCGGCGGCCCGGATGCCCCCGTCGATCGTGAACTGGGACTCGACGTCCAGGCTCGGGTCGGGCCGGATCCCGGCCGCGCGCAGCGCCTCCTGGTAGCCGCGCCGCCGGTCCAGGTGGGTGGTGAAGGCCAGCTCGTCGTCCGGGTCCCCGGAGATGTGCGCGATCCGGGTGTGGCCGAGGTCGAGCAGGTGCCGGGTGGCGGTGCGCCCCGCGGCCACGTCGTCGATGCGGACGCAGGGCCAACCGGGGACCCCGCTGCCGGAACTGATCGTCACGCCGGGCAGGTCCAGCTTGGTCAGCGCGGTCACGTCCGCGGGGCGCAGCGGGGTGGCGACCAGGATGATCGCGTCCACGCGCTTGTGCAGGCTGGCCGTACGCAGCACCCGCCGTCGGGTCTGCTCCCGCCCGCCGAGGTTGTAGAGCAGCAGGTCGTAGCCGTTCTCGTGGAGGTGGTCCTCGACCGCCTCGACGACCGTGGCGAAGAACCAGCGGGTGATCCGGGGGACGACCACCGCCACCGTGCCGGTCTTGCCGCCGGCCAACCGGGAGGCGCTCGGCGAGACCGCGTACTGGAGCTGCTCGGCGGCGGCCAGCACCCGACGCCGGGTGGCGGCCGAGACCGTCGGCAGGCCGCGCAGCGCGCGCGACACGGTGGCCGTGGAGACCCCGGCCAGCCGGGCGACGTCGTCAATCTTCGTCATCGTGTTTCCGCTCCGGCCCGCGTCCGCCGCCGCCGGTGGGCCGGCGGCGGCGGAGCAGCGGGTCAGCCCTTGACGCTGCCGGCGAGCAGGCCCCGCACGAAGTAGCGCTGGAGGGACAGGAACACGATCAGCGGTACGACGATCGACACGAACGCGCCGGCCGTCAGCCGCTGCCACTCGTTGCCCCGGGTGCCGGCCATCTCGGCGAGCCGGACGGTCAGCGGGGCGGTCTCGTTGCCGCCGCCCGCGAAGATGAGCGCGACCAGCAGGTCGTTCCAGACCCAGAGGAACTGGAAGATGCCGAACGCGGCCAGGGCGGGCGTGATCAGCGGCAGCACGATGGTGCGGAAGATCTTCGGGTGCGTGGCCCCGTCGACCCGAGCCGCCTCCATCAGGTCCGACGGCAGCTGCGAGATGAAGTTGTGCAGGAGGAACACGGCGAACGGGAGTGCGAAGCAGGTGTGCGCGAACCACACCTGCGCGAACTTCTGCTCGTCGACGAGGTCCCAGGCCGGGAGCACCTGGACGCCGGCGACGGTGACGCCGGTGGAGAAGAACTTCAGCAGCGGGACCAGGGCCATCTGCAGTGGCACGATCTGCAACGCGAAGATCGCGATGTAGAGCCAGTCCCGCCCCTTGAAGTTGATCCAGGCCAGCGCGTACGCGGCCAGCGCCGCGAACGCCGTCGGGAAGAGCACCGACGGGATGGTGATCGCCAGCGAGTTGATGAAGTAGCTGGCGAGCTGGCCGGAGGACGAGGAGCTGCTGAAGAGCACCTCCTGGTAGTTCTCCAGGGTGAACTGCGGGTCGGTGAAGAAGGTCCACCAGCCGGTGGTCTTGATCTGGTCCTCGGGCCGGAACGAGGAGATGAACAGGCCGAAGGTCGGGACCGTCCAGAGCAGCGCGATGACGATCGAGACCAGCGTGGCGGTCCGGCTGTTCAGGCGCTTGCGGACCCGGCCGACCCGGGTGCTCTTCGCGGCGGCCTGGACGCCGGCTCCGACGGTGGGCGTGGCGGTGGTCATCTCAGCCCTCCCGCTGCTGACGCAGGTTGCGGATCTGGTAGATCACGATCGGGATGACCAGTACGAAGAGGAAGACCGCCAGGGCGGAGCCCTGCCCGTTCTGGCCGTACCGGAACGCCTGGTTGTACATCTCGTTCGCGATCACACTGGTGTCGTAGTTGCCGTTGGTGGCGGTCCGGACGATGTCGAAGACCTTGAGCGTGGCGATGGAGAGCGTCACCACCACCACGATCAGCGCCGGCCGGATGCTCGGCAGGGTGATCTGCCAGAACATCTGCCACGGGCTCACCCCGTCCAGCCGGGCCGCCTCGACGATGTCCGCCGGGATGGCCTTGATCGCGGCCGACAGCACCACCATCGCGAAGCCGGCCTGGATCCAGACCATGATCACGATGAGCAGGAAGGTGTTCAGGGGTGATTCGAGCAGCCACTGCTTCGGCTCGCCGCCGAGGCTGACCACGATCTGGTTGAGCAGGCCGATCTGCTCCTGCCCGTCGCCCCGGTAGGCGTAGACGAACTTCCAGATGATGCTGGCGCCGACGAACGAGATGGCCATCGGCAAGAAGATCAGGGACTTGGCGAGCGCCTCGAGCCGGGCCCGGTCCACCAGGACGGCGTAGATCAGGCCGAACGTGGTGGCGACCAGCGGCACCAGCAGGACCCAGATCAGGGTGTTGGTCAGCACCCGGACGATCGAGTCCTCGGAGAACATCCAGCCGTAGTTGCGCAGGCCGACCCAGTCGTTGCTGCCCGCGTCCATGAAGGAGAGCAGCGTGGTGCGGATGGCCGGCACCACCAGCCCGACGACGAGGAACAGCAGCGTCGGCAGCAGGAAGAAGAGCGCGAACAGCCCCTCCCGTGGCTTTCGCCGGCGGGGCAGCGGGGCGCCGCTCGTCGCGGCGGCGACCAGCTGCGCCTCGCGACGGCGGGCGAACCAGGCCGGCACCACGTCGAGGAGCAGGAGCAGACCGCCCACCACCGCGACGAAAGCGATCAGCCCGTACATCAGCATGAGGAACTTCGGCTGTTCCTCCGCGAAGTCGAACTCCATCGACCCTCCCAGGGTTGGATCGAGCGGTGGTCCGGCCCGCGGACGCGGACCGGACCACCGGCTCAGATCACTTCGGCCAGCTGCTCTCGATGCCGTTCAGGACCGTGGCGGTGTCCTTGCCGTTGATCCAGTCGACCATGCCCTTCCAGAAGGTGCCCGCGCCGACCGCGGCCGGCATCAGGTCCGAGCCGTCGAAGCGGAAGACGGTCTTCGGGTCCTGCAGGATCTGGACGGAGAGCTTGTCCACCGGGTTGGGGACGTTGTTGATGTCCAGCTTCTTGTTCGCGGACAGCCAGTCGCCGATCTTGGCGCGGCTGTTGACGTACTCGCCGGAGGCCAGGTAGGTCTGCACCGCCTGGACCTCGGGACGGTCCGCGAAGGCCGCGACGAACTCGCCGGCACCCAGCACCGGCTTGCCCTTGGCCGGGTCGATGGCCGGGAAGTAGAACGCGAAGACGTCGCCGTCCTCGGCCACCTTGGTGCCCTGCGGCCACTGGTTGGCGTAGAAGGACGCCTGCCGGTGCAGCGCGCACTTGCCGTTGGTGATCGGCGTGCCGGCCTCCTGGAAGGAGGTGGTGGCGATGCTCTTCACGCCGCCGAAGCCGCCGTTGACGTACTTCTCGTTCTTGAGGATGGTGCCGGCCTTGTCGACCGCCGCGGCGACCTGCGGGTCGTTGAACTTGATGCCGTGGGTGGTCCACTGGTCGTAGACCTCGGGGCCCGCCGTCCGCAGCATCACGTCCTCGATCCAGTCGGTGGCCGGCCAGCCGGTGGCGTCACCGGACTCGATGCCGGCGCACCACGGCTTCGTGCCGCTCGCCGCGATCTGGTCGCTCAGCTTGATCATGTCGTCCCAGGTCTGCGGGACCTGCCAGCCCTTCTCCTTGAAGGTCTTCGGCGAGTACCACACGTAGGACTTGACGTTGGAGCCGAGCGGCACGCCGTAGAGCGTGCCGTTGACGGTGCTGTACTTCAGCCAGTCGGGGGTGAAGTTCTGCTCGGCAAGCGCCTTGGTGTCGGCGCCGACCGGCTTGAGCTTGCCCGCGTCGGCGAACCGCTTCAGCAGGCCGGGCTGCGGGATGAAGGCCAGGTCGGGGGCGTTGCCGCCGTCCACCCGGACGCCGATCTGGGCCTCGAACTCGCCCGAGCCCTCGTGGTCGATGTCGATGCCGGTGCAGTCCTCGAACTGCTTCCAGGACTGGTCCAGGCGGTCGGCCTCGATGTCCCGGATCGACGAGTAGATCGTCACCTTCTTGCCGTCGTGGCCCTGGTACTTCTCGTATGCGGCGCACTCGGGCGAACTCGCCTTGCTGCTCTTCTTGTCATTGCCGGTGCCGCAGGCGGTGACGCCGAGCGCCAGCCCCAGTACGCCGGCGATCGCGAGAGCCTGGCGCGATCTGGCAAACGCCATGCCGATCTCCTTCCTTGCCGGCGCGTGGGGGAAATCGAACGCGCGCCGGTCCGATGGTCGTTCCCACATGTAAGCGCTTGCATCCCGTCCGGTCCACCCCCTGCCGGACACGGCCCGGTAACAATCCCGAAACCCGCTCACCGGCCGTGGGCGCGCTCCCACGCTCCGCTCCCGCCACCTGCGGGATGTCCCTTCCCATCGATGGAACTTTCTGTCACGCTGTCCCTACGTAATCGAAAACTTTCAACATAGGAGGCAGTGGATGCGTAAGCGGTGGCTCAGCCTCGCGGCCGTCGGCGCGGTCCTCGCGGCGACCCTGGTGCCGGCGACCCCGGCCATGGCGGCGCCGACCTTCAAGGTCCCGTTCCCCTGCAACCAGTCCTGGTCCGGCCAGACCCGGTCCGACCACAGCCCGCCGTACGCCATCGACTTCAACCGCACCGACGACCTGGGCGACCCCGTGGTGGCCAGCGCGCCCGGCACGGTCGACCGGGTCACCGACCTCGGCGGCACCAGCTACGGCAAGTACGTCCGGATCGACCACGGCAACGGCTACACCACCTACTACGCGCACCTGAGCGGCTTCAACGTGTCGGTCGGGCAGACCGTCGGCTACGGCAAGGTGATCGGGTACGTGGGCAGCACCGGCGGTTCCACCGGCCCGCACCTGCACTACGAGCAGCGGCTGAGCGGCAACGACATCCAGGTGCGGTTCAACGGCGTGCTCGCCTACTACTGGGGCACCAAGACCTACACCAGCGACAACGGCTGCTCCGGCACGAACTACGGGGTGGGCACGGTGAACACCGCCGGTGCCGACCTCACCGTCCGCTCCGGCCCGGGCACCAACTACACCGCGGTCGGCTCGGTCGCCGACGGCACCAGGGTCACCATCTACTGCCAGACCAGCGGCACCACGGTCACCGGCACGTACGGGACCAGCTCGATCTGGGACCGGATCGGCACCGGGAGGTACGTCTCCGACGCGTACGTCTACACCGGCTACGACGGTTACATTCCGGGCGTACCGCGCTGCTGACCATGAAACGCCGGGATCGTCGGGTCCGCTGATCCGATCTGGGAGGACGGAGCTGCGGGCCCGACGACCCCGGCGGGTCAGGGGGATGAGTACGACGCGGGTCAGGTGAAGATGCTGACCCCGCCCGGGCCGACCAGCAGGCCGATGATGATGAGGACGATGCCCCACAGGATCTGCCGGCGGAACAGCGCAAGGATGCCGGCGACCACCAGTACGACTGCGAGAATCCAAAGCAGCAAGCTCAACATGCGATCATCAATACCCGTCGTCCTCCGCCTCAAACCTCATGATCGGTCCAGGTGATCGCCGAGGTGGAAGATGCTGTACGCCTGCTTGATGACCGGGTGCGCGACGTTCCGGACCCGGACACCACCCGGTGTGGTGCCGCGTTCGGTCCCGTGGTGCGCGTGCCCGTGCAGGGCCAGCGCGGTGGGCGCCGAGTCGATCGCCTGGCCGAGCTGGTAGCAGCCGAGGAACGGGTAGATCTCCAGCGGTTCGCCGGCGAGCGTGTCCGGCACGGGGGAGTAGTGGGTCAGCGCGACCAGCAGGTCGCACTCCAGCGCGCGCAGCGCCCTGCCGAGCGCGTCCGCGCTGTCCTTGGTGGTCCGGACGAACGACTTCATCTCCGGCTCGCCGAAGTCGCTGGCGCAGCGACCGGCGAAGCCGCCGCCGAAGCCCTTCACCCCGGCCACGCCGAGCCGCCCGCCGGCGCACTCCAGCACGATCCCGTTCCCCTCCAGCACGGTGATCCCCACGTCCTCCAGCACCTTGACTACCTGCGGCACCTGGTCGCACTGGTGGTCGTGGTTGCCGAGCACGGTGATCACCGGCACCCCGAGGTTGCCGAACTCCTGGGCGACGCACCGCGCCTCGGCCTCGGTGCCGTGCCGGGTCAGGTCGCCGGCGAGCAGCAGCACGTCCGCGCAGTCGGGCAACTCCTCCAGCGCCGGCCGGAACCGCCCGACCACGTCCTCGTCCAGGTGCACGTCACCGACCGCGGCGATCCGGATCACGAGCGAACCTCCCTCACGGCAGCTCCTCGACCTGGCTGGGCGCCTGCGTGCGGATCACCCCGATGTCGCTGGTGACCGGCACGTCCGGGAAGCGCTCGGCCACCCGGCGCAGGATCTCGTCGCGTCGGTGCGGGCTCTCCACCTCGCCGTAGAGCACCAGGCCGCGCTCGCGCCGGACCACGGTGATGCCCTGTTCGGCGACGGACGGGTCCTCGGCCAGCATGCTCTGGATCTCCGCCTCGACGTACTCGTCGGGCGGGCCCTCGCCGTGGTGTCCGGTCACGGGATCTCCCTTCCTCCGGACGTGCCGTCGGGCAGCACGTCCAGCCGGTCGAGCAGCACCAGGAACGCCTCGGCGTACGGCGAGTGCTGCGTCTCCTTCCGTACCCGTTCCCAGTCGATCTGTTCCCGCAGGGAGCGGGCCAGCGGCAGGGCGCGGGCGAAGTCGCAGTAGTGCTGGGAGAAGCTGAGCAGCTTGTGCACCATGAGCTGGGTGGCCGAGAGCACCGGCATGTGGATCGCGTCGACCGGCCGGACGATGGTGTCGGCGAAGGTCTCCTCGGTCACCGGGGTCTCGATCGGCCGGTGGATGAGGTCCACCATCCGCCCCTCGTCGTAGACCTTGACCAGCCAGTCCTCCGGCGGGCGCTCGGCGGTGAAGCCGGCCTCGACCAGCGCCTCCAGCGCCCGGTCGACGTCCTGCTCCCGGATCAGGAAGTCCACGTCGTGCTCGCTGGAGTGGCCCCCGTGGGCGTAGACGGCGAAGCTGCCGCCGAGCGCGAAGGGGATCTCGGACTGCTTGAGCACGGCGGCGACCTTCTTCAGGGTGTGCACCAGGGTCTCGTCCCCGCGCTCGGCCATCTGGTTCTCCCGTCGTCGTGGGTGGCGGTGGGAATGAAGTTGCGTACCCGGCGAACCGTTCGGCCACACCTGTTGCCTTCGCGGCGCGGCAAGAAGGGCGCAGATGTGGACAAACTCCCCGAGGGGAAGCGCCGGTCGGCTAGCCTCGGGGAGGTGGCCAGGTCACTGCGGGTGCGGCGCGGCAGGGCCCGACTGCGCGCCGTCGCCCTGATCGGCATCGACGGATCGGGCAAGACCACCCAGGCACACCGGCTCGCCGAGGCGCTCACCGCCGCGGGCCTCGCCGCCACCTACCACCGCAACGCCGGCGGCCGTCGCTGGCTCGGCCGCCTCGCCCACCGGTTTGGCCGCCCGGACGCCCAACGCCTCGTCGGCCGGAACGGCCTGCTCGCGGTCGAGTCCGTGCTCCGCTGGCTCGCCATCGCGCTGGCGCTGCTGAGCTGCCTGGTCACCGGCCGGACCGCGGTGATGGACCGCTACGCCGCCTGCCAGTACGCCAGCATCCGGGCGCACGGCGGGCAGCGCTGGGAGCGGCTGGCCCGGGCCGGCTACCGGGTCTTCCCCGCGCCCCAGGTGACCTTCCTGCTCACCGTCGACCCCGCCGAGGCGTATCGGCGGATCGAGCGGCGCGGCACCGACCACGAGAGCATGCGGTGGCTGACCGCCGCCGCCACCGCCTACCGGACCCTGCCCGAGTACGCCGACTTCGTGGTGGTCGACGCGAGCGGCTCGCCCGAGGAGGTGTCCCGCCGGATCCGCGCCCACCTGACCGAGTGGCTCCCCGCCGAGCCGCCGGCGGTCACCGGCGGCGCCGCCCCGCCCTCGGGCGGGGCGGGCCGGGACGGTCCGGTCCCGGCTCAGGCCCGCCCGTAGACCGGGATGCTCGCGCCGCTCGTCGGCGCGGACTCGTCGGAGGCCAGGAAGCGGATCACCGCGGCGATCTCGGCCGGCGGGACCCAGCGCCGGTGGTCGGCCTCCGGCTGGGCGGCCCGGTTGGCGGGGGTGTCGATGACGCTGGGCAGCACGGTGTTGCAGCGCACCCCGCGCGGGCGGTACTCGACCGCCACCGCGTTGGCGAAGGCGAGCACCGCCGCCTTGGCCGTGGCGTAGCCGGCCGCGCCGGGGAAGGGGGCCACCGCCGCCCGCGCCGAGACGCAGACCACCGCGCCGCCGCCGGCCGCCACCAGGTGCGGCAACGCCGCCTGGGTGACCAGGTACGTCGGGCGCAGGTTGATCCGCAGCATCCGGTCGAACTCCTCGACCGGGGTCTCGTGCACCAGCCCGCCGCTGGCGTACCCGCCGACGAGGTTGACCACCGCGCGCAGCGGCGCCGCCGGCTCGGCGGTGGCGGCCTCGACGGCCCGCGCCGCCCCGGCAGGCTCCAGCAGGTCGGCCGCGACGGCTTCTAGTCGCGGCGCGGCGTCAGACGCGCCGAGTTGAAGTCGTCGTCCGACGCGGACCGGTCCGGAGGCCGCCGCCGTCGTCCCGCCGCCCTCCCGTTCCGGTACGACCACCCGCCAGCCGGCCTTGAGGAAGGCGGCGGTGACCGCACCGCCCAGCCCGCCCGTGCCTCCGGTCACCAGCACCGTGCGCTCCGCCATGGCGACACGCTAGCGGCCCGCCCCGGCCGGCGGTGGCCGGGGCGTGATCCGGCCCGGCCGATGCCGGTCGTCCCGGTCCGGGCGATCGGCCCGGCCGTCCGGCGACCCGGCCCGGCCGTCCGGCCGGTACGGCGTGGACGACGGCCGGTTCCCTGGTGGGCCGGTGTGGCCGACTCGACCAGACCGGAGGAGGCGGCCGGGCTGCGGGAATGGGACCCTTGCCGGGCGGGACCCGCGCGGAAGGGGGTACTTTTCCCGATACGCGCCGTCATGGTTGACGGTCTCGCCTCGTGAAAGTAAGTTTCATCCGTGGCGAAGAGTCCGAAGATTTCTGCGAGTCACGAGCCCGGTGGACTGATCGTCCACATCAGTGGCCTGCTCCCGTCGCTGTCCCCGGCCGAGCAGCGGGTCGCCAGGCTGGTCGTCGCCGACCCGGCGGACGCCGCCCGGCGCACCATCACCGACCTCGCCACAGCCGCCGAGACCTCGGAGGCCACCGTCATCCGGTTCTGCCGGTCGGTCGGCATGGACGGCTACCCGCAGCTGCGGATCCGGCTCGCCGCCGAGGCCGCCCGCCGGGTCGAGCCGCCGGACGCCCGGGTGGTCGGCGGCGACATCCCGCCCGGCGCCGACCTCGCGCAGATCATCGCGACCATCGCCTTCAACGACGCGCGGGCCGTCGAGGAGACCGCCGAGCAGCTCGACCCGGCCGTCTGCGAGCAGGTGGTCGAGGCGATCGCCGCGGCCGGCCGGATCGACGTCTACGGCGCCGGCGCCAGCGGCTTCGTCGCCTCCGACTTCCAGCAGAAGCTGCACCGCATCGGCCGGACCGCCTTCTACTTCCCCGACGTGCACACCGCGCTCACCTCGGCGGCCCTGCTCGGCCGGGGCGACGTCGCGGTCGGCATCTCGCACACCGGCACCACCTCCGACGTGATCGAGGTGCTGGAGCAGGCCCGGGCCCGGGGCGCCACCACGGTGGCGCTGACCAACTTCCCCCGGTCACCGATCACCGACGTGGCCGACCACGTGCTCACCACCGCCGCCCGCGAGACCACGTACCGCTCCGGCGCGATGGCCAGCCGGCTGGCCCAGCTCACCGTGGTCGACTGCCTCTTCGTCGGGGTGGCCGCGCGCAGCCGGGCCAAGGCGAAGAAGGCCCTGGAGGCGACGGCCGAGGCGGTCCAGTCGCACCGGGTGGGCTCCGGGCGGAGGCGGGCATGACGGCGGGCCGGGTGGAGCCGGACGAGGTGGCCCCGGTGCGGCCCACGGTACGGGTGGGCGCGCCCACCGAGCGGCGCAACCCGCACAGCGTCGACCTCGACCTGATGTCGACGCGGGACGTGCTCACCGTCATCAACGAGGCGGACCGGCGGGTGCCGGCGGCGGTGGCCGCCGTCCTCGACGAGATCGCCGAGACCGTCGACCTCGCGGTGGCGGCCCTGCGCGGCGGGCACCGGGTGCACTACTTCGGCGCCGGCACCTCCGGCCGGCTCGGCGTCCTCGACGCCGCCGAGCTCGCGCCGACCTTCAACTCGCCGCGGCACTGGTTCTGCGCCCACCTGGCCGGAGGGCCGGACGCGATGTGGCGGGCCGTGGAGGACGCCGAGGACGACGAGCGCGCCGGCGCCGCCGAGGCCACCGACTGCGTACGCCCCGGCGACCTGGTGGTCGGCCTGGCCGCCAGCGGGCGCACCCCGTACGTGCTGGGGGCGCTCGGCGCGTCCCGGGCCCAGGGGGCCTCGACCGTGCTGCTCTGCGCCAATCCGGAGGCCGAGGCCGCCTCGTCGGTGGACGTCTTCATCGGGGTGGACACCGGACCCGAGGTGGTCACCGGGTCGACCCGGATGAAGGCGGGCACCGCGCAGAAGCTGGTGCTCAACACGTTCTCCACGGCCGTCATGGTGCGCCTCGGCCGGGTCTACTCGAACCTGATGATCGACATGGTGGCCACCAACGCGAAGCTGCGCGGCCGGATGATCTCGATCCTGATGGAGGCCACCGGCTGCGCCGAGGAGGTCTGCCGGGCCGCCCTGCAGGAGGCCGACGGCGACCTCAAGACCGCCCTGGTCTCGCTCGTCTCCGGCGCCGAGGTCTCCGCCGCCCGGGCCGCGCTGGCCCGCTCCGCCGACCAGGTACGCGGCGCGCTGGCCCTGCTCGCCTCCTGACCGCCGTCCTCCCGCCGCCCGTCCGGGGCCGGGCGTCGCGCCCGGCCCCGTCGACCCGTACCGCCTGCCTGAAGTGCGACGCAGGTCACGCTGTCCCCGGGGACGGCTCTCCCGCTGCGGATTGTTCAAGCAGGGGTGGGGTAATCCTCACCCGTGGCTGAACCGACCGGTCCGCAGGCGCGTATCTCGCAGTGACCAGGATCGCAATGTCGCGGTGACGCGGGTCGCTGTGTTCATGGATTTCGCAATGGTGCGATTCCATGGGCGGACGCTGATTCCGCTGCTCCGAAGCCCTGCCCACCAGGGCGTACGTGAGCCACTCGAGCAGGGGTCCTGACAGCAAACATGGACCGGGCTCTCAGCTACTACTCAGGCATTCGTGACAGTTTCGACTCACGACATGGAATCCCCGACGCGTCTCATCTGTTGTGTAGGTGTCAGCACCTACGGGCACAGCGGAGGTTACGGGGAGGGCTGATGAACGTGGGGATGGCAAGGAACCGGGCAACCGGCGCGAGCGAGGGGACCGTGGCAATCGTGGACAAGAACATCGGCATGCGTACCGACGAGGTCGCCGAGGAGCGGGACCTGGTCGGCGTCTACCTGCACGAGATCTCCCGGACGCCGCTGCTGGACGCCGCCAAGGAGGTCGACCTCTCCAAGGCGATCGAGGCCGGCCTCTACGCCGAGCACCTGCTCGGCGAGGACCGCGTCCCCGCCGGCGTCGACCGGGAGGACCTGGAGCGGCTGGTCGTCGAGGGTGAGCGCGCGAAGGACCTGTTCATCCGCGCGAACCTGCGACTGGTCGTGTCGATCGCCCGCCGCTACGTGCGCTCGGGCATGCCCATGCTGGACCTGATCCAGGAGGGCAACACCGGCCTGGTCCGGGCGGTCGAGAAGTTCGACTACGAGCGCGGCTACAAGTTCTCCACCTACGCGACCTGGTGGATCCGCCAGGCCATCAGCCGGGCGATCGCCCAGCAGGAGCGGACGGTGCGGCTGCCAGTGCACCTGGTCGAGGACGTCAACCGGATGCGGAACGTGGCCCGCCAGCTCACCCGTGAGCTGGGCAGCGACCCGGAGCCGGAGCAGATCGCGGCGGCGCTCGGCGTGACCGTCGAGCGGGTCAACGAGCTGGTCCGCTGGTCGCAGGACACCGTGTCGCTGGACACGCCGGTCGGCGACGACGGCGACACCAACCTCGGTGACCTGGTCGCCGACAGCGACGCCCCGTCGCCGGAGGAGATCGTCCTCACCGGGCTGGAGCGGCAGCGGATCGAGGGTCTGCTCAACCACCTCGACGACCGTTCGGCCGGCATCATGCGGGCCCGGTACGGCCTGGAGGACGGTCGGGAGCACTCGCTGACCGAGGTCGCCTCGCGGTTCTCGCTCTCCCGGGAGCGGATCCGCCAGCTGGAGATCCAGGCGCTCGGCCGGCTCCGCGAGCTGGCTCGGGCCGAGGGGCTGCAGGCGGCCTGAGCTGGTAGTAATTGACACAACGAACGGCCGGCGTCCGATAGGGGGACGCCGGCCGTTCGTCGTGTCGAGGGGTCAGCGCACCCGACCGTAGCCCTGGATCGGCATGATGTTCATGTCCCGCTTCAGGACGTTGCGGCCGGCGCTGGGCGCGTCGATGATCTGGCCGCCGCCGACGTAGAGCGAGACGTGCCCGAGGCCGTCGTAGAAGACGAGGTCACCGGGTTGCAGCGAGCTGCGGCTGATCCGCGCCGTGGCGTCCCACTGCATCGCCGCGTTGTGCGGCAGTGACTTCCCGGCCGCCCGCCAGGCGGCGAGGGTCAGGCCGGAGCAGTCGTACCCGTCGGGACCGTCGGCCCCGTAGACGTACGGCTTGCCGATCGCCCCGTACGCGTACCGCACCGCCACACCGGCCGAGCCGGAGATGTTCGGAGCGCTGCTGGTGGACCTCGTCGGCGCTTCGGTCGCCCGGCCGTACGCCTGCCGCCGCAGCTGGTAGAGCTTGGCGAGGTCGGCCTCGATCTTCTTCTTGCCGGCGGCGAGCTGCTTCGCCTGGGCGGCCTGCCGGGCGAGGGTGGCGTCCAACCTGGTCTTCTGGTCGATCAACTGGCGCTGGCTCTCGGTGAACCCGTTGATCGTCGCCTGGCGCTGCCGGCTCAACTGGTCCAGGGCGCCCAGCCGCTCCGGCAGCGTGGCCGACCCGCCCGGCTCCAGCAGGGCCCGGGCGGTCCGCATCCCGCCGGTCTTGTACGCGGTCACGGCGAGCAGGCCGACGTCGGCCTGGCTCCGCTCGGCCTGCGCCTGCAAGGGGCCGATCTTGGCCTGCAACATGGCCGCGGCGGCCTTGTTGGCCTTGATCCCCTCGTTGAGCTTGTTGTAGGACTCGACGATTCGCTCCAGCTCAGTCGAGGACTTCTCGATCTGCTTCGTCAGCTCGGCGGGGGTGGGCTCGGCCCGAGCCACCGACGCCGGGGCGAGCAGCGCAGCCGAGAGGCCGGCGACCGCCAACGCGCGCAGCAGGATTCGTAAGGACGACAAGAGCGGAAAGCTCCTCTCTCCCACGGTCGCCGGGCCCGCAGTGCGCCTCGGCGACACCGGCCCGGGGCCATCCCGGTGGATGGCGGTCGACCGGACCGGCCTGCACAACCTAACCCGAGACGGGAGTGGCCGGGAGGTGAAGCAGGGGCGAATGTTGGCAAAGTGCCAGAAAGTGAATCTGGGGACAGTGACGCTTCGTGACCGATTCCGCGGCCGGCGGTGGTGACGCCGGGCCTGATGGGCAGTTGGTGTGGCTGGCCCGATTCGTCGTTCTGGGCGGATGTCGCCAGGGCTCCCAGCGCAAAATGCTGATAAAGCCGTAAATGCCTTCTGTTTCCCGGCGAAGCCCTCCCGGTCTGGCCGCGTTGGCCGGCGAAAACGCCCGGCTCGGGCTGGCGCCTGCGCCACACAATGGGGCGCGGACCCGGGAATCCCGCCAGACGGCATAGGCGCAGGTCACCAGTGGCGCGGGTGCCCGGCACGCGATCCCTGGGAGGACGCCGTGCAGACCGATGGCTCCACCGCCCGCCCGCCCCGGTCGCCCCGGGCGGCCAACCCGACCCTGCTCTACGCCCGACCCGGCATCGTGGTCACCGCCGAACGCTTCACGGTCGGCCGGAGCAGCTGGCCGGTCGCCGAACTCACCCAGCTCTGGACCACCCGCGGGCCGCACGACCGGCTCGCCCTGCGGGCCGTCGCGGTGAGCGCCGCCCTGATCGGCGCCGTCGGCGTGCTGCTCGGCTTCACCGGCGGGCTGCAACGGCTCACCGCGGCGGCCTACCTGACGCTCGGCGCGGTCGGGCTGCTGCCGTTGGGGCTGGTGCTCATCGGCAACCGCTGGCGGCCCCCGGCGTACGAGCTGTGGGGGCGGTACCGGGGCGCCGAGGTGCTGCTGTTCAGCAGCGACGACGAGCGGCAGTTCGGCCAGGTCACCCGCGCCCTTCGGCGGGCCCGGGAGGGCGTACGGCTGGGCGGCTGGGAGGACCCGGTCGCCTCCGCCACGCTGTGGCGGCCGACCCGCTGAATCAGCCGGCGACCGGTTCCGGGGTCCGGGGCCGGTCCCCGTCGGCCAGCCAGTGGCTCACCCGGCGCTCCGCGTAGAACGACACGAACGGCACCGTCCCAGCGAGCATCACGAGCAGCATCCGCTTCAGCGGCCAGTCGGCCCGCCGCGAGAGGTCGAAGGTGAGCGCCAGGTAGACCATGTAGAGCCAGCCGTGCGCCGTGCCGACCACGGCGACCACGGTCGGGCTGTCGAAGAAGTACTTCAGCGGCATGCCGATCAGGACCAGCACCGCCAGCGCCACGCCCACGATCCAGGCGATGACGCGGTACCGGGTAAGGGCTCCGCCCACCGTCGTCCGTCCTTCCGAAACCGGCGTCAGCCGGGGTAGTCGCCGGGCCGTGCGCCCGGGTTGGCGTTCAACCATGACAGGTAGCGGTTGTACTCGGCGAGGTCGCCGTCCTCCGCCCCGTCCACCGGGGTGGCCGGCACGCGGCCGACCCGCACCGGTCGGCGTACCACCGGGGTGCCGGGCGCCGGCGCGGAGCCGGCGGCCGCCGGCGGGGCCGGGGTGGCCGCCTCCTCGGGCGTGCCCCGGAGCGTGTGCCGCACCTCACGCCACCAGACGAAGACCACGAAGCCGGCGAAGACCGGCCACTCGATCGCGTACCCGAAGCTGAGCGTGTTGCCGCCGGCGGCCCGGGTGACCTGCCACCAGCCGAGCCCGAGGAAGCCCACGACCAGCACGACCATGGCCACGTGGCGGGCGATCCACGCCGGTGTCCAGAGCCGCTTCATGCCATCGAGGGTACCGGGGCCCGCGTCCGTCTCCGACGCGGTGTCGTAGGTCGCGGGGTTTGGTGGCACCCCCGGTGGGCATCCGTCTAGACGCCAGCCCGAACGAGACGAGGGGGCGACGATGACCGAATCAGTACGCCGGACCGGCGACGCCAGCCCGGAGCAGCGGCTGCCCGAGTGGGACGGCGACCACGCCCGGACCGACGCGGTGACCGGCGACGTCGACGGCGAACTCGGGGTGGACCCGGCCGAACTGGCGGACGAGGACCTGATCCGGGAGATGCACAGCCTGCACCGGACCCGGCTGGACACCCTGCGACACGCCACCGACTCCGCGCTCGCCAACCACCTGCGCCGCACCGCCGAACTGGAGACCGAGTACCTCGCCCGGCACCCGGGCCGCGAGGTCGACCCGAGCCGGCTGCGGGGGGCCTGATGGCCAGCCACGCCGAGCGCGGCATGTCCGCGCCGCCCGAGGTGGTGTTCAACACCGCCACCGACCCGGACCGGTCGTCGGCCTGGCTGCCCGAGGCGCTGCGGCGCGCCGGAACGCACCGGGTGGAGATCATCGACGACGAGGACATGCGGGCGCGCTGGAGCTCCGACTCCGCCGGCTGGTCGGCGGACATCGACGTCGAACCGGCCGACGCCGGGGGCGCCCGGGTCCGGCTGGACCTGTCCGGCACGGACCACGGGATGGCCGACGAGATTCTGGCCAGCCTCGCCCGCGAGGTGGCCGACAACCTGACCGCCGGCTGAGCCGGTCCGCGACGAGAATCGAGGAGGCCGGGTGACCGCCAGTGGTCTGAAGCAGAAGGTGGCGCGCCTGCGCCAGGCGTACGCGCCGCACGAGCACCGGCCGCTGGGCGGCTACCTGGTGGCGATGGGCACGTACGCGGCCGTGACCGGGTCCCTGGTCGGCCTGGTCAAGGCGACCGGACGGCCGGTGCCGGAGCGGCCCACCCCGGGCGACGTGGTGCTGCTCTCCATCGCGACCCACAAGCTCAGCCGGCTGCTGTCCAAGGACGCGATCACCAGCCCGCTGCGCGCGCCGTTCACCCGCTACGACCACCCCATCGGCAGCGGCGAGGTGATGGAGCAGGTCCGTGACCAGGGCAGTCCCACCCGGCACGCCGTCGGCGAGCTGGTCAGCTGCCCGTTCTGCCTGGCGGTCTGGGTCGCCACCGGGCTCACCGGGGGGCTGGTCCTGGCGCCCCGGCTGACCCGGCTGGTCGCCACCGCGCTGACCGCGGTGGCCGCCTCCGACTTCCTCCAGATGGGGTACGCCGTGGCCCAGCAGGCGGCCGAGGGCCGGCATCACGGGGAGTGACCAGGTGTGCCGAGGGGCCGACGCGACGCGTCGGCCCCCTCGCTCGTGCGATCAGGTGGGGGACGTGCCGTGGTTCTCGCCGGCCCAGCCGCGCGCCGCCTCCGGCTCGCGTCGCCCCTCGTCCTCGCCGGTGATGATGTCCTCGTCCACCGCGGTCTCCTCGTGCTCCTCGGCGAAGTCGGCGTCGGAGTACGGGTCCGGCGCCGACGGCGGATCACCGAGCGCCTCGATGTGGTGCTGCTGCCCCTGGTCGCGGTCGGTCATCCCACTGTCCTCTCGGTCGTGCCGTTCCGGGCCGCTCAGGCCACGGTGCCGCCGAGCAGCTCGGCCACCTCGTCGACCGCGTACTCGCCCTGCGGGAGCGCGGCGATCCGGGTGAGCAGCTCCGGAGGCAGTTCGGCGGCCACCGCCCGGCGGTAGATGTCCGCCTGGGTGACCCGTTCCTGGCCGTGGTAGATGTCGTCGAGCAGTTCGTCGAGCGGCCGGGTGTCCGGCTGCCCGGTCACGGGCGCGTCGTCGGTCACGCCGATCAGCTACCCGGGCCGGAATCGGTCAAACGTCACCGGGCCCGGCTCACGGGCGGCGTGACGGCGGACACAGCACCACCCGGAACACCGCACCCCTGCCGGTCGTTGTGCAGAGCGTCGGTGTGCCCAGTGTCCCCGGGCCTCACCCATCTGCCTTCGCGGAATACCGTCCGGCTGGAGCCGCGTCGCGCCACTCGCCGAGAGGCGACCTGCACACCGACACCCGGCGCCGCCCGGCTCCCACAAGGAGCCGGGCGGCGCTGTCTCTGTCCGGACCTCCCCGGCGGGTCAGGCGGGGGTGGGGAGGGTGGCGCGGCGGGTGCGGACCGCTGCCGCCAGTTCGGTGAGGACCTCGGCGGTGGTGTCCCAGCCGATGCAGGCGTCGGTCACCGACTTGCCGTACTCCAGCTCGCGGGTGGGGTCGAGGTCCTGGCGGCCCGGCTGGAGGAAGCTCTCCAGCATGACGCCCACGATGCCGCGCTGACCGGCGGCGAGCTGGGCGGCCACGTCCGCGGCGACCAGCGGCTGGTTGCGGTGGTCCTTGCCGCTGTTGGCGTGACTGGCGTCGATCACCACCCGCTCCGGCAGCCCGGCCGCCCGGAGCAGGTCCAGCGCGCCGGCCACCGACTCGGCGTCGTAATTGGGCCGACCGCCTCCGCCGCGCAGCACCAGGTGGCCGTCGGCGTTGCCCCGGGTGTGCATGATCGCCGGGGTGCCGGAGACGTCGATACCGGGGAAGACGTGCGGCACGCCCGCCGCCCGGATGGCGTCCACCGCCGTGGAGATGCTGCCGTCGGGGCGGTTCTTCATGCCGATCGGCATGGACAGCCCGGAGGCGAGCTGCCGGTGCACCTGGCTCTCCACCGTCCGCGCGCCGATCGCGCCCCAGGCGACCGTGTCCGCGATGTACTGCGGGGTGATCGGGTCGAGGAACTCGCAGCCCACCGGCAGGCCGAGGCGCAGCACGTCGAGCAGGAGCGCCCGGGCGGTACGCAGGCCGGTGTTGACGTCGCCGGAGCCGTCCAGCCCCGGGTCGTTGATCAGACCCTTCCAGCCCACCGTCGAGCGCGGCTTCTCGAAGTAGACCCGCATCACCACGAGCAGGTCGTCGGCGAGCCGGTCGGCGGCCTCGCGCAGCCGGCCCGCGTACTCGAGGGCGGCGGCGGGGTCGTGCACCGAGCACGGGCCGACCACGACCAGCAGCCGGTCGTCGGCCCGGTCCAGCACCCGGCCGACGGCACGCCGACCGGCCACCACGGCCTCGGCGAGCGGGGTCTCCAGCGGCAGGTGGTGGTGCAGCAGGGCCGGGGTGGTCAGGGGCACGACACGGTCGATCCGCTGGTCGATGACCCGATGGGCGTCCGGGGTCGTCACGGTGGGCTTCCTTCCGCCGACCGTGCCCCGGGGCCGGCGCCCGAGGTCGAGCCGGCTGCTCGTACACGAAAGGGCAGGGAAATCCCTGCCCGGCCGGCTCGAAGAGGGGGTGACGTCAGATCATGGTCGAGTCACCGGCTCCTCCAGCCGGCTGCCTAAACCATCGATACGACCGCGTCACGCCGGCCAGCTTACCCGACGCGACGGGCCCGGCTCACTGCGTCGTCGGGAAAGTCTCGTCTCATGTTCACCTTCATCGATGCGACGGCCGGTAGTTTCGTCGGCACCGAACGCTTCGTCAGGAGGTCAGCGAATGGATCGTCGTACCGTCCTGCGCGCCACCGTCGCCGGTGCCGCCGCCCTCTCGGGCAGCCTCTGGGCCGGTGCCGCCCTGGCCGCTCCCGCCCAGCCCGGAGTCGGGCCGTACGGGCCGCTTGGCAGCGCCGACGCCAACGGAATCCAGCTTCCCGCCGGCTTCACCAGCCGGGTGATCGCCCGGTCCCGGCAGGTGGTGCCGGGCACCTCGTACGCCTGGCACGACGCCCCCGACGGGGGTGCCTGCTTCGCCGCCGGCGCGGGCTGGATCTACGTCTCGAACTCCGAGATCTCGACCACCGGCGGGGCCTCCGCGGTGCGCTTCAACGCCGACGGAACAGTTTCCTCGGCGTACCGGATCCTGGGAAACACGAACCGGAACTGTGCCGGCGGGGCCACCCCGTGGGGGACCTGGCTCTCCTGTGAGGAGGTGAGCCGGGGCTACGTCTACGAGACCTGGCCGCAGGGCGGGACCGCGGCCGTGCGCCGGCCGGCGATGGGGCGGTTCACCCACGAGGCGACGGCGGCGGACCCGGACCGCCAGCTGATCTACCTGACCGAGGACGAGACCGACGGCTGCTTCTACCGGTTCCGCCCGACGGTCTGGGGCGACCTGTCCAACGGCACCCTGGAGGTGCTGGTCGGCGGCACCGCCACCAGCGGCCCGGTGAGCTGGACCCGGGTCCCCGACCCGGACGGCTCGCCCACCTACACCCGCCGCCAGGTCTCCGGCGCGAAGAAGTTCAACGGTGGCGAGGGCGCCTGGTACGCCGGCGGGACGTGCTGGTTCACCACCAAGGGCGACAACCGGGTCTGGGCGTACGACGCGGTCAACCAGCGGATCGACCTGGCGTACGACGACTCGCTGGTGGTGACCGGGCCGGCGCCGCTCACCGGGGTGGACAACATCACCGGCTCGGCGTACGGGGACCTCTATGTCGCCGAGGACGGCGGCAACATGGAAATCAATCTGATCACCCCGGACGGGGTGGTCACGCCCTTCCTGCGGGTCAACGGGCAGAGCGCGTCGGAGATCACCGGGCCGGCCTTCTCCCCGGACGGCAGCCGGCTCTACTTCTCCTCCCAGCGCGGCACCAGCGGCGCCTCCTCGGGCGGGATCACCTACGAGGTGCGCGGGCCGTTCCGCTGAGGCCCGTGCCGGGTATGGGGACGCCATGAGTCACGACCAGAGCGACCAGGAGCGGATCGAGTCCCGCGCCCACCTGCTGCCCGAGGAGGCGGCGGTGGGCAGCGAGGACCCGGAGTCGCAGGCCGACGCGATCCTCGCCGAATCGGACATCCGGGAGGAGGACCGGAACGCCGCCCCCGACACCGTCCTGGAGCACCGGACGTCCGATCAGACCGTGACCCCCGCCGAGCCGCCCGACTGAACGCCGGCGCCCCGGCCCCGGCGAGAACCGCGGTAGGTCGTCTCGCGCAGCCAGGCGAGCGGACCCACCATCCGCAGGCCCGGCGGCACGTTGCCGAGGGGATCGAAGGCCAGCGCGGCGTCCTCCCGGGCGTCGCGCCCGCCGTCCAGGGTCACCTGCCCGAACGGTCGCCACGCGCCGACCGCCGAGGCCACCGCGAGCACCAGGCGCGGCGCGTCCGCCTCGACCCGCGCCTCGAGCTCGGCCAGGCCGCGGCCCAGCTCCGGCGAGTCGGGATCCGCGAGCGCGGCCAGGAACAGCCGCCGCCGGCCCGCCCGGAACGACATGATCGAGGTGTACGTCCCGGTGAAGCGCCGCCGGGGCAGCGGCAGGTTGCGCAGCACCGGCGCGGCCCCGCTGGAGCTGACCAGCAGGTCCACCGGCGTCTCCGGATCCCGGTGCAGCCGGATCCCCACCCCCAGCACGTCCGGCCAGCTCCCCGGGGTGGGCACGCCCTTGGAGAGCCGCACCGTGGCCGGCCAGCGACCGGGCCGGTCCAGCAGCGGCACGCCGGTCGGCGGGCCCGGCGTACCCCAGATCGTCAGCTCGGCGGAGAAGGTACGGCCGGCGGGATGCAGCAGCCGGGCGTGCCGCCGCCGGGCCAGTGCGCTGGCCGCGCCGACGGCGGCGGCGGTTGCGGCTCGCCGCGCCTGACGCCACGCCGCTGCCTGGAGCCGCCGGGCGGCGGAGATGGGGGAGGGCATACGCGACGAGTACCCCGGGGGTGGCCGGACGATGCTCCCCGCACGTCCCCTTTCCACCCGCGACATCGGATAGCGTCGTGCCATGCCCGACAGCGGTTACCCCTGGCCGATCGAGACCACCCGACTGGACAACGGCCTGCGCGTGGTGGTGAGCGAGGACCGCACCGCCCCCGCGGTCGCGGTGAACCTCTGGTACGACGTCGGCTCCCGTCATGAGCCCGACGGACAGACCGGCTTCGCCCACCTCTTCGAGCACCTGATGTTCGAGGGCTCGGAGAACGTGACGAAGACCGAGCACATGAAGCTCATCCAGGGTTCCGGCGGTTCGCTGAACGCCACCACCAACCCGGACCGCACCAACTACTTCGAGACGGTCCCGGCCGAGCACCTGGAACTGGCGATCTGGCTGGAGGCCGACCGGATGGGCGGGCTGGTGCCGGCGCTCACCCAGGAGACCCTGGACAACCAGCGGGACGTGGTCAAGAACGAGCGGCGCCAGCGCTACGAGAACGTCCCATACGGCGACGCCTGGCTGCGGCTGCTGCCGCTGCTCTACCCGCCGGGCCACCCGTACCACCACGCGACGATCGGGTCGATGGCCGACCTGAACGCCGCCGACCTGGCCACCTTCCAGGCGTTCCACACCACCTACTACGCGCCGAACAACGCGGTCCTCACCGTGGTCGGCGACGCCACGGCCGCCGAGGTGTTCGCGCTGGCCGACAAGTACTTCGGGGCCATCCCGTCGCGCGCGGAGATCCCCGCCGCGCCGGACGGGCGGATCGTGCCGGCGACCGGGCGGCCGGCGGTGGAGACGGTCGTCGCCGACGTGCCCGCGCCCCGCGTGTACGCCGCCCACCGCACCCACCCCTACGGCACCACCGGGTACGACGTGACCACGGTGCTCGCCACCGTCCTGGGCACCGGCCGGGGCAGCCGGCTCTACCAGCGCCTCGCCGACGGGGAGCGGATCGCCCAGCCGGACCTGGTCGGGGCGTACGGGGTGGACCTGGCGCACGGGCCGGCGCCACTGATCGCCACCGCCACCGCCCGCCCCGGGGTGGACGCCGAGCGGCTGCGCGACGGGCTGGCCGAGGTGATCGACGAGCTGGCCACCGTGCCGGTGACCGCCGCCGAGCTGGACCGGGCCAAGGCGCTGCTGAGCACCCAGTGGTGGCGGCACATGTCCACGGTGGACGGCCGGGCCGACGTCCTCGGCCGGTACGCCACCCAGTTCGGTGACCCGGCGAAGATCGGTGAGCGCCTGCCGGCCTGGCTCGCGGTCACCGCCGAGCAGATCGCCGAACAGGCCGCCGAGCTGCTCGGCGCCGCCGACCGGGTGACCCTGATCTACCTGCCCGAGGAGAAGTCATGACGCTGATCGCCACCCGCCCCGGGCCGGGCGCCGCCCGCCCGTACCGGTTCCCGCAGGTGGTCCGCCGGGCGGTCGTCGGCGGGCAGGTCGTCGCCGCGCACCTGCCCGGGCAGAACCTGGCCGTCGCGTTGCTGCTCCTGGACGCCGGCGCCGGGCGGGAGCCGGTCGGCAAGGAGGGGCTGGGCGGGGTGCTCGCCAAGGCCCTGGAGGAGGGCACCGCGCAGCGGGACGGCACCGCGTACGCGTTGGCCATCGAGGCGCTCGGGACCGAGCTGGTGACCGGGCTGGACTGGGACTCCTTCCAGGTCAGCGTGCAGGTCCCGGTGGACCGGCTGGGCGCCGCCGTGGAGCTGCTCGCCGAGGCGGTCCGGACGCCCCGGCTCGACCCGGCGGACGTGCTGCGGGTCCGCGACGACGAGGCGACCGCGCTGCGGATGGACTGGGCCAACCCGGGCCCCCGGGCGGACGCGGTGCTGCGCGCCGACCTGTTCGGCGCGGACAACCGTTGGGGCCGGCCGATGTACGGCGACCCGGAGAGCGTCGCCGCCCTGGACGTGGACGACGTCACCGTCTTCCACTCCGAGTGGTTCATCCGCCCGGGCACGCTGATCGTCGCGGGCGACCTGGACCGCGTCGACCTGGACGCGCTCGGCGCGGCGGCGTTCGCCGGCACCGGGGGCGGGCCGGTGGACCGGGGCGGCCCGATCGAGGTGCCGCTGGCCGGCCGGCGGAAGGTGATCCTGGTCGACCGGCCCGGCTCGGTGCAGTCCACGCTCCGCCTCGGCCACCCCGCCCCGCACCGCGCCCACCCGGACCACGTGCCGATGACGCTCGCCGGGACGGTGCTCGGCGGCGCCTTCACCTCCCGGCTCAACCACCTGATCCGCGAGGTGCGCGGCTACACGTACGGCATCCGCGGCGACTTCGCCTCGTCCCGCCGGTTCGGCCGGTTCGCGATCAGCTCCGGGGTGCAGACCGCGGTGACCGCGCCGGCCCTGGCGGAGGCGGTCGGCGAGGTCTCGCGTACCCGGTTGACCGGGGTGACCGAGGACGAGCTGGCGGTGGCCCGCTCGTGGCGGGCCGGCCAGCTCTCGGTCGAGCTGCAGAGCCCGCGCGCGATCGCCTCCGCGCTGACCACGCTGGTGGTGCACGACCTGCCGGACGACTACCACGCCCGGCTGCGCGAGTCGCTGCTCGCGGCGACGGTCGAGGAGGTTTCCGCGGCGGCCGCCGCGCACCTGCACCCGGACTCGCTCACCCTGGTCATCGAGGGCGACTCGGCGGTCATCCGGGACGAACTGGTCGCCGCCGGTCTCGGCGAGGTCGTGGACCACGCCCCCTGACGAAGGCTCGCCCCTGGGGAGGTGGCGGTGTCCACCGGGACACCGCCACCTCCCCCTCCCTGCCCTCGCTCCCTTCCGCCTTGCGCCTCCCCTCCGCCCCGGCTCCTCCCGCACATTGGGATTCCGCATCCACTTCCCGGGAGCTGCGGAGATCTTGGTAGGAATCGGCCCCTATAACGGCCGTTCCGTACCAAGATCTCTTGGCGCGGGGCGCGGGGCGCGGGGCGCGGGGCGCGGGGCGCGGGGCGCGGGGCGCGGGGCGCGGGGCGCGGGGCGCGGGGCGCGGGGCGCGGGGCGCGG